>CAVZTR010000001.1:0-242942 GCA_963778225.1 uncultured Alphaproteobacteria bacterium
CGTCCATGATGGCATGCGAAGAACCTGTCATGAAGCAGGAGCAGCTCTTCCTCGAGCTTTTGGAGCGGGTGTCGCGGTTTTCAATTGCTGCAGACGGCACCCTGACGCTTCACACCAATCAAGACCGCACAATAGCTGCCAGAAGACAGTAGCCCGGCTTAGTCTCCGAAACCCGGTGGGGCCTTGTGCCACTGATAGCCAGCGCGTCCCAACTCGAAGCCGTAGTCGAATAGCTTATTCATGTAATCGCGGTCGAACGGACCTTTGTAGGGTTCGGTGAAGTCGTCGTCGATGTAGGCCAGATTGTAATCGACACTATCGCGTTTCGTCGTGAGGTAGATACGGAACGTGTCGTTGGTGCCGTTGGCGGCAATCATTGTTGAAGCGGCTTCCGTGGCAACCGATAGCGTCTGTCGCTGGACATCGTGACTCTTCTCTAAACAGTCTTCCGTTGCGAATGATATACGCAACGCGTTTGCGTATCGCGCGATCCTGGCCTGCCGCGCGATTGAGATTGAACGTCGGAGGATAGAGGAACGCCTGGGCTGTCGTTCCTCCATCGACATGCATCTCCTGATAGTTCATCCCGCCGTGACTCACGTCCAGCATCACGGGTGGAAACACCCCGGGAATTGCAGCCGACGCCATGAGGATATCGACGATAAACTCGCGCGTGTTCGGATGTCCACTCGCGGCAATGGCTCCGATGTCCCAGATGACCGGACGTCCTTGATCAAGGTTGGTGGTCATGATCAAGAGAAGGCGGCCCTTAGAATACTCCTCAGCAATACGTGAAATCATTTGCCGGTCCATGAATCTGGTGATCATGCCCCGCAAAGGTGCGCTGTCGGTCAAGGCGTCGGCACTGACTGCCGCAACCAGAGCCTTGCGTGGCTCGAAAACATCTGAAGCCTGGATCGTCGTATAAACCTGTGCCAATGCATGGTCGTAGTCCGACCCTAGGAACACAAATGGTGCCGATAAAGCTCCGGTACTGACGCCGGTGACCAGTTTGAACTTGGGTCGATCGCCTCTCGTACTCCATCCACATAACAAGCCGGCACCGAAGGCGCCGCTATCACCGCCGCCCGAAATGGCCAGGAAACTTGCCGGCTGAAGGCTCGACAATTTCCCGGCATTTGCCCGAAGTTCTTTTTGGATTGAAGCCTTGCCCAACGCCTCCAGCTTCTTACCGTCGGTATCGGGATAGTAGCGTGCATTTGGAATACCGAACGGGCTCGTCTCCGATGCCAATGCGAGCGGCAAAGCCGGCAGACGCGGCGGCGAGGCACAACCCGCAAGAGCTACCAATAAAACAGCCGTCAATATTCTAAAGCCAAACAATCGCCGCCCGCCCCCGCGTCAGGTAAGTAACTATGCGCTTGCCTTTATGATCGGCGCTATCGACCAGCACCCCCTGCTCCAACTACCAAGTGGCCTACGGAGGTCCTGCTTGGCAAGTGCGATGCAGCATATATGATAAGGGAGATGCAGTCGTTTCATTGGGTGCCAGCCAATCTAACTTTGTTGTTGGCATGGCCGGAGCATTGCAGCTAAGCATACATCGATCGTCAGACCGGATTGGCGACATAGAATAAAAGTTGAGTGGGTGGGCGTAACGAATGATGATCCGAGACAAATTTGTTGCACTGTTCTGCGGCTTCCATCTTTTTTTCTCTCTTACGGACAATGTGTTAGCCCAAGATGCGCGGCTCGTGGCAGGGACGCTGACCTGCCGGGGTAACGGCAGCGTCGGGCTCATACTCGGCTCCAGCCAACGCATGTCGTGCGAGTTTCAAAGGGTTCGGGGCGGCGCGGCGGTAACATATACCGCGCGGATTACCCGAATTGGCCTCGACCTTGGCGTCAAGGGCCGGAACACGATGGTTTGGACCGTCCTCTCGTCAACCGACAACCCTGCAACGGGTGCATTGGCCGGACGGTATGCAGGGGTCGCCGCCAATGCAGCCGTGGGTGTTGGCGTAGGCGCTAATGCGCTTATTGGCGGCTCAAGCAATTCCATCGTTCTTCAGCCGCTGAGCGTTCAGGTTCAGACAGGTGTGAATGTTGCTGTTGGGGTCAAGGGCCTTACGCTCAGCCGCTGACGACACCCGAGACGCGCATCAAATAGCTATTGAAATAGGTAGGTGGAAATGGAAATCCAATCGAGACCGACGACGGTTCGAACGGTAACGGCCGCTGCTCTTGTTGCAACGATTGCGTTCACGCTCCTGGCCGCGACGGCGGAAGCAAACCGGGCGCGCAGAGCGGTCGTGGGCGGCACCATCGGCGCCGGCGTCGGAGCGTTGGTCGACGGCGGCAGCGGGGCCAGAACGGGAGCAGCTGCAGGTGCCCTTATTGGCGCCGTTTCGCGCTGATCACGTCGACACCCTGATCACGAGATCAGACACAAACAAAGCATTCGAGGCTTTCTGATGAACCGCTTTCTGTCCTCCTCTCTCGCTCTCGCGCTCATGTCAGTCTGTTTTTCGGCTTCAGCCCGCGCGGATGCCGAAGCTGAGAAATACATCGATGACGCTTTGCCGCTGATGTACCACACGTGCCAAAGCGTCGTAGACGAGAGCAACGGTGACAATGCCTACGTCGATAAGGTTGTGCGGGCTATGGTGGCTGTGTCTCTCTATAATCGCGAAATAGACATCGCCAAGTTCGCGAGTTCGGACGCCGACAAAGCCAAGTTGAGAGACAAGTTCATCGCGGAACTGGCTGATGGCTGCGAGGATGATAAGAACGCGCTGCTTGCGGGCGTTATCGATGAAGCGGTCGCAGATACATTGTCCGCGAAGTGAGGCGTGTTCCCATGTGCAGGCTTTATCCTGCTGGGATCCGGCTCGAACTGAGTGCCACACCAAAGGCGATTGAATGATCGAACGCTGTTGGAATTTGCATGTGCGGTCGTGCCTGCACGTTGTTGCAGCAGTATTGATGGCAACCAGTGCATCAACTGCAGAGGCCCGGAACGTCAAGGAGTTGGCTCAAGGTGCGCTGATTGGGGCTGGTATAGCCGTTCTTGTTGATGGGCCTGGACGAGGCGTACTCACCGGCGCCACGGCGGGAATGCTGGTCGCCGCGATCAGTCGCCGAGGAAGATCTGATTGAACGACGCGGTCAGAGGGGACGCTTGGTGATGGCTTGGAATATCTGATCCTGCCGATCCTGAAAGCGCTGGTGATGGTGCCAGTCACGCTGCTGCCGATCATCAATCCACTCAGCACCGCTCCCGTCTTTGTAGCCACCGTTGGTAACAACCGTGCCCTTGCGGCGCGTTTGGCACGGCAGATTGCGATCAACAGCTGGGTCGTCATCGTCACGTCCATGCTGATTGGAACGTATGTGCTGGCTCTGTTCGGGATATCGCTCCCCATCGTTCGTCTGGGCGGCGGGTTGCTCGTTGCATCCACGGCATGGCGCATGCTCCACCGCACCGATGATGATGCCGTCCACGCGAAGGCGGCGGAAGAAACGTGCGAGATGACCCAAGCAGAGGTGGTTCGGCGCAGCTTCTTTCCAATAACGTTCCCGCTCACGACCGGGCCTGGGACGATCGCGGCTTCGATCGCGCTCGGCGCTCAGATCCCGACGACACCGGTCTTGTACCTTGCCGGAGTGATGGTTGCGGCCAGCGGCGCCCTCCTCGTTTCCCTTGCGCTTTATCTGATCTTTCGCAATTCGACAGCCGTCGTCGCGTGGCTTGGCGAAGTCGGCATGCTCGTGCTGACGCGGCTGATGGCGTTCATTCTGCTTTGCATAGGCCTTCAGATCATGTGGTACGGGTGGGCTGAATTGCACTCAGCGCCCCTGTGATCCTCTAGATCGGATAGCGCAGGACGGCCGCAAGTTCTCCGCCTGCAGGCAAGTCCGATTTCCTTACGGCGAGTACCTTTGCACCGTTTGATAAGGCTCGCGCGGCGATCTCGTCGACGATGCAGTAGTTCTTTGCACCAGGCCCATCGGCAAACTGAACGGCTCCGCTCGCCTCATCGACTGACCCCGGCGTCACACTATCGATGTCGACAAGAAGAACGTCGATCGCCCCGAACGTCGCCGCCCTTGCCGCATCCGAAAGATCCGACGTGGCGCGGCCGCTATTTGCTCGCGTTTCGTAAACACTTCGGAATTGCCTCAGTTCCGATTGGTACCACGCGTCAAGTATTGCTCTGACCGCAACCGATAGTTCCGCGTCGCTCGCCCTGTCAGAGTTTCCACCTATGGTCTGCTCGAAAAGGTGCGGATAGCTGTTTACCGACTTGTAAATCGACGCCAAGCGATCTGTCGCTGCCAGCACGAGCGGCGTATCGCGACCCGCAAGGATGGGCCGCAGCGCGGCGTCGATTTTACGAGCGTACTGGTTGAGCCTGACGTTTTGCCCCTCGGCCCCCTGCATGCGGCCGCTGGGTGACCGATCGTTCAAAGTCGCTTTTCTAGCCGCACTGGCGGCATCTTTCGGCATGTTTGCAATCTTGGCTGTCACCGGTGGATGGTCAGCAAAGATCTCGACGAGCCGCACAGTATTCTCTGAAAGCACCAAAACGTAGGCTGTGTGAGGGAAGGTAATGGCCCGAAGGAGCGGGATCAGGTGAAAGCGATCAGAAACCTCGACCATCGGCGTCAGCTTGTTTGCGAGCCGGTACGTCCTGACACTGTCTGGAGTGGCAAGCACCGCAAGGCTATTGGCCTGATGGGCCCAGAAGTCGGCATCGACGGCGAGTTGATCAAAGTGTTCGACCAGCGCTGCTACTCGAGACTTGGGTAGCTTTGCGGCTTCCAATTGCGCACATGCCTCTTTTGCGAGATTTCCAAAAGCGATCCGACTGGCATTAAACTCCTGGGTCAGCGGGGTGGTGGGCAGGTAGATAGACACGCAGGCATCCGTCCGCACGTCGGCTAGGGCCTTGAACTCAGAACGAGTAGGGAGGTCCACATAGAGCATGCCGTAATTTCCCTGATCGAATTGAAGACGATACGCATCGCCGCGCGCTAAATTGTAAATAGCATTCTTTTCCTTTACCCAAACAGTGAGCTTCGACGCTGCACTGCAATAAAAAACGAGTGAGTAGAGAGATGTAGGAATTGTGACAGCGCCCTCGCAATGCATGCGCGGACCCTCTTCCTTTATTCGACAGTCAGGCTGCCGGAAATTGTTGGATATTGATAAAAAACGAAGCTAGGCTGACTTTGCCGGGGCAAATATTCGCTCGCGGTCAATGCCGCATTAAAAGTCGAGCATTGTTCAAAAAAGTTGGGAGGTTTGCAATGAAGCGTCTACTTTCAGTTGCTGCCGCAGGACTTCTTCTAGGGGCTTTGATTGCGCCAGCATATGGCGACGACCGGACTCCAATCGCTCCACCGAAGACAATGGGTGATGAGGGCAAACTTCCTGCAACCGGGGCGGTCAGTGGCGCCACTCCCGATATGGGCGCCACGGCTCCGGTCGATGTTGGTACGTCCAAGAGAATGGGAGACGAAGGCAAGCTACCAGCCACAAAGGGAATGAGCGGAGCCACTCCTCAGATGAATGCTCCAGCAGCGACACCGCCAGCCCAATAGTAGACCGCGGCGTGCGCATCACGCCTGCTCCTTGCTGAAACCCCTCCCCAACTGCCAGTTCGGGGAGGGGTGGTTTTGTGCGGGCAGACGAAGTCGCGCGCATTCCTTTCCGACTTATTGATTTGAAGCAAGAAAAAGCAGGATTAGGATATGGCGTCGCTCGATCAAACAATCGAAGAGAGCAAGAGCGCGGGTGAGAAGCCGGTTCAGAAGCTGACTTTGTTCGCGCTCACCGCGATGGTGGTCGGTTCGATGATCGGGTCGGGAATTTTTTCCTTGCCGCGTACATTCGCGACCGCCACCGGGCCGTTCGGCGCCATCATCGCTTGGACGATAGCCGCAGGGGGAATGTATACTCTCGCCCGGGTCTTCCAATTCCTCGCTGAGCGAAAACCAGAGCTGGATGCGGGTGTCTATGCCTACGCGAAGGCTGGATTTGGCGACTATCTAGGATTTCTCGCCGTCTTTGGATACTGGGTTGGAACCTGCATCGGCAATGTGTCGTACTGGGTGCTCATCAAGGCGACCCTCGGTGCATTCTTTCCGATCTTTGGGGACGGCAACACGATCGCGGCAATTGCCGTCGCGTCGGTCGGAATATGGCTCTTTCACACCCTCATCCTGCGCGGGACACAGCAGGCTGCATTCATCAATCAGGTTGTGACCATCGCCAAGGTCGTTCCGATCATCACGTTCCTTTTTATCTTGCTCACGGCCTTCCGCTTCGACCTCTTTCAAAGCAATTTTTTCGGTGGTGCCGGATATGAGAACGTAAGCCTGTTCGATCAGGTGCGGGCGACGATGCTCGTTACGGTGTTCGTCTTTCTCGGCATCGAGGGTGCAAGTGTCTACTCTCGCTTTGCGCAAAAGCGCGAAGATATCGGCGCCGCAACCATTTTCGGCTTTATCGGTGTGACCTGCCTGATGGTGCTTGTCACGCTGCTGCCGTTCGGTGTGCTCGAGCGTGGCGACATAGCTGGAATGCGCCAGCCGTCGATGGCCGCGGTGCTGGAGTCGGTCGTGGGACCTTGGGGCGCAATCTTCATTAGCGTGGGGCTGCTTGTTTCTGTTCTTGGCGCCTACCTCGCCTGGTCGCTGATCTGTGCCGAGGTTCTTTCCGCAGCTGCGCGGAACGGAGATTTACCCGCACTCTTTGCGACCGAAAACCAAAACAAAGTTCCCGCGGCGGCGCTGTGGCTCACCAATATTGTCGTGCAGCTGTTCGTCATCAGCACGTATTGGTCGACCGATGCCTTCACGCTCATGTTGAGCATGACAAGCGTGATGACTCTGATCCCGTTCCTGCTCGTCGCGCTGTTCGGATACTTTCTGGTGAAACGCGGTGAGACGTACGAGGTCAGACCCGAGGATCGACGGGCAGACTATATCCTCGCGACAATTGCGGTCGTTTACACCGCATTTCTCGTCTATGCGGCCGGCTGGAAATTCACTGTTCTCTCCGGCCTCTTATATGCGCCGGGTACGATCCTCTATTTGTGGACGCGTCACGAGAAGGGCAAGCAGTTCTTCAAGCCGTTCGAATGGGTCATTTTCTTGGTTGCCGTCGTGCTTGCTCTGGTCGCAATCCACGGGCTCGCCACAGGCTACATCACAATATGAACTGAAGCAGGGAGTGTCGCATGACTGAGACCAAGGGCAAGCCGTTCGGCGTCTATTCGGAGGTCGGAAAGCTTCACAAAGTGATGGTGTGTTCACCTGGGATTGCGCACCAGCGGCTGACGCCAAGCAATTGCGATGACCTTCTCTTCGACGATGTGCTCTGGGTTGAGAACGCCAAGCGCGATCACTTCGACTTTGTTCAGAAGATGCGGGACCGCGGCATTGACGTTGTCGAGATGCACAATCTCCTCACCGAAACCGTGGCGATCCCCGAAGCGAAAAAGTGGATTTTGGACAACCAGGTCGTTCCGAACCAGGTGGGGCTCGGCCTCGTTGATGAGATTCGCAGTTACCTGGAAGGATTGTCGGATCGCAAACTCGCAGAGACGCTGATCGGCG
Source organism: uncultured Alphaproteobacteria bacterium (assembly GCA_963778225.1). Classification (GTDB taxonomy): domain Bacteria; phylum Pseudomonadota; class Alphaproteobacteria; order Rhizobiales; family Hyphomicrobiaceae; genus JAGVSR01. The sequence goes on from CAVZTR010000001.1 coordinate 7,588, forward strand.
GTCTCTCGACGCATGACTTCCCCGAGATAGCCGGGGGAGAAATGCTGAAGGTCGTGAAGGAAGCGGCCGGTATGACCGAGTACTTGCTGCCTCCCCTGCCGAACACGTTGTACACGCGTGACACGACCTGCTGGATTTACGGTGGCTGCACTGTCAATCCGCTCTACTGGCCAGCACGTCACGAGGAGACGATCCTCACAACATCCATCTACAAATTCCATCCGGACTTCGCAGGAAAAGTCAAAGTTTGGTGGGGCGACCCAACTGAGGATCACGGTCTGGCCACGCTCGAAGGCGGTGACGTCATGCCGATCGGAAAGGGCAACGTGCTGATCGGCATGAGTGAACGAACGTCGCGGCAAGCGATAAGCCAGCTGGCAGCAGCCCTATTCAGGCAAGGAGCGGCCGAGCGCGTCATCGTTGCCGCGATGCCAAAACTTCGCGCAGCCATGCATCTCGATACGGTCTTCACGTTTGCAGACCGAGACTGCGTGCTGCTCTATCCCGACATCGTCAATAACATTACCGCCTATTCTTATCGCCCGGCCGATACGCCCAGCGGGATCGAATTGCGAAAAGACGACGGGACATTTGTGCAGGTTATTGCCGAGGCACTCGGTCTCAAGAAGATGCGCGTGGTCGAAACGGGCGGTAACGCGTACGTCAGGGAGCGGACCCAGTGGGACAGCGGGGCGAACCTCGTGTGTGCATCGCCGGGCGTGGTGTTTGCCTATGATCGCAACACGTACACCAACACGCTGCTGCGAAAGGAAGGAATCGAAGTGATTACAATCACCGGCGCCGAACTCGGTCGTGGGCGCGGTGGCGGACACTGCATGACCTGCCCCATCATCCGTGAGCCAGTCGACTATTGAGGGTGAATCCTTGACGGGTGACGCCAGATCCACGAGGTGCGTGTAGTCTGCGGCTCACGCTTCTGGATTGGGATTTCATGGACGAGCAAGATCATACGCGCCCCCCCACGCTCGTCGAGGCGATCATTCCCGTCTCCAGCCTCATCCTGCTCGTGGCTCTGTCGTACTATCTCTTCGGAGATGCGAGTACGGCAGGGCCGAGCCAGGTGGCCCTGGTGGTGGCGACGATGATTGCAGTACTCGTCGGGCGACGTTGCGGGCACTCGCTCCACTCGCTTAACGAGGCCGCTGTACTCAGCGTTGGCTCAGGGATCGGCGCCATCTTCATATTGTTTGCTGTGGGTGCACTAATCGGCACATGGGCTATGAGCGGAACGCTCGTTGCCATGGTGTATTACGGCCTGCAGATACTCAGTCCAAATTTTTTCTATGCAACGGCCGCACTCATGTGCGCCGTCGTTTCGGCGAGTATCGGTACATCCTGGACGACGGTCGGAACGGTTGGCATCGGCCTAATGGGCATCTCGCAAAGCATGGGACTCGACGGCTCCGTCACCGCCGCTGCCATCATTGCGGGAGCATATTTCGGAGACACCACGTCGCCGGTTTCCGATACCGCCAACCTCGCAGCCGGAATGGGTGGCGCAGAGCTCTATAGCCACCTCCGGGAAACCGGGCTGGTGTCCGGGCTGGCTCTCGCAATTTCGGTAGCGGTGTTCTGGGCCATGGGAAGTCCAGGTACGTTTGACCCGGCCACCACCTTGACCAAGATCGAGGGCGCCTTTGCTATTTCCCCCTGGCTCTTTCTTCCGCTCCTGTTGGTGGTTGTTCTTGCGTTTTACAAGCTACCGCCCTTCACCGCGATCTTCAGCGGGGCGTTGGCAGGAGGCGTGTTGGCGGTCATTGTTGCACCAGAACGGGTCATCGCCTTTAGCGGCTCGGATAGCCTGCCCGCAGCAGTGGCTTTGCTGAAAGGTGTCTGGCTCGCCTTGGCAAGTGGTTACAATTCCTCAACTGGCATAGCGCCGCTAGATGAGCTTGCCACTCGTGGCGGCATGGCCAGCATGTTGAACACGATTTGGCTCGTCATGAGTGCGCTGGCATTTGGTGGTGTCGTCGAAAAGACGGGAGCGCTCGAGCGCATCATCCAGCCGGTGATCGACGCGGCAAAGTCGGCAGGTTCTTTGGTAGCGTCGCTTGTTGCTGCAGTTATTGCGACGAACATTGTCACGGGCGATCAGTATATCGCCCTCGTGCTACCATCGCGCATGTTCAAATCGGCATTCGCCAAGCGCGGACTTGAGCCTGTTGTCTTATCCCGGACGGTAGCCGCGACGGCAACCCCAACTTCGGCGCTCATTCCGTGGAACAGTTGCGGTGCGTATATGACGGCAACTCTGGGAGTGAACACGCTCAACTACGCACCTTACGCAGTTTTCAATTACGCCATTCCCATAATCACGATTGTCTTGGCTTACGCCGGCGTTCGCATGATTCAAGTTCCGAACACGAGCGGAGTTATCGCAGGCAAGTGAGCATGTGTAAGCGCTAGTTGCCTGAATTGGTCTGCGGCTTGGGAGCGGGAGTGGTCTTGGTCGAGCCGGTCTGCGCGGGCAACCGGCCTTTTTCGAGGTCCTCTACCTTTTTCAAGCGCCGCTGGCGCATATCCGTTCGGAGCTCGTCACTATCTTGGTTTGACCTGCGCTCAGCGCCATCGCGACTGAGAGCAACGCCCCCAGACGAGGAGAGCGCTATGAGAACCAAGCACAGAAGCGCTGAAAATGACCTCATGGCGATCTCCTGCCTCAAAAAGCAAAGTCGAGCCGAGGCCCAACTTCGATGAAGTCATAATCTAGACCAGCCCTATTCGACGAGCCTTTTTCGTAAATGACTTCGGTTGTCAGTGATGCGTTATCGGTGAGCGCGTACTGAAGCCCAAGAGAGACGGAGTACACTTGGTCTTCACGGCCGGAGTTCGCACCATCGGTGAACCAAAATGACTCGTAGAACGGCTCCGATACGATCGCCCACTTCTCATCGATTGGCACTTCGATACCCAGCCAGAGTTCCATTCGAAAGCGTTGCGATTCTGCGACGTCCGCAAACCGATAGGTCAACAGTCCACCGGGCGAGAGATTGACCCAACCTAAGTCGAAGCTGCGCCCGACGCTCCCAATGACATCATGTCCCGTAAAAAAGCGCTCTTCAAAAACACCGCCATAAGAATACCTATTCTCGTATGCTAGCGCCCCGATCCAACCTCCGATATCCCGAGTAAGTCTAGCCCCCACGCGGGCAACCGAGCTATTGGCACCGGTCTCCTCGCTAAACGCATCAAATTCCACACGCGCGTAAATGCGGTAATAGATTTCAGAGGTCAGACTGCCGTCAGCCCGTATTGTAATGTCCGGATTCCAATAGACGTCGCTTCGCCGGTCGGACGGCGTGAGGAAGGCGTTGTCTGTAGAGGATGCTTCTAAGCTGCCGACGACACTCCAAATCGGAATGGAAGGAGCAACTCTTTCATCGGCATGAGCGGCCATCGATGTTGCAATCGAGTATAGCACTCCACCGATCAGGACGCGCATTGGCGGCATTGCTTGTCTCCAGCAATGATTCGAATTGGCTCAACTGTAACTCGTGAAAAGGAAATCGAAGACACACTAATGCAACATCGAAGGAACTACAGTAATGATGCGGGCGAATTCGCTCTCTTCGTCCCAGGAGTACGCAGTTCAAGGGGCCGATACTTCAACGATCGATCGCTGATACTGACATTGGCCCCAAACCAGCGAACGGTAGGCCGTTGCTGCCGCGCGAGCAGGGACTTTTAGGCACTATGTAGACAGGGATAGTGTTACCAGTGGCTGTGCAAGTTATTGAAAGATCAGGATGTGGTCCGCAGCTTCCCTGGCAATACTCGTTGATTTCGCTGGATTTTGTGTCGACTCTTAATCAGCGGGTCCACAGTTCGAGCCTGTGATCACCCACCAAATTCGCAATAAAATCAGCCCCTTGCATGTAAATTCTATCTACAACGCATGCGCGCTAAAAACTATAAACACCTATAAACTTTTTTGCTCGCTCGTCATGAGGTTTGACGTGGCGAGCAGATGAGTTTGCGCGCTGGGCGGGCGATCAGGATTTCATTGCGCAGCACTTACGACGCGTTGGCGGCGCTGATGCGATGATTGGTTCTGGCGAACACCCAATACTATGCAGTCCCTAGAATTAGAGCGCATCATGAGCTGCGCACTCAAGCGCCCCTTCTCCTCTCCTGCCGGGTCTCAGCGGCGGCTTCTGAAGAAGTCGCCGCTTCTGCGTTAGCGAGATCTTCAGCTGGGGATGGTATTGCCTAATCTCAGCTGGACCTCTCTTCCTCCCCTCGCCAGCACATGCATCATGTTGAGAGCGGCGGTTCCGGTCCAGGAGCCGTCGCTTTCAACGTTTAGGGGCGCGTGAGATAGCGACTTGATTTGTCGTCGTTCTGAGTGTTGATGCTGAAAGACATCATGACTTGGGAGGGAACAATGAAAAAGTTCGTCGTTGGTGCTTTTGCGGTTGCAACCATCATTTCATCGTCGGCTGCCTTTGCGCAGCAGAACCTTGCTTCTGACTGCGCTCCTGACATCGCCAAATACTGCTCCAACGTTACTCCGGGTGCCCATCGGATCGTGGCATGCCTCATTTCCTACGAAGACAAGATTTCACCGCGCTGTCGAATGACTTCATACTTGGGCTCGGATGATCTTGGCGTTCGGATGAAAGCTCTGAAGGCGATGGCGAAAAGTTGCTCCTCCGATATTCTTCAATACTGCTCGAGTGTCTCAGCCGGCGGTGGTCGCATCTACGACTGTTTGATAAAGCACAAGGCGACTCTCACAGACGATTGCCGCGCACAGGTTCCAGTCGCTCAGCAGTTCATGAACGACTGAGTACGATGATGCGATCCAAGACGGACCGCTGACTTTGTTGCGGCACGCATTGAAAACACCGCGATAGCTTGAGCACAGTTCAACGGCGGCTTTCAAAGAGGTCGCCGTTTGCTTTGGCGCGTTTGCGTGCCAGCAGCCAGACCAAATTCGACGCTCACTTTTCAACCTCTGCGTCGGCCTTACTTAACGCTGTCATTCTGAGTTCTGATTTTCGAGTCGCGTTCGTAACATTTTTGTTCGCTCATTGTACGACACGCCTCTGTGTATCTGCGTCGGCCTCTAACAACGTTGGAATGTGCTGAGTGCGCTTTGGCCGGCCAACTTGTGTACGTCGCGCAGCAAGCCCCCAACGGATGAGAATGTACGGGTGGCGTTGGTGATGTAGGTGCGTCGGCCTGAGTGGCTGGAGCAGCCCTAATCTAACGTCAGTGCCATAGGCGATCGTAGTCGCAGCCAACATGCATGCGCCATAATTTCCGTGCCTTTGTCGACCTGCTGGCCTGATGCGCACCTACCGGTAGTCGGCTGGCGTGGAACGGGAATCGCGCACGTGCGTTATCTGGAACCGACGGTGCGCCCATGTCGATCAGCAAAGCGAACGAGACTTTCATCCAGCGCGTCCTCATCGTCGCGATGACTGCCGTTGCGGTGATCTCACTATGGCTATTGCTACCCTTGTTGCTGCTGGTTTTCGGCTCTGTTCTGCTTGCTTTCACTTTGCGCACCCTGGCAAGGCCGCTTCGCTGGTGCGGATTAAGTCAAGGGGCCGCGGTCATCTTGACGGCGCTCATCGTGGCAGTTGGGTTCGTCCTGGCTGCCGTGCTGTTCGGCGCAGAGTTCGTGACACAGTTGAAGGCCCTCAATGAACGCGCGGGAATCACGTTGTCGCGGCTTGCCGCGTTTCTCGGTCTACAGGCTGAGGACATCGTCAACGGCCAAAGCCCGGTCGCCAGCATCGCCCCGCTGATCCCGCGTTTCCTATCATTCGGCTGGACGGTCGGGCAGGCCATCACTGGGTTGTTGTTCGTCATCGTTGCCAGCGTCTACCTGGCCTTAGATCCGAAACCCTATCGTGATGGGCTGGTTACGCTCGTCCCCTCCGACTACAAGCAGAATGCATTGGCGACGCTCGATGATATCGGTGAGGGGCTGCAGCACTGGTTGGGCGGCACGCTGTTATCGATGGTGCTGGTCGGCACCATGACGGGCGTGGGGCTGTGGCTGGTTGGCGTGCAGTCGCCGCTGGCGCTGGGCCTGCTCGCCGGATTCGCTAATTTTGTGCCGTATATAGGTTCGCTTGCAGCAGCTGCTGTAACGGTGGTTATGGCGGCGGGACAAAGCTTCGATGCCGCGCTGGCCGCGGTTGGGGTGCTTCTGGTGATCCAGCAGATTGAGAGCTACATCCTCGCCCCGTTGGTCGTCGGGGGCGCGGTATCCATTTTGCCGGCTACGGGAATGTTCGCCATGTTCGCAATGGCGCTGCTTTTTGGGCCACTCGGCGTTATTTTTGGTTTTCCGCTCGCCATCGTCGCCGATATAGCCATCAGGCGACTTTATGTGCGCGATACGCTCGATAAGCCGGTCGAAATCCTCGGCAAACCCGCGGAGCGCTCCGAAGTAGCAGTGAGCGCCGAAACGTCAGCTGAAACGTAAACGGCACCGACTTGAGGAGCGAGGGACCGTAAGCACCCCCGTTAGGGCTGCCTGGAATAGCGTCCGGTCGTGATGTCATGCTCATCACGCTCGTGAATGATATTGGCGCGGCCGACGAGCAGATCGTCTACAGGGCCGATGCGTTTCACGTCCTTATCCTTGTAAGGCATCGAGTGCAGCACATACCGCATTGCGTTCAGCCTGGCGCGCTTTTTGTCGTCAGATTTCACCACTGTCCAAGGTGAGTCAGCCGTATCGGTGTGAAAGAACATTCCCTCCTTCGCACGCGTGTATTCCTCCCATTTGTCGAGCGAGGCGAGATCAACGGGTGAAAGCTTCCACTGCTTGAGAGGATGAACTTTGCGCTCCTTGAAGCGCCGCCGCTGCTCCTCCTGGCTGACCGAGAACCAGAACTTGATGATATGAATACCACTACGTACAAGGTTGCGCTCGAACTCGGGTGTTTGGCGCAGAAACTCGTCATATTCGGCGTCTGTGCAGAAGCCCATCACGCGCTCGACGCCGGGGCGATTGTACCAGCTGCGATCGAACAGCACGATCTCGCCGGCAGTAGGGAGATGCTGCACATAGCGCTGGAAGTACCACTGGCCGCGCTCGACCTCGCTCGGTTTCTCTAGCGCCACAACGCGGGCGCCGCGCGGATTAAGATGTTCCATGAAGCGCTTGATCGCACCGCCTTTCCCGGCGGCATCTCGGCCTTCGAATACAATGACGAGGCGCTGACGTGTTGACTTAACCCACGCTTGCAACTTCAGCAGTTCGGCCTGCAGAACGAATTTTTGCTCCTCATAATCGCGTCGCAACATCTTAAATTTGTAGGGATAGCCGCCGCGGCGCCAGTCGTCGGCCAGTTCGTCACTTGTTTTTAGCAGATTGAAATCCCGCTGAGGGGCCTGCTGCTGTGACGACTTGGGCGTTGCAGGGTCTGTCGTCCGATCCGTGGATTCTAGAGCAGTTCGCAAACGTTCTGCATCATCCGGCGACGAGCCAGCCAGTATGGCCTGAATGGGTTCGCTATCTGTCGAGAGTTCGGGCTGACTGCGCAGGATCGCTTCGATGGCGGCGACCTCTGCTTCCTGCTTGCCCCTCGTAGCATCGTCTACCGAATATTGCTGCACTCCTTCAGCCGTGAGAACAGGTGCAACGTCACTTTCCGTGGCTAACGCATGCGAAGGCCGATCGTGGGCTTGCAAAGTACTGGGATCGACCGGAGCCTTGCTTTTTGCGTTTGTCTCATGCTTGCTCACTTCGAAGGCTCCCAAGTCGCACGCAGCTTCTATGTCAGCTGGCTCTTGTCGAGCAGCGTTTGATTGGCTTTCCTTATGCGCTCTTTCGTTCTTCAAACATTGATATCTATCAAATTAGCGCCTGTGCAGCGCTTAGTGAAAATCCAAGACGCACGTCTAAGCTTCTGCGTCGGCGTCTCCGTAACGCTGTGTGGTGCTGAGCAAAACATCTCCGGTTAAGCTCACCTTTTCTGTGAGAGCTCGCGTGCGCACGTCTTGCACAATGGCGTATGTGGCAGCACGTCGAGGCGCTCTTTGGAAATGGGCTCTCCACATCGGGCGCAAATTCCGTAGGTGCCGGATTTCAAACGTTCGAGCGCGGCGTAGATAGCCTGCACCTCGGCGTTACCCGCATGTCCCAATTCGTCAAGCACCTCGTTCATTTCTGACGCGGTTGCATTCTCTTCCCAATCCTTGTCAGCAGGTTGCTCAAGATGGGTTTCGATCCGATGCAGCCGCCCTTCCAGAACTGTTAGGCGATCTCTCAGCTGCTTCTCACGGCTGTCTCGGTCGATCATTTTGGGCTCCTTGGAGCTGATCTAAAATCGACGTGCTCGTTCCAACTGGAAACAGAAGACGCCTTCGGTGCTGGGCACTCATGTCGAAGTGCAGGGCCGCTTCAGCGGTCATTGTTGTCGAGGCGGGAAACTATACCCCGTAGTGCTCTCATCGCGCCGTCAAGATGACAGTGAGCGAGCGCGATCGTCTCATCAAAGTATGGACTGCGGTGGTCGTACAGATAGGCCTCTTGCCTTCTGACGGATTCAAGAAGGGTGTGTAGCTGTTCTATGCACAGTGAGAGATCGCTACGGGTGCTTTCACTTTGTTCGCTAGAGGCGATCATGGTGGGCCCTCGGGTAATGGCTAATCATACAGTAGCGACGGCTAGCGACGTGGGATTGATGAGCATCAACCCCTGGCGATTTCTGTTCCGCAACAGAAAGAGGTTGGATCGAGCGGCAGCCACCGGCAGCCACTGACCCCGGAAGCACGTCGAGCAGCTGAAAAAAAATTTTACGTCAAATGGAACTAAGCGTGAGCGTCGATGTTTTGCCGGCCGCGGAGTGTCAGGTCAGTACAAGGGATGCCTCAATGAAAGTTGAAGCAACACGTCATCTGCACAGAGGCTGCTATATGCCTCGACGAACCACCTATCGAAGCCTGGTTATCGAAGCGGCGGCTCGCAAGAATTTACAGGATAGCGATAAGTGTAGACGATGCTCCTTGCGGGAAATGGGATCGACTGGGCTCAGCGCAAAAGGCGACGCAATTCTTGCGTCACTCGACCGCGATTGTGAGTTGCGTCATCTCTACCTGAGACAGCGCTGGCAGAGAAACATCAGCTAGCTCTTCGACAGCTCTAGAACCACGCAATTTGCGCAATCGACTAATGAGACCGGTGGTCTTCAGTTGCCCTCGTCAGGAATATTCAAAACCGTGCCGCAGGCCTTGCAATGCACGGCATCGGGATCGTGTCTCTGTAGTCCGCAGACAGGGCAGGGGAACCGGACCTTATTGGGTCGAAAAAGTACCTGGGCAAGGCGTAAAAACAAAGTCACTCCGAACAGCATGATTATGACTGAGATGAGCCGACCTGTGCTTCCAGGCAGCGTGATATCGCCGAACCCTGTCGTGGTTAGTGCGGTCACAGTGAAGTAGAGGGCGTCGACATAGTTCTTTATGTTCGGGTTGGTCCAGTGCTGCGTCTCATAAACAATGCTCGTCATGATGAAGATGAATACGAACAGATGCGCCATCGCGAGGATGACGTCTTCGTTACGCCTGAAATATGGGAAGTCTGTACGTAGTCTTGCCAAGAATTTGTATGTATGAAGCAGACGTAGCGTTCGTATAACGCGCATGAAGCCCCCAGCTTCTCCGGCAACTGGGGCGAGAAACGAGGCTATCGCAATGTAGTCGACGAGTGAAGCTGGGTGTGTCAGCTCTCTCAACTTGGACCTTGATATCCAGATCCGCGCGATCAATTCCGCCAGGAGTACGAGGCCGATTACAACGTCGATGGCTTCGATAGCTGCGGATCTTGGGATGAAAGAAGTTACGACAATAAACAGAATAGTGGCGATGTCGAAGATCAAAATGCCGTAACTGAACTTTCTCGAACGGTGCGTCTCTCCCTCATAAAGCTCTTCTAGTAACACGGTGACGCGGTTCATGGCATGTCATTGGATTTGAGGGTTGCCGTGTGTGCCCGACAGCGCCGTTCGCGGAAATTCAATAAGGAAACGAGTGTAGCGGCCTTCTGGCCACTACGAACAAAGTTAAGGCCAACTGCATACGTCCGGGTTGCCCGCCAATGGCATTATGCACGCTCTTACGTTGTGAACCAGAGGTGACGAGCGTTCGGTTCGTCGGGTAATGTCGACAGCCACTTGAGCGGTCAGGACCTTGCCCCGATGAACAGAACAGAGTCCGCGAATTCGGCGAAGCTCGCCTGCAAGGGCAACGTGATTGAGTTGCCGGTGATCCAAGGAGCTCGGGGTCCTGCGGTGATCGACATCGGCACCGTGTACCGAGACACCGGTTCCTTCACGTTTGATCCCGGCTTCACATCGACTGCGAGCTGCTCGTCCCGGATCACGTTTGTTGATGGCGAGGCTGGCGAACTTCTCTGCCGCGGCTATCCGATCGAGCAGCTCGCAGTAAAGTCGAACTTTCTTGCTGTCTGTTATTTACTGCTTCATGGCGAACTGCCGTCAAACGAGGAGTTCCGAGACTTCCGGACGACCATCTCGCGTCATACAATGCTGCACGAGCAACTGACGCGGTTCTATACCGGCTTCCGCCGCGATGCGCCGCCTATGGCAATCATGATAGGGGTCGTTGGCGCGTTGTCTGCATTTTTTCACGACTCGACGAATATCAACGATCCAAAGCACCGTATGATTGCGAGCCATCGCATGCTCGCCAAGATGCCGACGATCGCGGCAATGGCGTATAAGTACTCCTTAGGGCAGCCGTTCATCTACCCGCGTAATGACCTCGACTACGCTTCCAACTTTTTGCAGATGTGCTTTGCAGTTCCGTGCGAACCGTACGTCGTTAATCCCATCGTGGCACGTGCGTTGGATCGCATTACTATTCTACATGCGGATCATGGGCAGAATGCCTCGACGTCGACGGTGCGATTGGCTGGATCCTCGGGCGCTAATCCCTTTGCATGTATTGCTGCTGGCATGGCCTGCCTGTGGGGTCCTGCACAAGGCGGCGCCAAAGTGGCTGTTCACAAGATGCTCGATGAAATTGGCGCGATTGACCGCATCCCCGCATTCATTTCCAGGGCGAAGGATCGAGGTGCTGACGTGCCGCTTGTTGGCTTCGGTCACCGCATTTATCGGTACAGCGATCCGCGCGCGAAAGTGCTGCAAAGGACCTGTCACGAGGTCCTGGATGCACTCGGCAAACGAGACGATCCCATCATCAGGGTCGGGTTAGAGCTTGAGCGGATCACGCTGGAGGATAGGTTTTTTATTGAGAACGGGCTGTATCCGAACAAAGACTTCTATTCCACCTTGGCTCTGCGGGCGATGGGGTTTCCACCTTCCATGTTTGTCGTGTTGTTTGCGGTCGCCCGGACCGTCGGCTGGATCGCACATTGGGCAGAGATGATTGAGGATCCTCAGCAGAAGATCGGTCGTCCACGCCAGCTTTATGTCGGCCCGCCGAGACGTGATTTTCCGCAAGGTGTTTGACGATCACACCAAATCCACAACTCGCCTCTGTGCCTCTGCATCCGCCTCAATGTAGCGCTGGGTTGTGCTGAGAGTGCTATGACCAGCCAAAATCTGCACGTCACGCAGCGAACCACCCACTGTTGAGATTGTGCGAGCGGCGTTGGTGATGAAGGTGCGCCGGCCGGAAACGCAGCGCATTTCCAAGGTGGCCTTCAGCATCTGTCACCATGTCCCACGTCATTCCCGCAATCTCCTTCGCGCTCAGCCCTTTGCTCTGTCATCCACAGCGGCTGCGCTGTCAACTTACCTACACAGGAAAAACGGCCATGAGCAAGGAACAGCCCACCGGTGATCAACCTGGCAACGATGGGCTAATTTTTATGCTGTCGCAACTACGGGACGATCTCGCGGAAGTGATAGAGGGGCTGGAAGGCAAATCGCTTTCCTATGAAGTCGCGGTAGAAGGTGCGAAGGCCCAGATTAGTTGGGTACTCAAGGAGCTGTCTGAGGGCTAACTGGTGCTGCTGCGGGCGGGGCCCCGGCTGTCGGAATACCGCCTGATGAGTATATCGCCGCCGCACCGAACAGAACCGCAAATAGAACGGCCGTTCCAAGCGCACTTACGAAGCGGGTGCTGAATGAGATGAAGTTGGCGACGAGATCGAGAACGAACACGAGACCAGCCGCAACCACGATCATCTGCAGCCAGGTCTGCCGATTGGCTTCCTTCAACTCGGGCGGCAGGACGGTTTCGTCCACCGTGTAGGCGAGACCTAAGAAGGTTCGTCGTTGATAGAGCTTTGCATGATGCTCTCATAGGCTCGGGCAACATGTGGATAGTCGTGGTCGATTATGAATGCTGGAGATGATCTGAAGCCCCTGCTCTGGCCGATCGCGTAGGCGACGAGTTTGATGAAGCGGTCTTGGTCGAAGTACGAAGTATGGATGAGCTCTTTCCAGGTCAAATAGTCTGCCAAGACATCGGCAGTTGCCTGCTTCGAATCAGCCTCGGTTAGATTTTCGATAATGTTGCGGAATTTTGGGATGACCTCGCTGATCGCATGGTCACTAGCCTGCTCCAGATCGGATGCGATCCAGGCTGGTAAGGGAGGATGACCGCGTGAGAGCCAGATCGGCCATTCGGCTGTGTCGACGGCGAAGGCCTCCTGCATGTCGCTGCCGTAGGCGGCAGCTTTCAGCTGGGACACCGTCAACGGATTGAGAGCGAGACTGAGTCCGTGGCTCACGATTCGGGCGGCTTTGTTGAAGATCCAGGTCAGGCAGACGGCGGTACCCATTAACAGAACAAGACTAACCACGAGCAGTCCGAGGGTCTCGAGATCCGACAACTTCCCGAAGGCCGTCGGCGGGATGAACAGACTTGCCGGAACGACGATGAGCCAGAGGAGGACAACGGCGGAATTCTCGAAAATGTCGTGTCCACCGGCCGTGTAAATGTCTTCGGCAGTAATTGCGTCGAAGCGCGAGAAGAGCTGTTCCGAAAAGGTATCCATGATCGGCTCGGATGTGAGCAGCAACAGGCAGACGATCGGGATGACTGCGATCGCCAAAAGATTGAGGGCAGCCGCAGCGAAGTCACGGGAGAACACTTCGACGTCCAGCTTCTTGACGGCTTTCAAGCTTTGAACCGCCTCGTCCTTGGCATGCCACAGGGAAAGCCACCTTGGGCCAAAGGTCTCCGCGGCAACGCTGGTCGTGTTCGAGGCAGGACTGAAGCCATTACGAAACTGACGGATGGCAATTGCCGCGTAGAAAGCAGCCATGGGGCCAAAGGCGCAGAGCACGGCGATCACCCATTCAGGCCACTCGCGTTTATCGGCGCCAACGAAAACTGCCAGTCCGACGAGCACCATGAAGGTTATAAGGGTGAGATAGATCGCCTTGCCAAAAATGCCGAGGCGCGAGAACAGAAGCCGGTGTCGCTCTGTCTTGATGAATGGCGTGCCGACCGTGATCCAGCGCTGCAGGTTGTTCAGTGTGTTGCCAGCGCGTGCGCTCTCAAGCAACGCAGCACCGACGACTGATCCGCCGTGGCTGTGACCGATGATGGCGTAAGGTTCTCCGCGGCCTTCAAGCGCGACCAGCTTGGCGGCAAGCTCTTGGCCAGCGGCGCGGCGAGCCGCTTCGCTGTTGAGGCCATTCCATACAAACGGGGCCAAGGTGATAGGGCCGCCGTCCGCCTGCAGCAACATAGCAAGGCGCATCGTGAAAGGGCTGCCGTATTGCCACCAAGCACGCCCTTCGAGCGGTCCCGTCGCGAAGGTACCATGCACGGTAATGAGTGTCGCCACGCTGTCCCCCTGCTGCGCTGCGGCCGCCAACATTCGACGAATTGGTTGACTTGGCAAGGGTTCGCACGCGCGGAGGTGTATCCAAGTTCAGATGCCAGCCATATACCCCGTGCACTTTGCGACGGGCATACGGATTGTCTGATCACCCGTTCGGGGTGCCTTGAAAGGATATCTAATTAGAAAGATGACTTTATCCGGAAAGGCAGACTGCATATAGCGGCGGTTAAGAAGAACCCGACAAAGCAGGCAATCCTCCCTCAGTGTGCCGCGAAGCTGTGCAAGAAGATGTTCTCGTGCGCGCTCGAATGCCTCGAATCCCCATACGCCCACAATCGATTTCTCATGCTTGTACGAGATCTCGCCAAGAACGAATTGAGGCGTATCGTTTTGCCCCGAGTGTAATTCTCGTATGCGACGAACAATGGACAGCGGGCAGGTCTGCCGCAGGACTGTCAGTATGTGTTGGTCGCGCGTGCTATAGAGGTTTTCAGCGAGTGCGCGTCCTGTGTCTGTCAGTTCATAGTTGAACCAATCGACAGTGTGTAGCCGACGTCGGTGTTCAGATCGTGCAATGGTCAACGAAAAATTTTATCTGACCGACACCGTTAGGCTAAAGCGTAGCGCCGATCACAATGTGCTGGTCGAGGGACGCTATCGGTTGTCGCGTTTTGCCTGCGCAACCTTGGCTGCTTGGCGAAGGCGACCGAGTTCCATGGGCCGGATCAAGTTTTGCCTCCGGCTGCTCGGCTTGCTGCGCATTCCTTCGTGAGCGTGCCGGGAGTTCAAGGGCACAACGCGGGAATCGGCCGATTCATTTTTGAGTTCCAGCGCTCTATGGGCGTTCTCGACGAGCGTGAGACGTGCACCCATTTTTTTGCGGCGCTCAAGCTCGCTGTTCAGCCGCCGCATGGCCATCGCGAGAACTGCAAGTTTGAGCTTTGATCCTTCTTCTGCGCGCGAAGCTGCCGCGCCTTTCGGTGCTGCCTTCCCGCGCAGTTCTCGACGGCGACGGCTTGCTTCCGTCCGGGCGCGATTGCGACGCTCTCGTACAAGCTTGATGAGATTGCGCAGTTCCTCGTCGGAGACATGCTGGACATCGGGGTGATGGGATTTGCTGACGAGTTCCTGTTCATCCGAGCTGAGTGCGCGCAGCTCTTGTTTCTTTGTGATCGCCATCCAATAACTCCCATACGAAATCTGTATTCACGTTTCTATTCTATCCACTCAGTCTACAAGCTCTCTTTGACCGTTGTCCATCACGCCTGTCTCAACACATTCGCGAATTGGCCTACCTTTACGGTTCGATCGGTTGCCGTTGAGTGGTTTTGCAATTCATTCCTCGTGCAGGTCTCAGGCGACCTGGGCTACGAGCGCTCGGCGGAGCGCTGCCGACGCGGGGCTGGATTAACGGCAGCGGTTCACTATATCTGAAGCGGGCGTGTGCCCGGTCGGGCATGGACCACAGTCAGAATAGGTTGGGAAGACATGAAGCGGATCGCGCTTTTTCTAGCGACCAACATTGCCGTCCTGGTCGTCATTTCCGTGTTGATCAGTGTCTTGGGCGTGGGGCGGATCGCCGATGCCAACGGCCTCGATCTCGGCGCGCTTCTCGCCTTGTCGGCCATCATCGGGTTCACGGGCTCGATCATCTCGCTGCTCATTTCGAAGCCTATGGCGAAGTGGCAGACCGGCGCTCACGTCATCACCGAACCCGCCAACTCCGAAGAACGCTGGCTGTTGCAGGCGGTCGAGCAACTGTCGGCTCGCGCGGGCATCAAGACCCCTGAAGTCGCGATCTACGAAGGCGAACCCAATGCATTCGCCACGGGCGCGTTCAAGAACTCTGCATTGGTGGCTGTCTCAACTGGCCTTCTCCAGACGATGAATCAGGAGGAGGTGGAAGCCGTCCTCGCACACGAAGTGGCTCACGTAGCCAACGGCGACATGGTGACGATGACGCTTATTCAGGGTGTCGTGAACACGTTCGTCGTGTTCCTGTCGCGCGTCGTCGGCTATGTGGTCGATAAGCAGATCAATAAAGACGGCAATGGTCAGGGTATCGGCTATTTCGTGACATCGTTGGTGTGCCAGATCGTATTCGGCATCCTCGCCTCCATGATCGTGGCGTGGTTCTCGCGCCACCGCGAGTTTCGGGCTGATGCCGGCGCGGCCACCTACATGGGCCAGCCCAACAGCATGATCAGCGCCTTGGCGTCTCTGGGTCGCGTCGATCCGGGCGAATTACCAAAATCAATTCAGACGATGGGCATCAGCGATCGACCGGGTTTCTTGGCACTCTTCTCGACCCATCCGCCGATCGAGGCTCGGATCGCGGCTTTGCGCAACCTATCGAATTAATGGCCCCGGCCCGGTGATAGATTTACATCGTTCAGACGAGAGCACATACGGGAAAGCGTGGCTCTGGCCACGCCCGCCCGTTTGCGTGTGCGTGTCCGATGGGTAACAGGTGATCCTAGACTGTGGACTGTGTCCAAAACTTCATATCGGAACTCGACGCCAAATGCATTGTGATGCCCAATGGTGGTGGGACGCCTGCAGGGGGACCTATGACGTGTATTGCATCTCGTTCGTTTTCCAGCGGCAGTATTGGCCTTTTCGATTTTCTGCGCACCTCTGGCTTCAGCCGCCGATTTGGATGCGCCGCCGCCTGTCGTCAGCCAAACCGCTTCCGCTTGGACATTTTCGCTCGCGACCTACTCGTGGCTCCCTTGGATTTCGGGCGATATCAATGTTCGGAATCGCGAGATCGACGTGGACGCCGCGCCGGACGACATCCTGCGCTCTCTCGACTGGTCAACGCTGCCGGTGTGGATGAGCTACGCGGAGCTGCGCAACGGACCGCTGACCATTTTCAACGATATCGTCTGGACCGCGCTGGAAGACGGTCAGGGCTTCGACCGGCGGTTCATTTCCGGTGAGGTTCAGGTCGACTACTCGCAATTGACGGTCGAACTGGGCGCCGCGTATGCCGTCTGGTCTCAGGGTGGTGCGACGGTCGATGTGCTCGCGGGCGGGCGTTATTGGCGCCAGAACACCGATGTTTTTGTCGCCGGTTCTGGTGGACGATTGTCGTTGGACGCTTCCGCAACAGTCGACTGGGTGGATCCTTTCATTGGCGCGCGCCTCATTCAGCCGATTGCGCCAGGTCAGAGTGTTTTGGTGCGCGGTGATGTTGGGGGCTTCGGGGCCGGCAGTGATTTCTCCTGGCAGGCGCTTGCCACGTACAACATGAAATTGTGCGAGACCGGCGGTACCGTCATCGACGGTTATTTCGGGTATCGCGCATTGGCCGTTGATTATTCGGAAGGCGCCTACGAATTGGACGTGGTGCAGCACGGCCCGGTCATGGGTCTGACCATGAATTTCTAGCTGTCGATCTGAAAGTTTATTTGAGTGCGCAAACATGAATGCTGGTGCTGACAGCCGTTACGATCACGGGGCATTGCTGCCCTCGCCTGATCCGGCTGTATGGTACGCCCTTCGGCCCGAGGTCCGTTCTCATCCACTTTGTTTGGCAGATCTGAAACTGCTGGCCGCGCAGCAACAACTGCGACACGACGATTTCATCTGGCATCCCGCGTGGGAGACTTGGCGCTTTGCACATGAATTGCCGGGGCTCTTCGACAATCCTGCGCATGCCGCTTCCGCGGCTTCGCTGGCGCAGGTTCACGGCACCACCGTCGGCGAAGGACACTCGGACGCGCAGACGAAAAAGAAAAATCTAAAGGAACGTGCGCGGCATGAGCTGCGCTCCTACGTGGTGATTACCGTCTATATCTGGGTAATTTTGAGCCTCTTGCGGCTGCACGAGACGTTGCTGGCGGATAGCTATCATGTCGGGGTCCAGGCTCACGGCCTCGCCATCGTCAATGCCCTCATTCTTGGAAAGGTGGTTCTAATTGCCGAGGCCTTGCGCGTCGGCGACTGGACTGCGCAGCGTGCGCCTGCCTTCGCTATTCTCATCAAGTCTGTGTTTTTTGCCCTTGCAATCGTGCTTTTTCATGCGACCGAGCACCTCGTGTCTGAGCTATGGCATGGCGCAGCGTTGAATGCGGATTTGCTCGTGGTCGATGCGGCAAACGCAAGGCGAGCACTCATCATGGCCGCGATCATGACGATAGCGCTGATGCCCTATTTCCTGATCAAGGACATCGAGCGACGCACGGGTGAGACTGATCTTCTGTTGATGGCGGTCGGTCTCAAGCGCTGAGCCATGACTATTGCGTGCTGCTGTCCGAAATCCGGATAGCACGCAATTCCAATGTTGGTCGAACTGACAAACGACACGGGGACACCGGTGGAACCGCTTTATGAGTTCGCCGGAGAAGAAGGGGAATTCCAATGAGAACTCTGCGCGCGAGCCAGAGCTGCCGACTTGTAGTTATTGCGCTTTGCATGCTTTTGAGCGTCGTCGTCTCGGGGGGCGCTGACGCGGGTGGTGCCATCGAGACACCGCCGACATTGAAGGCAAGCGTCGTGCTGGGCGAAATGACCAAAGGCGTCAATTACGAGGTTGCGCCACTTGTCCGTAGCGACGGCTTTCTCGAAATCTTCACCGTTCAAAGTTCCGTCGGCACGTTCACCGTCAGCGGGCGGCAGCTGCTCAAACGGCGCATCAATGAGCTGAATGCGATTGCAGCGCTCGACAAGCTGAGCAAGACCGACCTGTTCACACAATCACTTGTGAAATCGGCGGCGAGCCCGGTCAAATTCGGTATGGACTTTCTACGTAACCCGTTTGGAACGGTCGATCAGACTGTTTCGGGCGTCACGGACGCGTTCGGAAAAATCGGCGCAGGCGCCGCAAATCCTGGCGGCGATCCGGATGGACTTGCAGCAAGCGCGATCGGCGTCAGCACGGCAAAACGCCAGCTTGCAGCGCAACTCAATGTTGACCCCTACACGGACTTCAAGCCGCTTTCGGATAAGCTCAACGATATCGCCACGACCATGGCGCTCGGCGGACTTGGACCAAAGGCTGCATTCTCGCTCATCGGCGGGGGCGTGGGTATGGCGCTCTCCTATTCGAGCACGGCCGATGGCGTTCGCGATCTCGTGCGTGACAAGACACCCGCCCAGCTCATTCAAATAAACACGCAACGGCTGCAAGCCATGGGTGTCGCCGACCGGACCGCGCACGCTTTCCTCGCCAACGAATTTTATACAATCACGGATCAAACCCGCCTGATCGAGGCGCTTCGGCAGCTCGGGAATGTCGACAATCGGACCGTGTACGTCGAGCGAGCGGCAGACGTGAATGCACGTGATCTGGCCTTCTTCCTGGTGCGGCGGGCTGAAATGATTGCCGATTATCAAAAAGCCAACAGCGGAGCGATTACGAAGTTTGTTTCGGCGAACGGGTTTCCCGTCAATATTCTGGCCAATGGAGGCGCTATCATTATCGCTCCTATTGATCTGCTTGCATGGTCGCCAACGCCGCTGCAAGCTCTGGCCGCTGTCTCATCGGGACTGAGGGCGGATGGCAAAGATAGGACTGTCGAACTTCGCATCAGCGGGTCTGCCACGCCGAGTGCACGTCTCGCTCTGAAGGGGATGGGGTGGACTGTTTGGGAAGAGAAATCCAATTGAGCTCGGATCGTCGATCCTCATGAGCAGAGCACAGGATCATCGCGGCGTCGCGCGCGGGCTGTCGTCGAGGACGGCTTTTGCAGCCGGTCTTCGCCAGCGGCTCTCGCGTGCGCTTGCCGCCGTGGTCTTGGCCGTGCTGGCGGCAGGATGTGCTGCCGACCTTGTTCCTCGCGCCGCCGTTCCGGCAGGTCTGGTCGAACAGGCCGCCGTCTCGGACATGCAGCACGTGAGATTTTGGGGCGACAGTAAGCCCGGGGCTTACAAGGATCTCACGCAGAAGCGCATCGATGCGGTCCGAAAGGCCTACGGGCCGAATGCTTCGAAGATCTCGCGGACAGGCAATATCCTCACGCTGTCAGGTGGGGGAAGTGACGGCGCGTACGGCGCAGGCCTGCTCGTCGGGTGGACGGAGCATGGCGACCGGCCGCAATTCGATTTCGTCACCGGGATCAGCACCGGCGCGATGATGGCGCCGCTTGCGTTTCTCGGATCGAAATATGACGCTCAACTGAAAGAATCCTACACGACCCTCAGCACTGAGGACGTCGCGACGCCACAGGTGTTTGCTGCCGTGATCGGCGCGGCCGATAGTCTTGCAGACACGAAGCCGCTGCAGGGCCTGGTCGCAAAATACATGACGGCCGAGATGATGAAGGAGATCGCCGCCGAACATCATAAGGGCCGTGTCTTGATGATCGGCACCACAAATCTGGATGCACAGAGATCCGTCATCTGGGATATTGGCGCGATTTCGGCGAGCGGCCATCCTGGCTCGCTGGCGCTGATCCGCAAGATTATTCTGGCCTCCGCTGCCATACCGGGCGCATTTCCGCCGGTCGATATCAGCGTGACGGCCGACGGAAAGCAATTCCAGGAGATGCATGTCGATGGCGGAGTGACGCGGCAGGTGTTTCTTTATCCGCCTGGATTTTCGCCGAAGGACGTCGACAAGGCGATCGGATGGAAGATGAAGCGGCGGCTCTTCATCGTGCGCAACACCAAGATCGATCCTGAATTCGCCGTCACCAAGGATCAGTTGATCCCGATCGCATCGCGCTCGATTTCAACGCTTATCAAGACGCAGGGTATCGGCGATCTCTATCAGATCTATTCAACGGCGAAGCGTGACGGCGTCGATTACAACCTCGCCTATATCCCGCAAGACTTCGATGTGGTTTCGACCAGCGGGTTCGACAAAGCCTACATGAACGCGCTCTACCAACGCGGCTACGAGATGGGACGGGCTGGATACGCGTGGCACAAGTATCCGCCTGGGCTCGATCCTAAGCAGGACTAGTGAGGACGCCCGGGTAGGGGCGTGACCAGAGCAAGGACAGAACCGCGTTGCTTCAGCGTTATCTCCGTTACATCCTTTTTGTTTCATTTGCGCTCGCTTTTGCCGTGCCAGCGGCGGCCATCGATCGAAATCCGTTGCTTGCCGTCGATGCGTCGAGCCCGCGCGCCACGCTGCAAACGTTTCAAACCCTTGCAGCTGAGGTTGAAAACACGGTTATCGCCATGCGAGCCGCGCCGAGTGCGGCCTCGCAGGCGAAGATTTACCGGTTGATGCAGAAGCTCGGTTCGCTCTTGGACTTGAGCGATATTCCGCCAGCGTCGCGGCGCGATATGGGACGAGACGCCATCGTTTTTCTCGTCGACGTGCTGCGCCGAATTGAAGTGCCACCATTGGAGTCTATTCCTGGTGACGATCAATTCCCCGATGTGACCAAGCCGGCGAGTTGGACGATACCGGGCACAGAAATCACGATCAGCCGCGTGTTGTCCGGGCCCAAGGCCGGCAAATTTGTTTTCGATGCGGACACCGTGGCGCGCGCCGGCGAGTTCTATTCGCTTGTGAAAAACCTTCCGTTGAAGGTGCCCGCCCGCATTTCGAATTGGCGTATGGAACAACTCCAGCTGCATGGATGGATGATACCGTCGAGCCTAGTCGAAGCGTTGCCGGCCGCACTCAAGGTTCCGGTGTTCGATACGCCAATCTGGAAGATACTTGCAACGGTTGTGCTCCTGAGCCTGATGGGGGTGCTCATCGCGATCTGGGGTCGCGTGACGAAGCCAAGTCCGGCGGCGCATTCGCCGAAGAGCTACCTGCAGCGCCTTCTGCTGCCGGCTGGTGTCCTTCTTGCGGTCTTTGCTGCATCCAGCATGAACGCTTTTCAAATCATCACGGTCGGCCGGGTTTCGAACGCCATCGATTTCGCGCTCGCAGTCGTGTGGTATGTCGCGGCTGCCTGGGCGGCATGGATGCTCATCTTCGTGATCATTGAGTCGATCATTGAATCCCCAACCATCCCCGATCAATCGCTCGACGCCAATCTTCTGAGGTTGCTCGGACGCGTCTTGGGCATTCTGTCGGTTGCCGGCATCGTGGGATACGGCGCGCAGGAGGTTGGGCTACCGGTGGTCGGCGTTATTGCCGGGCTTGGCGTCGGCGGCCTCGCAGTCGCTCTGGCAGCTCAAAGCAGTATCGAGAATCTGATTGGCGGCTTGAACCTTTACGCCGACCGGCCAATCCGCGTGGGCGATTTTTGCGATTATGCCGGTATTCAGGGACATGTCGAACACATCGGACTGAGATCCACGCGCATTCGCGCGCTCGACCGGACCGTCACTTCGGTGCCCAATTCGCTGCTGGCGAAGGTCCACATCACGAACTACGCGCTGCGCGATCAGATGCTGTTTCGACATACTCTGGATCTTGCGCTACGAAACCACGACGGCGCAGTTACGCGATCTTGCAAATGCGATCACGGCCTATCTGGACGGCCATCCCAAGGTCGTCCGAAACGTCAGCCTGCCGCGTGTGCGCGTCATCGGATTTGGCGACTGGTCAATGAAGATGGAGATCTACGCGTATGTGAATGCAACGGAGCTGCCGGTGTTCTTGATCATTCAACAAGAACTGGCGATTGCGATCATCGATCTGGTGCGCCAGTCGGGCGCCGACTTCGCCTTTCCATCACAGACCGTCTATCTGACCAAGGATGCGCTTGCGTCGAGCGGTTAATTGGGCGTGAACCATCGGAGACGTTTACGTCATAACGCATTGCCCGGCGAGGCATGGTCTCAGTGGTTCGCTGTCATCAAGAATTGCGGCGCGCGATGGTTAGCGGGTTTTTAACGCGCTTTTCGTTGGCATTTGAAGAAAGAGCCCCGCGAATTGCGCGAACTGTACTTGTTCGCTTTTAGCATTGAAACGGTCTTCATCGTGCATTCGACTTCGGTGTCGGTTATACGAACGCTCGCGCCGGTTGCGTTTTCGCCGGCCCAGCGTGAGCGAGTGGTGTGATGAATATTGAGATTGTCGAAATTATTGCGGTGACGTTTGCCATCTGGATCATTGCGGCACTGTTCGTGGCTGCGCGCGCCAGGAAACGCCGAGAAGCTGAAGCAGCAGCGCACAAGCGCTTTGATGGTGTTTGGTACTGACGAGAAGGCCCCGTCTTTTCCGGACGAGAGAGCGAACGTAATCAGCAGAAGAAACCGAAGCACAAGTCAGTCCGTCGGGCGCGTCAATGACCACTGCCGTCATACTGTTGGCGCTGCTGTTCTGGATTGCGGTGTGCTGGGTTCAGTTTCGCTATACGGCTAGCCGTCGGCGGGCCGCCAAGTCCTCGCGTCGCAACCCCCGCTGACCGGATGTTGCCCAATGACGTGTTATGCTCAGCTTCAACGTTCAGCTTGCGAGACTGTCGGATGCCGAAATAAAACCCTGAGCATCGCCGGCCGCGACGCTCAGGGTTCTGGGACAGTACAGGTCTTGATCGTCGCGATGATTAGCGAGCGGTCTGCTCAACAGCAGGTGCGCCACCAAGCTTCATCGGTTCCGGCGCAGCTTCTTCCCGGCGGCAAGCGCCGAGAGCGACTGCACCTACGACCAAAGCGAGAGCAATTACATTCTTCATGATATTTCCCCTGTGGAATCGTTGCTTGCAGGTTGAATTTAGCTCGATCGCCCGACCGAAACCATGTAGCGCCGCAACAAAGGCGCGATTCGCGAAATGCCGATGCTGAAGGGACACAGTTGCGTTGATGCGCACGTCTGATCCGTCGAGACTGCTTTGAGCATAAGTAAGAACGTTGGGGTTGCTGCCCTTCAGGCCGACCTTTGATCGCTATCGGCGAGGCCGAGTATTGGCTTGTCGGTAGGAGATGTTTGCAAATCACTGTATTTTCGAGCTGGGTTTGCGCTCCTTACCGTGCGCCTGACTATCGGTGCTCGGACGCGCAATTTTTATGTGCCGCGTTGTCTCGATGGAGAACAACTAATGGCTATCGAATCTTTGCTTATTTGGCTCGTCATTGGCGCAATTGCTGGCTGGCTCGCCGGTCAGATCATGAAGGGCAGTGGCTTCGGTCTTGTGGGTGACATCGTCATCGGCATTGTTGGTGCTGTTGTCGGCGGCTGGCTTTTGCCACGCATTGGCGTTTTCGTTCTCGGCGGCATGATGGGTGAGATTCTGAGCGCCGTGATCGGGGCCTGTGTGGTCCTCTTTTTGGTGCGCCTCTTCAAATAGCGGGCGAAGCGCCGGTTGGACGCTCCGCTCGCATTCGGCCCGTGGCGGTCGTTGTCACGGGAACGATGGATCACTGGCGGCTTCGCGTGCGGAGGGAAGCCAGGAGCTGGGCCACCTGCGGATTCGTAGGCTCGAGCTGAGCCAGGAGTTCGGCCCGTTCCAGTCCGGCCGTGACCAATCCTGCCTCGATGTCATACGTAATCATCGCCAGAAGCAGGTCACGATCGTACGGGTGACGCGCGAGCGCCTCTTTCAGAGTGGCCGCGGCTTCTGCTTTCTTACCCGTATCGTGCAGGGCCACAGCGTAGACATAGCTGAACCGCGTGTCTTCCGGCGTCAGACTGGCAGCCTGCGCCAGGTAGTTCATGGCTTCGGACGTGCGCTTCTGGCGAATGAGAGACAGACCCAGTGCATGAGCAATTGCCCCGGACCTGGGATTGTCCGCAAAACCTTTGCGCAAGACATCCTCGGAAGCGCGCTCATCTCCTGCCATGCGCTCGATGTCAGCCAACGCGACGCTGGCGCCGGCGAAGCTTCGATCTAAGTCGAGTGCTTTGCGAAAGGCAGCGCGTGCTTCGTTCAGGTTTCCTTGATCGCGATAGAGATTGCCGAGGTTTGCATGCGCCTCGGGTCGTTCGGCATTGAAAAGTTGTGCGTCGACGTACTCGGCCAGCGCTTTGGTGAAGGCGGCGCGATCATCGTCACTCAGACCGGCTTCGGGTTCGCCCGCAAGTGCTCGAGCCGCACCCATTCGGACCAGACGTGACTTGTCACGGAGCATCGTCGGTAAATGGGTTAGGCGCGTTGCCGGATCTGCGCCGGCGATGATAGCGACAGCGGACGTGCGAACCGCGGGATCGTCGATGGCCAAAGCTTTGGCGGCGATGTCCACGGCTTCCGGCGATGGAAAGTCGGCCAGCCGGGTTAGTGCACTCGCACGGGCTATACCGGAAGCATTGTCGCCTGCTGCAAGTTTGAACAAGGCGCTTTGGGCTCCTGGGGCCCTCCTGTCTGCAAGGTCGAACGCCTCGGCGAAGTCCTGGAACCCAGGCTTGGACGAGGGGTACCAAGCTTTGACAGCATCCTGTGCCCAACCGGAGGACTTGTCCGTATGGCACTTGTTGCAGGCGTTTGGCGTGCCGATGAGGACAGATCGGTCGGGCCGAGGAATGCGCATCGAATGGTCGTGTCGCGCATCAACGCCCATGTAAGTTGTCGTCGGCATATGGCAAGACGCGCACTGAGCACCCGCACTGCCCGACGGATGATGATGATGGTCCGCGCTATCGAACCTCTCCGCTGCGTGGCACTGCGCGCATACAGCGTTTCCCGATTTGTGAAGTTTTCCCGAATGCGGATTGTGGCAGTCAGAGCATGTCACGCCGGCAGCGTGCATCTTGCTCTGGACGAAAGAACCGTAGTTGAAGACCTCGTCGTGCTGCTGCCCGTCGGCATGGTAGAGCCCCCGGTCGAGGGTTGAGGGCTGG
This sequence comes from uncultured Alphaproteobacteria bacterium, assembly GCA_963778225.1. Classification (GTDB taxonomy): domain Bacteria; phylum Pseudomonadota; class Alphaproteobacteria; order Rhizobiales; family Hyphomicrobiaceae; genus JAGVSR01. Next base: position 32,994 of record CAVZTR010000001.1, read on the forward strand.
AAGGCATCGAAGAGTTGGCCGAGGGTTGTTGCATCGGATGAGAACTGCTGCCGCCGAGCATGGCAGCCTGCACAGACCTCGATCTCCTTGGCGGACGTGCGGGGAACGGACCGGGATGCTTGACCTTGCGGGTGCATTGGCCAGCTTACGTTGCGGCGTTCGTCCAGTGTCAGCCTGAAACCTTTCGTTGGCGACGCGGCATTGCCGCCGCCGGGTGTCTCTGCCCATGCCAGATGACCGGATGCGGGCCCGTGGCAAGCTTCGCAGCCGACGCTGATCTCAGACCATGTGGTCTGGAAGGTCTTGTTCTCTGCATTGTAATTCTTTTGCAGATTGGTCGAGTGGCACCAGGCGCATTGGTAGTTCCAGTTCTGGTCAATTCCAGTCCAATGCAGTGGATCGCCGGGCTTCAGGGTCTGGTCCGGGTAAAGGTGATACCAGCGTTGTCCGCCATCCTCTTTCGACCGAGAGTCCCAGGCAATCCCCAGGGCTTGATAGCGCCCGCCCGGCAAGGCGATCAGATATTGCTGGAGAGGGAAAAGGCCGAAGGTGTAGCGGATCTCAAAATCAGCGAGTTTGCCGTCAGGACCGTGCGTGCGGACCCAGAACTTGCCATCTCTCTTGAAGAACGTGCTTTCGAAACCGTCCTTGGTGAAGGTCGCTCCGGTGAAATCCCCCAGGACCGTTTCATCGACAGCCACTTGCATCGCGGCGTGATGCTGGGAACTCTTCCAGTCGGCATATTCCTTCGTGTGGCAAGACGAGCAGGCTTGCGACCCCACAAATCTTAACTCTTCTGTCGTCGATTGAGGCTGCCCTTCCGCGCTGCCGGCTGCCATGGCGACAGCTGCCAGAAACTGGGCGCTGACCAGTAGGAGCGCCAACTGAAGTAGTCCGTCGGAAGTCGCGCCCGCCCAGAAATCGTGAGCGGCGGCAACGAGGCGACCGACACGCTTCGTGTGTCTCTTTCTGAAAAATATCGTCAAATCACTGCGCTCATATGAATTGCGGAACTCCTGGACCGGCAGTTCGGCAGTATAGCTCATTTCTGCCGAGCGGACGTATTGCTGATGTTGTTTTTTGTCGGGGCTCGTCAGGACTTCGGTTGCGGCCGTGCATGCCAATTGGAACGGGCACACAACTTTTGTTCCTGATCAAGTGAATGGGTCCGGGCGCGATGTATTTGTATTCAATATTGAATGGCCCTGGAGAATTGCCGACGATGAATCGTTTTCAGGTGTGTGTGACGCGCACATATTCGGACGGAGCGTATGCCTCATACGCCACGAGTGAAACTTGGCGCAAGGACATCGACGCGTTGGACGATGGCTTCTTCAAATACCTTGTTTTGGAACTTGCAGGCGGGGAAGACTGGCTCGAAGCCATCATGCGAGCAGAGATTTCCTTGTATGAGTTAGAGCAGGTTTCGGCAGCTTTGCGCGCGACCTATCTGCAGGAGACGAGGGAGGACGCCAACGTCACTTCGACTTAGGTTTGGGATGTCATCGCGAAGATGCTGTCGGGAGGACGATGATGATGAGACGATGCGAGAAGATTTCGCTTGTGACGCTTATGCTGCCGCTTTGGTCATTTCCCGCCCTGGCTCAATCGGTCGTCTCTGACCCGGGAAGGGGCAGGGACTTGGCTGAAAGCCTCTGTTCGACATGTCACGTCGTGGACGCGAGCCCGGGGAACGTCGCCAAGTCGGACATTTCCAGCTTCTACTCGATAGCAAACCGACCCGATCAATCGCAGGAACGGTTGGCGGGGTCGATCATCTTTCCGCATCCTGCAATGCCGAAAGTCTCTTTCACCAACACCGAACTTCGAGACGTGATCGCCTACATCATGTCGCTAAGGGTCACGAAGTAGCCGGTGGTGCATCGCGGTCGTGCGTGCTTTTGATGGCCGATTGACAATGCAGTGAAGGCGTATGAGGCTCGCTCCGATCAGCAGCAACCCAGGAGAAGCGGATGTCACCCTCCGAGACCGCATTGCTCGCAAACGTTCTGGTTGGATCAGGTATCCTCTTCGTCATTGCCTACCTGGGAAATGCTCTGACCTTCAGCAACCGCTTTGTGAACGCGCTCGTCACCGCGCTGGTGTTTGCGATTTTCTATGCTGCCTTGATCTATACCGTCGACACAACAGTGCTTCCGCCTGAGCTGAAGGAGGCGACCCGCGATACCTGGGTTCAGATGGTGTTGATGGCCGCTGGTCTGGTCTTCGTGCTCGATCTCATCGCCAACTTTATCTCGTTCAACAATCGCTTCGTCAGCGCTCTCGTGACGGCAGTTTTGTTTGCCGTTCTGTTCGGTGTGGCTGTCTACACGACGGAAAACACTGCCACGACGGGCGTGCCTTCAACCACACAACCAGTCAATCCGCAGCCCGCTCCTTAACGCCTTGCAAGCTGAAGCTTGGCAATCGACGGGTGGTATTTCGGTACTGGCCAGTTGGTGTTTTGGGCCTTGTCTGAATTCATGGGTAAGCCCATTTGTCTTAAGTTAGGCTGCGATAGCTGACTTGCTGATTGCCTACTGGAGGAGTGACCGCCTCCGAAGGGTTTTCTCCATGTGCCGCTTAGATTTAGCGCGGGTGATTCAGACCGGCCTGTCGTGCGCGCTGCTGGTGAGTGCATCTCCCGCGGTGCATGCCGAAAACGTTTGTTCGGACACAGCGGTCAAGGACTTCTTTGTGCAGGGCGGGCAGCAGGTGCTTGAAGAAAGCCACCTGACGATCACGTCCTTGAGCCATGACGAAGAAGTGGCGCGTTCGGATACGTCGCTCACCTGCCGATATGTTATGGAACTTTCAGATCACAGCAGAAAATGGGTTCGGTTTACGTACTCGCAAGATGAAAGCGGCCAGCCGGCGATCGACTATGAGGAAGAAGCTCAGAGCACATCGCAGGATAAGGACAACCTGGAACCGGAATCCCAAGACTAAGCTGTGCTCGATTTCAGCATTCATCCGGGCGGTAGCGTAGGCCGTAGACCGGAACGGTGCGTTAATCCCGACCGCAGGACTTGCTACACTGCATGTGTAAGACCTTGTAGACTTCGTTTTCTGGTTCAGCCCCGGACACACGTCATGCACTATCTTGCGGCGCTTCTTGTCGTTCTCGTTGCCGCGGTCGGTGGAGCAATATTCTTCACTGACCTTCCGATTGCCGTGGAAAAACTCGGATTAATCGAGCAGGAAGAGCGCCGCGACGGTGGGGAACGCGAGCCTGCGTTGCCTCCTTCTTCCACTACTCCCGCGGCAGCAGAACGTGCTCCAGCAAACGGGCTCGCCGGGCCATTCGATATTGCTAAAGTCGATCCTAACGGAACATCCGTCTTTGCTGGGCGATCGGTGCCCAATTCCGTTGTGACAGTGATGGCCGACGGTGCGGCGATCGGATCGGCAAACACGGATGAGAACGGTGAGTGGGTACTCGTTACGGAACAGCGGATACCCAATCCCAACCCGAAGCTGTCGGTTCAACTTGGCTCGATTGAGCCGCGAGCGCCTGCGCCACGTGCCCTAGCGAGTGCGGGCGTTGCGTTGCCCACAGCTGAAGCGGTTTCTGCGCATCTCATGGATGCGTTGCGTCTCAGAGTGGAGCGTGCGCGGGCAGATGCTGAACAGAGCACCAAAATCAGCGAGCCGACACCAGGTGTGGCCGACACCCGTGATGTGGTTGCAGAGCGCCAGGTTTCGGACGAGCTCGTTGCCACAGCTGGTGAGAATTTGACCGTAACAACCAGTGCGGATGTCTTGCCTGTCCCGATTAAGTTCATTTTTCGTGAGGCGGCTTTCACAGATGATGGAGCCAAGGCTGCTCAGTTGCTGCTCGATTATCTTCTCCTGAAGAAGCCGCCATCAATCAGTATGACTGGACACGCCGACGAGCGTGGGACGCCCGAATTCAATATGAAATTGTCGGCCGACCGGCTCGGAACGGTGTCTGAGTTCCTGCGTGCGGGAGGCTATGCGGGGCGGGTGGAGATTTTTCCCAAAGGTGATACGGCGCCTTTCCAAGGTGTGGACCGGACCCTGATGCCGCGTGATCAGCTCTATGAACTTGATCGGCGTGTGGAGCTGCAAATTTCTGAATAGCGGTTAGTCGTCCGCTTCAGGTTCTGCAGCCTTCCCGGTCGAGAACAGCTACTGATTTGCGGTACAGCGCGTCGGCGCGGTCATAGGTTTCGCCTATCGCTACGATGCCGAGCTTGCCGAACTCTGAGAGGGCACCGATGAGGTGAAAGGCGACGCCCTCAGCTGTCGCCGCATTGAAATGCAGCCCATTCAATACGGAAATGTCGATGAGATCGTCGGGTGTCAGGCCGCGGTACTTTTCCGATTCGAGATTGTCGGATGCATAATAGCAGCGCGGCTTGCCTGAAGGTGTCAGGAAAAGTCCCGTCGTGGGATCATAATGACCGTCGGTGAGGAATTGCAGCATCTGGAACGGGTGCGTCGTGCCGCCTTTGCGCAGATTGATTTCAATCGCCAGGTGCCTCCAACCGTCATCGTGTTTGACGGAAACGAAGTCGATGCCAAACCGACCGAGCACACCTTTCTGCGCGAGAGCTCGCGCCGCCTTCTGTCCGTCTCGCTGAATATCCAGGCGATAGGAATCAGCAGCTGGAAATCGTGCTCCGAGGAAAATCTGGCCGTTCTTTCCGCCCAGGATTTGATCGTGCGTGGAGATGGTTTCCAGACGCCCCAAGGGATCGACTCGAAATTGGACGGACGGGCTCTCTTTGACCGCACCTGGGATCCATTCCTCAACGATACCGCCCATGGCAGTCAGCTTGTTCTCATAGAGCTCAAAGGTCATGTCCTTGGCTTCGAATGCGAGATCGGGAAGTTTTTCTTTGACCCACGGCAGCAGGGCCGATCCTTGCGGTGCGCCTGAAAAATCAAAGACGGCGTTGCCCTCGCCGGAAAAGCCTTCATTGATCTTGACCACAGCCTTCGCAAGTTCGGCGCGTTCGCTTTTCAATTGCGAAAGAGCGCGTGCTACGTCGTCGATGGTGCCGAGGTCTTCAAAGCCGGCAGGAAAGTCAATGCCGGCTTCGCGGAAGATCCTGCGCGACCCGCTTTTCGAACCCCAGTGGAGGAGTGCGGGATCGCAGCCATAGATGGGGATGCCAAGGGTGAGCGCGAGCCGACGTTCCAGCTCGGAGACCGTGAAGCAAGTCATGTGTGCAGTCGTTGGATCGCCGATGGCTTCCTTCAGTCGTTCGAGCAGGCGCGGTCGATCGAGAACCTTTTGCGTGAGGGGTGCGAACTGATTGTCGTCGCAAGATAGAAGGGTCAGACGGCGACGCGCGTGCTCGCTTGGTACTCCGGGCAGGAGATGGAGGTAATAGTCGATGATGGTGGACGAAATGGGAGTGCTGGAAACGTAGATTACTCGTGTTCGTGGCATGCGCAAAAGCATGAGCAGGCACAGCATTCGCTCCTCGTAGTGAGCGACACCGGAGACCTTCGCCATCACCTGCGGGTCGAGGCTTAGACTGGGAAGAACCAGGACCGTGCGCGCGGCGGTCGGATCGGCGAATACCGTCTGATATTGCTGGGCCAGCATCGTTTGCAGAACGTTGAAGCGCTCCTGCTCCGTGCAGCCAACGCTTGTGTGCTCCGTCACGGTGTCATCCCATTGCAGCCGTATCAGCTTCGACCAATCGTGATCCGTGCCGTTCGACGCGATGCATCAGATAGCCAAGACAATCCAGCCGAATCGCATTGCTGTCACGCGTGAGCATGGCAGGAATGGCCCGCTTACTGAGCCGAATTTCGCCGCCGTCGTACGTGAAGTAGTTTGACGGCGCCGCATGTGGTCCACCGGGTTCAATCGAGAGGCGGTGCTGCTGGCGCGAACCCAGGCGTCCAAACAAGGTTCCTGGCTGCAATTCCGAGAAATTCAGTCGATCCAGATCCGATCGGAACTGGAAATCCGCGTCTTCGCCATCGAACGAGACTGTTGCCTCCGGCGGAACCTTGATGATCGCATGCGTCTGCATCAGGTCGAGATCACCGTCGGGCACGGGGCGATCGGGCAAGTGGTCAATTGCGAGTGCTGCTTCGATAAAGTCGGCGGCATGTGCGACGCCTTCCGGCCCGCCGGCAAGCCCGCACTCGACAGTGACCGCAGGGCAGATTTCTGACAATGCTGCGGACTGCACACCAAGAGGGCGTTCAAAGAAGACGACGGTACGGGAGAATAGCCGCGCCAAGTGGAGGTAACGTTCGTCCCACCGATTAACGCATGCGTAGTGCGGATTGTGGCCCGTGTTATTGTGAATATCGATACTCGCGACCGGCTGGTGGACACGAATGGCGTCGACCACGTCGCGCATCAGCCGCGCTTCTGGAGTGAGATCATCAAGGGTACCAGGCCAGCTGCGATTGTAATCGTGTTGACTGGGAAGTGTCCGGCTAGTGTGCCTAGCCGCCTCAACGTTGCCGACGAACAGCAAAAGCCTGCGAGGCAGATGCCCATGGTGCCGATTGAGGACAGACTGAATCGCGGCCCAACCCGTGCTCTCGTTGCCGTGCAAAAGGACGCTGACGAACAGCGGCGAGGCGTGCTTTCCTGGAATATCGAACAAAGTAGGCCCAGGTAGATGTCGCCACAGTTCACGGGATGGCACATGTAGCAAGGCTTGCGGGAAACCGTGAACACAGTTGAGACTCAGCGTATCCGCGCGATCGAGGTCCATGCATGTCGGCCTTGTGTTGCGATGGGGAGATACGAACTCCCCTAGTAGGGGTGTCGCGCAAGACCCTCTGCTGAACATTGATCGGGATCAACAGTTCGCATGGAAGCGGGTCGGTATGGCGGGTTGGTTGCGGTACTTGTGTGAATTTCGCTATGGGAGCGGCTATCAAGTCTCGATGTCGTCCTCCACCACGTGCTTTAAATCGGTTCCTTCCGCTGTGAGCACCATCCGCAGCCGAAGCGTTGTGCCGGCCGGAACGGGGTATTCGCGAACGATCCTTTCGACCTCCTGCTGCGACGTGACACCGACGCGCTTCAGATACTTACGGAGCGATAAATTGAATTTCTCATTTTCCATTTTGGACACCCGCCGGGTTGGAGGCGCGGTTGGCTTTCACGCCATTCAATGAGACTTTCAAACGTTACTCTGCTCGGATTGTTCCGAAGGCGTTCTGAAGTCGACGTTCGTGAACGCTCGATGCGGTAGCGGATCATTTCTCGCGCGCGCGGCGCAGGGCGGCGGCGAGGGCGGATTCGGTTTCGGATTGAGGCGGACTTCTGGTTGCGCTGTTTCCGGCCTGCGGAGTTGCCGTTTTTACCGTTCGGGTCGTACCGGCGTCGAGCACTCCCGATTTCATCGTGAGTGCGATCCGCTTGCGGTCGATGTCGACGTCCTTCACGCGGACGCGGACGATATCGCCCGCTTTAACGATATCGCGGGGATCTTTGACGAACCGGTCGGATAATTCGGAGACATGGACGAGGCCGTCTTGATGGACCCCGACATCGACGAAGGCTCCGAAGGCCGTGACGTTCGTCACGACGCCTTCCAGCGCCAGTCCGGGCCGCAGATCGGAGATTTTTTCGACGCCCTCTTCGAACACTGCGGTTTTGAACTCTGGCCGTGGATCGCGTCCGGGCTTTTCGAGCTCGGCGAGAATGTCAGTGACGGTTGGAATTCCAAAAACGGCATCGGCGTAGTGGGCGGGATTGAGCGTGCGCAGAAACGGGCCATCGCCGATCAAGGCTTTCAGCGGTTTCTTAGTGGTCTCTGCGATGCGCTCAACGACAGTGTAGGCTTCGGGGTGGACGGCGGAGGCGTCGAGCGGATTAGGGCCATTCATGATGCGAAGAAATCCGGCCGACTGTTCGAAGGCTTTGGGACCTAGGCGCGCGACTTTCTTAATGTCAGTGCGCTTTTTGAATGCTCCGTTTTGATCGCGGTGAAGGACGATGTTTTGAGCGATGGTGGCGTTCAATCCCGCAACGCGCGCGAGGAGTGGGGCGGACGCCATGTTCACGTCGACGCCGACTGCGTTGACGCAGTCTTCGACGGCGGCGTCCAGTGAGCGAGCGAGATCGGTTTGATCGACGTCGTGTTGATATTGGCCGACACCGATGGCCTTCGGCTCGATCTTAACGAGTTCTGCCAGCGGATCTTGGAGGCGACGGGCGATGGAGACGGCACCGCGCAAGCTGACATCGAGATTGGGAAACTCGTTGGCGGCGAGTTCGGATGCGGAATAGACCGATGCGCCGGCTTCCGAAACCAACGCTTTTTTGGGCTTTGAGCCGGGCAGGTTCTTGATCAAATCCGATGCCAGTTTCTCGGTTTCGCGGCTTGCGGTTCCATTGCCGATCGCGATCACATCGACCTTATGCTTGATGCAGAGAGCGGCGAGGGTTGCGAGTGCGCCGTTCCAATCCTTGCGCGGTTCGTGAGGATAGACAGTGGCCGTGTCGAGCAGTTTGCCCGTCTGATCGACGACGGCGACTTTGACACCCGTACGGATGCCCGGATCGAGCCCCATCGTGACGCGCGGGCCGGCGGGCGCGGCAAGGAGAAGATCCTTGAGGTTCGACTTGAATATATCGATGGCGCCTCGGTCGGCGCGTTCCTTGAGCCGTGCGAGGAGATCCGTCTCAAGCGATGGGTGCAGCTTCGCTTTCCATGCTTGCTTCACGGTCTCGGCGAGCCAGCTGTCAGCAGGCCTGCCGCGGTTGGCAAGTGCGAAGGCGGACATGATCTTGAGTTCGGCGGGGTGAGGGCGGTTGGCTTCTGATGCGATGTCGAGATCAAGAGTGAGAATGCCTTCGTTTCTGCCACGCAGAAGAGCGAGCGCGCGGTGGGAAGGGAGATCACGGATCGACTGGCTGAAGTCGAAGTAGTCGGAGAACTTGGCGCCTTCGGCCGCCTTGCCTTTCTGCACGCGAGAGGAAAGCTGTCCGCTCACCCAGAGCCACTCGCGCAAATCGCCGACGAGCTTCGCATTCTCTCCGATGCGTTCGACCACGATGGACCGCGCGCCATCGAGTGCGGCGGCGGTGTCGGAGACACCTTTCTCGGCGTCAACGTACTTCCCCGCTTCCGTTGCAGGATCGAGCGAGGGATTGGACATGAGTGACAGTGCGAGAGGTTCCAAGCCGTTCTCACGCGCGATCTGAGCTTTGGTGCGACGCTTCGGTTTGAAGGGCGCGTACAGGTCTTCAAGTTCGACCTTGCTCTGCGCATTGGCGATGGCTCGTTCCAGATCAGGCGTCAGCTTTGCCTGATCCGTAATCGATTTGATGATCGTGGCGCGGCGATCTTCGAGCTGGCGCAGATAGCCAAGCCGCTCCTCGATACGGCGCAGCTGCGTATCATCGAGGCCCCCGGTTTTCTCTTTGCGATAGCGGGCCACGAACGGCACGGTCGCTCCCTCTTCGAACAAGGAGACGGCGGCATCGATTTGCGCCACTTGAACGTTGAGTTCCTGGGCGATGCGCGCGTTGATCGATGTCATAGGGATCCTCTCATCGTCTCCGGTCTGTCGCTGACCGGAATAGATGACTTGTTTTGCATATCTGGCGCATTCCGCACAGGTCTGACCAGTCACTTTGCTCAGGCGTGCCCGTGAGTTTCAGCCGCGCGCCGGTGCAGGCCCTCCGCGTGGGAACCTTTTGTGAAGCCTGCGGTTATTCGAGAACCTTCCATATTCGAGTGCACACTGAGATGAGTCAAAGTTCCTTTGTCCAGAAGCAAAGTAATGAGAAGCCCGTACTGATTTGCTTTTCACATCTGAGATGGCGCTTCGTTTACCAGCGGCCGCAGCATCTCATGACACGCGCTGCCCGGCAGTGGACCGTGTATTTCTTTGAAGAGCCCATCTATGAGCGAGGGGCGAGTAAAGTTCGGTACGAGGTTTCCGAAGGCGCTCCAGGTGTAACGGTCGTCGTGCCCGTTTTACCGGAAGGCGCCACGAGCCAGCAGGCGACCGATGCGCAAAAGGTCGTTCTCGACGATGTGCTAGCCGCGCATCGTGGCGCGGTCACGGCATTCTGGTACTACACGCCTTGCGCGGTGAACTTTTCAGTGCACCGCGAGCCGGATCTTTGCGTTTACGATTGCATGGACGAGCTGAGTGCCTTCAAGGGCGCCTCTCCGGAACTGGCAGCTTGCGAGCGCCGACTGTTCGCCTTGGCCGATCTCGTCTTCACTGGCGGGCGCGCTCTCTATGAAGCAAAGCGCTTTCGGCATCCTAATGTTCATCTGTTTCCGAGCAGCGTCGATAAAGAGCATTTCGCGCAGGCGCGAGGTTCCGGCTTTGCGGATCCATCCGATCAAGCAGGCATAAAGCGGCCGCGTATCGGGTTCTTCGGCGTGCTCGATGAGCGCTTCGATATCGAACTTACTGCCGCTCTCGCCGACCTCAGGCCGGACTGGCAGTTTGTTCTTATTGGGCCCGTCGTGAAGATCGACGAGTCCGAGTTGCCGCGGCGCGCAAACATCCACTGGCTCGGCTCCAAGAATTATCAGGAGCTGCCGCAGTATCTCGCGCATTGGGACGTGGGCTTCATGCCGTTCGCAATCAATGCCGCAACGCGGTTCATCAGTCCGACTAAAACACCGGAGTTTTTGGCCGCCGGTCTGCCGGTCGTCTCCACGCCGGTGCGTGACGTGGTGCGCGACTGGGGTGATGAGGGACTGGTGTCAATCAGCCATGACGCTGAGGGCTTCGTTGAAAAACTCGAGGGCGTGCTGAGCGCACCGCGGGAGCCGTGGTTGGCAAACGTCGATCGCAGGCTTGCGAAGCTCTCCTGGAACGATACGTGGCGAAGGATGTCGACCCTGATGAACCAGGAAGTCAGCTGGCGGCTCCGCTGGCAGGAACTGTCTCCGCGTCTGGAGGACGGTGCGCCCACAAGCGCCGAAGCCGACAATGTTTGATTGGCTGATCGTCGGGGCTGGGTTTGCAGGGAGCGTATTGGCAGAGCGGATCGCAAACGATCGCGGCGAGCGCGTTCTCATTATTGACCGGCGGGATCATGTCGGAGGCAATGCGTTTGACTATTACAACGAGGATGGCCTCCTCGTGCATCGGTATGGTCCGCATATCTTTCATACCAACGCGCAGCGGATCTTCTCGTATCTCAGCCGTTTTACCGAGTGGCGGCCGTACGAGCACCGCGTGCTGGCAGATATCAACGGGCAGCTCCTTCCCGTTCCCATCAACCTGGACACGGTGAACAGGCTTTATGGACTGGCGCTGACCAGCGATGAGCTCGAAGCTTTTTTTCAGGCTCGAGCTGAGGCGATCGATCCTATTCGAACGTCGGAGGATGTGGTTGTCGCCCGCGTCGGTCGCGATCTTTATGAGAAATTCTTTCGCGGCTATACGCGCAAGCAGTGGGGTCTTGATCCGTCGCAACTCGATAAGGCTGTGACCTCGCGGGTCCCCGTGCGGACAAATCGCGACGACCGGTATTTCACGGATCGGTTTCAGGCAATGCCCAAGCACGGCTACACGGCGATGTTCCGCCGCATGCTTCAGCATCGGAAAATTCAGGTCCTACTGCAGGCCGATTACCGTGAGGTTCGCGCAGTCATTCCGCATCGGCGCGTGATCTTTACCGGGCCGATCGATGAATACTTCTCGTATCGCTTTGGGCGGCTACCGTATCGGTCGTTGCGGTTTGAGCACATGACAAAGCGGCAGTCGCAGTTCCAACCGGTGGGTGTCGTCAATTACCCGCTCGACCGCGATTATACGCGGATCACCGAATACAAGTATCTGACGGGACAGCATCACCCTTGGACAGCGCTGACGTATGAGTATCCAACCGACAAAGGCGATCCGTATTATCCGGTGCCCCGGGCCGAGAATCAGGCGCTTTACAAGCAGTATGAGGATTTAGCGCGCGCGGCGGACGACGTGTGGTTCGTCGGGCGCTTGGCGACGTACCGCTACTACAACATGGATCAAGTGGTCGGACAGGCGTTGGCAACCTTCGAGGAGATCGAACGGAAGGTTCCCGTTGCTGCGAGCGATCCGGCAGTCTCGCGCAAATCGAGCATTCGCCCGGGCGCTCAATCAGCCGAACCGGCCGGCTGATCCAAACACGCGGACGCCGTCGGTTCTCTCATCAATTAGCTGAGCGATGATCCGCTGCTGTCGTCCACGCGCGGAGAGGGCCGGGGAAAGGGAATGATCGTCGCCGATCCGGTGGATGGGCGCGGCGGTTCCACGGCGAGTTCGCTCAGATCTGCCAGATCGTCCATCCATTCTCCGCAGAGATCTGCGAGCGGGAGCCCGGCCGCTTCAGACAGCCACGGCTGAAGGATGGTGCGGCCTTCGCCTGTCTCAAGATCGGCATGCAGGATGAGATAGCGGTCCTGGACTGAGGATTCCGGGCTGCGCATCCATCGCCGGATGACTTGAGCTGTCTCGCCGGCTTCCGACAACTCCGGATCGGACACCAGCATTTCGACGTGCGGGGCGTAGGCTTCGCTGTCGTAGGGAAGCATTTTCCACGGCAGGTCATCGGCGGTCGCGGCATCGAGAGCGCGGTCGGCGGCTTCCTGACCCGTGTGGATGTCGTCGCTCTCAATCTCGACGCACGCCACTTCCAGGCGAACTCTCACGACTTTCGCGTAGTACTTCATCTGAGCCTCCGCATAGCCGACAACGGATCAATGATGGTCGAGTTGAAAGGAGATACGCAACGGCTCGACCATTGAACGTCTGTGCTATGGGACTTGAACGCAACACGGGGGTGGGGGTTGCCTGCCCAGCGCACCTCCCCGGTTGTCTTTGGTCAGTTGGTTTGAGCGCCGGTGCAGTTGACGACGGTGGCCTGCGGCACGGCGCGATGCTGCGTTGGCTGTGCAACCGCATTGCAAGGGTTGCTACGCCATCTGCCGTTCCCGACGAGTGGGGTGCGTGCACGTCGGTTCAAATCGGAACTTCGGATAAGAACTATCGTCGCAGAGGAGGCGGGGTATGGGCTGGATCATCACGAAGTACGCCGTGACGGCGTTTCTCGTCGTGCTGATCTCGGAAGTCGCCAAACGCAGCGACAAATTGGGCGGTCTTATCGCCGCGCTGCCGATGGTGACCGTGCTGACGTTGATCTGGCTGTGGGTGGAGGGGCAGGGCGAGAGCAAGATCGCGAACCATGCCTGGTATACGTTTTGGTACGTGGTCCCGACCCTGCCGATGTTTCTGCTGTTTCCCTACCTGCTGCCGCGGATCGGGTTCTGGCCCACCATGGGTGCGAGCATCGTCGTGACGATCGCCAGTTTCGCAGCGTTCGCGTTTGCCGTGCGCCGGTTCGGGATTGAATTGCTCTAGCGCCGCTTCGTCAGCCGCGCGGCTCGTTTTTGCCGCTGTGATGTTGATCGAGCCACGCGAGGATCTCGCCGCCGGACGCGATCGCCTTTTTCTCGATGCTGCGATACTGGCGGATGAGTTCGCGGCCGAAGTCCGTGAGCTTTGCCGGCCCTCCGCCGTGGCCATGTTCCGGCGTGGCGACGGCGGCCTGATCGAAGGCCTGATTGATCTGCTGCATGAAGAGCCATGCGCGGCGGTAGGACATGCCGATTTCAGCGGCGGCGCGGCTCAACGAGCCTGCGCTATCGATGGCCTCGAGAAGTGCGACCTTGCCCGGCCCCAGGCGCACGCCGCCGGGAAAGTCGATCTGGAGTTTGATGCTGGAGCCGGCCTTGGCCGTCTTCTTCTTTCGGCTTCTCGGCAGAGCCGGGGCTCGATGCGGCCGAAGGCTTGCGAGGTGGCGTCGCTTCCAGGGCGATATCGGACACTGCCGATCCTCTCGTCTGTTAAGGTGATCGAATAAATCTACACGCATTTGGCGGCGGGGAAAGGGCGTTGTGGGGTCAGCCGCCGCCGCGCTGGAAGGCGAGATCGAAGCGGCTCATGAACTGCGCGCGGTCAGCCGACGGCACTCCGACAAAACGAACGGTGACGCGGGCACGTGGCAGCGCGAGGAGCGTCCCAAGTGTGACGCTGGGGAGGGCATCGTAGGTCACGGTGATCGTGCCGCTGTTGCATTCAAGCGTATGGGCGAGCGCCGGTGCCAGCGAGGCATCGAGCACGGCCATGCTGCGATGGAATTCGGACGGAGTAGCGGACATCGTTTTCTCGACCAGGTCCGGAACGAACGGCCCGCTCGTCATCCGCCGGCAACCGGAGGCCAGACCGCCAGAGCGTCTCCAGACTTGAGCGCCACGTGGGTGCGCACGCCGACCGGCTGAAAGACGCCGTTGAGAAGCACGAGGTGGCAGGACTGCGGCGGTACGTTGTGGTCATCAAGAAGGGCGCGGATGGTGGTGCCTTCGGGCACGTCGAGATCGATCATGTTGCGCTCCGCTCCTTCGGGCAGGAACGCGCCAAGTGAGGCGAAAAGTTTCAGTGTGACTTTCATGGGGACCGTATGCCGTCAGGCGGCGGCCTTGGCAATCGGGGTGTTCACGTGCGGTCCGGTCGGGCCGCCTATGGGCGCCCCATGGGCGACGGCGATGTAGGCTTCCCGCAGACGCTCGGGGCTTGCGACAAGCTTCTCCTTCCATCCACCGAGACGGAAGCCGGTCTGGATCAGGCCGCGCAGCATACCGACGTGGTCCGTGAGGCCGACGCTCTGGGCGCCGATCAGGCGGTCGCCTTCGAAGTTGAGCTTCAGATATTTGAAGTTGGTCTCGTCGATGAGCTTGGCGGTCTGACCTTCGGGCTTGCCCGCCCAGAGACCGAACGATGAGGAGATCAGCCCCATCGTATCGAGCACGTTCATGTTGAGCGAGCCGCGGTGGGGCGTCTTCGTGCCGGACATGTTGAGGCCGGCGAGGCGGCCGTGTTCGACGGCGACGGGCTGGATGGCGAGCATGTCGGGCTTGCCGGTGGAGATGTCGATCGCCTCACAGCAATCGCCGGCAGCGAAGACGTCTGGCGCGGACGTTTCGAGGAACGGGTTGACCTGGATGCCCCAGTTCACCTTGACGCCGGAGCCGACGAGGAAGCCGGTGTTCGATTTGACGCCGGCTGCGAGCACGACGAGTTGGGCCGGGATCGCCTGACCGCTCGAAAGATCGACTGCGAGCGTGGCGCCGCCGTTCGAGCCGGTCTGGCGAATGGAGTTGACCTTGGTGCCGGTGTAGACCTTCACACCCTTCTCGCGGCACCAGCGGGCGAGCATGCCGCCGGCGGTGTCGTCCATCATGCGGGCGACCATGCGGGGCGCGATCTCGACAACGGTGAGATCGCAGCCGCGCTGGTAGAGCGCTTCGAGAACGATGGAGCCGATGAAGCCGGCACCGACGAGCACGACAGGTGCTCCTTTGTCGGCGCGCTTCAGGATGGCGCGGGCATCGGCCAGCGTCCAGCAGTTGACGACGCCTTCGAGATTAGAGCCGGACATTTTCGGGATGACGGGCGAGGCGCCGGTGGCAATCAGAAGCTTGTCGTAGGCAATCGGATCGCCGCCGGACAGATAAAGTTCCTTGCGGCGGCTGTCGATGCCGCCGGCGCGGCCGTGGCGGTACTCGATGCAGAGGCTGTCGTAGTGGTCGGCCTTCTGGCGAAGATAGGTGCCACGCTCCTCGATGTTGCCGTGGAGGAGGTAGGGAATGGCCATGCGCGAGTAGGGCGGTTCGGGCTCGCCGCCAATCAGCGTGATCTGGCCGTTGCGGTCTTTTTGGCGGATGGTTTCCGCCGCCGTCACACCGGCTGGACCGGCTCCGAGGATCACGTAGTGCATGGGGCAGGCCTCACGGGTGGCGTGGTGGACGCGTTCCAGGGACGGCAGGATGCGCTGGGCGGATTCAACGATCGAACCCGCCCGCAGAGCGTTCTTATCAGAGCGACAGGCGCGACAGCGTCTCGTTGGTCGGGATGCCTTCCTGGGTCCAGCCGCGCAGCTGGTAGTACTCGGGAAGCATCGTGGCGAGGCCGTTTACGAGACCCTTGGCTGGACCTGTCTCCGCCGGCTCCGAGACGAGGCGCGGCGGCAGGTTGTCGTCCTTGTGGGTGAAACCGGCACGGTTGTTGAAGACGCGCTCCATGTTCCAGATGCGCTCGCCGACTTCCATCATGTACTCGGGCGTCCAGCTGGCGCCGTCGCAGGCGGCATCGACCTGGGGTGCGATGTCGTTCAGCGTCCAGGCGAACGTCGTGAAGACGCACAGGCCGGTGGAGTTGACGGCGGCGGTCGCATCCTGGAAGGCCTTGACCAGGGCGGGCTTGCCGTCGGTGGTCAGCGGGTCGGTCTTCTCAGGAATGCCGAGGATTTCGGACGAGACCGTGTAGGAGCGCAGGTGGCAGGCGCCGCGGTTGGACGTGGCGTAGGTGAGGCCCATGCCCTGGATCCCGCGCGAGTCGTAGGCGGGGAATTCCTGGCCCTTGACGGACATGGAGAGGTCCGGGCGACCATACTTGGTGCATAGACGCAACGAACCAAGACCCAGTTCCGCGCCGAAGCCTTCGCCTATTCCGGTGAGTTCGACGCACTTGGCAAGGGCTTCCGCCGAACCGAACTTCAGGTCGATGCCGCCGGTCTGTTCCTTGGTGATGAGGCCAAGCTCGTACAACTCCATCGCGGCCGAGACCGTGGCGCCGAACGAGATCGGGTCCATGCCCTGCTCGTTGCAGACGAAGTTCACGTAGGTGAGCGTTTCGAGATCGTCGACGCCAGTGTTGGAGCCGAGCGCCCAGGCGGCTTCATATTCGAGGCCGCCGGACGCCTTCCAATACTGCGGCTTGTTCTGGATGGTGAAGTGCTTCTCGTCGATCTTCGAAATACGGCCGCAGGCGATGGTGCAGCCGAAACAGGCCTGGTTGGTGAGCAGGTTCGGCTGTCCGTCGGTCTTGCGCGGGGTTGCCATGGCTTCGGCGGAAATCGCGTGCGCGCCTTCGAACTGCACCTGACGATGGTTGCGGGTCGGCATGGCGCCGGCCTCGTTGATGACGTTCATGAGAACCTGCGTGCCGTACGTCGGCAGACCGGCGCCGGTGACGGCGTTCTCCTGCAGCACCTTCTTGCCGGCGGCAGCGGCCTTGAGGAACGTGCGGCCGTCCTTGACCTTGACGCCGCCTGTGCCGCGAACGGCGACGGCCTTGAGGTTCTTCGAGCCCATGACGGCGCCGACACCGGAGCGGCCGGCGGCGCGATGAAGATCGTTGACGATGCAGGAGTAGAGAACCTGCTTTTCACCCGAGATGCCGATGGCCGAGATGTGCATCATCGGGTCTTGGTGCTTGGTCTTGATCCACTCGTCGGTGTGCCAGACGCTGGTGCCCCAGATGTCGGACGCGTCGTGGATCTCGCAAACGTCATCGATAATTGAAACGTAGACGGGCTTGGGAGCCTTGCCCTCGAAGATGATCATGTCCCAGCCGGCGAACTTCAACTCGGCGCCGAAGTAGCCACCGGAGTTGGAGCAGGCGATGGCGTTGGTGAGCGCGCCTTTGGTGATGACCGAATAGCGGCCGGCGGTGGAGGCGGCGGTGCCAGTGAGCGGGCCGGTTGCCATGATCATCTTGTTATCGGGGCCGAGCGGATCGACCTTGGGATCGACTTCCTCGACGAAATACTTGGTGGCGAGACCCCGCTGTCCGAGATACTTCGACGCCCAATCCATGTTGAGCGGTTCGACTTTGACGGTGCCTGTGGTGAGGTTCACCCGCAGGATTTTCCGTGCCCAACCCATCGATCTCTCCCTTTATCGCTGACGCGCGGTTCGAGCGCGCTGCAATGTCTTCTGCGGAGTTTTTCGTAATCTCTTGGCGCACATCCGCTCCGCAGAGGCGGTGCTTGCCTGTGTCAGTGCTTGGCCACGGGTGCCTTGGCGCCCGGAGCGTCGGGCGAGCCCGCTGCGGCCTGCGCGGCCCACACCTTCATCTTGTCGAAGCCGGTCTGCTCGATGTCCTGGTATGTGATCGCGCCGGTTGGGCACGCATCCGAGCAGGCGGGATTGCCCTGGCACAGGTCGCACTTGATCACCTTACCGGTGGAGGCGTTGTAATTGATCGTGCCGAAGGGGCAGGCGATCGTGCAGACCTTGCAGCCGACGCAGAGGTTCTCGTGGACAACTTTCACGAGAGAGAGCGGATCGGTGGTGATCGCGTTCACCGGGCAGGCCTGCTGGCACCAGGCTTCGGCGCACTGGGTGCAGGTGTAGGGCACCATTTTGCCCTGCTCGTGGAAATCGAAGACGCGGATGCGGGACTTGGCGACGTTGAACTCGCCCTCGTTCTCATAGCTGCAGGCCATTTCGCATTGCTTGCAGCCGGTGCACTTGCCCGGGTCGATGACCAGCGCCTTCAACATGTTCCCTCCGATGCCGTGGCCGCTCTGCGGGGCCTGTCCATTGATCGCGCGTGGACTGCAATCTAGACAACTATACTATGGTACAGTTTCGCTGCTTGCCAGATGATCTCACATGCGACCTGAGCTTTGCCGGGGAAAGTATTAGATCCACCAGTATCCATTTGGATACAGCTTAGTTGTTCGGTTGCGAAGACTTGGCTTCACTTTCGCTCAATGCTCATCCGCTCTCGTTCGTTGACGCTTGCCGATCCGTATCGGACGGGATACGGCTCTACGTGCGCCTTTTTGATTTTGTGACGGACCTTTCCTGTGACGGACGCAGTCTGGCAGGCCTTCGCGTTGATCGGTTCTCTCGACGCTGATCTGATCGAGATCATCGGCTTGTCGCTGCGCGTCAGTCTGGCTGCGGTGCTGATCGCAGCGCTTGTCGGGCTGCCACTCGGCGCATTGATCGCGACGAGGCGTTTTCCCGGTCGTGGTGCCGTGATCGTGCTCGTCAACACGCTGATGGGGCTGCCGCCTGTGGTCGTGGGGCTGCTGGTCTATCTATGGCTCTCGGCTTCAGGGCCGTTCGGTGCGCTGCAACTGCTCTACACGCCGACAGCGATGATCGTCGCGCAGACCATTCTCGTTGCGCCGATCCTCATCGCGCTGACGCGGCAGATCGTGGCCGACCTCGACGCGGAACTCGGCGAACAGTTGCGGATCTTCGGACTGACGCGGTGGCAGCAGATCTTGACGCTGCTGCATGAGGGGCGGGCCGCGCTGACGACGGCATTGCTCGCAGGATTTGGGCGCGCGATCGCAGAGGTGGGCGCGGTGCTCATCGTCGGCGGCAACATCAATCACGTGACGCGCACGATGACGACGGCGATCGCGCTGGAAACATCCAAAGGTGAGCTTGCGCTCGCGATGGCGCTGGGTCTCGTGCTGATCTTCATCGCAGGCCTCGTGAATGCTGCGGCGATGGCGCTGCGAGGCGGCGCAGTTGCGCAGTTGGCGCCGGGGAGGTCCTGACATGGACCAGACCCTTCTCCGGCCGATCATGCGGGACGCTCACGTGATGCCGATTGCCGGAGATGCGTTGGTCGTTCGCCGCGACGGCCGCACACTGCTCGATCGTGCGGCGCTTACGGTCGCGCATGGCGCAGGCGTGACGGTCATCATTGGTCCGAACGGTGCGGGCAAAAGTTTGCTGATTCGCGCATTGGCCGGTCTGGTTCTTCCGGATCTGGGGCGTGTCACGTGGGCGGGGTCCCTTCCGGATCGCAGGCGCGCGCGTCGAACGGGATTCGTCCTCCAGCGCCCGGTCATGCTGCGGCGGACGGCGCTCGACAATCTCGTTTATGTTCTGAAGTTGAACGGCCACGGTGATGCAGCAGCGCGCGCAATCGCCATGCAGCACCTCTCGGATCATGGTCTTGCGCGCGTCGCGGGGACAAATGCGCAGCGCCTGTCGGGCGGTGAGCAGCAACGGCTCGCGCTTCTGCGGGCGTTGGTTCTGGAGCCCGAAGTGCTGTTTCTCGACGAGCCGGCAGCCAACCTCGATCCCGCGTCCACACTGGCGATCGAACGGCAGTTGAATGCGGCCGTGGAGCAGGGATTACGTGTGGTGCTGGTCACACAGGACTTGGCGCAAGCGCGGCGACTGGCTGATGAGATCGTGTTCCTGCACAAGGGCAAGGTTCTGGAGCAGGGGGAAGCTCACGAGTTTTTCAGAGCGCCCGCGACGGCAGAGGCGCGCGCGTTCCTGGCGGGTGAATTGGTCCTTTGAACCGAGGAGTGTCTCATGCAGGTCCGTGGCCGATGGATGCTGTCATGGACGGCCGCTGTGCTCGTGATGGTTGCTGCCGGATTGGCGCAATCTGCCGAGCGGTTCATCGTTCTGCAATCGACGACATCGACGGAAAACTCGGGGCTGTTTGATCATCTGCTGCCCATTTTCACGGCGAAGACGGGCATCGAGGTGCGCGTCGTGGCGGTGGGTACGGGTCAGGCGATCAAGAACGCGGCGAATGGCGACGGCGATGTGCTGCTCGTGCACGACCGCACGGCGGAGGACACGTTCGTTGCGGACGGCTTTGGCGTGAAGCGGTTCGACGTGATGTACAATGACTTCGTGATCGCGGGGCCTGCGTCCGATCCGGCAAAGATTGCTGGCGAGACGGATGCCGCCGCCGCGTTGGGGAAGATCGCCGCGGCGAACGCACCCTTTGTTTCGCGCGGGGACGACAGCGGGACGCACAAGGCGGAGCTGCGATTGTGGAAGGCCGCGGGTGTGGACGTGAAGGCTGCGTCGGGTACGTGGTATCGCGAGGCCGGGCAGGGGATGGGCGCGACGATCAATGTCGCGTCAGGTTCGAACGCTTACGTGCTGAGCGATCGCGCTACTTGGTCGGCGTTCAAGAATAAGGGCGAGTTAAAAATACTCGTGCAGGGAGATCCGCGGCTCTTCAATCCGTACGGTGTGATCCTCGTCAATCCGGGCAAGCATCCGAACGTGAAGGCCGCGGAAGGGCAAGCGTTCATCGATTGGATCATTTCGCCCGAGGGACAGGCTGCGATCGCGGCGTTCAGGATTGAGGGCGAGCAGCAGTTCTTTCCGGCTGCGAAGCCGTGAGGCCGACGCCGACGGCCCGTGTGATGAAGTCCGCTATGCCGCCAATGTCGTCGAGCGAGAACAGCGGCAGCGTGCCGTGATCCGTCTCGTGATCTGATGCAATCGCGATGATGGTCGGATCTTTCGGGGCCAGGAAACGGCGGTCTTGCTGGGTGGAGCGGCGCGCTTCGATCTTTGGGATGTTTGCGGTCTTGTAGCCTTCGACGATGACGAGATCGGAGGGCGAGAGCCAGGTGAAGATTTCGTCGAGATTGGGTTCCGGCTCGTCCTTCAATTCGTGCATCATGGCCCAACGTTTGCCGCCGACGACGACCACTTCGCCGGCGCCGGCGCGGCGATGGCGAGCACTGTCGGTTTCCTGATCGTCGACCTGGAATTCGTGGTGCGCGTGCTTGATGCTCGCGACCTTGAGGCCACGGCGCGTGAATTCTTCAATGAGACGCACGGTCAGCGTCGTCTTGCCGGACTTCTTCCATCCGGCGATGCCGATCACGGGCGTTTTGAGGGCGGATTTCATCGGTCGGTTTTCTATCAGGTCCATGTCATCCGGCAAGCAGGTGGCGGGCTTCGGCCAATTCTTCCGGTGTGTTGGCGTTGAAGAAGGGATCGACAGAGCGGCCCTTCAGATGAGTAAACGGAAATTCGACGGGGACCGTTCCGTGACGGTCGGTCCAGGCGAGGACCTTGCGGGTACCGGCGTGGAGTGCTTGCTCCAGGTCGTCGGCGAGCGCGACGGGCCAGAGACCGATAACGGGGTGGAGTTCGCCGCCGGATTGGGCGAGCGCGATTGAGCCTGACGCGTTCGCGAGGCCCTGCTGGAGCTTTGTTACGAGATCGGCGGGCAGGAAGGGTGCGTCGGTGGAAACGCTGACGACATGCGTTGCGTCGGGCGCGTTGACGATCGACCAGCGCAGGCCCGCAAGGATGCCGGCAAGCGGACCGGCATAGCCTTCGATGGTGTCGGGGACAACCGGCAGATCGAACGACGCGAAGCGGGCGGGGTCGCCGTTGGCGTTAATGACGAGGCGGCCGGCTTGCGGGGTGAGGCGCTCGATCACGTGGCCGAGCATCGGCTTGCCGCTCAAGTCAAGCAGCCCCTTGTCGCCGCGGCCGGCCGCAAACGCGTCGCTCATCCGGCGCGATTGTCCGCCAGCGAGAAGGAGGCCCGTGGGCTTGGTCTCAGCATCAATCATCGTAGGTCGTCTCGATGTTGCGCCGATAGACGATGAAACCGGAGTGGCGGGCCAATTGGTCGTAGACCTGCCGCGCCGCCGCGTTGCTTTCATGCGTGAGCCAGTACACTCGACCTCCCGTGACGAGGTCAGCGCGTGCGTAGACCGCTTCGATCAAGGCACGTCCCACACCATTGCCGCGCGATTGCGGGTCGACGAAAAGATCCTGCAAGTAGCAGGTCTGATTTTCCAGCCAGGTGGAGAGGTGGAAGAGATAGTGCGTGATGCCGATCACGGTTCCATCTTTCTCCGCCACGAGCCCGAAGACCGGTTCGCGGTCATCCAGCAACCGTTGCCACGTCGCTTCGGTCACCGCCTGCGGGAGATCGACACCATAGAAGGCCTGGTAGGCGCGCCAAAGTTCGGCCCATCGCAAGTGGTCGGCAGGTTGAATTGGACGGACAGAGACTTGCATTGGTCTTCAATCCGCGTCTGCATGCGCGCCCTTGCGGGCGTGTTTCTTGTCTTCTTCATCGACGCGGGCGAGGTCAGCGTCGAAGATGATGCGCTGTTCTCCCGAAACGCAGACGAAGCGCTTTCCGCGAGCGCGTCCGATGAGGGTCAGTCCAGCTTTCTTCGCTAGATCGACGCCCCAGGCGGTAAAGCCCGAGCGCGACACGAGAATGGGAATGCCCATTTTCACGGTCTTGATCACCATCTCGGAGGTAAGGCGGCCGGTGGTGTAGAAGATCTTGTCGTCGGGCGCGATGCCGTTGAGCAGCATGTAGCCGGCGATCTTGTCGACAGCGTTGTGGCGGCCGACGTCTTCCATGTAGATCGCGGGGCGGTCTTCCTGGCAAAGCACGCAGCCGTGGATTGCGCCGGCTTTGAGGTAGAGGCTTGGAGCAGTGTTGATCTTGCGCGTGAGGGAATAGAGCCACGAGGTTTTGAGCCGCGCGTCGGCGGAGAGCTTGACCTTGTCGAACTCTTCCATCAGATCGCCGAAAACGGTGCCCTGGGCGCAGCCGGACGTTTGCACCTTCTTCTTCAGCTTCTCTTCGTAGTCGGTCTTGCGCGCGGTGCGGACGACGATGGTCTCGATATCGTCGTCGTAGTCGATGCCGGTGATTTCGTCGTCGGCGCGCAGCATGTTCTGGTTGAGGAGATAGCCGACGGCGAGCAGATCGGGGTGATCGCCGATGGTCATCAGAGTCACGATTTCGCGCGCGTTGAGGAAAAGTGTCAGCGGGCGTTCGGTGACAACGTCGGTGACGACCTGGTTGCCGTCATGATCCAGGCCCGCGACAGGAACCGACAACCTTGGATCGTCGGGGTTGGGGCAGACCATGAACTCTTCGAGATTCTTCACGGGTCAGCCCTCTAAGGTCGACGCCTTGCCGCCGGTTGACGGCAAGGCGCTAATCGTCATTCCGCGGCTTCGGCAGCGGCTTTTGCGAGTTCGACCTTGGCGGCGCAGAACTTGAACTCGGGGATCTTGCCGTAGGGGTCGAGTTGCGGGTTGGTGAGCATGTTGGCCGAGGCTTCCGCGAAGCAGAACGGGATGAACACCATGCCCTCGGCGACTTCGCGGTCTTGGCGGGCGCGCAGGAGAACTTCACCGCGGCGCGTGGAGACGCGGATGAAGTCGCCCGGCGAAATGCCGAGCTTGCGCATGTCGTGGATGCTCATACCAGCGACGGCTTCCGGCTCGATGGCGTCGAGCGTGGTGGCGCGGCGCGTCATGGAACCGGTGTGCCAATGCTCGAGCATGCGGCCGGTGGTGAGGACGAACGGGTAATCCGCGTCGGGCAGTTCGGCCGGCGGCGAGACATCGGCGGGGACGATGCGGGCGCGGCCGGACTTCGTCGGGAACTTGTCGCCGAAGATGATCTCGTTGCCTGGCACGTCGGGGGAGTCGACCGGATAGGTGACTGAGTTTTCGCGGTCCACGCGTTCCCAGGTGATGTTCTTCAGGGATGGCATGCAGGATGCCATCTCGTCGAACACTTCGCTGGGGTGCTGGTAGTTCCAGTTGAGACCGACCCCGCGCGCGATGTGCTGGATCAGTTCCCAATCCTGACGCGCCTCGCCCGGCGGGTTGACCACGGGGCGGGCCATCTGAACCTGGCGGTTTGTGTTGGTGAAGGTGCCCCACTTTTCGGCGTGCGCGGAGGCGGGCAGCACCACATCGGCGTGGAAGGCGGTCTCGGTGAGGAAGATGTCCTGCACGACGAGGTGCTCGAGCTTGGCGAGCGCCTCGCGGGCATGCGCTGCGTCGGGGTCGGACATCGCAGGGTTTTCACCGTGAATGTACATGCCCTTCACGTTGCCGTTGAGGATCGCCTTGATGATCTCGACGACGGTGAGGCCCTTCTGACCGGAGAGTTCGCGTCCGTAAAGTTCTTCGTAGAACTGCTTGGCCTGTGGATCTTCGACCGAGATGTAGTCGGGATAGACCATCGGGATGAGGCCGGCGTCGGATGCGCCTTGCACGTTGTTCTGGCCGCGCAGGGGGTGCAGCCCGGTACCCGGACGGCCGATCTGTCCGGTGACGAGGGCGAGTGCGATGAGGCAGCGGGAGTTGTCCGTGCCGTGGACGTGCTGCGAGACGCCCATGCCCCAGAAGATCATCGACGACTTCGCCTTCGCGTAAAGGCGCGCGACCTCGCGAACAGTCGCGGCGGGAATGCCGCAGACCGGTTCCATGGCTTCGGGCGAGTACTCCTTGACCTTCTTCTTCAGCGCTTCGAAGCCCTCGGTGTGGGCTTGGATGTACTGCTGGTCGTAGAGCTTTTCCTCGACGATCGTGTGCAGCATGCCGTTGAGCAGCGCGACGTCGGCGCCCGGCTTGAACTGCAGGATGTGCGAGGCGTAGCGCTGGGTGCCACCGAAGCGGCCGCGCGGGTCCATGATGATGAGCTTGGCACCCTTGCGTGCGGCGTCACGGATGAAGGTGGCGGCGACGGGATGGTTTTCCGACGGCCGCGCGCCGATGATGATGATGACTTCGGCGTCCTTGGCGGCCATGAACGGGGCAGTCACGGCGCCGGAGTTCAAGCCTTCCATGAGGGCTGCCACCGACGAGGCGTGGCAAAGACGCGTGCAGTGGTCGACATTGTTGGTGCCGAAGCCCTGACGGATGAGCTTCTGGAAAAGGTAGGCCTCTTCGTTCGAGCACTTGGCCGAGCCGAAGCCGGCGAGCGCGTCGCCGCCGTCGCGTTCGAGAATTTTCTTGAGGCCGTCGGCGGCCTTGTCGAGCGCTTCTTCCCAGGTCGCCTTGCGGAAGACGTTCCAGGGGTTGCGCGGATCGACATCGATGTCGCCGCGCTTGGGCGCGTCATCGCGGCGGATGAGCGGAACGGTCAATCGGTCCGGATGGTGGATGTAGTCGAAGCCGAAGCGGCCCTTGACGCAGAGGCGGTTCTCGTTCGCCGGGCCGTCGCGGCCATCGACGTAGAGGATCTTGTCATCCTTGACGTAAGCCGTGGTCTGGCAGCCGACGCCGCAGAACGGGCAGAGCGTATCGACGGCACGTTCCTCGAAGTGGACGCGCTTGCCGTTCGACTTGTCGATGAGGTTTGATTCCATCAGCGCGCCGGTCGGGCAGGCCTGGACGCACTCGCCGCACGCGACGCAGGTTGAATCGCCCATGCCGGTGTCGAAGTCGAAGACGACTTTGGAGCCGTGACCGCGGTAGGCCATGCCGATGACGTCGTTGTGCTGCACTTCGCGGCAGGCGCGCACGCACAGGCCGCAATTGATGCAGGCGTCGAGGTTCACGGCGATGGCGGAGTGCGTGTAGTCGGCTTCTGGTTTGTCGGCGCGAGGGAAGCGGCTCTCGGGCTTGACGTTCATGGCGCCGACCCAGTTCCAGAACTTGGAATTGGGATCGTGGCTGTCGGCCTTGGCGGGCTGGTCGGCGAGCAACAGTTCGAAGACCATCTCGCGCGATTTCTTGGCGCGCTCGGACGCGGTCTTGACCTTCATGCCGTTGGACGGGATGCGCTGGCAGGATGCGGCGAGCACGCGCTCGCCTTCGATCTCGACCATGCACGCGCGGCAGTTGCCGTCAGCGCGATAGCCGGGCTCCGGCAACCAGCACAGATGCGGGATTTTCGTCTTGTGGCGGTCGGCGACCTGCCAGATGGTCTCGCCTTCTTCGGCTTCCACCATCTTGCCGTCGAGCTCGAACGTGATCTTGGCCATGGGTCTCGTCTCTTGCTTCAGCTGGTGCGTGCGGCGGCTGTGACTGACTGTTACTTCAGGTCGTCGGGGAAGAACTTCAACACCGAAACGACTGGGTTCGATGCAGCCTGACCGAGGCCGCAGATTGAGGCGTCGCGCATCACCTGCGCGAGGTCGGCAAGCGTGTCCTTGTTCCAATCCCCGCTCTGCATGAGCTTGACGGCCTTTTCGGTGCCCGTGCGGCAGGGCGTGCACTGACCGCAGCTTTCGTCCTCGAAAAATTTCATGAGGTTCAGCGCCACGTCCTTCATGTCATCCTTGTCGGACAGGATGACGACGGCGTGGCTGCCGACGAAGCAGCCGTACTTCTCAAGCGAACCGAAATCGAGCGGGAGATCGCTCAACGATGCCGGCAGAATGCCACCCGACGGCCCGCCGGGCAGATAGCCCTTGAAGGTATGTCCGTCCTGCATGCCGCCGCAGGCTTCGATCAATTCGTTGACCGTCGTCCCGGCTGCGGTGAGCACGACGCCGGGTTTCTTGACGCGGCCGGAGACGGAGTACGAGCGATTGCCCTTGGCGCCGTTCTTGCCCATGCCGGCGAACCATTCGGCACCCTTCTCGAGGATCTGGGGGATCCAGTAGAGCGTCTCGACATTGTTGACGAGAGTGGGGCGATTGAAGATGCCAACCTGGGCGACGTAGGGCGGGCGATGGCGAGGAAGGCCGCGCTTGCCTTCGATGGATTCGATCATCGCGCTTTCTTCGCCGCAGATGTAGGCGCCGGCGCCGCGGCGGACGGATACTTTAGTGTGCTTCAGGAGGCCGGCCTTTTCCAGAGCCTTTAATTCGATGTCGAGGATCTCCAGCACAGCCGGATACTCGTCGCGCATGTAGATGAAGACTTCCTGGGCTTCCACGGCCCAGGCCGCGATCAGCATGCCTTCGAGGAACTGGTGCGGACGGCGTTCGAGATAGTAGCGGTCCTTGAAGGTGCCGGGCTCGCCTTCGTCGCCGTTGACGGCCATGTAGCGCGGGCCTTTTTCGGCGCGCACAAACGTCCACTTGCGCCCGGTGGGGAAGCCGGCGCCGCCGAGGCCGCGCAGACCGCCGTCAGAGAGCGTGGCGATGATTTGATCGACGGTGCGGGTGCCCGCGAGACATTCCCCGAGGACTTTGTAGCCGCCTTCTTTCTGATAGGCGGCGAGGTTCTGGTATTTGGGGATCGTGGCGTGCAGATCGCCTTTCTCGACAACCTTCTTGATCTTCGCGACGGTGGCCTTGGGAACATGCTTGTGGCCGACTTCGGCAGCGGGCGCGACGTCACAGGCGCCGATGCATGGAGCGCGAAGGACGCGAACCTGCGGCATGTCTTCAGCGCCGAGCATGGCAATCAGCTTTTCGGCCCCGGCCAGCATGCAGGAGAGGCTGTCGCAGACGCGGATGGTGATCGGTTCAGGCTTCTCTTCGCCGTCCTGGACCACGTCGAAGTGGGCGTAGAAGGTGGCAACTTCGTAGACTTCGGCCATCGGGATGCGCAGCAGTTCAGCCAGCGCATGGATGTGGCCGGCGGGCAGGCACTTCTCGGCGTCTTGGATCTGGTGCAGGTATTCGATGAGCAGCGGACGCTCGTAGGGACCCTCGCCGATCAGCTTCTTTACGGCTGCTGTTTCGAACGGCTGCAGCTGGCGGCCCTTCTGGTATGCGGCAGCCTTCCGCCGGCCGGAACCAGGATGATTGGCGCGTTTTTCAAGCGTGAGTGTGCCGTTGCCGGTCTTGGCCATGGACGTCCTCGATCTCGAGTTCCGCGGTCGCATCGTGCGCCGGCGGGTCTTCCCCAGTCAGCAGCTGAGCACAGTGCGAGGCCGCTCAACCGCGCTCCCGTAGTTGGGACGTGGGATGAGCAACCTGGGTATGCCTGCGCTTTACGCGGTGCACCATGCCCGCTCCAGGTTGTCGCATCAAGAAAGCCGTCCCTTGTTTCGATAGAAAAATCCTATCGAAGCACCAAAGCTGATCTATCACGGATATAGGTGCCGTGGGCATCGTTGCCAACCTTCTGATCCAGCACTGATTTAGCTGGCGCGCTCGCCTCAGTGTCCCGCGAAAACGCGGCCTTTGGTGTCTGGGACCGTGTGGAAGATGACGTCGAACTGGCGGGCGTGCTCGGCGACTTCCTTGTCATGCACCGATCCGCTGGTGGCGAATACGGCCGCCACCTTACGGCGCGCCAGAATGTCGAACCCGTCGGCGAAGGCGAAAAAGCTGTCGCTGACGACAGCGGCACCCTTGAGCTGCGCAAGGCGGCGGGTCTGGCGGACTTGCTGGACGGCGAGTTCGCACGCGGCCGCGCGTTCCTGCTGGCCAACGGCATTGGCAAGGAGAACCCCGCCCTTGGCTATCGTGATGGTGTTGGAGTTGCTGGCCGCGCAGACGCCCCAGGCCAGGCACATATCGGTAATGAGGCTCGCATCCCAGGTCTTGGGAAAGCGGGGAACGAAGGTGTTGGCTTCTTGGGTGAGGGTTCCGCCTCGGATGGTGCGCGAGGCTGCGCCGCTGTCCAAATTGTGACGTCCGGCGTTGGCCAAGGCCGGGTTCACGAGCATGCTGCACTTGCCCTTCTTGCGCTTGAAGAACACGGAACTGGGCTTGTCGATCTCCGGTGCGGCGATACCGGAAAACGGCCGCAAGTGGGCCATGGCATCGCGCATGGCCAGGGCAGCAATGCGGGAGATGGGGGTGTTCGTGACCAGGAATGAGCCGAAGGCCGCCCGGTAGTTCGAGTTAATCGCTTGCAGGAGGACCTGATCGGAGGAGCCGTAAGCTGCTCCTGCAACATTGCCGTGTTCGATCAACACGGCGATGCACGGGACCGCCCCGGTATTCTCCTCGAAAGCCGCGGCGATCCGGATGAGGGCGTCCATGCCCCGGTCGAGGTCCGTCAGGTTCACCCAACCCATGTCGCCGATCTCGTCCGCAATCGGGGTGCCGGAGACGGTGTGGAACTTGCCAATGGCTAGAGGATCGCGCGTCCGGCCGTCGAGCACGACGACGGCTTTCTGGTGAGGGTTCTCACCGTATTTGAGAGGGCGGGAAGCGGGGGTGGAGACCATGGGAACGAACCTTCATAGAGTGCAGCGGCCAGGACGGGAATCGTCTTTAGCGGTCATCCTAATGCTAACTGCGACGCGGCGCGCGTCCGGAGTGACGCAACCTGCCCGTCGCGACCTGACATCCGTTTGTCGCGCACGGGGTGCGGCTTGGGGTTGCGAAACTGTTTTCCATGACTGCAGAAGACAATTCCAAACGAATTGCGCTTACCCTCATTCGGTGCAATACTCTCAATCTGCTCTCGCATAGTTAATTCACGACTTCTGCACGGTCCTTGGTGCGTTAATGGTGTTTCAATCCGGCAGGCTGACTGAAACATATTCGCATCAGCAAGCAGCACCATCGAGCCGTATACAGATACTCGCGGCGCGATATCACCGATCCTAATAATCTCATAACGACTTTCATTCTCTCTGCGGCGCTTGTGCTCCTCATCGGCATGTTGCTGTTTGGAACGTGGGTGACGCAACGAAGTGCAGATGCGGTGCTGCAGCATTCTGCGCACTCTGCTGCGATGTTCATGGACAGCTCGATTGAGCCGCTCGTTCAGGAGCTCGCGACCCAGCCGCAACTGTCACGCGCATCAATCGAGGCTATCGACGACTCTGCTTACGCATGACGCCATCCGTCAAAAGTTCAGCGGCATAACGATATGGAGGCCGGATGGAGTGATCGCTTATGCCAAAAATCGCGAGTTAATTGGAACAATCGACAGATTGTCATCCAGGCTTGACGGCTGCCGCTCGAAGGGAAAGTCGAGATCGAGCTCTTGGGTGTCAACGCGGGCGTCGTCACTGAATCGGTGCCGGATGCCGAGGGCCGTTCCTATAAGATCTACTCGCCCATGCACCAGCTGGGGTCGACCAACATCATCGCGGTTGCCGGTTACGTCGAACCGCCCCAGCAGCTCGATACCATGCTCGCGCAGGGACGTCGCGATACGTGGATCGTTGTTGGTGTTTTCACTGTTCTTATCTTTGGACTTACTTTCAATCTCATTCACCATGCGAGTGAATTAATCAAACAACAGAATTATGATCTGCGGGAACGATATGCGGCCCAAGTTCGGCTTAATCTGCAGAATGAAATGCTGCGCAAGGAATTGCAGGATGCGCATATGGAAGGGATTG
Organism: uncultured Alphaproteobacteria bacterium; assembly: GCA_963778225.1. Classification (GTDB taxonomy): domain Bacteria; phylum Pseudomonadota; class Alphaproteobacteria; order Rhizobiales; family Hyphomicrobiaceae; genus JAGVSR01. Next base: position 63,522 of record CAVZTR010000001.1, read on the forward strand.
CAATAAACGAGAAATTTCTCCGCCGCGTAGGCGCCGATTTGCATGATGGGCCAGCGCAATTCCTCGCTCTTGCGCTTTTGCGCCTCGATGACATCAACGCGCGGCGTCCAATTCGGCGGACCGCTCCCGAGACCGAGGGGGACGCGCGCACGCGAAGGCGCTCGATACCGTACGGTCTGCAACGCAGAATGCGCTGCGCGAAATTCGCAGTATCTCTACGGGTCTGGCTTTGCCGGAGATTACGGATCGCAGTCCCAGCCGACGTGATTGGACTTGCGATCAACGCATTCGTTGCGGCGACGCAGACGAGAGTTGGGTGTGAAATCGGCCCGCTACCCGAGCGGCTTCCTCTGGCATGGACAGTGTGTCTGTTTCGCTTCGTACAGGAAGGGTTGAGCAACGGCTATCGACACGCGGCAGGGGAGGGACAGGAAGTGCGGGCCCGGTGCTGTCGAAGGGTGCCTTGAAGTCGAGGTCGCGGACCGCGGTCCTGGATTTGACGCGGTCGGCGCCTTCAGCATGACGTCACGTCTCGGGTCTAGTCGGTCTGCGTCACCGGATCGAGACGCTGGGTGGTTCATTCAACATCTCGTCCGTCCAGGGGGAAGGAACGACGACTTGCTCTCTCAATTCCACTCGATGACCGTGCGCGACCAGCCATGAGTGAAAAAATCAGTATCGCGGTGGTCGACGACCATCCGCTCATGCGAGACGGCATCGTTGCGACGCTTCAGGCGAGCGCGGATTTCGCAGTGGTCGCGACGGGCGGGTCTGCGGATGATGCGATCAGAATTTCGGAAGAGATCGAGCCAAGAATGATGTTGCTCGATCTCTCAATGCCGGGATGTGGACTGGAGGCTGCCAAGAAAATCTGTTCCGCCAAGCCGTCGATGAAGGTGATGATCCTTACGGTTTCGGAGCGGGAGGATGATGTGATTGCCGCCATGTCGACTGGGGTGTGCGGCTACATCTTCAAGGGCATTTCCGGTGTCGATCTCATCGCTACGCTGAAGGCGGTCAGCCATGGAGAGACGTACATCACGCCCAATCTTGCGGCACGGCTTCTTTCCAAGAACCGAGGCGACGGTGCCGTCGAAGGTCGCAGGCGAAGGAACCGGAAGTCCAGCTGACGGTGCGCGAGGAGCAGATCCTCGCTTGAGGTGAAGGCAGGTCTGACGAACAAGGAAATCGCGCGCAAATTGGTGCTCAGCGAAAAGACGGTGAAACACTATATGACGAGTGTGCTTGCAGAAACTTAGCGTCGCGGAATCGCGTGGAAGCCGCCATGATCGGACATGCCGAAGCGATAGAGCTGTCGGCACCGAGGTAAAGTGAGTTAAAGATTGCTTGCTTGCCCATGGTTCGCCTACTCGCGGAAGGCACGGTTCAGCTGATCGGTGAAGGGCTTGGCGAGATAGGACAGTGCTGTGCGATCGCCTGTCGACATGAAGACTTCGACCGGCATCCCGGGAACGAGGTTCAGGTCACCGAACTTGCGCAGTTCCTTCTCGTCCATCTCCACGCGGCTCATGTAATAAGTTTCGCCAGTCTTGGGATCGACCGTCACGTCAGCTGCAACATGGGTGATGTGCCCCGGGACTTCCGGCGTCGACTTGCTGGTTGAAGGCCGACAGACGCAACGTGGCCGGCCGCCCGATTACGACCTGATCTACGTCCTTGGGCGAGATCTTCGCCTGGATCGTCAGGTTGTCTTCCTCGGGCACGATGAGCATGATCTGTTCAGCAGCGGTGACGACTCCACCGATGGTATGCGCGGTGAGTTCATGCACAATGCCGCTTTGCGGTGCACGCAAGTCGATACGTTGAAACCTGTCGCGCGCAGCTACTTCCCGCTCCTGCAGCTCCGATAGGCGCGCCTCTATGCTGCGCAGTTCCCGCTGGGCCGTCGCGCGGATGTTCTCATCGATGCCGATGATCTCGACATTGATTTCGCTGATCTGTCCGTTGGCGCGGGCGATCTGTGCAACGAGCCCGCCATATTCGCCGCCGAGCCGCCGCTCTTCGCGCTCCATCGCGTAGACGCGCGACACGGCGGTCAGCTTCTTCGCCTGCAACTCGCGGATCTGCTCTAGTTCGCGTTTGATCAGTTCGCGTTCGGCGCCCTTGGCCTCCTTCTGCGCGTTGAGGCCGGTGATTTCTTCGTTCAGCTGTCCGACGCGCAGCCGCAGCTGCTCCTTCTGGTTGTCGCGCGTGCGCCGGTTCTCTTCGAAAGAGCCGCGTTTCGCCGTCCATCGCCGCCTTGGAGGCCTCGCCACCGGCAATAAGGTCTGCCGGATAAATGATCTTGTCGAAGCCATCGCGCTCGGCCGCGAGCCGCGCGCTGCGTGACTTCAATTCCAGCAGCTGCGACCTCACGATCTCGAGTTCGGCACCGATTTGTGTGGAATCCAGCTTCAGCAGAATCTGACCGGCCTGCACCCGGTCACCGTTGCGGACGTTGATTTCCGAGACGATGCCGCCAAAGTTGTGCTGCACCTTCTTGACGTTGCGTTCGACGACAAACGTCCCCGGCGCGATGATGGCACCCGATAACGTGGCGGTGTAGGCCCAGCCGCCGACCCCGAAGATCAACCCCAGGCTGACAAGGCTTGCGAAGATCACATGGAATTTCAGTGAAAAACTGTCCTGCGCTTTCGGCGGTGTAGCGTTCGAACCAATCATCTAGTTAACTCCTCGCCGTGCCGGTATTGCAGCCGAGCGTGCCACATCAGGTGGTGTAAAAGTACTTATCGTATCTAAAATCGTGAATTCCAAAGATTTCGATTTCAAACTCAACGTCGGAGTCGCGATCGATGTTGCCTTCTAGCACCGTAGATTTGATATCCTCGTCGTATTTGAAGCGGACCTCGCCGGGCTTAGTGAATTCCTGACCCTGGGCAATCAGAACGAATTTCCGGATATCGGGATCGTCAAACACCGCTTCGAATTCGTCCTCGAATTCTTTGCTGATATCATCGATGTCGATGCGGTCGCCCACGTCGAAGTCGAGGATCTTGTCGCGGCCGAGTCGTTCCTTTTCCGGATGAGGCGACCGTTTGGAAGACGAAGATGTCGTCGCCGCCGCCACCGGTGAACTCATTGACGGTCTCACTGGCGATGAAGAGGTCATCCCCGCTGCCGCCAATCGCATTTTCGACTGAAATCAAAAAGTCTGTCTCGACCGCTGCTGCAGTCTCCGCATCGGGCGCTATCTTCCATCACCGCGACCGGCTCGGCCGGCGGGTCGTAAACGAACTGGTCGTTCGGAACGTCGAGCAGTGAGATCGTGCCCGCCGAGAGGTTGATGATCAGTGCGGTATCGATGCCGGAGCCGTCGTAGGTGTCGGTGCCAGCCCCGCCGTCAAACATGTCGCCCTCGCCCGCGTCTACCGCGACGAAGACGTCATGGCCGTCTTCGCCGAGGAACACGTCCTGACCGTCCGACAGCGCGGAGACGAACCGGTCGTCGCCCTCGCCGCCGTTGACGGTATCGTTGCCGTCGTCGGTCGCGGCAACGTAGGTATCGTTGCCGCCTTCGCCGTTGAAGGTGTCGTCTTCATCTCTGCTGGCGGCGTAGTAGGTGTCGTTGCCCTCGCCGCCATTGACGGCTTCAGCGCCATCGGCTACCGCCGCGACGTAGGTGTCGTCGCCGCTACCACCCGAAATCTCGTCAACGCCGTCCCCTGTCTCGGCAAGGATGCGATCATTGCCGACACCGCCCTCGATTTTGTCTTCCCCGACCCCGCCTGTCAGCGTGTCGTCGCCGGCCCCGCCCCAGAGGTAGTCGTCGCCGGCACCGCCGTCGATTTTGTCATTGCCGTCTTCGCCGTAAAGGGTGTCATCACCGTCTTCGCCTTCGATGATGTCGTCGCCGTCGCCGGCATAGACGGTGTCGTTGCCTGTCCCCGCATAGATCACATCGTTGCCGGCGCCAGAGTAAATGACGTCGTCGCCGTCGCCACCGAACACGATGTCGTCGCCGGCACCCGTCCGGATCGTGTCGTCGCCGCCGCTGGCTTCGACGATGTGCGAGATGACCGTGTCGATCGGGTCAACCGTGAGTTCATCGTCGCCGTCCGTACCATTTAGCGGAGCGTGGGCCAACGCGGTCACCGGCAGGTAGGCCTTCTGGCCCACTGAGCCCTCGGCGTCCTTGATGTCGAACCTCAGTTCGACCAGGGAGGTGTTGTTGAACGCGGGAATGTAGAGCCAGCCGCCCGTCGGCGTCGCAATTACGTGTCCGACGGACGCTTTGATGTTGGCCACCTGCAACGTGTCGCCGTCGGCATCGGAGGCGTGCTGAAGCAGGTCGCTGGTCTGGAACGAGCGTGCCTCGTTGATCATCATCGCCGAGAGCAGAACGAAGTTTGAGACGGTCGGTAGCCGGTTGCCGGGCCCGCCCGAAGAGCCGCCTGATCCGGCTGTTCCGCCCGATCCACCCGTTCCGCTGGAACTATTCGAGCCCGACCCCGACGACCCGCCGGATCCACTCGATCCACCCGAGCCCGCCGAGTCGCCAGATCCATTCGATCCACCCGTTCCGCCGGAACTATTCGAGCCCGAGGCCGACGACCCGCCAGACCCACTCGATCCACCTGAACCCGTGGTGCCGCCGGAGCCCGTACCGGAGTCCGGATCGCGCGGCGTGCCCGATCCGGCACTCCCGCCGGACGAGCCGCCGCCGCCGCTGTTGCCGCGGATTTCGTCGGGCAAAATGATCGCCGATCCGGGCGCTGCGCCATAAAGGCGGACATTGTCGTTTACCGGTGGCGCCAGCGGCGGTCCGAGCTTGGCCGTGGCCAGTGCGCCGAGATCGTTGAAGTTGAGATCGATTGACGTGAAAGAATATTTGAGGCCGGATCCGTGCGTCACGCGCGGCGGAGCCGCATCGCTCTCGTCGTCTGCGGCGGAGCGGGAGGGCCGCTCGCTCTCGTCCGGCGCAACATTGAGATCGCCCTCGCCGGCCGCGTTTTGCTGGCGCGCCTCGTCCGGCAGAATCCCGCGCGGATGCGTCGAGTGCTCCCGCGGGTTATCTTCGCCGTACCAGATAGTCTTCATCAGCGCGAAGAAGTTGAAAAAGGCAAAACCGGCTACGGAGAAGAAAATCGGCCGCCGCTCCTTTTGGTCTTCAATGTCATGCTTGCGACGCGCGGTGCCGTCGTCGTTGAGCTGCAGGTAGTGGTCTGAAATGTGCGCCATGGTTGGCACCTTTTCCGGTTAAGCCACGCCCTTGGTTTTCTGTGCCGGGAATACCCCCGCCACCTTGGCAATGCTGTTCTTGCCGAGAATTTCATTCTTCGGTCCGAAGGCGGCGAGCTTGCCCGCTTGGATGACGCCGATCATGTCGCAGGCCGCCAGTGCGCTGGGGCGATGGGCGACGACGATGACGATGCCTCCCCGGTCGCGCACACTCTGTACCGCGGCCGTCAGCGCGGTTTCGCCTTCAGCGTCGAGGTTGGAGTTCGGCTCATCTAGGATGACCAGGAACGGGTTGTCGTACAGCGCGCGGGCCAAGGCTAGACGCTGACGCTGTCCGGCGGAAAGCGCCGTGCCGTTGGGGCCAAGTTCCGTTTCGTAGCCATTCGGCAGACGCACGATCATCTCGTGCACGCCGGCCGCCTGCGCAGCCGCAAGGATCTTCCGGCCGTCGGCGTTGGGCTCGAAGCGACAGATGTTCTCGCTGATAGTGCCGTCGAGCAGCGAGACTTCCTGCGGCAGGTAGCCGATGTGGCGGCCGAGATCGTCGGGCACCCATTGCGAATAGTCCGCCTCGTCGAGGCGAACGTGGCCGCGCAGCAACGGCCATACCCCGCTCAGCGCGCGCACCAAAGTTGACTTGCCACCCCCGCTCGGCCCGATAATGCCCGTGGCTTGGCCGGCTAAGAGTTCCAGGCTGATGTCGCTGAGCACGACCGCGCCTGTCGACGGCGCGGCGACGGTGATCCGCTCGACCTTCAGCGATTGCTTCGGCGGTGGCAGCGTGACTACAGGCTTATCGGTATCGAGCGAGGTGAGCGTTTCCGTCAGGCGGGCATAGCTGCGGCGCGCACTGACTACGTTCTTCCACTGACTGATGGCGAGATCGACTGGGGCGAGGGCGCGCGCCGAGGCGATCGACGCCGCGATGATGGCACCGGCCGACAGATCGCCGGTGATGGTGAGAAAAGCACCTAGGCCAAGTACCGCCGACTGCAGGATCATGCGCAGTACCTTGGAGACGCCCCCCAGCGTGCCAGCGACATCGTTGGTCTTGGTCTGCAGGGCGAGATGCTCCGCGTTGATCTTCTCGAAGCGGTCGATGGCGCGCGACGAGAAGCCCATGGCGCGAATGACATCGGCATTGCGCGAATGGCTATCGGAGATTGCAGCCCGCGCAATACCAGCCTTCTGGGCGGCAGCGCTGTGCTTCTTAGTCAGAATTTCGGCCAGCAGCGTGAGGAAGGTCAGCGTCACCGCGCCAGCGATAGTGAGCAGGCCGAGCATCGGGTGGAGTACGTACACGAATATGATGTAAAGCGGCATCCACGGCAGATCGAAGAGCGCCATCGGGCCCTGGCCGCCGAGGAACTGGCGCAGCGTATCAACGTCGCGGCCGCGCTCGTTGGCTTCCGCCGTCGAGAAGCCGAAGCGCGGCATGTCGATCACGACCTGATGCGCGAGGGGTGCGAGTTTCTGGTCGAAGCGCGCGCCGAGCCGGACGAGGATTTGCGAGCGGCTGACGTCGAGCATCCCTTGAATAAGGTAAAGCCCGATCGCCAGACCGGATAGCGCGAGCAGAGTGGGGATGCTCTGGCTTGTAAGCGCGCGGTCGTAAATCTGGAGCATGTAGAACGCGCCGGTCAGGGCCAGTACGTTAACCACGCCGGAAATGGCAAAAACGAAAATGAGGATGTTTTTGACGCCCGATAATTCGTCGAGTGGCGTTCTTTTATTTGCAAAGACCTGACGCGTGGTTTTTTTACGCATAGTAATCCTCGAAACTCTCTAAAAAGTCTCGCAATGATCATGCCGAGAGCAGCGGGGCGAACCAATCGCCCCACTGCATTTTAACTTTCACGCGAAGTCTTTTTGCTCCAGGTCCGTCCGACCGAGAATTCGGATGGCGAATTCGACGTCGGCGTTCGCATCCGTGCTGCCCTCGACGAGCGTGTCGTCGCCCTGGATCTTGAGACGGAGAAACTCACCGTTCGCGTTGAACAACGCGCTATCGGTCGACAACACGCCCTCGCCAAGGTTCAGCGTGGGGAACAGCGAGCTGAGGACGATGAGGTCACCGTCTTGGAAATCGCTGATCGTGTCGCCATTGGCCGCGGCGACCGAGTTGAAGACGAACGTATCGCTGCCGCCCCCGCCCTCGAGAACGTTGACGTCCGTGCTGGCGACGATTACGTCGTCGCCAGACCCGGTAATCACGTTCTCGATACCCTTGATCGAGTCGGCATCTCCGCCCGCGACGTTAGCCGAACCGGTGCCATTGGCCGACAGGAAGACGGTGATGTTGCCCAAGATCGCCGACATGTCGAGGGTGTCGCTGTCGTCGGTCTCATCGCCCGCATCGACCACATCGCTGCCGTCGTTGTCGTAGGCAACGATGGTGTCGTTGCCCAAGCCTGTCTTGATGACATCGCGGCCGGCTCCGCCGTAGACGATATCGTTGCCGTCGCCGCCGTCGATCCGGTCGTTGCCTGCACCACCGTCGAGTACGTCGTTACCGGCACCGCCCTTCAGCGTGTCGTCACCGGCGTTGCCGAGGAGGTTGTCATGGCCATCACCGCCATCGAGATGGTCATCGCCGTCGCCGCCGGTGATCGTGTCATCACCCGCGAAGCCGAAGAGGTTGTCGTCCTTGTCGCCGCCCGAGAGCAGATCGCCGAGTCCTGCACCGAACGCGGTGTCGGACGCTGCGGTGCCGAGATAGACGACAAAGGCTGAGTTGGCGGTACCCGTGCCGGTTCCCGTGCCATTGCCGGAGCCGTTGGGCGGCGGCGCGGTGGTGTCGTCATCCTCATCATCTTCGGACTCGGTTTCGTCCTCGTCGTCACTGGACGTCCTCATCGTCTTCCGACTCGGCTTCGTCCTCGTCGCCTTCAGACTCGGAGTCATCCTCGTCGTCATCCGACGTGGTGTCGTCATCGTCATGTTCGGACTCGGATTCTTCATCGTCATTATTGAAGATGCTATCGTCGTCATTGGCCGGCGCATTCGATTGGTCGATATCGAAGACGTTTGCGGGCAGTCCCGTGAGACCAGTTGTACGCTCGATGATCTCAGCAAAGGTGATGTCGTTTTCACCGCTGAAGAGGGAGTCGTCGAAGATTTCGAGGTAGTAGAACCGGTCGCCGTTCTGCAGGCGATTGAGTTGCTCAAGGAAGATGTAGCCAAACGTCGATCCGAGTTGGCCGGCTTGTGGCTTTTCGAGCAAGCCACCAACCCAAAGATCGATCGCCTCGAAATCGCCACTGTAGGCCAACTTGACCTTTGCGATTAGGTCGTTCGACAAACCGTTTCGCTGCTGGAAGTCATCCCAGCCCGTGTACGGCCGGAGGCTAGCCAGGCCCGTCGTCTCGTAAAGCTGCTCGCGTACTGAGTTAAATGGGGCGATGCCCATATCGCGACCGCGGAAGATGTTCAGCGCCGCAAGGTCGAGCGGACGGCCGACGAGCTGGTTGCGCAGCGCGTTGACCACGTCCACGTCGATCGCTTGATGCTGCACCTGCGACGAACCTGCGAGCAGGCCGTTGATGCCGCCATTCGCAACCGACGTCTGGGCGCAGGAAGGCCTGCACCAGCGATATCTCCTGCAGTTGCCCGTTGCCATCAACATAGCTGACGGTCTCGTTCAGCATCGAGTGGCCGAAGCGGTAGGCCGCCTGGGCAAACTCGACCGAGATCGACGCATCCACCGTCGGGTCGTAGCCCGTCGAAGCCGTGCTCGTCGTCGTTATCGAGTCCGCCGGCCATCGCGGTCGCGAACTCGGTGAACACCACGCGCTGATACTCGGCGATGTTCATCATCCGCGCTGCTTCGAAGTACTCCGCTTCCGTCCAGGCGCCGTTGGTCTGCGCCTTCAGCGTATCGACCCAGTAGTTGTGGTTGCGGGCCCAGATCGTGTGGATCGAGGTCAGCATCACGTTTTCGTTCGAGCGGCCGTCGCCGGTGACGTAATAGTGGCCGATCGCGTCGAGATCGAGCTGGCCCTGCTGGTCGTAAACGCCGGGATGAAGTCGATGCAGCAGGGCTTGACCCGTACCGTTGTAGTTGGAGATGTCCGCCGACGGTGAGTCTCGTCGCCGCCGGTCATGACCCGGTAGTTGTCGCGGATATGGTCAAGCGTCGGCAGCAGCGCACGGCCGGTCTCGTCGAGTGTCGCCTGTCAGCAGATAGGCGGTCTGCTGCGGCTCGTCCACCACTCGGTCCGACCATCCCACTTGCGCAGCAGGTCGGTGATCTCGTTGTGCGAACCATAGGCCTGGTTCTGGTCGACATAGGGCGAGGCGTTGTTGACGTACTCAGCCGGGATCTCATCGCCGCTGTTCGGCACGCCGTCGGGGTCGACGCCGGTGCCGGGGACGATGTTCGACCGCGGCGCATTGATCGGGAACGTGTCCGAACCGATCGGCGACGCTGCCCGGCTGGCCCTTCGCCACAAAATCGAGACCGTGGTCGAAATACTGACCGAAGAACGTCAGCAGGCTCGTGCCGCCGAACGCGTTCGGGATGCTCTCTTCCTGCCGTCGCCGTCGTTGTCCTGGTTCGACAGAATGTCGGAGATCTCGCGCGGCGTCAGCTCCGTTTCGCGAATACCGGACAGCGCCGTCCGTGAAGTGCGGCATCGGTCAGCCGAATGAATTGATGACCCGCCGTGCCCCAGGTCGGATTGGCAACGTTGTTGCCGTAGCCCGGAGGAATCGCGCGACGAGTCCGTCGCGGACCATGTCGCAGCAGATCCTCAAGATCTTCGTCATCCAGTGGGATGTTCCCGCCGTTGACCGGCCGAGTTCTGGAACTGCGGCGGCACCGCACCCGTGAAGGTGATCGAATGCGTGTCCGTTCGTATAAGTCATTAAACCGTTGCCGGCATTCTGAAGCGAGTAGGTCGACAGGTCTTGACCTGATGGAAGCTCGACCACGTCCTGCGGGCGGAGATTTCCGACAATGGTATCGTTTCCGCCATTCGAGCTTGAAGACGATGCGATGAGCCGATTGAAGGCTGGAGATATCGACCGTATCGTCCCCGGCGCTGCCGGTGATCGTGATCGTCGAGAAGTTCAGGCTGGTTCCGACGAAATTCCCGAAGATCTGAACCGTATCGCCGTCGTTCGAACCTCCATTCGGCACGCCGTTACCATCGTTTGCCGAGACATTAAGCGTGTTGATGACGATCTCTTCGATGTTGTCAAGTTCGGCGACAATTGACGCGTTGTTTGAACCGTTGCGCGTGATTACGATTTCGGTATTGAGCGCAATCCCGGTCATGCCGGCTGCGATGGCAGCTGCTCTTGTGTAAACACCGAACGTTTCGGACGTCGCGTCGCCATTGATGACTATCGTGTCGGTGCCGGCTTCTCCATTGACACCATCGCGTCCGTCACCTGCGTTCCAGTGGATGTCGTCGTTACCACCGCCTCCGAGAATTGTGTCATTGCCTGCACCGGCGATGATTAGATCATTGCCACCACTTCCGTCGAAGGTGCTATTGGCACCGTCGCCGAGGATGATGTCGGCTCCGTTCGTGCCGCTGACGGTCCCAACCGTGTCCCACGTAATGTCGACGTCGGCTGTAGCGATCGCCTGACCGTCGCTCACCGTGTAAGTCAAGTCTTTCGTGTTATCTACGTCGGACCGCGTTGCGATTACATCCTCTCCGTTGAATGAGATCGTGAAGCCGGCGTCGTTCTCCGTCGCATTCGTCACGTCGAGTAGATCGCCATCGGCGTCCGTATCGTTGCGGAGCATTACCCATTCCGGGATGAGGATCGGTCCTGCGATATTCGTCACGACGTTGTCCGTAACTGCATTCGGCGCGTCATTCACCGGCACCACGTTGACCGTGTGGATTGCCGGATCGCTGTCGAAGATGCCGTCGTTGACGGTGACTTCGATCACGCGCGCCGTGACCGACGGATTATCTGAGGTATTGCGGTATGTCACCGCCTGGACCGCAGCTTGGTAGGCGGTTAGCGAGGCCGTGCCTGTAAGCGTCGCCACGATGGTTGTGCCGACCGTGGCAACGTTTCCGATGATTCCAACCGGGAGCGCGCCGATAGCGAGAACATCGCCGGCTGAGGCATTGGTCAGATACGACTCGGGCGGACGTGAGGATCGTGCCGTCTTCGTCGACGATCAGCGGCTCGGAGCCGACTGAAATTGCCGCCTGGCCTTCGGTGAATGTCGAGGAGATGTCGCGGATGGAAGGAGTGACGGTCTGTGTGTTGTTTGCAGTAACCGTGAAGTTGTCGACGGAGAAGCGCTCCGGGAAAAAGCCGAAATCGTTGTCCGGAGTGCCGACCATGCGGAACCGAATTGCCGCGGAAGCAGTAAACCCTGCACCATCAGGCAATGCGATTGACTGGTTTCCAACGTTGTCACCGTTAAAGGTGGCGAGCGTCGTGAAGTTCACACCATCGGCTGCATACTGGAACTCGAGGCGCTCATCGTCATTGCCCAGAAGCCCGCCACCGGCGGAGATGCTCTGGTCGTCAATGGCGAAGGTAACGACGACCGACGTAGAGCCAGCCAAGTCCAGCGCTCGCGTAATCGTGGCACCGTTCGCCGTTCCAACATTGAAGCGGAGCTGATTGCTGTTGCCCTGGTCAATCTGGATGGTGCCGGTTGTGACGGTATTTGCGCCGTCTCCGGATTCGACCCAACCGGTAGACGCGGTGTCGAAGTTGTCGGCGAAGGTGCGCGTCGTCGTATTGAAACCGTCGAGCGCGATCGTGGCCGGCTCGTTCGGGTTTCCGCCTTCGTCGGCGTTCGAATAGACTGTCTCGAGGGCGCCCTTCGCCGTCCTTGAAGCGCGCGACAACGCGGATGGCCAGACCGGCTTCGGCTGCGGTCACGGTAAACGTTTCGCCCTTCACCGGTGCGAATTCATCGGCCACGATGCTCGTGATATTGGTGAACAGTCCCGTGCCCGGCGCGGCTTCAACCTGCCAGTAGTATTCGACAGGATCGGCAATGCCGTCGCGATCGGTGACGTTGGCGATCGAGGCCGTGAGGACTTGGTTGAGGACGGCGATGCCGTCCGCTGCTAACCCGTCAATCGTCACGCGGCCTTCGGCGATGCGGTTTTCGTGGCGCGTGATCTTGAGGGTGCCGTCGGCGAACAGAAGGCGCTCGACATTCTTCAGTTGATCGACGCCGTCGATGCCGAAGACTCCCGGAACAACGGCACCCGTTGCGTCGCGTGTGAGGTGGCTGACGGAGATGAAGCCATTGCCATCGACATCGGTCGCCACGCCCCTAAGTGCATCATAACCCTCGACTTCGTAGTCGGCGAGCAGGCCGGAGAATTCAGCGACGTCGATATCTTGAGCGCCGCTCGTGTCGAGATATCTCGCGGACGATTTTCAGATCGGCGACCGGAATCTGGCCAGCGAGTACACGCTGCTGGAAGCCGGCCATCGTGTCCTGGGATTCGCCGGTTGAGATGCGCTCGATGCGGACGTTCAGCCAGCTGTCGCCGTCGATGAGGTCGTTGCCGCCGCGGCCTTCGATGATGTCGCTCGACGCGCCGCCGAGCAGGATGTTGCCGCCGGAGAAGCGAACTTCGTCTCCGAGTCTCTCATCGATGTCGCCGAGCAAGTCATCGAGGCCGTTGATCAAGTCGACGTTGACGTCGTAGAGGGCATGATCGAGACCGTCGACGATGGCGCCGGCGTCGCCGCGCCGCCGGCGAGGTCGGCGATCGTCGTCGCCGCGCAGGATGTCGGATTTCGCCGAACCCGAAAGCGCCTCGGTTTGCGCATAGCGGTCGAGGATCGCGCCCGGAGATGCCGGGAGCGACGGAGGCGCGAACAGGCGGTTGTTCATATCGGCTTCAAGGCCGAACGGATCGTTCTTGTAGGTCGCCCAGTCGAAGCCGAACTGGCCGAAGAAGCGATCGGTGCCGAGGCCGCCGACCATGATGTCGTCGCCGGTTTCGGCGTCGAAGTCGGCGTTGCCGCCGGTGGCGACAAGAACGTCGTGGCCGACGATGCGGCTGTCGACGCGAGCGCTTGATCGGCAGGCCCTGCACGAGGTCGCCGTTGTCGCCGAGCATCAGGCCGTTTTCGGTGCCCGATTCGAGCCAGTCGTTGCCTTCGCCGCCGATGAGGAAGTCCGCACCGTCGCCGCCGTTGACGAAGTCGTCGCCTTGACCGGCGAGCACTTCGTCGTCGTCGACGCCGCCCCAGACCCAGTCGTTGCCGGTATCGGTGATGATCAGCTTGATGCCGCGGCCGACACTGACGACGTCATCGCCCGCGCTGGAGCGGATTTCGTCGATGCCGAACACGTCGGTGATGATGTCGTTGCCGTCACCGCCGAAGATGAAGTCGTTGCCGTCGCCGCCTTCGAGGCGGTCGTCGCCGCCATCGCCCCAGAGCGTGTCGTCGCCGTTGCCGCCGATGAGATAGTCATTGCCGCTCGGTGCCGCCGAGAACGACGTGTTCGGCGCCGGTGAATTCGAGCGTTCGGCAGATGCCGTCATTGATCGTGACGTCCGTGCGGATGACGGCGCCGCTAGTGCCGCCGCCGGAGGCTGCACCGAAGGAACGGATCGATGTTCGCATCGGTCGTCGCCGTCGTCGGATCGTCGATTCCGTCAATGGCCCGAGATCCGGCGTTGAACTGCTTGGTCTGGTCGACTTCGAGGAAGAAGTCGGGACGTGCGAAGGCGTCGCCGGGAAGGTGCGTCGCCGTCGTGTTGCGGTGGATCATCTCGGAGAACTTGTTGTTCTCGAGCTGAGCGGTGAGGTTGAGGTTGGCGAGACGCGAGAGGTAGTAGAAGCGGTCGCCGTTCTGGAGGGCTTCGAGCTGGGCTTCGAAGACGAAGTTGAAGGTGGAGCCGAGCATGCCGCCGAAGAGGAGCTTCTTCTCGGCCAGGCCGCCGATCCAGAAGTCGACGTTGTTGAGGCCGCCGAGCTTCGGCATCACGCTCAGCGTATGTGCCGCGAGCGTTGAGGAAGTCGAGGCGATCGGTCGCGGTGCGCCCGCGCCACCGAGGACGAGCAGCGTGGCGGCGTCGCGCTTGGCTTCGACCGTTGTCGGCGGCGAGAATCGTTTCGTGCGTGCCGTAGGCGGCGATGAAGTTGATGACGGACGCCGGGTTCTTCAAGTTCTGCATGAACTCGAACCAGCTCGCGTAGGGCTTCACCTGCGCGTCGCCGGAGCCTTCGTAGAAGTCGGCGCGGGCGGCATTGAGGGTCGGAACGCCGGTTTCGCGGCCGCGCGCAATGTTCAGTGCCGCGAGGTCGAGCGGCAGGCCGACGAGGTTGTTGCGCAGTGCTTCGGTGACGAATTCGTCGATTTCGCTGCCGCGCTGGCGCGTCATGCCCTGGGCGATGACGCCGGCCGCTTCTTCGGCGGTCATGACCGCTGGCCGCGAATTCGAGCGGATTGAGGAAGGCTTCGATGAGGCCGATCTGATCGCCGGTCGACGCCCCGCTCGTGCCAAGCGAATTCCATTCGGCGTCATAGCGATCGACCGTTTCGGTCAGCATCGAGTGGCCGAAGCGATAAACGGTGTGCGCGAATTCGGCGAGGATGGCGGGATCGAGCGTGCCGTCGTAGTCGTTGAAGAGGTTGACGGCGGGCTGCACCTTGCGGGCGAATTCTTCGAAGACGAGATGCTGGTACTGCATCTCGGTCGGGAGCTTGGCGGCCTGGAAGATGCGTTCGCCGTTCCAGTCGAAGCTAGCGACGCTTGCGTGTTGCCAGGTCTGCCGATGCTGATCGGTCGCGTCGAGCCATTCGTTGAGGAACGTCCAGCTTGTCGGTGAGAATGGCCTGTGCATTGGCGATTTCGGCCGGAGTGGTCGCAGCGTCCAGTTCGGCCAGTGCCGTCTTGGCTTCGTCGACAAGCAGGTTCTGGATCAGGTCGACTTGGCGGTTGTGTTCGGAGTGGAACACGTGGTGGACGGCGGTGAGACCGATGTTCTCGTTACCGCGGCCGTCGCCGGTGATGTAGTGCGCGTCGAGAAGTTCGTTGTCGTAGAAGCCGGTGTTGCTTCCGGCGAGCCCGACGGCGGCGTCGTCATCAGCCTGCTCGCCAGCGCCAGGGTTGGCTGTGTGGGCGATATCGTCGAGGAATGCGACGCCTGTTGAGACGAAACCGTCGGCGGTTTTTGCGGAGGGTTGGCAATGTTGCCGACGGCGAACGCCGGTCACGACGACCCGTCGTGCAGGGTCGATCGAACGGACACGAGCTGCGGGAAGCCTGTGACGGTATCCGGAATGAAGTTGCCGTAGGCGTCGATGACGATTTCAGGGACGTGATGGATGTCCTGGTCGTTGAGTTCGATGCCGAGGATGTTCTTGGCTTGCGCCTTCACGTCGGCCCAGGTGGCGAGGCCGCCGCCCGATGCGTCGCTGCCGTCGAGCAGCCGCCCGGTAGCTTGCGGCTTGCCGTCAACGAGGACGTACTCGCGCAGGAAGAACTGGTGCGATGAATTCGACGTGTAGGTTTGGTTCTGGTCGACGAATGGCGTCACGAGGTTGGTGGCTTCGCCTGCAGCGTTCACCGTGGCGCGCGTCAATGCCATGAAGTTCGTGGCCGAGCCCGGCACGTAGAGCGGATCATCGGGCTGGAGCGGAATGTAGACGGTGCCGAAGCCGCCCTTGGCAACGAGGTCGAGGCCGTGATCGAAGAACTGGCCGAAGAGTGTCATCCAGCCGTTGAAGGGTGCAGAGAGGCCTTCGTCGGCTGCGACGTTGCCGATGTAGAGGGTAGCTTTGAGGATGTCCGGCGTTGTCTCGCCCGGACGGAGCGGGGCGTCTTCGATCGTGATGCCGTTGGTCTCAAGAAGGGTGCCGAGTGCATTGGCGGCAGTGGTGGCAGCGGCACTCTCGGTGGCGGCTGTCGCGATTGCGGTGTCATAGGCTCCCACCGCGATATCGAGCGCGGCTTGGGCGGCAACGACACCTGGATCGGTCAGCGCGGGGCTGTCGAGCGCAGCTTCGATCTGTGCTGTCAGCAGACTGGCGGACAGAGGCTACACTGTTGCTTGCCTGACGTTTCCGCAAACGTAGCGGCGAAATCCGTCAAAGAGGTCGATGCCATCGGTCAGATTGATCGTGTTAAGAGGCGTCACGAGATTCGACTGGATGCTCGTCGCCAGTGACTGAGCAGCCTGAAGATCGGCCGGCAACACGTTCGCGTCGGTCTGCAAGCGCGGCGACGATGTCAGTTAGCCAAAGCCAACAATGCGTCTACGGCGCTTTAGCATTCGACAGTGCAGTGAGGTCGTCAGCGTCGGTGGCGCCGACTGTCGATTTGCAGACTGCCAGGTAGCTGTCAGGTTCTGCACATTGGCGACAGCGGCCGTCAGCTGCGCTGGCCAGGGCCGATGCGGTCTGATATGTGCTCAGGGTCGATGCAAAGACGGGATCGGCATTCGCGATCGCGGTATTCAGAATTCTGTTGGGCGACGGTCACTGCCGACGCTGCCGCGGCGACGGCTGCCGATGAACCGGCAGCTTCCGCTCGTGCCGTCTTCACGGCATCGACGGCGGCGGTGATGACTTCGAGTTGGGTAAAAGCGTCCGCGTTGCTCAGGCCGGCGTCCTGCAGCGCTTTGAACAGGGCGGCGGGATTGTTGGCGGTCTGGTCGACGATCAGATTGGAGATGATACGCGGATCGGCGTCGACGACGTCGCCCGGCTGGATGCCGCGTGTGATGGCGGGGTTATTGGCCGCGATCACACCGTAGTTCGTGTTGGTCAGCAGGTCGTACCAGGGATGGACGGTGTGCCAGGCGGTCCGAACAACAGGCTGTCGCCGTCTTGATCGTTCGGGCGGAATGCAGGTTCGGTGCGCGGGAACAGTTCGCCGGCGGCGCCGTAGGCTTCCTGGCCCGTTATCAGGTTGTTGTTCGAGCCATCAACGCGGCGCAGACCCCACGGAACTTCCGAGTTTGGGAGAATGCCTGACGCGATCAGGTCGACGCCTGCCGCGTCAGCCTCAGCGATCTTGA
Organism: uncultured Alphaproteobacteria bacterium; assembly: GCA_963778225.1. GTDB lineage: Bacteria > Pseudomonadota > Alphaproteobacteria > Rhizobiales > Hyphomicrobiaceae > JAGVSR01. Next base: position 80,700 of record CAVZTR010000001.1, read on the forward strand.
TCTGAGCGAGGATGAAATCGAGGTCGCTGCGGATCATCGTAACCATGGTGGATCTCCGTGGGCGTTAGGCGTCAAGACGCGAAGAGGTTGAAAGACAAAGCCGATGCGACACTCCGCGCGGCCGGCGTGGTGCGGCTGGCTGCGGAACGGGCAAAGGAATGGAACGGGGAAGGGAGCGCGTTGAAAAACCGCATCACGCGGGGACTGCGGCCCAATGCACACTGGAATTCAGCGGCAAAACAAACGATCGAGGCCATCACGCGCTCCTCGCGTGGCTGGCGGCGTCACCCGTATCGAATAGTGCCGGCGGATTGGACTTCGCTAACCAGAAGTTCTCCGCGGCCGATAGGGTTTGTCACGCCTCAGCACGCGAAGTTACACTTTCATAAGACATTGGCTGCTCACACGGGCCAACGTCGCGTGGATCACGGCCCCCGAAGTCCGATGCGATTCAGACCATGGTCTTAAGACCATGGTCGATGGTGCTTCGGCGAGGCTTCCATGGTCGGACGATTGGCAGCGTCAATGGCGGGGGCGGGCTTCAGACCCGCCTACCAGATACATTGGGCAAGGTGCTCGTCCTCATCGAGACGTTCGATTTCGGAACCGAGGAAATCGCTGCGGGAAACGATGCCCCAGATGCGGCCGTTGTCGACAACGGGGAGGTGGCGGAAACCGCCGTCCGACATGAGGCGGAGTGCGTCGATGGCGCGGGCTTTAGGACCGATCGTGACGGGTTCGGCCGTCATGCATTCAGATAGCAGGATCTCGCCTTCTGCCGGGTGGTTCGCCATGACGCGAACGGCGTCGCGTCCGGTGAAGATGCCGCAAAGACGTTGCTGATCATCGACGACGAGAACCGACCCCGCGCGGCTCCGGCACATCTCGGCGCAGGCGGCGCGGACGGATGAGTTGGCGTTGAGGATGAGCGGGTTTTGGTCCTTCACGATCGTCATGAGCGAACGGTTTGTCATGGCGCACTCTCCCGGCGCACTCATCGTCCGTAGCCGGAGTTTCTCGGCTGGCTGGCGTGAGTGATTATGTCTGGCGCCAAGTGTTCGCTCAGTGTTTGGCGCCTGCGTTGATCCATCTCAAATGAGGTGAGACGACGAGCGCTCTAGATAACGTCGAAAGCCTGCAAGGTTCCCGCTGTCGGGGGCACCGCATGGAGAGACGCAATGGCCGAGATCAAGCCGGTTGGTGCAACAGTCCAACCGACACAGGCATTCAGTATGCCGGCGACATTCCTGCCGAGTTTAAACTACAGCCTCGGATTGGGTGAGAAGGACAGCTACTCCGCCACCGCGCTCGCAGAAGTTCTTGATCGCGTGTCGCACGCTTCGCTGGCCAAGCTGACGTCCGGGCTTTCGCCGGCCTCGCTGGTGGGCGCGTATCTTGACTGGGCGGCCCATCTGGCAACGTCACCTGGCAAGCGCCTGCAGCTAGCGGACAAGGCGTGGCGGAAGACCTTGCGGCTGCAGCAGCATGCGTGGCGCTGCGCACTGGGCATGAATCAACAGGGGCCGTGCATCGAGCCTCTGCCGCAGGATCACCGGTTCGAGTCTCAAGGTTGGCAGCGCTGGCCATTCAACACGTGGTATCAGGCACACTTGTTGACGCAGCAGTGGTGGCACGTCGCAACGACGAATGTACCCGGCGTCTCGATGCAGCACGAACGCATGGTGGCCTTCACCGCGCGCCAGATCCTCGACGTGTTCTCGCCTTCGAATTTCATTTTTACCAATCCCGACGTGGTCGAGCGAACGGTCGCTGAAGGCGGGCGCAACCTTTTGCGCGGGTGGCAAAACCTGATCGAAGACTGGGACCGAATGCAGGGCGGCCGGCCGCCGGTGGGTGCGGATGCGTACCTGCCCGGCGAGACGGTGGCGGTGACGCGCGGAAAAGTGGTGCTGCGTAACGCGCTCATGGAACTCATTCAGTACAGTCCCAGCACAGAGACGGTGCGGCCGGAACCCGTGCTCGTGGTGCCGGCCTGGATCATGAAGTATTATATTCTCGATCTTTCGCCGGAAAACTCCCTGATCAAATACCTTGTCGATCGCGGGTTTACGGTCTTTGCGATCTCGTGGAAAAACCCGGATCCGTCGATGCGCGATACGTCACTCGACGATTATCGCCGTCAGGGGGTTCTCGCAGCAGTCGAGGCCATCAGCGCCATCGTTCCGGGCAAGGCGATTCACGGTGCCGGGTATTGCCTGGGAGGGACCCTGCTCGCCATTGCCGCTGCGGCCATGGCGCGGAACGGAACGTCTCCGTTTGCGTCCCTGTCGTTTCTTGCAGCGCAGGTGGATTTCACCGAGCCCGGCGAATTGCAGCTTTTCATCAACGAGAGCCAGCTCCAGTTTCTGGAAGATCTCATGTGGGAGCAGGGATTTCTCGATGCGAAACAGATGTCAGGCGCATTCCAGCTGCTGAGGTCAAACGATCTCATCTGGTCGAGGGTGATGCGCCATTATCTGCTCGGCGAGCGTTCGCCGATGACCGACATGCTGGCCTGGAACGCCGACACGACGCGCATGCCATACCGGATGCACGCCGATTATCTGCGGCGGCTCTATCTCGGCAACGATCTGGCGGAGGGGAGGTACACCGTTGACGGGCGGCCGGTGTCGCTCGGTGACATTCGGCAACCGATATTCTGCGTCGGTACAGTCAAGGATCACGTTGCGCCATGGCGATCGGTTTACAAGTGGATTGCGCTCACCGATACGGACGTGACGTTTGTCTTGACGGAAGGCGGGCACAACGCCGGCATCATTTCGGAGCCTGGGCACCGGCACCGAAGCTATCGGATGTCCACTCATCAGGAAGCGCAAGTGCACACCGATCCGGATACATGGGCGATGGAGACGCCCGTGCGGGATGGTTCATGGTGGCCGGCTTGGGCGGGTTGGCTGGAAGAGCGATCGGGTGAGCCGGGCGCTCCGCCGGCGATGGGGGCGCCGGACCGCGGGTTTGCCCCTCTGGCCCCGGCGCCCGGACTTTATGTGTTGGGCAGATAGAGCGTGCGCTTTCGCTCCGATGCGGCGTGCTTCAAGTGAATTGTTCGGGCCGGATGACCTGAACATCCGACACGGTGACAATTCCGATTTGACGCGAGACCAGCTTGAAGAGCGGCTGCAGGACTTCGTCGACGCGCGTCTCGTCGAGAATACAAATGACCATCACGAGTGCTCCGGCACGTCCGACGACACCGTCTCTGTGCCATGCGCCGTCTTTGCCGCGGCCGGCAAGGACCGAGAGAACGGTGTATCCGCTTACGCCCTGCTGATCGAGAAGCGCCAGAACCCGTTGCATCAGGGGAGCTTCGACCATGATGTCGATGCGCTTTTTGGGGTAGGTTTTCATGATCGGAACCTCAATGGAGTGCGGTCGCCAGGGTGACATAGAGCGGGATGCCGAGCGTCAGATTGAAGGGGAATGTGACGCCGAGCGAAAGCGGGATGTAAATGGCCGGCCGTGCCTCGGGGAGCGCCAATCGAAGGGCGGCCGGTACGGCGATGTAGGACGCGCTCGCAGCGAGCGTGATCATCAAGGCCGTTCCGCCCACCGAGAGGCCGACAGCCATGGCTGCCGCCGCTCCAAGCGCGCCGCCGATGAGCGGCATGTAAAGCCCGAAGAGGACCACAGGGGTTGTGAGGTGCTTGCGGCCTTCGCGCAGACCGCGGCCCGCTATGATCCCCATATCGAGCAAGAACAGGCAGAGAATGCCTTTGAAGGGATCGACGATGAAGGGCGCGATGGCTTTCAAGCCTTCCGGACCGGTGATGATGCCGATGATGAAGGAGCCCACAAGCAACACGATCGAACCGTTGAGCAGAACTTCGTGCAGGGTTGATCCGTCCATCCGCTGCTCGCCCGTTCGCGCGAGCCAAAGGGCGGCCATGATGGCGGGTGTCTCCATCGCTGCGGCCACGGCGACCATGTAGCCTTCGTACTGTATCCCGCTGCCCGTGAGTGCCTGCGTGGCTGCGAGGAAGGTGACGATCGATATCGAGCCGTAGTGTGCGGCGACAGCGGCTGCGTCGACGCGCGGCAGGGTGCTCGTGGCGATCAGCAAGCGAAATGCGACGAGCGGAATGAGCGCGCTCAGGATGATGCCGGCAAGGAGAGCAAAGCCGAGCTTCAACTCCAGGCCGTGCTGGGCGACGCCGACCCCGCCTTTGAACCCGATCGCAAGCATCAGATAAAGCGACATGGCTTTGGCAAAGGCTTCTGGAACCGAGAGGTCAGATCGGGCGAGTGTCGCCGCAAGGCCCAGGACGAAGAACAGGACCATCGGGGAGAGCAAGTTGGTGGTGGCGAGGTCGAGGGCTGAGCCCATGGGCCTATCTCCATTTGGACACGCAGGCTGGTTCGAACCGCATCATGGTGCGTTGCGGTAGACCGGCAGGCGCTGCGAGATAGGAAAAACCGATTTGCCATGGAAATTGATAATAGGCGACACTACCATCAATACCCTAAATCATATCGAAAGTGTCATGCCGAAATCCCTCATCAATCTCGATATCGACCTGCTTCGCACCTTCGTGGTGATCGCTTCGGAGCGGAATTTCACCCGCGCGGCGGAACGTCTCATGCGGCAGCAATCGACTGTTTCGCTGCAAATCAAACGGCTCGAGGATGCGCTGGGGCAGCGGCTGCTCGACCGCACGCCGAGGTCTGTGGAACTCACACCGGAAGGTGAGGCGGTGCTCGCCTACGCACAAAAAATTCTCGATCTCAACGACGAGGTGGTGTCGTTGACGCACGAGCCTCAGATGCAGGGCGTCGTGCGGCTTGGGACGCCGGAGGATTTTGCCACGCAGCACCTGCCGGACATCCTCGCGCGATTTATCCAGGCTTACCCTTCGGTCGCCTTGGAAGTCACGTGCGACCTGACGCTCAACTTGGCGCAAGGCTTCAGAAAGGGCGATTTTGATATCGTTTTGCTGAAGCGCGAGCGCTCCGCGGGCAGTGGCGGTGTGCGGGTCTGGCGGGAACCTCTGGTCTGGGTAGCCGGACAGCACGACTACGTGCATGGCAGCGGTCCGTTGCCGCTCGTGGTCTCGCCGGAGCCGTGCGTTTATCGCAAGCGGGCAATCGAATCGCTCGATCGCGCGCGGCGGACGTGGCGGATCGCGTATACTTGTGGGTCACTGGCGGGATCGATCGCGGCAGTAAGAGCGGGTCTGGGTATTTCGGTGCTGCCCAAGGAGATGGTGCCGCATGGATTGCACGCCATCGATGGGGATCCTCTGCCTGATCTGAAGGATACCGAAATTGCGCTTTTGTCGGGCCCAAGCCTGAAGGCGCCGGTTGCCAAACTCAGGGACCACATCGTGCGCTGCCTGGGGTGATCAGCCTCGAGTGGATCATTGTGTTTCTCAATGATTTCCATTCTGACAATTCATTTCTCGCAAACGCAGCATTTGCCTAGCGTCTTGCCTCTGGTTGCCAAGCCGGGTCGTCAGGCTATGCCCGCGCATCTGTGCAGCCGCTCAATCTTAGGGAGCGCTCCGTGGGTCAAGCAGCGACTTTGATGACGGTGGATGCGGATCTTCCCGCTCCCGCCATTCTGCCCGGCAAAAAGGACATCTACGAAGTCGGTGAAATACCGCCGCTCGGACATGTGCCGAAGAAAATGTACGGCTGGTCCATCCGCCGCGAGCGGCACGGGCCGCCGGATACCGCGATGTTGATCGAGACACTTCCTGTCTGGGAACTCGACAGCCATGACGTTCTGGTTCTCGTGATGGCCGCGGGCGTCAACTACAACGGCGTTTGGGCGTGTCTCGGCCAGCCGATCTCGATGTTCGACGTGCATGGCGCACCCTATCTCGTCACGGGATCTGATGCGGCGGGGATCGTCTGGGCGGTCGGCTCGGCCGTCAAGCGTTGGAAGGTCGGGGACGAGGTCGTCATTCATTGTAATCAGGATGACGGCGACGATGAGGAATGCAATGGCGGCGATCCGATGCTGTCGCCGTCACAGCGGATCTGGGGCTACGAGACGCCGGACGGTTCGTTCGCGCAGTTCACGCGTGTGCAGGATCGGCAGTTGTTGCCGCGTCCGAAGCATCTGACGTGGGAAGAGAGCGCCTGCTACATGCTGACGCTCGCAACGGCGTATCGGATGCTGTTCGGCCATCGGCCGCACACGCTGCGGCCTGGGCACAATGTTCTCATCTGGGGTGCGTCTGGCGGCATCGGTTCAATGGCGGTGCAGCTGTGTTCGACAGCCGGGGCCAATGCGATCGGCGTGGTGTCGGATTCTGATAAACGCGATTTCGTCATGCAGTTGGGCGCGCGAGCGGTTCTCAACCGGAAGGACTTCAGTTGCTGGGGTCAGATGCCGAAGGTTGGCACGCCGGAGTATCAAGCGTGGTTCAAGGACGTGCGCAAGTTTGGCGCGGCGATCTGGGACATCACAGGCAAGGGTAACAACGTCGATATGGTGTTCGAGCACCCGGGCGAATCGACGTTTCCCGTGTCTGTGTTCTGCGTGAAGCGTGGCGGCATGGTCGTCATCTGCGCCGGAACCACGGGCTACAATCTGACCCTGGATGCGCGCTATCTTTGGATGCATCAGAAGCGTGTGCAGGGATCGCACTTCGCAAACCTCAATCAGGCATCTCTCGCGAACCGGCTTGTGATCGACCGCCGAGTGGACCCGTGCCTGTCGGAAGTGTTTTCGTGGGAGAACATCCCCAAGGCGCACATGCGCATGTACCGCAACGAGCACAAACCTGGAAACATGGCAGCGCTTGTTTGCGCACCCACCACTGGGCTTCGAACATTCGAAGATACCATGGAGGCGAGCCGGGCTCGTTTCGGCTGACATTGGAAGTGATAGGACGGCAGCCCGCCGGGGGATACGGGGGGTTGCGGGCTGCCGTCTTCGAAAGCGGGCGATGAACGCACCGCTCTCACTCGTGGCCGTTGGGAGACCCGTCGGACCACAAAGCTGAAATGGCATCGATGCCTTGCGCGTCGAGGCCTAAATTTGTGAACAGCTGTTCGATTTGCCCGTCCACGACAGTCGAAGGGTCGATGCCGTGATCGGCGAGCAATTGCTGAACGGCAGCGGGCGTCAATCCTGAGAGCGAACTTGGATCAACGCCAACATTGTGCAGAACGTCTTCCAGGCTCGCTGCCGATGGCGTCATGGCCTGAGCAATGCTTGTTCCGCCAAGTAGACCAGCAAGCATTGCGCTCAATCGCGAATAATCAAGCAATTTGGCCTCCAAGTTGGGCGCCAGCATCGTGTGCCGACATCCGTTAAGTGGAGAGTGTTCGGCCTTACGGCAACCGCTTTTGCGCTCAATGGCGATCGGTTGTTTCGATGCCTTGGCACAACAAATAAGGATTCCTATATGGGGTTGAGGAAGGTTGCGGATAACTCGTGCGTACCGGCTCTTCACTTGTTCCGAGCTCATATGGTCGCCTTAAAAGCACCCTGGAGTATTCGTACCACCTCAAAAAGATGGCATTGCTCCGCGATGCTCTTGCGCTCAAGGCGACGCCCGTTTTTCGACGGAGGATCTGATGGCTGGATTTTGGAACTGGCAGTCGCCGAACGAGGGCGGACCCGGGCTCATACCGCGATCGCTGGATGCTGCTGAACTTTCAGAGTGGATACGGTCCCGGCGTCAGAAGCTGCCGCAGACGCGGCTAGGCAGAACTTTGCTTGGGCTCGCATTTGTATTCGGGGGCGTGTTCAGCTTTTTGCCGGTTCTTGGAATCTGGATGCTACCGCTCGGCCTCTTTATTCTGTCTGTCGACTGGGCCTTCGTTCGCCGCCGTCGGCGGCAGGTCGAAGTCAGCCTCACGCGCTGGTGGAAATCACGGCAGGCCGCTGGGGTCTAAGCGCGCTTTGCCGCGAGCCATGCCCGCCAGCCGCCGGTGTGCGTGATGTTCTCTGCATCGCTGATGGCGTGCGATTCACACACGAACCCTTTGACGCTCGAACCGTCGGCTAGCTTGACGGTCCCGATGCCGAGCGGCGCGGGGATGAGTGCCACGAACGATCCAAACGCCGCGTCGTCCATCTCCCATACTTCGACTTCGATGTTGCCGGCTCCCTTGCCGTCGCAAACAAGCCCGGGCTTGGCGGGCGTTGTGTTGGCGAGCGCATAGAAGCTGTAGCCAGGGGCGGTGCGCGTCGTGCGGACGAGGCGGGCGTTACGCTCGACGAGCTGACTGTTCAGCGGCTGGCCAGTAAGGTGTGCGCCGACGACGGCAACTTGAATGAGCTTCGACGGCGTCGTTGCGATGGCGGGGGTCGCTGACAGAGGCATTGAGGTCGCGCCCAGCCGTGACTCCGCCAGCGTGCGATGCAGCGCGTCGCCGAGCACGGCAAGCTTCGCGTCCGCAAATGCGCGGCCCATGATCGTCACGCCGACGGGCAATCCGTTCTGACGAAAGCCCGCAGGGACAGCGAGTGCCGACATGTCCATCAGATTGACGAAGTTGGTGTAGAGGCCGAGGTTCGAATTGAGGCGGATCGGATCGGCCAGCACTTCGCTGATCTTGTAGGTCGTGGGAGACGTGGGAAGGATGAGCGTGTCCATCTTGGCCCATTCGGCTTGCGCGCGTCGGACCAAGTCTGCCAGCCGATACATGCCTTCGAACGTTTGGACGGCTGAGATCTTTTCGGCGCCGACGATGATGCCGCGCACCACGTCATGGATCGAGTCCGGCTTCTTCGAAGCGAAGTCTTTGATGGCGGCGAGGCGCTCGGCGACCCAGGGTCCCGAATAGAGAAGGGCTGCTGCTTCACGGAACGGGTTGAAGTCGAAGGGGACGATATCGCAACCAAGCTCGCGCAGTCGCTCGACGGCAAGCCCATACAGCCGTTCGCATTCGCTATCGCCGCAAAATTCGAGGGGTTCGGCGGGAACACCGACGCGCAGACCGTTTGGAAGAGGTTCGTAAACGCGCGGGCGTGGCCAAGTGCGAGAATAGCTATCTTCGGCATCGTATCCGGCGGCGATATCGAGAACGCGGGCAGCATCGGCGGTGGTCAGCGCGAAGATCGAGACGGTATCCTGCGTTCGGCAGGCGGGGACGACACCGCGGGCGCTGAGAAGGCCTTTGGTCGGCTTCAATCCAACGATGTTGTTGAAGCCAGCGGGCACGCGTCCGGATCCGGCGGTGTCGGTGCCGAGCGAGAAGGCGGCAAGACCGCTTGCGACGGCGACGGCTGACCCGGAACTGGAACCACCGGAAATGTAATCCGCATCGAAGACGCTCGAAGGGATGCCGTAGGGTGATCGTGTGCCGACGAGGCCGGTGGCGAACTGATCGAGGTTGGTTTTGCCGATCAGAATGGCGCCGGCTTGCTCAAGCCGTTCTACGACGGTCGCACTTCGCGCCGGGGTGTAGGCAAACTCCGGGCAGGCGCAGGTTGTTGGCAAGCCGGCCACGTCGATGTTGTCCTTGACCGCAAACGGGACGCCCCACAGTGGCCCTTTCGGCGCGGTCTTGAGTTTGGCCATGGCTTCGGCGCGTGGGACGACGCTGATCCAGACCGGACGTTCGCCCTCCACCGCGATGCGATTGTAAATGCAGGTGAGGACGGCTTCTGGCGAGAGCGTGCCGGTGGCGTAGGCTTGCGTCAGCGTGGCGATGTCGAGGGACACGATCATGCTGCGTCCTCCGCCAGGACGACGAGGGTCTGGCCGAGAGAAACCGCGCGGCCTTCGCTGCATTTCAGCTCGTGCACGATGCCGTCGCTCGGCGCGTGGACCAGCATTTCCATCTTCATCGATTCCACGATCACCAGAACATCTCCTGCCAGGACGCGCTTGCCTTGCTCGACGGCGATTTTCCAAACCGCGCCGGGGACAGGGCTTTGCACGGCGGTATGGCCCGCCGCCAGAATGTCGTCGCCGACATCGGCAGTTCCGACGTCATTCAGGATGGCGCCTGCGCGGTCGCTCTCCTGCCAGCGGCCGCGTTCGGCTTCGAATGCGGATTGCTGCGTGGTCTTGAAGGCGCGAATGGCTTCGGCGTTGTCGGTGAGAAACTTGCGGTAGGCAGCGAGTGAGAAGGTGGTCTCCTCGATCTTCATGCCGGCCTTGCCGGTGAGGAAGGCGTCGCGGAAGGAGAGGAGGTCTTCGCCTGACACTTCGAAGAACCGGATCTGATCGAAGAAGCGCAAGAGCCAGGGTTTGCCAGCTTCGAATTCGCGTGTGACGTGGAACCGATTCCAGACCTGAGCGGTGCGACCGACGAACTGATAGCCGCCGGGGCCTTCCATGCCGTAGACGCACATGTAGGCGCCACCGATGCCGACGGCGTTCTCAGGGGTCCACGTGCGGGCGGGATTGTATTTGGTTGTGACGAGGCGGTGGCGCGGATCGACGGGTGTGGCGACGGGCGCGCCGAGATAGACGTCGCCGAGGCCCAGCACGAGGTAGCTCGCGCCATAGACGATGCGCTTGACGTCGGCGATGGCGTCGAGGCCATTGATGCGGCGGATGAACTCGATGTTGGAGGGGCACCACGGCGCGTCGGCGCGGACCGATTGCATGTATTTGTCGATGGCGAGCTGCGTTTGAGGATCGTCCCAGGAGAGCGGCATGTGGACGATGCGCGAGGGGACCTCGATGTCGCCGATGTCGCCCATGCCGTCTTCGATGCTGGAGAGGGTCGCGAGCAGCTTGGCGAGCGGGAAGCGAAAGGCTGTCGTAATGAATTTGAAGGGAGCGAATGCCGGGTGTCAGATCGAGGATACCGGCAAGGTTCTTTTCTTCCAGGCGCGTCATCAGGACATGGACACGGAAGCGCAGTTCGAGGTCGAGGACGAGATCGCCATATTCGATGAGCAGGTACTTGTCGCCGGCGCGACGCGCGACGACGCGGGGCAGGCCGTTCTTCGCATCGCGGACGGAGACAATGCAGTCGTCGGCGCCGAGCAAGATGGCATCGGGCGCTGCTGCGGAGGGTGCTGAGGCCAGCGTTGCGATCTCGATGTTTTGGACCGCTTCACGCGCGGCTGCCTCGTGAGGTGTGAGCCGGACGAAGCGGACCTTGTCGCCGGGGCGGAGCTGGCCGAGCTTCCAGAGTTCGGCTGCAACGATCGTGGCGGGGCAGACGAAGCCGCCGAGCGAGGGCCCGTCGGGACCGAGGATTACGGGCATGTCGCCGGTGAAGTCGATGGCGCCGATGGCGTAGGCGTTGTCGTGGATGTTGCTTGGATGGAGACCCGCTTCGCCGCCGTCGCGGCGGGCCCATTGCGGTTTGGGGCCGATGAGGCGGACGCCGGTGGGATTGGAATTGTAGTGCACTTCCCAATCGGTGCCGAAGAACATCTCGATGTCCTCGGGCGTGAAGAAGTCAGGTGCGCCGTGGGGGCCGTAGAGCACGCCAATGTCCCAACGATGCGCCATGGCAGGCCGCAGGGAAGGAGCGAGGGGTGCGGGGCCGGTTATGTCGGGCGGTTCCGCTGCGTATGATCCGGCGATGTGGAGGATGTCGCCCGTCATGAGGGCACGACCGCCGTGGCCGCCGAATTTTCCAAGCGTGAATGTGGACGCGCTGCCGAGATAGAGAGGAACGTCGAAGCCGCCGCGCACGGCAAGATAGGCGCGTGCTCCGGCGCTGGAGACCGTACCGATCTTTAGTGTTGCGCCGGCTTTTACGGGAACTGGCTGCCACATCGGAATGGGAACGCCGTCGAGCGTGGCAGGGATTTCCGCGCCGGTGAGTGCGATGACGGCGGCGGTGTTGAACTTGAGCGTGGGACCGGCGAGCGTGATTTCGAGGCCGGGTGCGCCTTCCGGCGTTGCCGGCAAGCTTGTTGGCGTAGCGGAAGGAGAGGTGATCCATCGGCCCGGATGGCGGCACGCCGACGGCCCAGTAGCCGGTGCGACCCGGCCAGTCCTGGATTGTCGATTGTGTGCCGGGGACGAGCACTTCGATGGTCGGCGCTTCGTAGGCGAAAGTGGCGAGTGTCTGGGTCAGCATCTCGCCGTCGGCCAGTACATCGGATGATGCGAGCTGGCGCAGGTAATCGAGATTTGTTTCGAGGCCGCCGATGCGGGTTGCCGCGAGTGACGCTTGCATTTTCGTCAGCGCTTCAGCGCGCGTCGATCCGCGCACGATGATCTTGGCGATCATGGGATCGTAGAAAGGCGAGACTTCGCTGCCGCTCTCGACCCAGGTTTCGATGCGCGCATCGGGCGCCCATGAGACGTGGGTGAGCAATCCGGCGCTGGGGCGGAAGTCGCGGCCGGGGTCTTCGGCGTACAGGCGGACCTGGATCGACGCGCCGCACGGTGCGATTTTCGATTGATCCAGCGGCGGGCATTCGCCTGCCGCCTGGCGAACCATCCATTCGACGAGATCGACGCCGGTGACTTCTTCCGTGACGCCGTGTTCGACCTGGAGGCGCGTGTTCACTTCGAGGAAGTAGAACGCGTTTGTGTCGCTGTCGTAGAGAAACTCGACGGTGCCGGCGCTGGCGTAATTCACCGACTTGCCGAGCGCTATGGCGGTGTTCCAGAGTTCCTTGCGCGTTGCGTCGGAGAGGCCCGGCGCGGGTGTCTCCTCGATGACTTTCTGATTGCGGCGCTGGGCAGAGCAGTCGCGTTCGCCGAGAGCGACGACATTGCCTTCGCCATCACCGAAGAGCTGCACTTCGATGTGGCGTCCGCGGGCGACGTATTTTTCTAAGAAGAGGCCGGCGTCTTTGAAGTTGTTGCGGGCAAGCCGTTCGACGCGCTCGTACATGGGCGCGAGTTCGGCTTCGGTGGCGATAAGCTGCAAGCCGATGCCGCCGCCGCCTGCGGTGCTCTTCAGCATGACGGGATAGCCGATGCGGGCGGCTTCTTCGCGGGCGTGGTCGAGGTCGCGGATCAGACCGGAGCCGGGGGCGAGGGGGACGCCGGCTGCGAGCGCCAACTCGCGGGCTTTGTGCTTCAAGCCGAACGCGCGCATCTGGTTCGGCGTCGGGCCGATGAAGGCGATGCCGGCGTTGGCGCAGCTTTCAGCGAAGTCAGGATTTTCGGAGAGGAAGCCGTAGCCGGGGTGGATGGCCTCTGCGCCGGTTTCGCGTGCGACTTCCAGGATGCGATCGACGTTGAGATAGCTTTGTGCGGCGGGCGCGGGGCCGATGCACACTGCTTCGGTCGCCAGCGCGACGTGGCGCGAGTGACGATCGGCTTCCGAATAGACTGCGACGCTCGCAATGCCCATCTTGTCGAGCGTGCGAATGATGCGGCAGGCAATGGCGCCGCGGTTGGCGATCAAGACTTTCTTGAACATGCTCATGCGCCGGCGTCCCAGATGAGAACCTCGACCGGGGTCGGGTTGTAGGCATTGCAGGGGTTGTTGAGCTGTGGGCAGTTGGAAATGAGAACGATGACGTTCATTTCGGCGCGCATCTCGACGTACTTGCCCGGGGCGGACAGGCCGTCGGCGAAGGTGAGGCCACCTTCCGCAGTGACGGGGACGTTCATGAAAAAGTTGATGTTGTGCGCGATGTCTCGCTTATCGAGGCCGTAGTGCTCGTTTTCGGCCACGGCGAGGAGGAAGCTGTCGCGGCAGGCGTGCATGGAGAACTTTTCCAGCGCGTAGCGGACCGTGTTGCTTTCGGTGGCGCAGGCGCCGCCGAGGGTGTCGTGACGGCCTACCGTGTCGGCGGTGACGGTCAGCATGGGGCGGCAGAGGTCCGACATCAGGACGGTTCCCGCCGTGATGAAGACGTTGCCCTGCTCGCGAACCGTGTCGCACGCGGAGTAGCGCTCGTGCGGATCATCGGCGTTGAAAAAGAGCGTATCGGCGGCCTGATTGCCTTCGAGGTCGAGAATGCGGAAGGTCTCGCCTTTCTTGACGACGTGCATCCAGTAGTCGCCGGCGGGGACGACCTTGCGATAGCTGGCGCTCTCGGCGGAGAGATGGCTTTCCTTGATCATGTGTCGGCCCTCCCTCAGTGGCAGCCGCAGGCGTGAAAAATGCGATTGTTCTCGAACCCCCGGCCGTTTTCCGGAGCGGACAGTCGGCAGGCATCGTCATCCATTGCAGCCGGGCCATCGAACAACTCGAACCGAACGGTCTTGCGCGGGTGCTCCGGTGCGGGATCAAGCGGGTGCGGGCAGGTGTGAAAGAGGACAAGCGTGTCCATCTCGAAGCGCAGTTCGACGGTCGCGCCGGGCTTGGCGGCGGACGGGTCAAAGCCGATGACGCCTGCTTCATCGACGGCGACCTTGCTGAACCAATTGACGTTGGCTGCGAGGTCACGGCGCTTCATGCCGTATTTTGCGAGTTCGACGAGAAAGCTATCGAAGCCGTTCTGGTGCCAGTCGTTGCGGTGCGTCTGGTAGGGCGCCTCGCCCCACCTCTTGGCGACGATCGCTTTATTGGAATTGCCGCAGACCGTGTCGTGCCAGCCGTGTGTGTCGGCGACAATGGAGCAAAAGATGCGGCCCATATCGGAATAGAGACAGTGGCCGGTGGTGAGGCGGAACGTGTGCTGGCACTTCAGCGTGTCGGGCGCATTGTAGCGCTCGGTGAGGTTTTGCGGATTGTAGAAGAGCATCGCGACGTTGGCGCCGCCGTCGACGTCGGTAAGGCGAAGGCGCGTGTTGCGCCGCACGCTGAATGACCAGTGCTTGCCGGACTTCATCGTATCGGCGTGGATGACTGCGGACATGCAACTCTCCCTCTTGCTCGGCCGCGTTGGTTGGCAACGCGGCGTAATCCCAAGTCCGGGTCGTCCCGGGATTATCGGATGACCGGATCAGGGCCGTCCCTGTCCGAAGGTGGCGAGCTAATGGACGGCCGCTGAGGCGTCCGCGGCGAGGAGTGGCTGCGTTTCGGTGACGATCCCGCTGCCGTTGAGTTTCGTCTTCTTCTTCGGGGGCCAGACTGCAATATCGTGTGCGACGGTCGCGCCGTAGCGTTCCTTTTCTTCAGGACGATTGCGCCGGCGTTCGAGCGCAATAACGCGCGTGCCGAGGCGGAAGGCTTCCGATAAATCGTGCGTGACCATGACGACGGTGATGCCCTGCTCGACCCAGAGTTCATTCATGAGCGCGTGGACTTCGGCACGGATGCCGGGATCAAGCGCGCCGAACGGTTCATCGAGGAGCAGGACTTTAGGCTTGCGCATGAGGGCCTGCGCGAGGGCGAGACGCTGCTGCATGCCGCCAGATAGTGCGGCCGGATATTTGTCTTCGTGATCGGAGAGGCCGACGGATTTGAGGAGTGTGCGCGCGTCTTCGACCGCGGCTTCGCGTCTGGTGCCGAACAGGCGCCCCAGAAAACGAGATTTTTCGAATTCGCGGCCGACGAGCACGTTGCCGAGAACGGTGAGGTGCGGAAAAACCGAATAGCGCTGGAAAACCACGCCACGATCCCAGTCGGGTTCTGGCTTGAGGGGCACGCCGTCGAGGAGGATGCGGCCGCTGGTCGGTCGCTCCTCGCCAAGGAGCATTTTGAGCAACGTGGTCTTGCCGCAGCCGGAAGGACCGACGAGAGCGACGAAGGAGCCGCTTTCAATCGTGATGTCGATGTTCTCGAGCACGATCTGATCGCCGTACTCCTTCCAGATTTTTTCCAGGACGAGGGTGGTCATGATTTGCTCTCCGGCTGGAACCAGGGAAAGAGGCGGCGCTGCAGCATGGCAAGGGAGATGTCCATCAGCCAGGCGAGAAGCGTGATCCAAAGGACATAAGGAATGATGACGTCCATGGATAGGAAGCGGCGGACGAGGAAGATGCGATAGCCCAATCCGCTGACGGCGGCGATGGCTTCGGCGGATACGAGAAAGATCCAGGCGGGGATGAGCGCAAACCGCGTCGCCACGATGAGTTTAGGCAGGACCTGCGGGAGCACGACACGCGTGATCATCTGCCAAGTGGAGGCGCCGAGTGTCTGCGCCTTGACGATCATCTCGTGGGGAATTTCCTCAACCGCGAGGGCCACGGCGCGCAGCATCAGAGGAGCGGTGCCGATTGCGATGAGCGTGATCTTCGAGGCCTCGTCCAGTCCAACCAGGATGAAGAGAATTGGGAGGATGGTGATCGGCGGGATCAGGGAAAAGGCTTCCACGAAGGGTTTTACGAGCGCGCGGACCCATGGGATGAAGCCGGCTGCCACGCCGAGGACCAAGGAAATCGCGATCGATATGCCCATACCGCAGGCGAGCCGCCAGAGGCTGATGGCCGTGTCGGCCCAGAAAAGATAGTCGCCGGTGCGCTTGTCCTGAACGAACATGAGTTCGTTCATGGCGTTCATCATCTGCGTGACGGAGGGAAGGATCTTATCGGCCGGGTTGATGCTGAGACGCTGGTAGCTGCCGATGCTGTAGGTAACGGCCAGTGCGATGAACGGCAGGGCGGCCAACAGGACGTAGAGCCCGCGACTGGGATGCCGATTGATGATGCGCATCAGGCGACCTTCCGTGAGGTGATGGCTTCAAGTGGAGCCAGGAGGGTGTCGGCTTCGCGGTCGAGCCATGCGCGCTGATCGGGGCCGAGCGGTGTTGACTGGCTGAAAGCGTGATCGGCTTCGAGGCTGTCGATCCGCCAAAGGCGCTGGGTGATGCCGGCAGTTCCCGTCACGGTTTCCACCAGGGTTGACGGATCGGTGCCGCGCGAAAGATCGCCGGTGAGCGCGACGCGCAGTCCTTCGCGGCGTGGATCGGTGGAGGCGTTGATGATCCAGAGGGCGCCGTCGCGGACCATGTAGTCGGTAATGCAGTCGAAGACCCGAGCGAGAGCAGCGACAGGATCGATGCTGGCTCGGACAAAATCCTGGGCGCGGGTGCCGTCAGGGAGTTCGTCGCGGCGGGCCAGCGTGCGGATGGCGTGATCGCCGGCAACGACCAGGCCGCCGTTGCGCGCGGACGAGCGGCCGTAATCGTCCGTTTCAGAAATGAGTTGGAGACCTGCGAGGAGACCAGGTGCGCTGGGAAGGAAGCGCCAATCTTCGACGTAGGCGCCGGAGGGGGCGAATTCGATCATGCAGTCGCCGATGCGGCGCATCAGTCCAGGCTCGGGGTACTTGTCGTAAGGCTGGAAGCCGATCCAGTCGGCCCAGGACATGACGGGTTCGGCCCACGACGTTGTGGCAACGCCGCCTTCGACGCTGGCCAGCAGGCTCAAGGTGTCGCGGTCCAGTGACGCGAGGTTCGTATCGGCCGCGATCTGAGGCCGGGCAGGATGGATGCGGATGTCGCCCGTCATGCCGTGCGCCTGCACCCAGAAGACGCGGGTGAGCGGGTCTTCGACACCCGTCGCCATCGTGATCGAGCGCCGCTGAACGCAGCCGAGCGCCCACTCGGGCACGCGGAGTACGTTCGTCTGTGGCGCGGCTGCGGCGACCTCTTCAAGTGTCATTTTGTGGCACTCGCATGGACGGCTTCCTGGCCGAAGCTCGACAGCTTGCGCGCGCCTTCGGGCAGCGTGAAGGTGCCGGCCTCGATGCGCTTCTTCAGGTACTGGAACGTCTGAGCGGTTTGCGCGAGCAGATGGTCGCCGGCAACGAGCGGCTCGCAACGCGGCTTATCGCCGGGCTTAATGAACTGCGGGAGCGGCTCGACGACGGTGTGATAATCGCAGGCGGCGAAGTAGGGGAAGGAATAGCGTTCTTCTTTTACTTTGCGCACGCGATGGGATGTGGCGACAAAGGTCGAATTTGTCCAGGCCTCCAGCATGTCGCCGATGTTGATAACGAAGCCGCCTTCGATGGGTGGGGCGTCGATCCATTCGCCGGCGCCGTTCATCACTTCAAGACCGGGGGCAGTCGGCCACAGGATCGTGAAGCACTCGTAATCGGTGTGGGCGCCGATGCCGGGTTCGTCGGCGGGAGCATCGGGCGCGAATGGGTAGTGGATGAGGCGGAGCTGGCTCGGCGGCTTCTTCAGGTAGGCCTCGAAGTAGTTTTCGGGCAGGTCGAGAGCGAGGGCGAAGCCGCGAAAGAGCGTGCGCGCGAGATCGGCGACTTCGGTGTAGTAGCCGCCAACTGCGATTTTGAATTCTGCGTCATCCGGCCATTGCACCGGGCCCAGCATCGGTGTGCGGCCGGAGAGGACTTCCGGGTCGTCTTCGGGCACGTCGAGTGAGACGTCGAACGCTTCTTTGCGATCGGGCTTCTGACCGTAGAACACTTCCTCACCGGGTGGGACGTAGCCGGAGTGCGACTTCGACAGGCCAATGTAGGACTTCATTTTCTCTTCGGGCGGCCGGGCGAAGAACGCTTTCGTGGCGGCGAGCAGGCGGTCGCGAGTTTCGTTTTTGATCGGATGGCCGACGATGTAGAGGAAGCCTGAATCGCGCGAGGCGGCGCCGATCGCGTCGGCGACGCGCTTGCGGGCGGCGAGGTCGGCGGAATAGAGACCGCTAACATCCACGATGGGAAGCGATTTGAAGTTCGAGGGCATGGCGGACCTTATGCGTGTTGGATCAGGCTTGAAGTCCGGCGCGGGACCACTCCCGCGCCGGAGCCATGTGCGTCAGAGCTTGCCGTCGGCGGCGAGCTTCAGATACTCGGGCGTGAAGCGCAGCTTGATGTTGTCCTTCGAGCCCAGCACCGATCCGTCGGCGAACTCGATGCCGATATCATCGACGCTCTTGGCGCCCTGGCCGAAGAGACCCTTCTCGAACGAGAACTTGCGCACGTAGTCGAAGCGCTCCTTGTCCTTGGGGTCGGTGATGAACTCGAGCAGTTCCTTCGGCGTCGTGAACAGCTTCGTGGTGGCGAGCTGCGCGTCGAAGCCGGCGAGATCCGTGCCCGAGGCCTTGCCCATGGATTCACGTGCCGCCTTGCCTTTTTCACCGGCATCCACGGTGAGGGCCACCACTTCGAACCATGCGCCGGTCAGCGCCTTGGCGAAGTCGGGGTTTTCCTTGATCAGCGCGGTGTTGGTGATCAGCGCGTCGACGATTTCGCCGGGGAACGAGGTCGAGGTGATGACCATGTTGGCATCCTTCTCGGCATCGATATCGGCCAGCATCGGGTTCCATGCGACGATCGCCGTTACGTCGCCGGTCTTGTAGGCGGAGACCCAGTCGGCGTCGGTGGTGTTGACGATGGTGATGTCTTTTTCCGTCAGGCCGACGGTGCCGAGCGCGCGGGCCAGGAAGTAGTGCGAGACGGAGAGTTCCAGCAGGTTGACCTTCTGGCCCTTGATGTCTTCGAGCTTCGTCTTGCCCTTCAGGATCAGCCCGTCGTTGCCGTTCGAGTAGTCGCCGGGGATAAGCACGGTGGTGTCGACGCCGCCGACGGAGGGAATGGCGAGTGCGTCCATGGTGGTGGAGGTGGCCGCATCGAACTTGCCGGCGGTGAACTGGTTGATGCACTCGACGTAGTCGCCGACCTGCGTGACGTTGATCTTCAGGCCGTACTTATCGGCCCACTTCTTGACGATGCCGGTGTCGCTGGCATAGCCCCAGGGCATCCAGCCGGCATAGATCGTCCAGCAGACGTTGAATTCTTTCTTCGGCTCAGCGCTGGCTGGTGCCGCGAGCGGCAGCGCCATCGCCGCCAAAGCTGCGAGGCCGAGGCCAAGTTTCGAGGAAGGGCGGCTCGTCATGGGGATCTCCTTGTCACCACCGTTTGTATCAACCGGAGGGCAACGAAGATCGGACTGAAGGCCTGATATGCGCATGGACGAGCGCGCGTCGAGGAGGCCGTCCGTCCGAAAGCCGAAGCTTCTCGCGGTACAGGTCTCCCGGGCTTTTGTCCCGCCGTGGCTCCGGACGACACGATTGCGCGCATCGGCCGGGAGCGCATCTCTTGGACCAGGCACCGCGCGGACACCTCGCACGGCCGGAACCCTAGATGCATTATGCGTTAAGTATTGCAGGCGCCGTGCCAGAGTGAAGGCCGCTGATATTGCAGGGTTTTGTATGCCGCGTTGTGGCGAGGCTGATGTCCGCGCCAGCGGAACGCCTAAAATGTAAGCAGCCGACGGTGAGGTTAGAGCGCGGGGCGATCGACGCCGGTGGGGGGCGGACCCATCAGGCCGAGGACTTCGAATTCCGCGTCCGAGTAGACGCGCGAGCGGGTGAGGAAGCGGACGCCTTCCGGGGCTTCGAGGGAGAAGCCGGAGCCGCGGCCGGGAACAACGTCGATGATCAGGTGCGTGTCCTGCCAATACTCGAACTGCTGGCGTCCGATGTAGAACGGGTGCCCGCCGATCTCGCCGAGGAAGACATCCTGCGCGCCGACGCGGAAGTCGCCGCGCGGATAGCACATCGGGGCGGACCCATCGCAGCAGCCGCCGGACTGATGGAAGAGCAGGGGCCCGTGCATGGCCTCGATCTTGGCGATCATGGCGAGCGCCGCATCGGTGGCCGTGACGCGGAGGACAGTTTCGACAGAGTTTGGCTCGGTCATGCCGGCACCTTGCTCTGGTCGGGGACGACGATGGCGAAGATATCGGACAGCGCGGCCAGCGACGCGGTGTGCAGCGCTGCGGCCGGGACGTCACCACCAATTGGATCGGGGATGGAGCGCGTGGCGGTGCCGGCGGCGACGACGGTCGGACGGTAGCCGTGGTTGAACGCGGCGCGCGCGGTGGAGTTGATGCAGACGTGCGTCATGAAGCCGGCGAGCACGAGATCGGTGACGCCGAGGCGCTTCAGTTCGGCATCGAGGTCGGTGCCCTCGAAGGAACTCGGCAGTTTTTTGGTGATGACCTTCTCGCCCGCGCGCGGCGCGACGGGCTCGGCGATCTGGCCGA
Organism: uncultured Alphaproteobacteria bacterium; assembly: GCA_963778225.1. Taxonomy (GTDB): domain Bacteria; phylum Pseudomonadota; class Alphaproteobacteria; order Rhizobiales; family Hyphomicrobiaceae; genus JAGVSR01. The sequence continues at coordinate 101,395 of CAVZTR010000001.1, forward strand.
TGGGCGCGGTGACATCGTAGGGCGAGCCGGGGCCGGCGTCGTGCTGGATGTGGATGACGGGCGTTCCGGCGGCGCGAGCCCGGGCGAGCAGGCGCGCGCATTCGTCGAGCGCCGGTTCGACGCCCTCCAGCTGCATGATGCCCTCGCGGTACGTCTGCTGGCAGTCGATGAGGATCAGCGCGGACTTCGACAGCGGCGCGGGTTCGGAGGGAAGCTGCAGCAGGGAGCGCAGCGTGGGGCTCGACATCGGAGGCCTCATGATCGGGGGTGTGTTCAGGTGAACATAGGGAGGCCGGGGGTGGAGGGGAAGGGGGGATTCGCACCCGCACCTACTTCGGTTTCTCCTGCGCAGGCCCGTTCATGTCCTCCAGGACCCAGTCGTACACGTCCACGCTCGTGCGGATTGCCCCCAGCCGAGGCGCGCTCAAATCCAGGATGACGACAATCACGGCGGTCCACACCGCGGTCAGCAGGCTGGCTAAGACGTGAGACCGTTGGCCCTTCAGCCCCAGTTGATAGCCGATCGCGCCCATCGAGAGATGGGCCAGCGCCATGAGCAGCCAAAACAAACTCTCTGGAATTCTGTTGTCATGGGCGAACCGCTCGGATGTCGCCTTGTCGAAGACCTCGTTGAGCGCCGACATGAGCGAGACAACCGCGGGGTCGGGTCGCTCGCGAACCACTTTTGTCAATTCCGACCAGATGTCTTGCTGCAACCTGGTCGAGCGCTGATTTATCTCGCGCAGCTCCGAGGGAACCCGGTCGGCCTGGATGTACTCGCGCCTCACCGCAACGTAGTCTTTCAACAGTGTTGCGACTTGCGAGCCGCTCGAATGACCCAACGCTTCGGCGCGCAGCCACGCCGTGCCGATCGCATTCGCCTCGTCCAAGGTTCCCTGGCGGCGCTCGTCAAATCGCGTGCTGCTGAACGAAAGCATGAGCGCCAGCACGAATCCCAGCAGCCCGATCATTCCGGTGGTGATCAGGCCGACGCCCTCCGCATCGCCGGTGCCCCGGAGCGCGTTGTGCCGCTGTCCCAACCAATAACCAATCTCGCGCGCCGCGGCTTGGGTGGCAAAGAGGAGGAGCCCGAATGCGATCAGGCTCCAAGCAGCCAATTGCCCAAGAATGTCCATGGAGTTCCCCCGCCCGCGAATGCCTGTTTTTGGCACGATACACGGAGTTGGGCATGGGAGCGTCCTGGGCTGAGCCGCATGGTCCGGGCCTGCAGGTCGACTATCTATCGCTTGGACTTCGGTGAGACTTTCAAGCCTTGCGCTGACCGATGTTCCCGCGGGAACTCGCTCCTAGGCTTTTCCGTGAGAACGTACCGATCAGTGGCTGAACCCCGCAGAGGAATCATGCCCTGTCGGTTGTGCAGCACATCGGGGCCATCGAAGTCATGCGATACATTGAACGCGTCAAAGATATCCTATTCGGATTTCGTGGGACCCTCGACCGGCAAGCTTTCTGTATCGGTTCTTTAATCGTGGCGACGGCCTACTTGGCCTCTCCGTTTGCGCCGCCGACGGTCGACGGTTACGCTGGCGCGCCGACGCCCGCGAGTGAATTGTGGACCTACGGCTTGCTGCTTCCCCTGGCGGCCGTAGCCGTCAAACGCGTCAATGATATCGGTTGGCCGTCATGGCTCGGTTTCGCGTACGCCGCGATCGTGGGTTTGTCCTTTATTCCATGGAGCATCGGCGTGCTTCCCGTGCGCCCCGAGACGATGTCGGCCGTTACCTCGAATGGCGTCAAAGCACTTTTGCTGGTTATAGTGTTGGGCTTTGCCGCGCTTGCGGTTGTCCCCGGGAATTGGCGCCCACGCCGATTTGGAGAATAGGTATTCATGCAGGCAGCCGACGTGCCGATTGAAACGGCTTTCCAACACGAAAACAAAAAAGGCCCGGTCGGGGGACCGGGCCTCTTTGTTTGAGCGACGTGAGGCTTAGAAGAAGCCGAGGGCGTTGGGGCTGTAGCTGACCAGCATGTTCTTGGTCTGCTGGTAGTGGTCGAGCATCATCTTGTGCGTCTCGCGGCCGATGCCGGACTGCTTGTAGCCACCGAACGCGGCGTGCGCCGGGTAGAGATGGTAGCAGTTCGTCCACACGCGGCCGGCCTGGATGGCGCGTCCGAAGCGGTAGGCGCGCGTGCCGTCGCGGGTCCACACGCCGGAGCCGAGGCCGAACATCGTGTCGTTGGCGATTTCGAGCGCTTCGTCGTCGTCCTTGAAGGTCGTCACCGAAACGACGGGTCCGAAGATCTCTTCCTGGAAGACGCGCATCTTGTTGTGGCCTGCGAGGATCGTCGGCTTGACGTAGAAACCGTCGGCCAGTTCGCCTTCGAGGCGGTTGCGCTCGCCACCGGCCAGCACCTTGGCGCCTTCCTGCTTGCCGATGTCGATGTAGGAGAGGATCTTCTCCATCTGGTCGTTGGAGGCCTGCGCGCCGATCATGGTCGTGGGATCGAGCGGGTGGCCGGCCTTGATCGCGTTCACGCGGGCGATCGCGCGCTCCATGAAGCGGTCGTAGATGGATTCATGCACGAGGGCGCGCGAGGGGCAGGTGCAGACTTCGCCCTGGTTGAGCGCGAACATCGCGAAGCCTTCGAGGCACTTGTCGAAGTATGCGTCGTCCTTGTCGGCGACGTCGGCGAAGAAGATGTTGGGCGACTTGCCGCCGAGTTCGAGCGTGCAGGGGATGATGTTCTCGGACGCGTACTGCATGATGAGGCGGCCGGTCGTCGTCTCGCCGGTGAATGCGATCTTGGCGATGCGCTTGTTCTGGGCGAGGGGCTTGCCGGCTTCGACGCCGAAGCCGTTGACGACGTTGAGGACGCCGGGGGGCAGGAGGTCGCCGATAAGGTCCATCAGCACCATGATGCTCATGGGCGTCTGTTCGGCGGGCTTCAGCACAACGCAGTTGCCGGCGGCGAGTGCGGGAGCGAGCTTCCAGCAGGCCATGAGGAGCGGGAAGTTCCACGGGATGATCTGGCCGACGACGCCGAGCGGTTCGTGGAAGTGGTAGGCGACGGTGTCGTGGTCGATCTCGGCGATCGAGCCTTCCTGGGCGCGGACGCAGCCGGCGAAGTAGCGGAAGTGGTCGATGGCGAGGGGAACGTCGGCGGCGGTCGTCTCGCGGATCGGCTTGCCGTTGTCGAGGGTTTCAGCGAGCGCGAGCAGCTTCAGGTTCTGCTCCATGCGGTCGGCGATCTTGAGGAGGACGGCGGCGCGGTCGGCCGGTGACGTGCGGGCCCACTTTTCCTTGACGACGTGGGCGGCATCGAGCGCGGTTTCGATATCTTCGGCGGTGGAGCGGGCGATCTCGCACAGCGGGTTGCCGGTGATCGGCGTGATGTTGGTGAAGTACTGGCCCTTGCGCGGGGGCACCCAGGTGCCGCCGATGAAGTTGTCGTACTTGGCGCGGATGCGGATCTGCTGCGCGAGTTCGTTCAGAGCTTTCTGAAGCATGGGGTTTCCTCCTCAGCGGGTTATGAACATGGACCGTGTCCGCTCCGCTGCAGCTGGACGGGTTTCTGGTCGTGCTCGGGTTGCTATATCCACTTGGATAGAGGCAGACCAGTTGTGCTTTGGTCGATGCGCGTTCACAAATTCGTTGATGCGTTCTGACGTTTACGTTGTGTGAAGCGGCCGCAGGTCCGGTCGCCGTGCGCGAGCGGGGAAGCAACACGGGACCGGGGCCTGCGGCCTTCTGCCAACGGCGTGTGCGGGTGTGCCGTTGTCAGATGGGTTAGCGGGCGGCTTCGGCAGCCATCGCCGCCACGACCAGTTCGAAGAGGCGATCGAGGTCCAGGATGGGGCGCATCGCGGGGTAGTCGTCGAGGGGCGCGGGTCGCGGTGCTGGGTCAGGGTACATGGTTAGCTCCAGGGGGTTGGCTCAATGACGGGGCGACCCTTCGCCGGCGGTGAGGTCGGCAAAGGCTTCCAACATCAGGTCGCGCTGGGATCTCGGCGAGGCGGCGACGGCGGCGGTGATCGCCTCGGCGGCTGAAATGAGGCGGTTGGATGCGGTTCCCTGAGCCAATTCCGCCGACGAGGCCTCCATGAGGTGGGGATCGCGGGAACGGCAGGCGCGTAGAAGGGCGATCAGGTCCGTTTCATCCGGGCTGACGACGAGGCAGCATGGTGGGAGAAAGCCGAAGGGGCCCGCGCGTTCTTTGCGCATGGCCTGCATCATGGCCCCGACCGAAATGATGAGCCGTGGTGCTGCGGCCTGTCCCAATCGTGCGGCCGCCAATTGGTGAGCAGCGACCAGCGCCTGACGGTCGTGGGTAGCAATCGCCACGCATTGAAATCGGATGACATCGAGCAGCAACTCTTCCGATGCGGTCAGTCTAAGGGACGAGCGCTGTGCGAGAGTGTGACAGGTGCAACCGTCTTGATGGGCCTCTGCATCAGCGGGCGGAGTGCTCGGCTTTTTCCACTTCGTCATCTGTTGTCCGTGTGTGACGGCGCCACCGCGAAGAGGCGGAGAGGGCGCGTTACGAAAAGGAGATTTCGGTTACGGTGCGCGGGGCGCAGCGCGTCCTCGGATCAGCGGGGACAGGACCTGCCGGAATAGGTCTGCCCGATCGGATCGGAACGGCGGAATAGGGGAACGGCGAGGCCGTCTAACGTCGCATCGCCGAATGCCATCGAGGCATTCTGAGGCCATGCGGGTGTGTGTCGCCCACGGGGCGACGCGATCGCAATCAACATGTGGTCCACTCCCAATACGCGAGGTTCAAAGCCTCGCAATCGGCGCACGGATTTCATCCGAATGCTGGGAAGGTGACCGAGCGCGTGAAGGCGGTCAAGCTATTTCTTCGTGAAATCAGTAGGTTAGAAATTGTCTAATTCTACAGTCAGGAATCTCATGGACTTACTCGGCAGCAGCGTGCGCCTCGGAGTTGCCAAGCCAGAGTGCGAGATCAGCCAGAGCGCGGCGCGACTGAAGTTTCTTTTTCGCTAGGCCGCGTTCTGGTCCCTTGAGGCGTTTGCCGTCGGGGGTGGTGAGGGGCGCGTCGTCGAGAGGTGGAAGTAGACCGTAATTGATGTTCATCGGCTGGAATGATCGCGGGCGTGGTGTTTCGTCAGTCGACGCTTCATCAGCCACGATGTGTCCGCCGGTGATGTGATCGAGGAGGGCGCCAAGCGCGGTGGTCGAGGGCGGAGCATTCGCTGCGAGACCGAGACGTTCGGCGGCGGCGAAGCGTCCGGCGAGAAGGCCGATGGCGGCGCTTTCGACATAGCCTTCGACGCCGGTGATCTGTCCGGCGAAACGGAGGCGCGGCATCGCCTTCAGGCGCAGCGAGCGATCGAGCACGCGCGGTGAGTTGAGATAGGTGTTGCGATGCAGCCCGCCGAGGCGCGCGAACTCTGCATTCTGCAGCCCGGGAATCATACGGAACACGCGCACCTGTTCGGCGTGCTTCATCTTGGTCTGGAAGCCGACCATGTTCCACAACGTGCCGAGCGCGTTGTCCTGGCGAAGCTGGACGACGGCATAGGGCCAGCGACCCGTGCGCGGATCGTCGAGGCCAACGGGCTTCATCGGCCCAAAGCGAAGTGTTTCTCGGCCACGTTCGGCCATCACTTCGACGGGCAAGCAGCCGTCGAAGTAGGGCGTGTTGGCTTCCCATTCCTTGAAGACTGTTTTCTCGGCCGACAAAAGCGCGTCGATGAAAGTTTCGTACTCGGCCTTCGTCATCGGGCAGTTGAGGTAGTCGGCTCCGGTGCCGGCAGGGCCCATCTTGCCGTAGCGCGATGCGCGCCAGACGATTGAGGTGTCGATCGAGTCATAGTGGATGACGGGGGCGATGGCGTCGAAGAAGGCGAGTTCGGTTTCGCCCGTGAGACCGGCAATGGCCGTGCTGAGATCGGGCGAGGTGAGCGGACCCGGTGGCGACGATGACGCTGTCCCAATCGCTGGGCGGGAGACCCGCGACTTCGGCCCGTGAGATGGTGATCAGCGAGTGTGCTTCAAGGCGTCGGGTGACGTCGGCTGAGAAGGCATCGCGATCAACGGCGAGCGCGCCGCCTGCGGGGAGTTTGGTTTTGTCACCGGCGGCCATGATGACGGAGTTGGCGCGGCGCATTTCTTCGTGCAGCAGGCCGACGGCGTTCGTCTCCCATTCGTCCGAGCGGAACGAATTGGAGCAGACGAGTTCGGCGAGGCCTTCGGTTTTGTGCGCTTCGGTCATGCGCTGGGGGCGCATCTCGTGCAGCACGACGGGCACGCCGGCAGAGGCGATCTGGAAGGCGGCTTCAGAGCCTGCGAGACCGCCGCCGATGACGTGAATTGGAGAAACGTTAGACATGGAGCAAGCCTATCCCACGGGCGGGGGCAGGGGTCAATTGGGCGAGGTCCGGGGGCACCCGGGAACAAAGTGTGAGATCCGCCGTTGTCGCAGCGAGGGCCTAGTTAACCTGTCATGGAGCGCTCGGCATGAATGATATGGTCTGCATCTCTAACGTTGCTCCGGGGCCAGCCTGCTCCATCCCGGAGGAAAAGAAGATTTTCCGCGTCACCAGAGAAGAAACAGCGGCCATCCCGTTCGATGGCCGATCGCCGACGGCTGGCTGTTCCGAGGAGGCTGCGAACGAGAACCTGCCGCTTCCCGTGCCGCATATGTATTCGGCCTGACATAACGGCCATCGGTTGAAGTTTGCCCGGCGAGGTCAGTGATAGCCCTCGCCGGGTTTTACTTTGCCTCGAAACGTCCAATAGACGAACGCGGTATATCCAAGAATTAGCGGTAGGAAGGCTGCTGTCCCAATCAGCATGAAGAGCTGCGAAGAGGGATGAGCGGCCGCATCCCAGATCGTGACTGCCGGTGGGACGAGATAGGGCAGCGTGGAGATTGCAAGGCCCGCAAAACCGAGCAGGAAGATCACGACGGTGCCGAAGAAGGGCGCGTTGTCGTGGCCGTTGACGAGGCCGCGCCAGACGGTGAGCGCGCATATGGCGGTGAGGATGGGGATCGGCGAGAGATAGATGAAATTCGGCAGAGTGAACCAGCGCTCCCAGATGCGATCTGACGACAGCGGTGTCCAGAGGCTGACGATCACCATGGCCGCAAGCACGACGAACAGCAGGCCGCGCGCTTGCTCGCGAGCCTGGGCCGCGACTTCGCCGGTGGTGCGCATTACGAGCCATGTCGCTCCGAGCAAAGCGTAGCCGGCGACGGTGGCAAAACCGACGAAGAGCGGAAATGGCTGTAGCCAATCGAGCATGCCGCCGGCGAAGTGGCCGTCTTTGACGGGAAGGCCGTGCAGAAGTCCGCCGAGGATCACGCCCTGCATGAAGGCCGCGGTTATCGATCCGCCAGCAAAGGCGATGTCCCACGAACTGTGGCTAGGCTTTGCCACCCAGCGATACTCGAACGCGACGCCGCGGAAGACGAGGGCGAGCAGCATGATGATCACGGGAAGATAGAAGCCCGACATGATGATGCCGTAGGCGAGGGGAAAGGCCACGAACAATCCGCCGCCGCCGAGGATCAACCAGGTTTCATTGCCGTCCCAGAAGGGAGCGACGGAGTTCATCATCACGTCGCGGTCGTCTTCCTCCGGCGAGAACGGAAAGAGGATGCCGATACCGAGGTCGAAGCCGTCGAGCACGACGTAAAGGGCGACGGCGGTTCCCAACAATCCGATCCAAATGATCGGCAGCCAAGTTGCCATTGCTTCACCGCTTGCCATCTCAACCATGTCAGCGGGCTCCGATGATGGCTTCGCGCGTGGCGTCTTCGGCAGCAGAAAGCGGCCGCGTCGGTTGGCCGTGGGGCGGCTCTTCGGCGGCGCCACTCGGGCCTTTGTTGATGAGGCGGTTGATGTAGTAGGTGCCCATGGAGAAGACGGCGGTGTAGACGACGACGAACAGGATGAGCGTCGTCAGCACGGCATTGAAGGTGATGGCGGGGGAGACGGCGTCATAGGTTCGCAGAATGCCGGTGGCGAGCCAGGGCTGGCGTCCGCTTTCGGTGACCCACCAGCCGGAGAGAATGGCAATGAAACCCATGGGCCATGCGTGCTGCACGAGTTTGAAGTACGTGCGCGACTGGAAGAGCGTGCCGCGAAACCAGAAGAAGGCGCCGACGAAACCCATCGCAATCATCAACAAGCCAAGTCCGACCATGACCCGGAACGCGAAAAAGACCGGCGCAACGGGCGGGCGATCTTCAGGCTTGAACTCGTTGAGACCGGGAAATGTACCGGCAAAATCGTGCGTGAGGATGTAGCTCGCAAGGCCGGGGAAGGGAAACTTCACTTCCACCGCATTGCCGGTGCCTTCCTGATTGGGCCAACCGAAAATGATAAAATCGGCAGGCTTGCTGCCATCCCAGTGGCCTTCGATGGCGGCTATCTTCGCAGGCTGGTATTCTTTCGTGTTGAGGCCATGCATGTCGCCGATCACGAGCTGGAGCGGCGCCAGTACGGCGACCATGCCGAGGCCCATGCGGACCATGGTTTTTGCTTCCTCGATGAAGCGGTTCTGCACGATGTAGCGCGCGCCGACGGCGAGGACGACGATCGATGTCGTCAGGTAGGCGGCGGTGAACATGTGCGAGAAGCGATAGGGGAAACTCGGGTTGAAGATGATCGCAAGCCAGTCGACCGGATAGGCGATGCCATCGCGGATCTCGTGTCCGGCGGGCGTGTGCATCCAACTGTTGGCCGCGAGAATCCAGAACGCCGATAGCGACGTGCCGACAGCGACCAGCACGGCCGAGAGTACGTGCAGGTTCGGCGAGACGCGGTTCCAGCCGAACAACATGATGCCGAGGAAGGAGGCTTCGAGGAAGAAGGCGGTCAGCACCTCGTAGCCGATGAGAGGACCGAGGACGTTGCCGGTGACTTTGGAGAAGCCCGCCCAGTTGGTGCCGAACTGGTAGGAGAGCACGATGCCGGAGACGACGCCCATCGCAAAACTGACAGCGAATATCTTCGTCCAGAAGCGAGCGAGGCGCTGGAACCGGTCCTCGCCGGTGATGCGCCACCGCACGAGCAGCGTCGCGATAAATGCGGCGAGCCCGATCGTGAAGCTTGGAAAAATGATGTGAAACGAGACCGTGAAAGCAAACTGGATGCGGGCCAGAAGTACGGCATCGAGATCCATGAGTTATGTGGCTCCGTCGCTCGTTCTTGTTGCAGGGGTGAAGTATGTGCCTGTTCGTGGTCCGCCGTCGAGGACAACGCACGAATGTTGCGCTGCGAAACGCCGTGACGCTCAAGCTCTGGCCAAGGTCGTTCAGATCACATAAGACTGCGGCGTGACATCTTTCCTCGAAGCCACGAACCGTATTGGAGACGACGATGGGCAAAGCCCTCACACTCATTCTTCTGGCGGCTGCGGCCGCAGTTCTCGCCTATGTTCTAGTCCTCCCGCCGGCAACCGCGCCGACATCGGAAGCTCCGGCTCCTGCTGCCGCAGAACCCGCGCCCGCTCCGGCGGCTGAGCCGACCCCGGCCCCCGCTGCCGAGCCCGCTCCCGCTCCGGCCGCAGAACCGGCACCGGCTGCTCCCGAGGCTGCTCCGGCCGAGCCTGCACCGGCACCGACGCCTTAAGGTTGAACGCTTCTGATTCTGGAGAAGGGCGTGGCATCGGCTGCCGCGCCCTTTCTCTATGCCTTGAGCAGATAAATCAGTTTGCAGTCTTGAACATAGTTCATTCATAATTGGGCGGTAGATGTGGGAGCAATCAGAACCGGCATCAGGAGCTTGGCATGTGGGGCTATCAGCACCGGCTGAAGACGGACGTGGAGCGATGGCGGGCTGCCGGATGGATAGATGCCGACGGTGAGCGCGCCATCAGGGCGGATATTGCGGCGCGCGGGCGCGGGATCGGCTTGCCCGGTGCACTGGCGATCCTAGCGGCGGTGCTGATCGGGTTCGCGGTCATGAGTTTTGTTGCCGCGAATTGGCAAGAGATGTCGCGCGTTTTTCGGCTGGGACTGCTGATTGCTTCGCTCTGGTCCAGCTATCTGTTGGCAGGAGCTTTGTTCCGGCGCGGCATGGAGACATTCGGCCATGCTGCGGTGCTCGCGGGCTGCGCGATTTTCGGCGGCAGCCTCATGCTCGTATCGCAAATGTATCATATGGACGGCAACGCGCCCGACGTCGTGCTCGTCTGGGCGGCGGGGACGTTTCTAGCGGGTGTATTGTTGCGGTCCAATCCCGCGTTGGCTTTCGCGCTCGTGCTATTCTCGATTTGGGGGATCTGGGAGACGGGGCAGCGCGAGGCGTTGCATTGGCCGTATCTCGTGCCTTGGGCTCTTGTGGCCGCGGCGTTCTACTGGCAGCGCTGGGAACCAGGCGTGCATCTTGCCGGGCTTGCTCTGGCGGGGTTCATTGTCACCTACGGTTACATCCATCACACAAACGGCGGGCATGAAGCGGTCGTTCTGGCGGGCACCGTGATCGGCGCACTGGCGGCCATTGGATTTGCAAAGCTGCCGAAGCTGGAACCGGTATGGCGGGGCGGGATCGTCTATGCGCTGATCGTGATCTTCTCCGGACTGTTTGCGCTTCAGTTTATCAAATCCCCGGGCACGGGCGAATTCGTGCTGCTGGCCATGTTCGCCCTGGCTCTCACTCTCACGGCCATCTGGTGGGGACTTGCGTCTGCCGACCGCTTCGCATTGTGGCTCGGCTATCTCGCGTTTTCGATCGAGGTGCTGGGGATCTACGGCAAAACCGTCGGCACGTTCCTTGGCTCGTCGGTCTTTTTCCTCACTGCAGGGTTCGTCGTAGCGGGACTTGCGTACTTTGCTTACCGACTGCATGCGCGTCGTGAAGCCCAGGAGGCCGTATCATGAAGCACCCACTGACTTCGCCGATGCGGTCGGCGCTCATCGCGGTGGCCTTTCTCCAGAGCCTCGTGCTTGGATGGATGGTGTTTGATCGCGTGTCGCTCTTGTCGAACGGGCGCGAGATCAAGGCTGCCGTCGTGCCGGTGGATCCGCGCGACATCTTCCGCGGCGACTACGTTACTCTCGGCTACGGGTTCAGCACGGGGGCCGAACTGGCTCTGCCGGAGGGCGTGCGGCAGGGCGATACCGTCTATGCGTTGTTGAAGAGCAATGGTCCGACGGATTGGACGCTTGCAGCGGTTTCCGAAGCTGAGCCCGATGTGTCCGGCGACGGGCAAGTCGTGCTGAAGGCGATTGTCGACTACGTGCGGCGCAGTCCACAGCCGGGCGTTTCAACGGTTGGCCGGCTGCGCTATGGCATCGAGCGCTTTTACGTGCCGGAGGGCACAGGTCGGGAGCTAGAGGCGCAAGTTCGCGAAAAGCTCATCGTCGCTGTCCTGGCCGTGGGCTCCAACGGTAAAGTCGCGCTCAAGGGTCTCGAAGCCGACGGCAAGCGGATTGCCGAAGAACCGCTGTTGTAACGGCGAGGTCGCATCATCTGGCTCTTGGCGAGGGTGCCTGCTAAGAGACCGCGCGGACGGGTCCGGCGCAGGGGCGCCGGGCCTCTTTTTTCGCGAGGAGCCCACCATTCATGCAGATCGTTCGTCACGATGCCAACGCCGTTTACTCGAAGGCTGTCGAGGCCAATGGCTTCGTTTTCACCGCCGGGATTGTTCCCTCCAAGCTCGAAGCGGATGCCAAGGCTCAAGCCGCCGAGGTTCTGGCTGAAATCGATCGTCTTTTGGCTCTAGCCGGGACGTCGAAGTCGAAGGTCGTGTTCGCAAACCTGTGGCTGGCCGATGTGCGCCACCGCGAGGCGGTCAATGAAGCTTGGTCTGCCTGGATGGGCGGCAAGGACGCTCCGGCGCGGGCGACCGTAGAGGCGAAACTCGTCGATCCGCGGATGCTGGTCGAAATCGGGGTGATCGCCGTCAAGTAAGCGGTTACGGCGCTAGCTTATGCAACTCGTGTTGCTCCTTTGCAGCGCAGGGGCCATTTTTAAGATTTGGCGTCCACAAGGCTCGAAGGTTCGCGATGAATCTGTCACGTTCGCTCTCGAACAGTGGTTTTCCACCGTTATCGAGGAGGTAGTCCCAATATGCTGAAACTTATACGGATTATTTCCTCGGTCTGTGGATTTCTCGTCGTCGCCAGTCTGCCGGTCGCGGCGGATGACAATGGTTTGGCGGGAACGATCCACGATCTGCGCCGCGAAAGCGGGAGGTTGTGCCAGGTCGATCATTGGCACTACGGCAGCGGGGTCGGTGCGACCAAGAAACTGGCAATGGCCGACGCTGTCGGTTCTTGGCAGAGCTTCACGGCACTCGAGTACGGAACGGATTGGTCCCGTTTTCAGCGGGCCGCTAACCGGAACGTCTCCTGTTCGAAAGCGGGTGGCGGTGGCGTGAGCTGCTCCATCGAAGGCCGGCCCTGCCGGTAAGCATTTACGTCTTCTTCGCGTTCACTTTTCCGTCTTCTCTCTGTCTCTGACTTCTCTCTCTCTCTCTCTCTCTCTCTCTCTCTCTCTCTCGCAAATACCGATCGCACACACACACTGAAGCCGAAAGGCTGATGCAAAAACAGAAGAGCCGGAGCGCTGCCCACGCTCCGGCTCTTTTATTTTGGTGCGCGCGACACGCCTGCGGCGCGCCGGCCGCCGCGCAGAGATCAACGGCGGGTGAGGAGGCGGCGCAGGATGGATTGGATGAAGTTCCAGCCCCAGCGGACGAGAATGAAGCGGATAATCCAGCCGATTACGCCCTTGCTCTGGAACCCGACGACGCCGCCCAAGACATCGCGAATGATGTTATCGAGGCTGCCGCCGCCCTGCGGGAGTTCGATACCACCGCCCTTGCCGGGTCCTGCGGGGGCGCGGCTCGCTCCTCCGCCGGGTATGCGGGTGCCGCCGCGGCGGATGATGTCGGGGAGATCGCCATACGGGCTGCTGCTGCGGCCGAGACCCGGGCGATCCCCAGGGATGGGGAGGGGGCGCTGATCACCGACGCCGATATCGGCAGCCTTCGCAACGGGTGCGGCGCCCACTTCGCTCGCGATCGAGGACAGCGTTCCGCCGGCCTTTGACGCGATGCCCCCCATGACGATGGCGGCAATCGACGGCAGCATCTGCCTCACCAGAGATTCGTCGACACCTGATGCGCGAGCCGCGCGAAGGGCAACGGTTCGGCTGCGATCTTTCGACCACAGGAGGGTGTCGAGCGCCTCGATGCCGGCTTCCTTCACGCCGGGTGATGTGAGTGGCGCGCCCGGGGCGAGGGCCTTGGAATAGTCTGCCTGCCCGAGGGCTGAGACGAGGTCGGCGAGGCCACCGCGGTTGAACGACTGACGCTCCATATTGTAGGCGAGTTCGGGCACGACCGCGGTCAGAACGGCGGCGGCCTGCTTGCGATCGATGCCGAAGCTCTGGGCGAGATTGCCGACCACCTGGCCGCCCTGGCCTGCGGTCAATACTTCGAGAATGTTCACCGTCTTCTCCTTGATAGCCAGTGACCAGCGTTGCCTGCCGTCAACGGACGATATGGCGTTCGCCTTGTCCTATACCAGCCGGATGAGCCGTTCCATGGCAACGGGGTGCGGAACCAGCGAAAAACCAGCGAGAATTACGACTTAAGTCGGCAGATTGACACCTGTGCCCGTGTTGCCACGGCGCGTCTCTTTTGGCATGGTCCGGCCGCGACTCGGGGGCGGACCCGCCCCACGGATTCGCGTTCGGCTGCGTTGTAGCCGGCCGCGCCCAGAACAAATTCGGGTTCAATCGGCCTCGATGCCGAAGGGGAGGAAATAGTAATGACGGAAATTCTTTGGGCGATCATCGCCTGCGGACTCCTGGCGTGCGCCTACGCCGCCGTGACGATCCGCAACGTGATGGCAGCCGACGCGGGCAACGCTCGCATGCAGGAAATTGCCAGCGCGGTGCGCGAGGGTGCGCAAGCCTATCTCGATCGCCAGTATCGCACCATCGGCATGGTGGGCGTGGTGATTTTTGCCATCGCCTGGGGCTTGCTCGGACCGGCAGTCGCTTTCGGCTTTCTCATCGGCGCGGTGCTCTCCGGGCTTGCCGGCTACATCGGCATGAACGTCTCGGTGCGCGCCAACGTGCGGACCGCGCAGGCAGCAACGCAGTCGCTGGCCGCCGGTCTCGACATCGCCTTCAAAGCGGGTGCCGTGACGGGCATGCTCGTTGCCGGTCTCGCCCTGCTCGGCGTGGTCGGCTACTTCTTCATCCTCACCGGGTATCTGGGCTATGAGCCGGGCAGCCGCGGTGTCATCGACGCACTCGTGGCACTGGGCTTCGGCGCATCACTGATCTCGATCTTCGCTCGTCTTGGCGGCGGCATCTTCACCAAGGGTGCGGATGTCGGCGGCGATCTCGTCGGCAAGGTGGAGGCTGGTATTCCGGAAGACGATCCGCGTAACCCGGCCACCATCGCCGACAACGTGGGCGATAACGTCGGCGACTGCGCGGGCATGGCGGCCGACCTGTTCGAAACGTACGCAGTGACGGTCGTCGCGACCATGGTTCTGGCGGCGATCCTGTTTGCCGGTCAGCCGAACCTGCTGGCGCTGATGGTCTATCCGCTTGCGATCTGCGCGGCGTGCATCGTGACCTCGATTATCGGCATGTACTTCGTGAAGCTCGGCCCGAATGGCTCGATCATGGGGGCGCTGTATAAGGGTTTCATCGCGTCCGCGGTGTTGTCGGTCGGCGGGTTGTGGGTTGCGACGCAATATGTGCTCGGCGGCTATGAGTTCGTCGGCAATGCGAAGGGCGTCGACATCACGGGCATGAACCTGATGCTTTGCGGTCTCGTCGGACTGGGCGTCACGGGGCTCATCATCTGGATCACCGAGTACTACACGGGCATCGGGTATCGCCCGGTCCGGTCGATCAGCCAAGCGTCGGTAACGGGCCATGGTACGAACGTGATCCAGGGTCTGGCCGTTTCGCTGGAAGCGACGGCTCTGCCGACGCTGGTTATCGTTGCTGGCATTCTCTCGACCTACAATCTGGCCGGTCTGTTCGGCACGGCGATCGCCACGACGACCATGCTTGGTCTGGCGGGCGTCGTTGTGGCGCTCGACGCGTTCGGCCCGGTGACGGACAACGCGGGCGGCATTGCGGAAATGGCCGGGCTGCCAAAGGAAGTCCGGCGCTCGACGGACGCGCTCGACGCGGTCGGCAACACGACCAAGGCCGTGACGAAGGGCTACGCCATCGGTTCGGCAGGTCTTGGCGCACTGGTGCTGTTCGCGGCCTATAACTACGACCTCCAGTACTTCATCTCGGAGGCCAACAAGGAAGGCGCGACCGCGTACCAGTTCTTCAAAGGCGTGGAGATCAACTTCGGTCTCGACAATCCGTACGTCGTCGTCGGCCTGCTGCTCGGCGGTCTGATCCCATATCTCTTCGGTGGCATCGCCATGACGGCTGTCGGCCGCGCGGCGGGCTCCATCGTTGAAGAAGTTCGGCGTCAGTTCAAAGCCAAGCCCGGGATCATGAAGGGCACCGAGAAGCCCGACTACGCAACGGCAGTCGATATCCTGACCAAGGCGGCGATC
The DNA here is from genome assembly GCA_963778225.1 of uncultured Alphaproteobacteria bacterium. Taxonomy (GTDB): domain Bacteria; phylum Pseudomonadota; class Alphaproteobacteria; order Rhizobiales; family Hyphomicrobiaceae; genus JAGVSR01. The sequence continues at coordinate 116,884 of CAVZTR010000001.1, forward strand.
AAGGAAATGATCGTACCGTCGCTTCTGCCCGTGCTGTCACCGATCGTGCTGTTCTTCGTGATCAGCGCCATTGGCGGCAAGGGCGCGGCGTTCTCAGCCGTCGGCGCGATGCTGCTCGGCGTGATCGTCACGGGTCTCTTCGTTGCGATCTCGATGACCTCGGGCGGCGGCGCATGGGACAACGCGAAGAAGAGCTTCGAAGATGGCTTCGTCGACAAGGACGGCGTCAAGCACATGAAGGGCTCGGAAGCGCATAAGGCTTCGGTGACGGGCGACACGGTCGGCGATCCCTACAAGGATACCGCTGGTCCGGCCGTGAACCCGGCAATCAAGATCACCAACATTGTGGCGCTCCTGCTGCTGGCGGTGCTGGCGCATCAATGATCATGGCGCCATCCGCTGAGGACGGTGAGACGAGAAAACCCCGGGAGCGATCCCGGGGTTTTTATTTGTGGTCTGCGGCCGCTATCCGATTGGTTCAACGATAATGCCTGTACCGCCGCAGCGTTCGCAGGGTTCGCTCGTCATGTGGCCAGCCTTGTCCTTCTGCTTCCCACTGCCGTGACACTCGGGGCAAACATCCTCGCCTGTGCCAACGGTTCCGGATTCGGGATCATCGTCTGGTGTGTGGTGGCGTTTGGGGTCTTTGGACATCATCGGCCGGTTCCTTTTGCAGCGTTTCTTGTGTCGAACGATTGTCTGTGATGGTCACGTGCTGTTGCCGGCCAGAGGTCCTTGAGGTCATCGGGCAGCTGTCCAATGACGTCGTCGATTTCGCCCGGGTCACAATGATGTGCCATGAGATCGAAGACAGCGCTGACGGCCCAGTCCACAGGGTAGGTGTGCGGCAGAAGTTCATCCGCCAACTCGTCGAGGAAGGCTTGCCGCGAGCGGATTTTCCGCGGCACTTTGTTGGGGCGCCAACCTTCGAAGTAGAGACCGCGCACCATGACAGGTAATTGCGCGCCGAGATCGACGGCCTCATCCAACGTCAGACGATCGCGGAGTTGATGGAGCACGACGCGAAGAACCGCGTGAGCTGACTCTTCGTTGGCAAGCTCAGCCTTGTCGCGCAGCTCCTTCAGCCAAAGCTGCATCGTTTCGACAGCGTGAGCGACGGGGGCAGACATGGACATGCATGGCCCTCCATAGGGACATCACTGTCATGATTTCTGCAGCCGCGGCCGCACGGATACTTTGATTGCAATCAAAGGACAGAGCAAATACCGATCAGCGCGCGGAGGATAATCGGTTCACCGCGGTTAAGATGGCGTCGGCAGTTTCGCGCGATCCTTGCACCACCGTGGTAGCGCCGTAGTCCTTCAGGTAGATTTCTTCGGCATCGGAAAGTGCGCCTGCGATGATCGTGAGGGTCGGATTGGCGTTTCGGGCTTGTTCCACAATCTGTCCGGCTTCGAAGCAATCGGGAATGGCGACGATGAGCGTGCGTGCGGCCTTGATGTTGGCAGATGCAAGCCCGGTAACGGCGTTGGCTGCGACCGCGTCAATGCCGCGAGCGCGGAGCTTGGCGACGGCGTCGTCGCGATCGTCGATGATGACGAGCGGTTCTGATTTTTCTATCAGCGCATTCCCGACGATTTTTCCGACGCGGCCATAGCCGACGAGGACCGTGTGGTTTTCCTTCCGGCTCACGTAGCGAGGTGTGATCTCCTCGAGGGCCGGCTCTTTGCCGTGAGCGTCCGCTTTATCCAGCCCGCTCGCGGGACCGAAGCGGTCGAGCAGGTAGAAGAGGAGCGGGTTCAGCATGATCGAAACGATCGCGCCGGCAAGGATCAGTTCGCGGCCCTCCTCTGGCAAGATATTGAGCGTGACGCCGAGGCCGGCGAGGATGAATGAGAATTCGCCGATCTGAGCCAGGCTCGCGGCGATGAGCAGGCCGGTGCGCAGGGGATGGCCGAACGCCATGACGATCGCCAGCGCGGCCAGCGACTTGCCAAACACGATGATGGCAACGGTGGCGACGATGGCGCCGAAGTTGTCATCGAGGCTCAGCGGATCGACAAGCATGCCGACGGAGACGAAGAAGAGCACGGCGAACGCATCGCGCAGCGGCAAGCTTTCGTTGGCCGCCTGCTGACTGAGCGGGCTTTCGCTCAGGATCATGCCGGCGAAGAAAGCGCCGAGAGCGAACGAGACGCCGAACAGCTTGGCGGAGCCAAAGGCGACGCCGAGGGCGATCGTCAGCACGCCGAGGCGGAAGAGTTCGCGCGAACCGGTATGCGCGATGTAGTGGAGTATCCACGGGATGACGCGCCGTCCCACGACCATCATCAGCGCGAAGAAGGCGATGACCTTAATCAGGGTGAGGCTCAAGGTGACGGTGATGCTGCCACCCTGCGCCACGCCATTCGAGCCTTCCGGCGCCAAGAGAGGCGTCAGCGCGGGAAGGGCGACGAGCGTCAGGACCATGAACAGGTCTTCGACGATCAGCCAGCCGACGGCGATGCGGCCTTGTTCGGTGGTGACGAGGTGGCGTTCCTGCAGAGCGCGCAGCAGAACGACAGTACTGGCGACGGAGAGCGCGAGACCGAACACAATGCCGGCGCCGAGCGACCATCCGAGCACATAGCTGAGACCAATCCCAAGGAGCGTGGCGCAGCCGATCTGGACGATGGCGCCGGGGACTGCGATGGCTCTCACCGACAGAAGATCGGAGAGGGAGAAGTGAAGTCCGACGCCGAACATCAGAAGGATGATGCCGATCTCGGCCAGTTCGGTGGCAAGGCTCTGATCGGCGACGAAGCCCGGTGTGAACGGACCAACCGCGACGCCCGCGAGCAGATAACCGACGATAGGTGAAATGCGAAACCGTTGAGCCAAGGCGCCAAAGACGAACGCCAGGGAGAGGCCAACGACAATGGTGGCGATCAACGGCGTATCGTGCGGCATCGTGAGGCAAACCTCCGGTCGTTCGAAGAAAGGACAGCGGTTTAGACGGAGAGAGGCTCAGCGAGTGTGCCCCATCCTGGAGATGGGTGCAAAAATCGGGCCTTCAATACACGGAGCAATTCTGGCCTGCTGGCGCGGCTCAGGTCACGGCAGCGCGCACTTTTCCCAGGCTTGAACGCTGAAATTTAAGCGATTGCCGCTGCGGATTAGTTGCCGCCGAAGAGCTGCTGCTGTCCAAGATTGCGGAACAGCTGTTTGAGGATGCCTTCCTCATTGCCGCCAGGTGCCGGGGTCGTGCGCGAGATGAAGTCGAAGAGTTTGCCGTCCTTCAGACCGTAATTGGCGACGCGCTCGACCATGCCCGTCTGGTTGAAGTAGACGGCGATCACCTTGCGATCGACTTCGGTGGGCTCGAAAAACGCCTTCTGCGACATGGTGCTGGAGATATAATAGTAGACTTGTCCGGACCCAGTGGTGGTGGTCGAGGTCGGCGTTCCGAGGGCCAGCTTCACCTGCTCTTGCATCATGCCGGGCTGGATCTGCTGAAGATCGCTGTCGCGGAAGAGCTGTCCGTGCTTGGTGACCGTTTCCGAGCAGCCGCCCATGAAAAGCAGACCACTGGCAAGGATCGCTCCCGAAATCATCCGAGGAAACCGGCTCTGTCGCGACTTTGAAGTTTTTCGGGTCACGGCGATCCTGGATGTGATCTTCGGAATCATCTGGTTGAGTTGTCGCTCGTTGCGCATATCTGGTGAGGTCGCGACTGGCAACGCAGGGCGGTGATGGTTTACACGGCTATTTCACCTTGGCCTTGCCAGCCCGGCACCGCCTTCACAGCCACCCGGCGCGGCGGCAAACGCGAACTGAAAGCGACTAACCCCCATGCTGAACTGGTTTTTCAACCGTGCCGACAGCCGCCGTAAAGCATCCGAGCTTTATGGCGCCGTCGTGACCTTCGCCCGCCGACCTGGTCTTTACGAAACGATTGGTGTGGCGGATACACCTGAAGGTCGCTACGAAACGCTCGTTCTTCACCTCTTTCTGGTGATGGAGCGGCTTCGGGCTGCCGGCGAGGCCGCGGCACAACAGTCACAGTCGCTGCTGGAAGCATTTGTCACCGACCTCGACGACAACATGCGCGAAATGGGGATCGGTGATCTCACCGTCCCCAAGAAGGTCAAGAAGGCGGCGGCTGCATTCTATGACCGGGCGGAGGTTTACCGTGCGGCAATGGCGGGCGGCGATAAGGAACTCGCGGACCTTTTGGCGCGTCTTATCCCGGCAGCCGCAGGCCGCACGCTTGATGCCGCCGCGCTGGCTGCAGATATTCGTGGCCAAGCTGTCAAGCTCGAGGCGCAGCCGCTCGATAGCGTGCTCGCCGGCAACCTTCCCGAGTAAGCCCGACCCTGGACGTGTTTCTCTTCAATTGCAGCGCCATGAATGAGGCTTCGCATGACCGAACTCGCCGGACCGTTGCCGCTCGACTGGTCGCACGAGACCACGGAAATTCCCGAGCGTGCGCTGAAGCGGTCGCGGACCGCAACTGAACCGGAGCGGCTCGCGCTATCGAAGGCGCTCGACATCCTCTCGTGCGATGCGCTTGAGGCTACCTATCAAATTACGCCTATTGCCGGTGGCGGGTATCGCTTAGAGGGTGGCATCGACGCCGCCGTTACGCAGGCGTGTGTCGTTTCGCTGGAGCCTGTGGTCGGACGCGTCGCGGAGAGCTTCAGCGTGGAATTTCAGCGCGAGGTGCAGGAGGACGCCGCCGAAGGTGAGGTGCAAATTCTCGCCGCGGCGGAGGTGGAGCCGATCGAGAACGACCGCATCGACGTGGGCCGGATTGTCTATGAGACGCTTTCGGCCGGACTCGATCCCTACCCGCGCAAGGACGAGGTTGCATTTGGCTGGACCGATCCCAAAGCGGCGGACAGCGCTGCCAACCCGTTCGCCGTCTTGAAGAAACTGAAGGACCCGGGCTGAATCGGCTATTTCAGGGGATCAGCTGAGCCGCGACCGAATTAGCGGTTGTCAGAGGATGCGCTGCGGTTATTTTCCGCGGTTGTTCCGCCACCGACAGGGGGATGCAGGAGCCGTTCGGGTTTCGGCGCAGCGGTGGGCGGCCTTGAGACCAGAAAAGCGACCTGAAAGCCATGGTGGAACCTCGGACGCTGGCGCTTGACGCCATGGGCGGTGACCATGGTCCGGAAGTTGTCATCCCTGGGGCTGCGATCTCCCTCGTGCGGCACCCGCAGCTCTCCTTCATCTTCTTCGGCGACGAAGCACGCATGGCGCCGATCCTCGATCAACATCCGGCCCTCAAGGCGCGGTCTAGGATCGTGCATACCGCGCTCACGGTGAGCATGAACGATAAGCCGAGCCAGGCGCTGCGCCGCGGCAAGGGATCGAGCATGTGGCTTGCGCTGGAAGCCGTGAAGTCCGGCGAGGCGCAAGCGGCTGTCTCGGCGGGAAACACCGGCGCGCTGATGGCGATGGCCCGGCTCATCCTGCGACCCATGGCCGGCATCGAGAGACCGGCGATCGCGGCACTGTGGCCGACCATCAAATCCGAATGCATCGTGCTTGATGTCGGCGCCAACATTGGAGCGTCGGGGCAGCAGCTCTCGGAATTCGCGCTGATGGGCGCTGCGATGGCGCGCGCCTTGTTCCATGTCGAGCGCCCAACTGTGGGGCTGCTCAATGTCGGCGTCGAGGAAATCAAGGGCGGGGAGGAGGTCAAGGACGCGCATGCGATCCTGAAGGGTACCGACTTGCCGCTCGACTACCGCGGTTACATCGAAGGTGACGAGATCGGCCAAGGCAAGGTGGACGTGGTGGTCGTCGAAGGCTTTGCCGGCAATATCGCGTTGAAGACCGCCGAGGGGACGGCCAGGCAGATCGGCCAGTATCTCAAGGACGCCATGACGCGGTCGTGGGCGTCGAAAGTCGGGGCTTTCATGGCGCGTGGTGGCTTCAAGGTGTTGAAACACAAGATGGACCCGCGCCGGGTGAATGGCGGGACCTTCCTCGGCCTCAATGGTATCGCGGTGAAGAGCCACGGCGGGATTGATGCCCTGGGCTTTGCGAGCGCCGTTGATCTCGGCTACGAGATGGCCCAGAGCGGGCTCTTGGAGCGCCTCGGGAGCGATCTCGACGGCTTCCACCACACATTGGACAAGGCCGCGTCCGGGACTTGATCTCCGGCGGTAGCGAAACGCACCCTTTCGAGCTGCACTCGCCGAAGGGCCAGAACCTTGAGAAGAGGCACGAGCGTGGCAGTCATCCGATCGATCATTCGCGGGGTTGGCGCGCATCTGCCCAAGCGCGTCGTTACGAACAACGATCTTTCCAAGATCGTCGATACGACCGACGAATGGATCGTCGAGCGCTCAGGGATCCGTTCACGACACATCGCCGACGACGACGAACTGACTTCGGATCTCGGGATCGCGGCTGCGCGGCAGGCGCTTGTGCGGGCGGGTATAGATCCTGTCGAAATCGATCTCGTCGTCTGCGCGACAGCGACGCCCGATAAGACATTCCCGGCCACGGCGGTGCGCATTCAGCATGGGCTGGGCATCACCAAGGGTGCAGCGTTTGATGTGCAGGCGGTGTGCTCGGGCTTCGTCTACGCCATGACGATTGCGGACAACTTCCTGAAAACAGGGCAATTCAAGCGCGCGCTCGTGATCGGCGCAGAGACCTTTTCGCGAATTCTCGACTGGAGCGACCGCTCGACCTGCGTTCTGTTCGGTGACGGCGCCGGCGCTGTCGTTCTCGAGGCACAGCCGCAGCACGGCGGGCGGGACGATCGCGGTATTCTGTCGACCATCATCCGTTCCGACGGGCGCTACGAAGATCTGCTCTACGTGGATGGGGGGCCCGGCTCAACGAAGACGGTGGGGCATCTGCGGATGAACGGCCGTGAGGTTTTCCGGCACGCGGTGCAGAAAATCTCCGGGGTCATTGAGGAGACGCTCGTGGCGACGGGCTATGCCGCCGACGAAATCGATCTCTACGTGCCGCATCAGGCGAACGCCCGCATCCTTGATGGCATCGCCAAGAAACTCGGCGTCGATCCCAACAAAATCATGATGACCCTCTCGCGGCACGGGAACACGTCGGCCGCGTCGATCCCTTTGGCGCTGGCTGCTGCCGTGGATGAGCACCGGGTCAAGGAGGGGCAACTGGTGCTCATGGAAGCCATGGGGGGCGGGTTTACCTGGGGCGCTGTGCTCGTTCGATGGTAAATTGGACCACCCAAGGCGCATTTATGTTGCATTGCGGTAAGCACGTTTCGGATAACTGTTTAGTTTCAGGGCCTTGCGCTTCGCTCCTCGTTGACCGGTGGCGTTGCTCCCGCTAGCATTGCCCTGCACCACGGTAAAGAAGGGTGTCAGTAGATTGCGGGGAGGCGCGGTTTCGCATGGCAGGGAAAACTTTGACGCGAGCAGATCTCGCCGAGGCAGTCGTTAAAAAGGTCGGGCTACCACGCAACGAGTCGCAAGATCTTGTGGAACTCGTCTTGAGTGAAATTTCGTTGAGCTTGGCTCGCGGTGACAGCGTGAAGCTGTCGTCTTTCGGTTCATTCGGGATTCGTCAGAAGGGACAGCGCGTTGGGCGCAATCCCAAGACGGGCAAGGAAGTGCCGATCACGCCGCGCAAGGTTCTGGTCTTCCGCCCGAGCAATATCATGAAGGACCGGATCAACTCCGGCCGCATGCGCCGCAAGGCTGCCGAATAGCGGTTTCGATTTCGATTACGATTTCAATTGTTCCTGCTGCATCTGACGCGGATCGTCTCCGTGGATGGATAATCGCGACTGTTTGCGAACAATCGCGCACGCTTCAGTCCTTTGATGTTTGTCCACATCACCGACACAGTTGCCCTCAAACACTGCGGACGAGTTGGCGCGCGCGCGCTATGATGCGCGACGACAGCCTCGCTGCCCAAGACTGCAGCATCAATCAATGTGAAGAGGGACCGTCTCCATGGCGAAAGCGGCCGAAGCCTTCCGGACGATTAGCGAAGTTGCGGCGGACCTCGACGTGCCCAAGCACGTCCTGCGCTTCTGGGAGGCGAAGTTTCCGCAGATCCGTCCAATGAAGCGGGGCGGGGGCCGGCGGTATTATCGCCCGGAAGATTTGGAGCTGTTGAAAGGCATTCGCCGCCTGCTTCACGCCGAGGGCTACACGATCAAGGGCGTGCAGAAAATCCTGCGGGAACAGGGCGTCGACCAAGTGAAGGCGTTCGCGCATGTGGCAAGTGCCGACAAGGCGGGCGCCCGTGGCCGGGCCGGAAAGAACGATGGCATCGGAGCACCCGAAGTCACCAAGGTTATTGCGAAGGCAAACGGCAAAGGCGCGCGTGGGGCCTCCACCCGCCCGCTCGCGGCCTCCGTCAGTCTCGAGACTTTGCTGCAGAGCACAATCATTGAACTTGAGGCTTGCCGCCGGCTCCTTCTCGGTGAGGAGCTTGTGGCAGCGAGTTCACCGGCACAATTGACCCGCGCCCGCCAGGGTTGAGCGAGGTGTTGCGATCCGCCAGCTGGGAGTTGAGCGGAGCAGAGCTGTGACTGGCGAGGAGATTGAGCTGTGGCTCATCGATCTGGATGCGCTCGGGGAACCGCTGGCCGAACGTGAGACGCGGGATTCCTATTGCCCTCCGGGTGAAATAGAAGCTCTCGACGGTGCGCGGAGAGTTGCGCGCATGGCGCTGCGCAGACTTCTCGCTCGCAATTTCGGGCGACCTCTTGCGGCTCAGCCGTTTCAGGCGGGGCCACATGGCAAACCGAAGCTTGCGGGTCTGGCTGGCGATTTCAATGTCTCCCATACGTTTTTAGGAGCGCCATCGCGCAGTGGCGCAGCAAACGAAGCAAAGGCCGTCGCTCTCATTGGCCTTGGCAGGGTCGCGTCGATCGGTGTCGATATCGAGCCGCACAGGACCGTGCGCATGGATGCTCGGCGTCGCGCAGCGATCATTGCTGCAGGGACTGCGGTTGCAGATGGCGCGCCGCTGCCCGACGACGAAGAGATTGCGGTCATCCAAGCGTGGGCACGACTTGAGGCGTGGGGCAAAGCAGACGGTCGCGGGATTGGGCGGACGCTGACCCACTTCGGCATCTGGGGACGCGGTGGAGCAAGCGCGGTTGCCTCCATGCCGAGCCAAGGCGACGAACTCCTCGTGCACGATATCGCAGCCGCGCCGGGTCTGTTGGCAGCCGTGGCCTTGCCCCGCGGCGTCCGGCCGCCGAGCGTCACGGCTCTACCCGTTGATCCGGCCGCTCTGGACGAGATCCTCGCCCATCCTGCAAAGGTTTGAATTCGGGCGTTGACCTCGCCCCAAGGGCGGGGCAAAAGGGCCGCATCGGAGCGTAGCGCAGCCTGGTTAGCGCACCAGTCTGGGGGACTGGGGGTCGGAGGTTCAAATCCTCTCGCTCCGACCAATCATTTTATCATTCATGTTGTTTCGGTGCCATTCGGCGGCTAGCGCCGTGGCCTTCAGGCGTTTGCCATGAATTCGGCGGAACATCGGTCAGTTTTCAATCGATCGCCTTCCACTCTGCGAATGCGGCTGCTTGGCCGGCGGGTTGGCCTTCTCTGTCGGTCAGGTTCCAGACGCTGGCGCTCCTGATGCTGAACCGCCTGCCTGTGGCGGAGATCCGGATGCCAGCGTAGTCGTCGATGAAGCCGGTGCGGGTGACGCGTTCCAGGAGGCGGGCCCGTTCGTCGCGCAGGAGCGGTTCTGCGGAGAAGCGAGACGGCAGGCGCGTGAATGCCGCGAAGTCACATTCGAACAGGCGCAATGCCGTCTCGTTGCCGAAGAAGAAGATGGGATCGGGCTCTGTCCCGTGGGCGACGACGGCGATGGGTGCCGACCACAGCGCGGCTGCGATGTCGCCGGTGAGCGGAACCAGGTCGCGGCCGGTCAGATCCTTGTGGCAAGCCGCGATCCGTTCGATCCGGGAGCGCTGCGGATCGGTCAATAACGGCATAGGGATCGAGGACATCACGCGGCAGAACTCCAGTGCGGCTGGAGTTCTGTCTACGCGATGTGGCCGCTTGGCGCCAAGGGCAGCGGCTACATCATGCAGCCCATTGGTGCGAGTGAGATATCGGCCTTGGCCTTCTGATCCGCGGTGAGACTATCGTACAGCGCTTGAAGCAGGGGTTTGACCTCCTTCATCGTCACGAGACGTGTCTCCATCATCGTGATGTGCGCATCGAGCCGATCAACGGGAGACTTGGCAGAATGCATCTTCTGCATGTGCTCCCGCATCGTGCCCATGCTCTCCCAGGTCTTCGTCATCTTTTCCGTGTAAGCGTTCCAGGCACTTTGCTGGGCGTCGGTGATCGCGAGTTCGCTCTTTAGCGCGGTCAGTCGATCGGCGGGCGTTGCGGCGTTCTGCCGACCCATCATCGGGCAATCGTCCATCATCATGCCGCCGCCCATGCGGCCGCCCATCATGCGCCCGTGGCCCATTTGGCCGGGGCCCATTGTTTGCGATTGGGCGTTCTGGGAAGCGCCGGGCGAGGTGTCGGGAGCTTGTTGCGCCCTCATATCCGCCGGCACGGCAAAGGTGAGCGTGAAGGCCAAGGCAATGCTGGGAATTCGATGCATGATGCGATCTCCTCAATTGGGGATCGGTTCCGAGGTCCGGAAAGGATCGCAAAGATACCGGCAAGAGGACGCAAGCGGTTCGTGTGGAGCTGACGTCATCATCTCCCGATAGGACGCATATGGTGCTTTCCCCAGAGACGGGCAAGCTCAGCTCGGGTTTCAATTGACCCTGATTTCTGCTGCGGGACAGCTTTCAGATTGAAGGAGGGGCAAATTTGCGCGCCATCGTCAGGAATGCCGACACGTGTGGCGGATGCGGTTCGCGTGCCTTCAGAACCAGGCCAATTTCGTGAGTGACCGCCGGTTCGACAATTGGAATTGCGATCAGTTCCATGGGTGCTGCGAACCGATCGCCTGTGCCGACCGCGGCAATGGTGGCGAACAATCCGGATCTGACGTGGACGTGCAGCATCGTCATCGAATTGGATTCCAGCATGGGCGGAATTTCGACGCCGGCGTCGGCCAAATGCCGATCGATGATGCGGCGGTTCTGCATATCGCCCGTGAGGAGGCAGAGGGGGAGGCGGCCCGCGTCCGCCCAGGAGACATGCGTGCGGTCGGCGAATGGATGGCCGGGTGCTACGAGCAGCGCATACTGTTCTGCGTAGAGCCGCACGGTCTGGAAACGCTGGACGAGTTCGGTGCCGATGTAAGTGATGCCGATGTCGATCTCGAGGTTGTCGAGGCCGGAGAGGATCGTGCCGGTCGACATGGAAACGATCGAGAGGTGGAGCCCGGTGTGTTTTGCCATGAAGGGCAGGGTCATGTCCGGCACGAAGGGAAGTGCAGTCGGAATGACACCGAGCTTCAGGGTTCCTGTCAGGCCGCGCTTCAAGCCATCAATTTCCTGCCGCATCGTGCGCGCGTCGGAGACGATGCGGCGGGCCCAATCGAGCACCCGCTCGCCTTCGGGTGTGAATCCGCGAAAGCGCGACCCGCGCTCGACGATCAAAACGCCCAATTGATCCTCGAGGCTCTTTACGGCCGAGGACAAAGTCGGCTGGCTGATGCCGCAGGTTTCCGCCGCCCGCCCGAAATGGCGTTCGCGCGAAAGTGCCAGGAGCAGTTCAAGTTTATCGATCATCTGAGGGCTTTTCACTGAACTCAGCCGATCTATAGCTGCTTTCACAGCGTCTCGACAGCTTATGGCGAAGGTCCGGCTTGCAGGCAGGGCGCGGCAGGTCCAAACTTGGGATCAGATTGGTTTCGCACCTGGGATACACGATCGATGCAACTCGATGAGCGGCCGGAGACGGAAGAGGTCGTGCTGGTCGATGCCGACAATCGGCAGACCGGAACGGCCGGCAAGATGGCGGCTCACCGTGAGGGTGCGCTGCACCGGGCCTTCTCGGTCATCATCTGGAACTCGGCGGGCGAAGTGCTGCTTCAGCGCCGGGCGCTCGGCAAATATCACTCGGGTGGGTTATGGACCAATGCCTGCTGCGGGCATCCCCGACCCAGTGAGGGTGTTGATCAGGCTGCGGCGCGCCGTCTTGGTGAAGAGATGGGCTTTGCCTGTCCGCTGGAGGAATTCGGAACGATTACGTATCGGGCGGAACTCGATCAGGGGCTGGTCGAGCACGAATATGTGCATGTTTTCCGCGGCACGTTCGACGGCGAAATGGCGCTCAATCCGGACGAGGTTTGCGATGTTCGCTGGATGACACCGGAAGCGCTTCTTGCGGCGTTCGACGAGACGCCGGAGATTTTCACGGCGTGGTTCGTGAAATACATGCGCGCCGGCTGGCCGCTCGATCGGCCGCTCGCTGCTTCCTAACGACAGCAGTCGCGCGCATCTAGACGTATGCTGTCATCGGTTTTTTACCGGCCCGTGGCACCGCCCCGGTGATGGCCGGTCAGTCGTGAAACAGCCGTTAGGAGCGCTTTAACCCGCCGCTGCCATCCTCCGGCATCGTTTGCGTACTGCCAGAGGTTTGCGTCTCATGTTTGCGTCTTATCGCGCGAAGGCTCGCGCGCCACGCACTGGGCTTTTGCGGCCTGTGCTCGCCCTGTTTCTGGCAGCGCTGGTTGGTGCCTGCTCCAGTTCCAAACAGCCGGCCGGTCCACAAGTCTTTGCCTGGCTGCAGCCGCAACCACCTGCGCCGACGCCTGTTGATCCGATAGAACTTGAGATCGAAGACGATAGGCTTTCAGTGGGAACGCCGCCTTCGACCAACATTCGCGAAGTGCCGGATGATCAGACTGCGCCTTGGAGTGCAGAGTACGGTCGCAGTGCTGCCGGTGTTGGTCACGTGGCAGCAGCCCGCACGGACCCCGCGGACGATAGCTGGAAGCCGGTGTCGCGGACCGCTGAGGGCGCGGTTATGGACGACGACGGTCTGCCGTTGCCGAAATCGCCTGAGGAGGCTGGCATTCCACCTGAACAAAACCCGGCGCAGAAGCAGAAGAGGACTTACCTCACGCTGCCACTGGGCTTGTGCACCAGCTGGAAGTGCACGCCCTGACGGGCTAGCGTGGTGCACCGATCGGAGCAGCCGCGTTGACTGGACACACAATCACATGCCCACCCGGTGTGCCTGCCATAGAACCTTATCTGGCGCGGCCGCGCACCAGTTCGCTCATGGCGCAACTGGACGCAATCTTCTTCGAAGCGAGCGGGACGAAGACGTTCGCCTCCAGTGAAGCGTGCGCGACTTTCCGTGAGCGGTGGCTGGGGCGATATCTCGCCCATGATGCGCAGCATGCGTTTCTAGCCGTGGCGGGTGCAGGATCACCCGGCGAAACACTTGCCGGTTACCTCGTCGGTTCGATCGAAGATCCGGCCCTTGCCCCACGCTTCGACGATCTGGGATACTTCAAAGCGCTATCGCATCTGACGGCGCGTTATCCGGCGCAGCTGCACGTCAATCTTGCTTCGTCTTGGCAGGGACGAGGTGTCGGCAGCGCGCTCGTCGAGGCGTTCTGTCAGCATGTGCAGGGGTTGAGCGTTCCGGGCGTGCATCTGTTCACGGGTCGCGGAATGCGCAATGTCCGCTTCTATGAAAGGGCGGGGTTCACGGAAGCGGGATCTGTCGTTTGGAACGGGCGGGAGATCGTGATGCTCGTGCGGGACCTGAGTTGAACGTTTCGGGCTCATGCGGCCACGGTGTGGAATTGGTCGGCGATCATGCGGCCGATGGCGAGGCTCGAGGTCAAGCCCGGGCTTTCGATGCCGTAGAGTGCGATCAGTCCGTCGCAGCCGTGGTGCGTCGGTCCTTCAATCGCAAAATCCTGTGCCCCTGACGTGACAAGTTTCGGGCGGACACCGGCGTAGGAGGGCACCAGCCTTTCGCCGTCGACTGCGGGCCAGTAGCGGTGGATCGCATCCACGAATGCGCGATGGCGGCTGCCGTCCGGATCGTCGAACTCGGGAGAAGGATTTTCGCACCATTGCACGTCGGGCCCGAACTTGGCGTCACCGGCGGTGGTAAGTGTGTAGTGAATTCCGAGACCCGCCGTGGTCGGCATGGGATAGATAAGCCGAGAAAAGGGTCGCGGGCCGGTGAGCGCGTAGTAGTGCCCCTTCGCGAATGTTGTGACGGGCACGCGCGGGAGTGGCGGTGTCATCAGCTGCGCGACGGTCGAAGCGCTGAGGCCACCGGCGAGGACGAGGCGGCGGCACGTCACCGCGGCTTCGCATCCGTGGCTGACCGTGATCACGCGGAAGCCCGGGTTCAGCCGCTCGATTGCGACGACCGTGGTTGCGGTGGCGACAGTGCCACCGCGGTCGATGAAGCGGGCTTCGAGGGCCAGCATCAGTCCGGTACTGTCAACGACGGCGGTTGAGGGAGAAAACAGAGCGGCGCAGCACGTGAGTTCGGGTTCCATATCCTGGGCGTGGGCGGTCGTCACGAGGCGAACATCGGTGACACCGTTTGCGCGGGCCTGGGCAGCAAGGGTTTCCAGTCTGGGAACCTCGTCGGGGGTGCATGCGACCACCAATTTGCCGAGGGTGAGGTAGGGTACGCCGGCTTCGGCGCAGAAGGCTTGAAGCAGGTGCCGGCCCTCCACACAGAGCCGGGCCTTCAATGACGCTTCTGGATAGTAGAGGCCCGCGTGGACGACCTCGCTACTACGGGCGGTGGTCTCCTGTCCGAGACGCCCGTGCCGCTCGATGATGAGCGTATCGCCGCCGGCCGCACAGGCATCTGCAGCTGCGAGTCCTACGATCCCGCCGCCAACGACAATCGTTTGAAAATCCACCAGCAATCAACACGCCTTGTCTTGTTTCTCAGACCTTGATTTCAAACGACAATAGCGGAATGTTCCGTTACTTATCCACAGGCGCTCATATGTAGAACAAACTGCTTGGAACAAAGTGCGAATCGGGCATGCAAGCGCATTGGCTTGCCGCCATGCGCAAGGCTTGCCGGCACGTTTCGGCCGGTCGCACAGGCTCGAATTCGGCGCTTGATTATTCCGCTTCGGTGGTTGGTTCCGCAGGCGGCTCTGTGGCGGACTTTGCCGCTTCGATTGCTGGTTCAGGGCGCTGCTGCGCACGGTCAGGTAAACCGAAGCCCGCCGTCGGATCTTCAGTGCGGCGCGACTTTCCTTCGAAATAGGCCCCTTGCTCGATGGCAAGCGTCAGGTGATAGACGTCGCCTTCGACGCGGCTCGTCGACTGTAGAAGGACGCGTTTGCCGCGTACCGAGCCCATAACGTGTCCACGAACAACGACTTCGTCGGCGACGATGCCTCCTGTGACCGTTGCGCGTTCGCCGACAAGTACGTGGGAACCATGGATGTCCCCGTTGATTTCGCCTTCGATTTGCACCTCACCGCGCGAGACGAGGTTGCCGGTGATTTGGAGTTCGGGACCGATAATCGATGGTGCACCGCGTTCCGAGCTGCGCAGAGATGTTCCAATGGGGCGGGTCACCGATGAACCTGTTTGAGGCAGTATCGGTGGCTGGTTCGCCGTTGCAAATCCCGACTTGGCATCGCTGTCCGGCTTACGAAAATTCGGCAACATCGAACATCTCCCTCAACTCCACGCGGCCCCGATGGCAACCCCTAAGACGCAATGCGCGCATGATTATGACGTTGATCCGTTCGCCCACGGCTTCCGTCAATCGCACCCCCGCATCTCACAGGCCTTGCTATCGGACTATCATGATTGCGAGCGGGGGTGATTGCATTCTATGACGCAGTGCAAGGACTTAGGGCAGTTGCCTGCACCCTGAGCGCGTTTTGCCCGTCTTTGTGGCGGCGCGTCCTGCGAGTGTCAGGTTTTCAAAGTTTTTGCCGCCGCCAGGACATCGTCCGCATGGCCCGGCACGCTAACTTTGCGCCAGATCTTCGCAATCTTGCCCTTGGAATCGATCAGGAAGGTGGAGCGCTCCACGCCCATGTACTTCTTCCCGTACATCGATTTTTCAACCCAGACCCCGTAGGCGGTCGCAACTTCTTTTTCCTCGTCTGAAAGCAGGCGAACAGCAAGATCGTACTTGCAGCGAAACTTGTCATGGCTCTTCACGCTGTCGGGAGACACGCCGTAGATCACAGCGCCGGCTTTGGTGAAATTCGGGGCGAGATCTGTGAACTCCTTTGCCTCGCGCGTGCAGCCCGATGTGTCGTCCTTGGGATAGAAATAGAGGACGACTGACTGGCCCTTCAATTTCGACAGCTTGACGACTGAACCGTCATCCGCGGGAAGTTGAAAATCGGGAGCTTTCGCGCCTTCTTCGAGCATGGAAGCGTGCCTTTCTTTTGTCGCTTTTGCACTTGCACTTGAGGTTGAACGGAACTTAGCCGATCCCGGTTCAGGAGACAGTTGATTCGGCGAGTTTTTCCGCGAGCTATCGAGAGTTTGAGTGGCGCCGGCAAACACAGCCGCGAGGAAGACCTTGCGGCAAACGGCTGGTCTTCCTTGAACTCTCCGCGAGCCGCGAGGGGGGATACATAGGAGTGGAAAGGCCGACACGGACGGAGCCTGGATCACGAACCGGTGCCCCGCGCACGGGACGTGGCCGGGGCAATGTCACGCCTCCCATGGCTGGTTCCCAACGATGGTCCGAAATCGAGCGGCTGCCGCGTGGCCTGCGTATAGCAGGTCGTGTGCTGCTTTGGCTCTCACCCATCGTGCTGCTTTCGGCACTTGCCGTCATCGTGATGTACGTTCGGCTTTTGCAGGGACCCGTATCTCTCAAGGTCATGGCGGGGCCGATCGAACGTGGGATCTCAGCGGGATTGCGCGGGCTGTCGGCAAAGGTAGATGATGCGCTCCTACGGCGCAGTCCAACAGGCGCGATCGAATTTCAGCTCGTCAACCTGCGCTTGTTCGAAGAGGACGGCAGCGTCGTTGCATCGGCCCCGGTGGCAGAAGTTGGAATGGATCTGGCGCGTCTGGCGATGCTGGATGTTCAGCCGACCCGGATCGAACTCATCGAGCCTCGGGTTTCGGTCAGCTATACCGCGCGTGATGGGTTGGCCTTGAGTTTTTCGGAAACGCCGCCGACCGAGGGCGCAACCCTGCCTGAGCCCGACATCCCATCCGGCGTGCCAGTTGAGCCGGCTGCCGAACCCAGTTCACCGACGGCGGTGCCGAGCGTGCTGCGCCGGCTCGATCTGGCTCGGGTCGTATCGGAGTATAGCGCACGAGCGCGGCAGCAGCGCGATGCCAGTGCCAGCCTCTCTCAGATTGGGTTCCGCAACGCGATCGTCGAGGTCGATTACGAAGGCCAACGTAGCAGTTGGAAGGTGAGCGAACTCTCGGTCGATCTCGATCACAAGAGGCGCCGTAGCGTCATCTCGGTGGCGGCACGCATCGAAAGTGAGCGGGGTCCATGGTCATTGTCGCTTCTGACGGAAGATTCCGACAGGACGGAAACGCTCACGTTGAAGGCGTCCGTGCGCGATCTGGTGCCGGCGGTGCTGGGCCGAGCGTTTCCCAGTCTTGCATTGCTACGTTCCCTCGAAATTCCCACAGCAGCAGACGCGGCAATCCGGTTCAAGACATCCGGTGAACTGAACGGCGCAGACATCGCAGTCGAGGTCAGCCGCGGCTTGATCGATTTCGGCCCGGCCATGGCGGCGCCTTTGCTGATCGACGCGGGTCTATTCAACTTCAACTACGACGCGGGAACCGAACGTCTAACACTGGCGCCATCCACCGTGCGCTGGGGTGAAAGCTCCGTCAGCGTCGCGGGCGTGGTTTTGCACGAGGCGAACGATTCGAATTGGGCGTTTGACATACGAAGCGTGTCCGGCTCGCTTGCCGCGGAAGAATTCAAGGTGGCGCCGGTGAAGCTCGATAACGTCGCTGTATCGGGCAGGTACGTTCCGGACGCCAATCGGATTGAGTTCGCCAACGTATCGGTGGAGGCCGGCGGCGGCAGCATGGTGTTAGCTGGAGACGTTGTGGCCGGTGACGGTGCAACGGCGGGCGCGAGGATTGATGGGCGGTTCGGGCCGGCTGACGCGAATGTCGTGAAGGCGCTTTGGCCGCGCATGATGGCGCCGCGTGCGCGGCAATGGTTTGGCGATCATCTAACCTCCGGTGTTCTTCGGGCCGGCACGATCCGCTTTGCAAGCGGGGCCTTTGCGCCACCTGAGGCACATAAGGGGCGCAAGGGATTACCCGAGAGCTTCTCTCTCGATCTGACCGGGGAAAGCGTGACCCTGCAGCCGGTTCGAGGAGGGCCACCGTTATCGTCGGCTGCTGTCGCCGTGGCGGTTCGGGATCAGGCGCTCGAAATCACGATGCCTGACGCCACATTGACCACAGGACCACAGGCGGGTGTGTCTCTGAAGGAGGGTCGCTTCAGCGTCGGGGACATCGATGCGCCGATCGCCGAGGCTGAACTCGCGTTCAAGACGCAGGCGCCGCTTGGGTCCGCTCTCACGGCGGTGCAGCAACTGCAGCTCATGAAGACCGATGGTTTGGTCGTGCCGCCTGACAAGATACAGGGCAAGCTTGATGGCGAGTTCGTGATCCGCCTGCCGCTTCTACCGGAAATTGAGGCCGAGACGGTCGTGATCACGGGGAAGGCCAAAATTTCGGACGTGAAATCGACGGAGAAGATCGGGATCATCAATGTCCAAAGCGGTGCCGTCGACGTCGTGCTCGGCGCCAACGATGCCGCGGCCAAGGGAGAGCTTATTCTCAACGGCGTTTTGGCGAAAGTCGACTGGCGACGGCAGAGCCCTGCTGGATTACCGGCGGTCACATCGCCGCTGACGCTGACGGCGACGCTCGACAATTCCGACCGCCGTCAGTTGGGCATAGATGTGAGCGACTTTATTGACGGCGACGTTCCGGTTTCCGTAGCCATCGGAGCAAACGAAGGAAACACGTCCATCGTCAAAGTGACAGCTGATCTCACGCCGGCTGATTTCTCGATTTCGCCGCTGGCATGGAAGAAGCCCCGCAACCGACCGGCCAAGCTGGAATTTGATGTCGTCGGGGGGACGGTACACAAGACGGAACTCAGGAATTTCAAGGTCAGCGGTGACGCAATCGCCGCGGAGGGCTGGGTCGGTCTTTCGGCCGATCAGAAAGTGCAGGAGTTCGATTTCCCGGCGGTATCGCTCAACACAGTGTCGCGACTTCAAGTCAGTGGCAAACGTGGGCCGCGCGATGTCTTGGACGTGCGCGCGACGGGCACGACGTTCGACGGCAAGGATTTCTTTCGTTCGCTCTTCACGTCGGGTGCTCCGGCTTCGCAAAAGATCGCCGCCAAGAAAACGGGCGTGGATGTCACCGCCAACTTCGATACGGTGCTCGGGTTTTCTGACGCCAACCTGCGCGGCTTCTCCATGCGGTTGTCGAAACGGGGTGATGAACTGACTGCGCTCGATGCACGCGGCAAGTTGGATGGCGGAAAGGCGCTGATCGCCATTCTGCAGACCGAGCCTAACGGCAAGCGGAAGATCATCGCGGACACGACGGATGCGGGACAGTCGCTGCGGCTCGTTGGTTTTTATCCGAACATGCAGGGGGGGCGTGGGCGCATCGATCTCTTCCTCGACGGTGAGGATGCCGCGCAGACGGCCGGTGTTCTCATCATAGAGGACTTCAAAGTGCTCGGGGACCCGATCGTGTCTGAGGTCGTTTCGAGCGCGGCGGGCGACGGCCCGGCAATCGGTGCGACGACCTATGGAGAACGCAAGGTCGTGCGCGAGGTGTTCGAGTTTGATCGGATGCGGCTGCCGTTCAACGCCGGCTACGGCCAATTCGCCATCGACGACAGCTATCTGCGCGGACCACTGCTTGGAGCAACGCTGCGCGGGAAGGTGGACTACACGACGCAGAAGGTGAACCTCGGCGGCACGTATATTCCGTTGCAGGGTTTGAACAATGCGCTCGGCGGCATTCCCGTGCTCGGCCAGATTTTGAGCGGTCCGCGCGGGGAAGGCATCTTTGGCATCACCTTCGCGGTGCAGGGCTCGATGGCGAACCCGTCCGTCGTGGTCAATCCGCTGTCACTCGTGGCGCCCGGCATCTTCCGTGAAATGTTCCAGATGACGAACCCGAATACCAACGTGCAACCGCGTGCACCGTCATCGGGCGATATGCCGGTCAACAAGCGCGTGCGCGCCTCCAGTTCGGGCGGAGCGTATGAGGCGCCGGAGACGGTCGATGGGTGGTCGTCGGATACCGTCGTGCCGTCAAAGAAGAACTAGAGGCCGATCCGTTCAGACCGGCTTAAGGAGGACATGCTTCTTCTTGCCGAGCGAAAGCTTGACGACGCCGTCGCTCGTGAGATCGCTATCCGAAAGCTGCGCTTTTTCGTCCATGACGGCAGCGTCATTGATCCTGAGGCCGCCGCCTTGAATCTGGCGACGGGCCTCGCCGTTCGATTTCACCAGGCCTGCCGTGACGAAGGCGTTGAGAACACCGATGCCGGCCGCCAATTCACCCGCAGGCACGGTGACAGTTGGTAGATCGGTGGCGAAGGCGCCTTCCTCGAACGTTTTGCGCGCCGTCTCAGCGACTGCCAGCGCCTTGTCGCGGCCGTGCACGAGCGCGGTCGCCTCGGTGGCGAGGATCTTCTTTGCTTCGTTGATTTCCGCGCCGCCAAGCGCTGCGAGACGATCGATCTCAGCGAGGGGCAGCAGCGTGAAGAGCTTCAGGAAGCGGGCGACGTCGGCGTCTTCGGTATTGCGCCAGAACTGCCAGTAATCGTAGGCGGGGAGTTGCGCGTCGTTGAGCCAGACGGCGCCGCTGGCGGTCTTACCCATCTTGGCGCCTGAGGCGGTGGTGAGGAGGGGGCAGGTGAGCGCGTGGAGCTGATGCTTGACCCCCATGCGGCGGCCGAGATCGATTCCGGTGACGATATTGCCCCACTGGTCGGACCCGCCCATCTGCGTGTTGCAGCCGTAGCGGCGCGCGAGCTCGACGAAGTCGTAGGCCTGGAGCAGCATGTAATTGAATTCGATGAATGACAGTTCCTGCTCGCGGTCGAGGCGGAGCTTGGCGGAATCCATCGTGAGCATGCGGTTGACCGAGAAGTGACGGCCGACGTCGCGCAGGAACTCGATGTAGTTCAGAGGCGCCAGCCACTCGGCATTGTCGAGCATGATCGCATCGGTTGCGCCGTCGCCGAACTTCAAGAATTTGGCGAAGACTTGCTTGATGCTGTTCTTGTTCGCGTCGATCTCTTCGATGGAGCGCAGCTGGCGCGTCTCGTCGCGGCCGGAGGGATCACCGATGCGCGTGGTGCCGCCGCCCATCAAGGTGAGGGGTTTGCCGGCGCCCGTCTGCTGCAACCAGTGCAGGATCATGATCGATAAGAGATGCCCGATGTGCAGCGAGGGGGCGGTGCAATCATATCCGACATAGGCGACGATCTTTCCCTCGCTCGCCAGCTTGTCGAGACCGGCGAAATCGGATGTCTGATGAATGAAGCCGCGCTCGGTGAGTGTGGCCAGGAACTGGCTCTTGGGTGTTTCGGTCATCATCTTTCGATCGCGGTTGCGGATGGCGGGTTGGGTGGGCGCGCGGGGTGCGGTAGGATTGCCGCAAATCGCCCGGCAAATTGCATGACGGCGGGGTTGGGAGCAAGCCGATGCGCGCGCTGGGGCTGATGAGCGGCACTTCGATGGATGGGATTTCCGTCGCACTCGTCGATACGGACGGCGAGAATGAGCTGACGCGCGGTCCTGCGATGACATTCCCCTACAACACCGAACAGAGGGCCGCTATCGGCCAGGCCATGGCGGAAGCGCGCGGTCTGAAATCTCGGGCCGAGCGGCCGGGATCGCTCGCCGTGACGGAGATCATGCTCACTGAATTGCATGCCGCCGCCGTTTCGGCCTTCGTGCGCCACCAGGGTATCCCCCGAGGGGACATCGAGGTGGTCGGCTTTCATGGTCAGACGGTTCTGCATCGACCGGACGAGGGTCTCACGGTTCAACTGGGGGATGGGGGGCTGTTGGCCGAACTGACTGGTCTCACGGTGGTGCATGATCTAAGGGCCCGCGACGTGGATGCTGGCGGCCAAGGCGCGCCGCTGGTGCCAGTCTATCACCGCGCCCTTGTGGCGGGGATTGCGCAGCGGCCCATCGCCGTCGTCAACATCGGCGGCGTTGCCAACGTCACCTATATCGGCAGTGACGAGACGCTGATCGCGTTCGACACCGGGCCTGGCAATGCGCTGCTCGACGACTGGATGATGAAGCGCGCAGGCGTTGCCTACGATCGCGACGGCATTACCGCGGGTGACGGCAAGGTGGACGAAGCGGTGCTGCGCTTCTGCCTGTCGCATTCGTTTTTCTCCGCCGCGCCGCCGAAGTCGCTCGACCGCAACGCATTCATCTGGGACGTGGTGGAATGGATGTCGCTCGAGGATGGCGCGGCAACGCTGGCCGCGTTTACGGTGGCGTCGATCGCGCGAGCACGCGAGCACTTCCCAGATGAGCCGCAGCTGTGGATCGTGGCTGGCGGCGGTCGGCGGAACCGCACCATCATGAGCGGCCTTGCGGGCTTGGTGCAGAATGCGGTCGCGCCTGCGGAGGCTGTTGGGCTCGACGGTGACGCGGTCGAGGCGGAAGCCTGGGGCTATCTGGCGGTGCGTGCATTGAAGGGATTGCCCATCACCTTTCCCGGTACGACGGGTGTGCCCAAGCCCATGACGGGTGGTGTCGTTTCGCTGCCGCCGCGCGTGTTCGGCTGAGGATCGGAGCTATAGTACCGCTCGCGCCGGGCTTGGGAGCCGTCTTTGCCGGACGGCGAAGCTTGCGCGACAAATAAAAAGCCCCGCTTTGGGCGGGGCTTTGTGCACTCGTTCAACTTCGGTCATTCATCATCGGTGACGGCGGGTGGCGGTTCGTTGCGCTCGCGCTCACGTTCCCGCTGGCGCTCAGCTTCGCGCTCGCGCTCGCGCGCTTTCTTGGTCTCGTATTCTTCCTCCGCCATTTGCAGACGGCGATCGAGGTAGCCGCCGACGACGGTCTGAAGTTCCTCGGTCTTGTTTTCAAAAAAGTGGTTCGCGCCGGGAATGATCTCGTGGTCGATCTTGATACCGCGCTGGGTCTTGAGCTTGGTCGACAGTTCCGCAACGGATGCCGTCGGCACCACGCGATCCTTATCACCGTTGATCATCAGGCCTGACGAAGGGCACGGAGCGAGGAAGGAAAAGTCGTACAGGTTCGAGGGCGGTGCGACGCAAATGAAGCCGTCGATTTCCGGGCGGCGCATCAGAAGCTGCATGGCGATCCAGGTGCCGAACGAGACGCCGGCGATCCAGCAGTACTTGGCGTCGGGCTTGACGATTTGGAGCCAGTCGAGGGCGCTCGCAGCGTCTGCGAGTTCGCCGGGGCCGCCATCCCAGAAACCCTGGCTGCGGCCGACGCCGCGGAAGTTGAAGCGGAGCACGGAAAAGCCGCGCTCAGCGAACGTATAATAAAGCGAGTAGACGACCTGATTGTTCATCGTGCCGCCGAACTGCGGATGGGGATGCAAGATCAGGGCGATGGGGCTATCGGGTTTGGGGTCGTGGTGATAGCGCGCCTCGATCCGGCCGGCGGGACCGTTCATGATCAATTCAGGCATAGGTCTTCTGGGCCTCGTTCTTTCACTGCGGGCGGCCTGAGGGCCGGGATGGGATGCTGCCTGTCGTTTCCGAAAATCGGCCGTTCAAGCGCGGGAAATAGCCCTCACGGAGCCGTGTTGTCGCGTGTGCCGGGCAATACTTGACTTCGTTGCTCGGAATTTCCATAAACAGGCGAGATTAGAACTCTTCGAAAGAGTGTTCCGGACCGGCTGAGGCGCCGGGGTCGGCGGGCGGTCCTCTTAGCACGAGAGAGGTGCCTGATTGCAAGTGCCGTGACGCCTGGGGTCACCTGGGAGGCTGGCGCGGCCACTCTGACGATGACATCGGAGGATCGGAATGGAACTGACGACGCGAGGGCGCTATGCCGTGATGGCGATGGCCGACTTGGCGCGTCACGGTTCCGGTCAGCCGGGTGCGAGCGAGCCGATGGCACTGGCGGCGATCGCCGAACGGCAGAAGCTGTCATTGGCCTACCTGGAACAGCTGTTTGCGCGGCTGCGGCGGGCCGAACTGGTGGTCAGCGCGCGCGGCCGCAGCGGTGGATACAAGCTTGGACGCGCCGCGGCCGACATTTCGATCGCCGATATTCTGACGGCAGTCGAAGAAGAAACACGCATGACGCGGTGTTCCGGCGAAGGTGACGTCGGGTGCCTTGGCGAGACCCGCTGCATCACGCACGGGCTGTGGCAGGCGCTCGGCTTGCACATCGCGCAGTTCTTTTCGTCCGTGACCTTGCAGGACGTCATCGAAGGCGGGCCGCGCTTTGGCGTCGGCTCGGCTCCTGCAGCGTCGTCGCCGCGGGAAAGGTTTGCCGCCGAATGACGAGTGCGCGCACATACCTCGACCACAACGCAACGGAGCCGCTGCGTCCCGAAGCGCGTCAGGCGATGCTTGCCGCGATGGATGCGTTCGGCAATCCGTCGTCGGTCCACGGTGAGGGCCGGGCGGCGCGAGCGATCGTCGAGACTGCGCGTGAACAGGTCGCCGCTCTCGTCAACGCGAGGCCCGGCGAAGTCGTTTTCACGAGCGGGGCCACGGAAGCCAATACATTTGCGATCAACGGGCGGCCTTGGCGTGCGCTGCTCGTCGGGAACGCGGAGCACTCCGCTGTTCTGGCGCCGGCGCGCCGTTCGCATGCGCCGCGTCTTGAGCTGCCGTGCCGGCCCGATGGTGTTCAAGATTTGAGTGGCGTGGAGGCGTGGGCTGCGGCGTTGCCGAAGTCGGACCTCCCGGCGTTTGCAAGTCTTGCACTGGCCAATGGCGAAACAGGCGTTGTGCAGCCTGTTGCCGACCTCGTGGCCATGCTGTCGCCGTTCGGTATCGTCGTCCATTCGGATGCGGTGCAGGCCACGGGCCGTATCGCAGTCGACTTTCGAGCGCTGGGGCTGTCGCTCATGTCGCTGTCGGCGCACAAGATGGGCGGTCCGAAAGGCGTTGGCGCGCTGATCGTTCGAGACGGTACGCCACTGGAGGCTCTGCTCGCCGGTGGCGGCCAGGAGAGCCGCCGTCGTGCCGGGACTGAGAATGTGATCGCGATCGCCGGTTTCGGTGCCGCTGCTGCGGCGGCGCTCCGGGATCTGGAGCATGTCGCCCGGATCCGGGACTTGCGCGACAGTCTGGAAGCCGAGTTGCTGCGTACAAATTCTCGACAGCGTTTTGGTCGCCACAGACGCACAGCGGCTTCCCAACACCACGCTGGTCGCGATGCCCGGCAAGCAGTCCGAGACGCTCGTGATCAAGCTCGATCTCGCCGGGATTGCGGTGAGCGCAGGCGCTGCCTGCTCCTCCGGCAAGGTGGGGACGAGCCACGTGCTGGAGGCGATGGGCGTGGCACCTGAAATCGCGCGTGGCGCGGTTCGGGTCAGTCTGGGCCCAAGTTCGACGACGGAAGACGTGCAGAGGTTTGTCGCTGCCTGGAATGCAGCGACGGGGCGGCCGGCAATGGCTGCCTGAGGTTTGGAATTGAGTTGCTAACGGCGCACCCCTTGAGGGCGTACGGGAGAAGAGGTCGAAATGCCTGCGGTTCAAGAGACGGTCGAACAGGTCAAGAAGATTGACGTCGACCAGTACAAGTACGGTTTCGAAACCGATATCGAGATGGTGAAGGCCCCCAAGGGCCTGAACGAAGATATCGTGCGCTTCATTTCGGAGAAGAAGGGCGAACCGGCCTGGATGCTGGAGTGGCGGCTCGACGCCTATCGCCGTTGGCGCGCGATGACGGAGCCGACGTGGGCGAAGGTGTCCTATCCGAAGATCGATTTCGAGGACCTCTATTACTACGCCGCGCCGAAATCTTCGGAGGGGCCGAAGTCGCTCGATGAGGTCGATCCTGAGCTTCTGAAAATGTATGAACGGCTCGGCGTGCCGCTGCAGGAACAGGAAATCCTTGCCGGTGTGAAGAGCGATAAGCCGCGCGTCGCGGTCGATGCCGTGTTCGACAGCGTGTCGGTCGTGACCACGTTCAAGGAAGAGCTGGCCAAGGCCGGCGTGATCTTCTGCTCGATCTCGGAGGCGTCTGCGCGAGCATCCGGAGCTGGTGAAGAAGTACCTCGGCTCGGTCGTGCCGCAGTCGGACAACTATTACGCTGCTCTGAATTCGGCGGTGTTCTCTGACGGCTCGTTTGTCTATGTGCCGGAGGGCGTGCGCTGCCCGATGGAGCTTTCGACCTACTTCCGCATCAACGAGCGGGAGACGGGGCAGTTCGAGCGCACGCTCATCATCGCCGACAAGGGTTCGTACGTGTCGTACCTGGAAGGCTGCACGGCGCCGATGCGCGACGAGAACCAGCTGCATGCGGCGGTCGTGGAACTCGTGGCGCTCGATGATGCCGAGATCAAGTATTCGACGGTCCAGAACTGGTATCCCGGCGACAAGAACGGCAAGGGCGGCATCTATAACTTCGTGACCAAGCGTGGTGATTGCCGCGGCCGCAACTCGAAGATCTCCTGGACACAGGTGGAGACGGGTTCGGCCATCACGTGGAAGTACCCAGCTGCATCCTGCGCGGGGATAACTCGCGGGGCGAGTTCTACTCGATCGCCGTTTCGAACGGCTATCAGCAGGTCGATAGCGGCACGAAGATGATCCACCTCGGCAAGAATACGTCGAGCCGCATCATCTCGAAGGGCATCGCGGCCGGTTTCTCGCAGAACACGTACCGCGGTCTCGTCTCTGCCCATCGCAAGGCGACGGGAGCGCGCAACTTCACGGCGTGCGACTCGCTGCTGATCGGCGACAAGTGCGGCGCGCATACGGTGCCTTACATCGAGGCGAAGAATTCGTCGGCGCACTTCGAACATGAGGCAACGACCTCGAAGATTTCCGACGACATGCTGTTCTACTGTCAGCAGCGCGGGCTGTCGGAAGAGGAGGCGGTGGCGCTCGTCGTGAACGGGTTCGTGCGCGACGTGCTGCAGCAATTGCCCATGGAATTCCTGGCCGAGACGCAAAAGCTGATCGGCATCTCGCTGGAAGGCAGCGTCGGCTAACGGCGCGCTTTCCCCGACAGACACCCATTGCTCAAAAGGTAACGACCGATGCTCGAGATCAAGAACCTGCATGTGAAGTTGGCGGATGAGGACAAGGCGATCCTCAAGGGCCTGACGCTGACGGTGCCCAAGGGCGAAGTGCACGCGATCATGGGACCGAACGGGTCGGGCAAGTCGACGCTCGCCTACGTGCTCGCCGGCCGCGAAGGGTATGAGATTACCGACGGCGATATTCTCTGGAATGGCGAAAGCATCATCGGCATGGAGCCGGACGAGCGCGCCGCGAAGGGCGTGTTCCTGGCGTTCCAGTACCCGATGGAAATACCGGGTGTGGCGGGGCTGACGTTCCTGCGCACGGCCACGAACGCAGTGCGCAAGCGTCGCGACATGGCAGAGCTTTCGACGCCTGAGTTCCTCAAGGTCGTGAAGGAAAAAGCGGCGAAGCTGAACATTGATTTCGAGATGCTGAAGCGGCCGGTCAACGTCGGCTTCTCCGGCGGCGAGAAGAAGCGTTCGGAAATCCTGCAGATGGCCATGCTCGAGCCGTCGCTGTGCGTGCTCGACGAGACGGATTCCGGTCTCGATATCGACGCGTTGAAGGTGGTGTCGGATGGCGTCAACGCTTTGCGGTCGCCGGACCGCGCCATGCTCGTCATTACGCACTACCAGCGGCTTTTGAACCACATCGTGCCTGACAAGGTTCATGTGCTGGCGGATGGCCGCATCCAGAGGACGGGCGGCAAGGAACTCGCGCTCGAACTCGAAACGTCGGGCTACGCCGACTACACCGGCAAGGCTGCCTGAGGATGGACGGGACACTCCCGGGTACAGATGGGACACGACGCGATATGACCGTTCAGATGCTGACGACGAAGGCGGAGCAGGCGATCCTCAAGACGTTTGAGGATAATGCAGCGCATTTGCCCGGGGGTAAGTCCGTTGCCGAATTGCGGCGGGCCGCTATCGGCGCGTTTGCGTCCAAGGGCTTGCCAAGCCGGCGCGTGGAAGAATTCAAGTACACGGACCTCAAGGCAAACCTGAGGGAAGCCTTCCCGCTTGTGACCGGTGGCGCATCAGATGCCGATACTGCGCACGGCGCGCTGGGCTCGCACTTCGGGCCTGAGTTTGCAGCCAATGCCGTGGCGTTCGTCGATGGGCGCGGGGTTTCGTCTGGTGGTCAAGCATTCCTTGCGGATAGCAAGGCGGTCGCGCTGGAATGGGTACAGGCCGCGTTGGCGGACGAGAGCCTCGCAGCATCCGCCGATCTGCTGCTGAATACTGCGCTGTTCACGGATGGGGCGGTGATCGACATCCCATCGGGTGCGGATGTCGCCGATCCGGTGGTGATCGTCGCGTCGGCGAGAGACAATGGGCTGGCGGTTCTCCGCCACATCATTCGCGTCGGCAAAGGCGCGAAGGTGACGCTCGTGGAAATCGAGCGGGCACCGATTGCGGCCGGGTTACGCCAGTCGAGCGCGGTGACGCATCTCTCCATCGCTGATGGGGCAGAGGTGGTGCACATCAAGGTCGTGGAGGCGCACAAGGGCTCGACGCACCTTGGGCACTGGCAGGTGCGGCTCGGCGCGAACGTTTCCTACAAGCCCTTTCAATTGACGCTTGGTGAAGGGCTTGTGCGCAACGGGCTGAACGTGGACTTCACCGGACAGCACTCGACGCTGGATTTCGGCGGCGCCTCGATCGTGCATGGCAGCGGTCACGCTGACAGCACGCTCGTGGTTGATCACAAGGTTCCGCATTGCACGAGCCGCGAACTTTATAAGACGGTGCTCGATGGGCAGGCTCGCGCTGTGTTCCAGGGCAAGGTCATCGTGCAGCCCGGGGCGCAGAAGACCGACGGCAAGCAGATGGCGCAGGCGCTCATGCTGTCGCCGGACGCCGAGTTCGATAGCAAGCCTGAACTCGAAATCTATGCCGACGATGTAATCTGCGGCCACGGTTCGACGGCTGCGGAAATCGATCCCGATCTTGTATTCTATTGTACATCGCGGGGCATTCCGACGGCGATCGCGCGCGGCATGCTGATCGAGAGTTTCATCGCGGAAGCGATCGAGAAGGTCGAGCACGAGGGGTTGCGGGACGCTCTCATCGGCATCGCCCGCGACAGCCTTGCGGCATAACACACGTTCGGTTCTCTCACTCGAGAACCTGAGGAGAAGACGAGATGGCCAACGCAGCGCGCCAGTTGCACGCAGAGACGACGGACCGTGCCGGCGGCACATTCGACGTGGCACGGCTGCGAGCGGACTTTCCGATCCTGTTTCGCGAGATCCACGGCAAGCCGCTGGTCTATCTCGATAACGGCGCCAGCGCGCAGAAGCCGGCGTCGGTGATCGATGCGATGGATCACGCCTACCGCTTCGAGTACGCGAACGTGCACCGCGGGCTGCATTACCTCTCCAATACCGCGACGGCGCGGATGGAGGATGCGCGCGAGACGGTGCGCCGGTTCTTCAACGCGGGCTCGGTCGAGGAGATCATTTTCACGCGCAATGCGACGGACGCCATCAACATCGTGGCGTCGTCGTTCGGCGGGATGGTCATCGGCGAGGGCGACGAGATCGTTCTGTCGATCATGGAGCATCACTCCAACATCGTGCCGTGGCATTTTCATCGGGAGCGCCGCGGGGCGGTTCTCAAGTGGGCGCCGATCTCGGATACCGGCGAGTTCCTGCTTGACGAATTCGAGCGGCTGCTCGGACCCAAGACGAAGATGGTCGCAATCACGCACATGTCGAATGTGCTGGGCACTGTGACGCCGATCAAGGAGATCATTCGGATCGCGCATGCCAAAGGCATTCCCGTTCTGGTCGATGGAAGCCAGGCGGCGGTGCACATGTCGATCGATGTGCAGGATCTCGATGCGGACTTCTACGTCGCGACGGGGCACAAGCTCTATGGGCCCTCGGGAATCGGTGTGCTCTACGCCAAGCGACAGCATCTCAACGCCATGCCGCCGTTTGAGGGTGGCGGCGAGATGATCGAGAAGGTCGCGGTCGACGAGATCACGTATGCGCGGCCCCGCACAAGTTCGAGGCGGGGACGCCGGCGATCGTTGAAACCGTGGGGCTCGGCGCCGCGCTCACCTACATGATGCAGGTAGGGCGCGAGGCGATTGCCGCGCACGAGCATGAGATCTCGGACTATGCGCATGCGCGGTTTGCCGAGTTTCCTTGGTTGACGGTTTACGGGAAAGCGCCGGGCAAAGGTGCGATCGTGGCGTTCAACGTCGAAGGGCTTCATCCGCACGACGTGTCGACGATCATCGACCGGTCTGGTGTGGCCATTCGGGCTGGCCATCACTGCGCTCAGCCGCTGATGACGCGGCTGGGCGTGCCGGCAACATGTCGGGCCTCCTTCGCGATGTACAACACCAAAGCTGAGGTCGATGCGCTGATGACGGCCCTGCAAAAGGCGCGCGATCTGTTTGCTTGAGACGTAAGTCCGGTGGGAATGATGATGATGGACGACGATATCAAGACACACGTAACCGATCCTGCTGCGGTGGAGGCATCGCCGCCCGCCACAGACGCAGGCGCGCATGCGCCGAGTGTCGCTGAGGGTGGAACGCCGGTCGAAGGGTCGGCGCTGTCGCAGGAAGAATTGGATGAGCTGACGCCCGAGATCGTGAAGGCCCTGAAGACGGTCTACGATCCGGAGATCCCCGCGGACATCTTTGAACTCGGCCTCATCTATAACATCGACATCGCGGATGACCGGCAGGTGTCCATCCTCATGACGTTGACGGCGCCGGGTTGCCCCGTGGCGGGCGAGATGCCGATCTGGGTGGAGAACGCCGTTTCGGCCGTAGCAGGCGTCAGCGGATGCAAGGCGACGATTACCTTCGATCCGCCGTGGGACCAGAGCCGAATGTCCGACGAAGCGCGCTTGGCGCTCAACATGTTTTAAGCCTGACCGCTTTTTAGAATTTGAACTTGTTCTATATTTGAATTGCGTCAGGGGCTCCAATTTCACACTCCCTTGCCGGCGCCACTCGCTGCAAGGGAGCCAGCCGAATATGCCGAATAAGGCTGCCGGGCTCCTGACGCTCTTCGCATGATGGATCGGTCTGGCGGCTCGGCGCGTAGTGGTGCTGGGACTTCCGCAGGAGCGCCGCCGTGACCGAGACAGCCCGCAATCTGACTGTTTACTACGATGGGTCGTGTCCGCTGTGCCGGTTGGAGATCGGGCACTACCAGTGCCAGCGCGGTGCCGACGTGATCGACTTCGTCGACGTGTCCGATCCTACCGTTCCCATCGCGCCCGACCTCGATCGCAAGGCAGCGATGGCGCGGTTCCATGTGCGTGAGAGCGATGGCCGGCTTCTGTCGGGCGCTGAGGCGTTTGCGCGAATTTGGGAGCGGCTGCCGTCGTGGCGGTTCGCAGCGCAGATCGCCCGCGTGCCAGGCGTCACGCCGCTGCTCGAACTGGCCTATCGCGGGTTCCTGCCAATCCGGCCGTATCTGTCGCGGGCGGCGAGCCGGTGGCAGAGGCGGAAGGTTAGCGGCTGAAGACACCTGCCGGATCGATGCGCGTGACTTTTTTGTTTGCGCTTCCGACTCCCCTGTGGGGAGCCGGCCGGAAGCGCAGGATTAGCGGCTGAAGACACCCGCCGGATCGATGCGCGTGACTTTGAAGATCGCCGAGATGGCTGCGAAAATGCACATGCCGAGCGTGAGCAGGAACAGGGCGAAGGCGAGTTTGGGCGTCATGACGATGTTCAGCGTCGAGTTCTTCGTCGCGTTGATGAGCAACATCGTCAGGGTGAATCCCACGATGTAGCCGATCACGGCGGATAGCACCGCCTGAATAAGAATGACCGCGTGGATGTAGCTGGCAGATGCGCCGAGTGCGCGCAGTGTTGCGAACTCGTTCAAGTGGTCTTTGGTGCTCGAGTAGAGGGTTTGAGCAACAATGACGACTCCGACGATGACACCGAGTGCGGCACCCGCGATCAGAGCAGCGCCGGCTGCGGTGTTGAACATCCAGTAGTTGAGCGAGCGATCGCGGAATTCGGTGTGGGTGAGGATCTCATTATCCGGCATGCGCTTTTGCAGGGACGCCCGTACCTCTTCGATGTCTGCGCCCGGCACCAGTTTCACAAGCTGATAGGTCGCTTGTTCGGGAGCGGCGCCAATCAACTTGCGCGCGTTCGCGATGCTCGTGAACCCATAGGGGAGCGTGGTGAATGAGCGAATGCCGCCGGTCAGCGCCGTGATCTGGACGCGCTGCTGATTGACTTCGGCGTGAGCGCCGATGCCATCGATGCCAAGATCCTTCAGGTAGGATTTATCGACGGCCAATGCGTTCGGCGCGCGCAGTTCCGCCGGGCTGCCTTCGACGATGTTCCAAGGCTCCACGCCGCGCTGCGTATCGAGGCCGACGAGAATGAAGGCCTTCTTGCCGCCGCTCGGCTTGCGCCAGCTGGCAAAGCTGACGACCATTTCCTGGACGTCCTGCACTCCGGGTGTCGAGAGCACGTTGTATTTCTCGCGGCCCGTGAGAAGCGAAGGATCGTCGAAAGACTTGGTGCCGAACGGAACCACCCAAAGGTCGGCGGGGGTCTTGTCGATGACGGTGGCGATCTTCTGTTCCGACCCGATGTAGAGACCGCACTGCACGGCCACGAGAATGAGCGAGAACACGATGCCGACAAGCGTGACGACGAGGCTCAGGCGGTCGTGGAACAGGTTTCGGTAGGCGAGCTTGGGCGCCATCTTGATGGTCTTGGGCGAGAGCTCGCCGACTACGGGGCCTGCCAGGGTCGGGTCGTTCGTGGGGGGAGCTGCGCCGGCCATGGGTTTGTTCCGTTCAATCCGCGTCGCTTCTGTTATGCCGCGAGTTTTATGCCGATGCTCAATCGCAAGCGACTGTAACCGTCACGCCGACGGCGGGGATAAACTTGCGGCACGTGGCTGGGCCTTGGGCAGCGGCAACCTTGGCGGATGCCTTGGCTACGACCGGTGCGGCGGCTGCCGTTCGCGTTTCATCGCCATCCCTGGCGACGATTGACTCGGTCGGGGAGAGAACGCGGACCGTTTCGGGGCGGGGGAGGTTGTCTAGGGCCAATGTGCGGCCGAGCAGGCCGGGAGCGGCATTTTCGGTCGTGGTCAGCGGTATCGCCTTTGCGGCATTCGACGGGGCGCTGTGGCGGACCTGGACGACCGGGCGAGCGGGTTTCGATTTCCTGCGTTCGGCGGCTACCGCGGCGCGTTTGGCGTCGTGCGTCTTGGGCTTGGCGGTGGCATAGCCGCTGCCGCCGCCATAGCCGGGCGTGGGTGTGGCGACGAAGGTGCCAAGGGGACCACCGAAATTGAGGCGTACGCCGCCGCCGGCTTGGGCTGGCTGGCCGAGCGCAAGGACGGCTGAGGCGAGCGCGAGGGCGGTGAGAACGGTGTGGCGGCGGATCATGGCGGGCTCCAACGGTGCATGGCGGCGTCTGTTGGGTGCAGAATGCGCCATGGGCCTGGAGAGCGCTGTTACCGCAGGAACACGGCGGCCACCCCGGCTCGGCTCCGTCTAGTCATTGAAACACCTTGGATAAGGCGACCTCGCAATCGCGGCGAACATTGCTATATTGGGGTGACGCACCCGAGGCCTTGAACCTGGATCTGCCGCAGATGAATGAACTCGCTCCTACCCCCGTTCGCCGCCCCCGGCCGCAGGTGTTGTCGCTGACGCCGGCCGCCGCGGATCGCATCCGCTCGCTCATGGCTTCCAAGGGCGAGGCCATTGCCGGTCTCAAGATCGGTGTGAAGAAGGGTGGCTGCGCCGGAATGGAATATACCATGACCTGGGCTAGCGAGGTCGGCCGGCTCGACGAGGTGATCGAGGTGGACGGCGCGCGCGTCATCATCGAACCGGCGGCGATCCTCTATCTCATCGGCACGGAGATGGACTTCAAGACGGACAAGCTGGCGAGCCAGTTCGTGTTCAACAACCCGAACCAGAAGAGCGCTTGCGGCTGCGGTGAAAGCGTGCAGCTCGAGCCGGCGACGGGCGCGGAAGTCGCACGAGACTGAGCGAACGTCTCAGCCGTCGTTGGCGATCGATCCGGGTGCGGTCGCCATCAGGTAGGCGATGGCTGCCGACCAGAATTTGGCTTCTGTTTCCGCACGTACCCGCTCCGCCGTGAAGGCGTCGATCCAATTCGGCAGCATGGGCGGAGAGGCTTGCGCAATAGCGGCAAGATCGACGTGCGATTTCAGTAGAACGGCGCGGGCGAGGTGGATCAGTTCGGAGACATCCGCATCTGGCAGCTGGACCGGTTCGGTGACCGGCACGCTTGCCGGGTAGCGCCGATGGATCGTCGGGGAGATCGGCTAATGGATACTTTGCCAGCATGGCGGGGACACCAGTTACGCGCCGGGCGGCTGCGGCGACCTCGCCGCTCAACTCAGGACCGTCCGTACCACTGCACATTAGCGAAAGCTGAGGAAAAGGGCTGTAACCTGCCCGACTTCTCCACAGATCCGTAGCAAGCCTACTCATAAAGTGGCTTTTGCGACGGCGTGTTTGCCTGTCCGGTACGGGATAAAGAAAGCCGCGCGGTTCTGAATGAACCGCGCGGCTTTGCCGTTGGACAGGGCCGTTTATTCGCTGCCGACTTTGGCCGGACGCGCTGGTTTTCTCAAGAACGCCGGAACATTTTCCGCAAAGCCGCCGGCTGAGGCCGATACGTTGGCCGGACGCGCGGCGGGACGCTGCGCGGGGCGCTGATCCTGAGCGGGCCGGGCAGCGGGTTCGCGGTGAGCGGGCTGCTGGCGCGGCTCCGAACGCTGGTGGTCGCGGCGTTCGTTCATACGTTCGCTGCCGTGATCGGGCTGCCGCTCGGGACGCGGACGGTCTTCACGCCGGGCAACAGGTGCATCGTAACGAGGCTGTTCGGCCGCTTCGCGCAGGACACGTTCGGGCCTGTCCTGACGCTGCGGACGATCGGTGCGCTCCGGTACGTCAGTGCGTTCATGACTGGTGCGTTCGGGCCGCTCGCCGCGCTCGCGGCGCGGGCCGCGATCGCGTCGGCTGCGATGTTCGCCGGATGGGGCTTCACGGCGCGGTTCGCCAGCGAGTGCTTCCACTGCCGGAGCGTCCATAATCACTGGAGTTTCAGCGCGGGGTGCCGCGTCGCGACCTTCGGGGCGGCGTTCGCCACCGCGTGCGGGCCTGCTGCCACGTCCATCACGCCTCTGGCCGCTTTGACCGTCGCTGCGTGCAGAGGCGCCGCGACCATCGCTTTTCGCAGGGCCACCGCGACTTCTCCGACGCTTGCCGGCGTCCTCGAAGTCTTCGGGTGTGGGCTGTTCGCCGACCCATTCGGCCGTGTCGCCGGTGATCTTCTGGATGTCCTTGAGGAGCTTCAGGTCCTCGAGCGTGACGATCGAGAAGGCGGCGCCTTCACGGCCCGCGCGGCCGGTGCGGCCGATGCGGTGAACGTAATCCTCCGAATGCCAGGGCAAGTCGAAGTTGAAGACGTGGCTGACTTCCGGGATGTCGAGGCCACGGGCCGCGACGTCGCTTGCGGCCAGCAGCGTGATTTCTCCGGCGCGGAACTTGTCGAGCGTTTCGGTGCGGCTGCGCTGGTCCATGTCGCCGTGCAGGGCGCCGGCGTTGAAGCCGTGCTTGACGAGCGACTTGTGCAGCACGGCGACGTCACGCTTGCGGTTGCAGAAGATGATGCCGTTCTGGATGGTTTCTGAGCGGATCAGGTTGCGCAGCATGTCGCGCTTGGCCCAATCTTCGCTCGCCGGGCAGAAGCAGAAGCGCTGCGTGATCGTCTTCGCGGTGGTGGCCTGCTTGGCCACTTCGATGCGAACCGGATCTTTCAGGAACTGCTGGACGAGGCGGGTGATCTCGGGCGGCATGGTGGCGGAGAAGAACAGCGTCTGACGGCGGGGTGGCAGAAGCTTACAGATCTTCTCGATGTCGGGGATAAAGCCCATGTCGAGCATGCGGTCGGCCTCGTCGATGACGAGGATCTCGACGCCCATCAGCATGATGCGGCCGCGCCCGAAATGGTCGAGAAGGCGGCCGGGTGTTGCGATGAGCACATCGACGCCGCGGTCGAGCTTTTTCGTCTGCTCGTCCATCGACACGCCGCCGATGAGGAGGGCGACGTCGAGCTTGTGATTGATGCCGTACTTCTCGAAGGCTTGCGCGACCTGGGCGGCGAGTTCGCGGGTGGGAGCCAGGATCAGCGAGCGCGGCATGCGGGCGCGTGCGCGGCCGGTCTCGAGGCGGGTGATCATCGGCAGGGTGAAGGCGGCGGTCTTGCCGGTGCCCGTCTGGGCGATGCCGAGGACGTCACGGCCGCTGATGGCGACGGGGATGGCCTCGGACTGGATAGGGGTCGCGATCGAATAACCAGACGCCTCGACGGCGGCCAGAACCTTGGGGCTGAGACCGAGCTCAGCGAAGGGTAGCGTTTCCAAAAAAGTCTCACTCCGGATGCGTCATTGATCCACGCGTGCGTTACCTCGCGCCACATCACATGGCACGAGTGCTCGCGGTCGAACGAAGCGCAGGGGGAGTTGGTGCCGGTAATTTGGCTAAAAGCCGGGCAGTCAAAAAAGCTCGAAATGGATCAATGAATTGATCCCCTGCGCTCGAGCGTGATGCTTGCTGACACAAGCTGGCCGGGAAAGCAAGGAAAAGGCTGGTTAGGCGCGGTGGTGGAACGTCGCGAAGAGGTATCGAACGGTTAAGGACCGCCCCTTGGCGGAGCGGTCCTTTCGGTGGCTTCAAATCATTCCGTTTCGATCGCGTTGTAAATCAGAGCGCCGATGATCGCGCCCAGAATGGGTGCGGCGAAGAACACCCAGAGCTGGGCCAGCGGTTCGCCGCCGGCATAGATCGCCGGGCCAAAGCTGCGCGCCGGGTTTACGGACGTGTTGGAAATCGGGATCGACATAATGTGAATAGCGGTCAGCGTCAGGCCGATCGCAATCGGGGCTGTTTCGGTTGAGCCGCCGGGCCGCGTCGCACCCATGATGACGATCAGGAAGAAGGCAGTCATCACGACTTCGATGATGAAGACGCCCGGCAGGCCGACTTTGAGCATGGAGAGGTCGCCGAAACCGTTGGCGGCGTAGGTGCCGCCGATGCCGCCGCCAATGAGCGAGAACACGCCGCAGCAAGACGCTGCAGCAAGAAGCTGGACGAGAACGTAAGGGATCACTTGCGAGAACGGGAAGCGGCCGCCGACCGCGAGACCGATCGTTACCGCAGGATTGAAGTGGCCGCCGGAGATGTGGCCGACGCTGCGCGCCATGGCCATCACGACGATCCCGATGGCGAATGCCACGCCGAGAATTCCAGCCGCACCCGATGGTGCCGCGAACGAATAGAAGGCACTCCCCAAAATAGATGCCATGAGCATGAATGTGCCGACAAACTCGGCACCGAGTGCTTTGAAGTTCATGAATTGGTTCCCCAGCAGATATGAAGTGCCGATCCAGCCCCTCGAAAATTTCTTCGACGCAAAGATCAGCAGCCGCGTCTAAGGCGCGACAAACTAGACTTAAATCGATTCGAGCGACGGCTTCGTCACTGCGCTGAGGATAGAGCTCAGTTTGCGGTCGCCCGTAGGGGCGTTCTGCACTGAAGTGTTAGATATCCAAGTCTTTGGCGAAGGCGGCGCGGTCTTGGATGAAGCGGAAGCGGGCTTCGGGCTTGGAGCCCATGAGGGCGCTGACGGTGTCGCTGAGCGTTAGCTTGTCGCCGTCGGCGATCTCGACCTTCAGCATGAGGCGCTTCCTCGGGTCCATGGTAGTGGACTTCAGATCCTTGAAGTCCATTTCGCCGAGGCCTTTGAAGCGGGTGACTTCCGGTTTCTTGCCCTTGAATTGCGTGGCGATGAGGTCGTCGCGTTCCTTCTCGGTGCGGGCGTAGGCGACATCGGCCTTGTGCGCGATTTTGTAGAGCGGCGGCACGGCGAGATAGAGATGGCCGTTCTCGATCAGCGTCGGCATCTCCTGGTAGAAGAATGTGATGAGCAACGATGCGATGTGGGCGCCGTCGACATCGGCGTCGGTCATGACGATGACGCGCTCGTAGCGCAGGTCTTCGTCGCGATAGCGCGAGCCTGTGCCGACGCCGAGGGCGAGCAGCAGGTTCGACAGCGCTTCGTTCTGGGCGAGCTTGGCGGAGGTGGCGTTGGCGACGTTGAGGATCTTGCCGCGGAGCGGATAGATCGCCTGCGTTTCGCGATCGCGCGCGCTCTTGGCCGAACCGCCGGCTGAGTCGCCTTCGACGATGAAGATCTCCGTGCCGGCGGCCTGCTGGATCGAGCAGTCGGCGAGCTTGCCGGGAAGGCGGAGTTTGCGCGTGGCGGACTGGCGCGAGACTTCCTTTTCGCGGCGCCGCTTCAGGCGTTCGTCAGCTTGTTCGATGACCCATTCGAGCAGGCGCGTGCCTTGCTGCGGGCTGTCGGTGAGCCAGTGGTCGAAGGCATCCTTGACGGCGTTTTCGACGATGCGGCCGGCTTCGACGGTGGCCAGCTTGTCTTTCGTCTGGCCCTGGAATTCAGGTTCGCGAATGAAGATGGAGAGCATGGCGGCGGCCGTGCCCATCACGTCGTCGGCGGTGATCTGCTGGGCCTTCTTGTTGCCGACGCGCTCGCCGAATTCGCGCAAGGCCTTCGACAGCGCCGAGCGAAAGCCGTTCTCGTGCGTGCCGCCTTCGCCGGTGGGGATGGTGTTGCAGTACGAGCGGGAGAATCCATCCTCGTCGGAAATCCAGGCGACGGCCCATTCGACGGAGCCGTGTTTGCCTTCCTTCTCGACGTTGCCGGAGAAGATTTCCTTGGTGACGTAGGTGCGGCCGGAGATTTCGGAGGCGAGGTAGTCCTTCAAGCCGCCGGGGAAGTGGAACACGGCCTCGGCGGGGGTGTCGTCCTTGATCAGGGACGGATCGCAGGACCAGCGGATTTCAACGCCGCCGAAGAGGTAGGCTTTCGAGCGCGCCATCTTGAGGAGGCGGGCGGGCTTGAAGTGTGCGCCTTTGCCGAAGATGGTTTCGTCAGGCTTGAAGCGGACCTTGGTGCCGCGGCGGTTGTGGATGGCGCCCAGCTTTTCCAGCTTGGTCGTGGGCGTGCCGCGCGAGAACACCATGCGATAGAGCTGCTGGCCGCGGGCGACTTCGACTTCGCAGATTTCCGACAACGCATTCACCACCGAGACGCCCACACCGTGCAGGCCGCCCGAGGTCGCGTACGCCTTGCCGTCGAACTTGCCGCCGGCGTGGAGCGTGCACATGATGACTTCGAGCGCGCTCTTCTTAGGATACTTCGGGTGCGGGTCGACGGGGATACCGCGGCCGTTGTCGGTGACGGACAGGAAGCCGTCGGCGTCGAGGCGGACTTCAATGAAGGACGCGTGGCCGGCGACGGCCTCGTCCATGGAGTTGTCGATGACTTCGGCGAAGAGATGGTGCAGCGCTTTCTCGTCCGTGCCGCCGATGTACATGCCGGGACGGCGGCGCACGGGTTCAAGGCCTTCGAGGACCTCGATGTCGGCGGCCGTGTAGTTGTCGGAGGCGTCCCCCGATTTGCGGCGGGCGGCTTTGTCGTTCATGGCGGTATCCAAGTCGGCGAAGAGATCGCTCTGTGATCGGGCCATGCGCGCGTCTCCCGTCTTCGTGCGAAGAGTGGTCCGGCCCGGCGGCGGACGCGAACAGGGGGCGCGCGAGCCCGAATCTGATGGTGAAGATCAAGGCGTCAGGTCGCACGGATGGGCCACTCAATCAAGCAGCGCCAGGGACACACCCTGGAGGGGTCGCGATATCGACACAGCGAAATCAATGACTTATCAGCAGCCAGTGGTTCAAACCGAGCAACAGAACCAACAGGATTGCGAGACGGTAGAGACGGGTGTGGAAGCCGCGTTGGCCGAGATAATCGCCAAGGGCGTACCCCGTGGCGAGGATCATGGCGAAGAGGTATTTGACGGTCTCCCGGCCGCCGGCGCCGTCATAGGTCGCTGACGAGGGGTCGGGGTCGTGGCCGAGCAGGAACACGACTGCGAGGACGCCCATGATGGCGAGGCTCGGCCAGGTCATGCCTTCGAACAGCGACCAGCGCGGGGCGAGCGGTGTGCCAGACAGGATGGCGGACACGCGCGCTCCGATGCCGATCAGCGCGAGGAACACGGCGAGCGCGATGGCGGCCTGGAGATGGGCGTGGGGGTAGAAGCCGAGATCGTCATAGTAGGACAGCCAGAAGTTGGAGTTCAGGGTCATCCACGATCCTAGCGCGTCCATGAAGGGCGGGGACATCCGCACGTACCAGGCAAGCTGCGCGAGAACAGTAAGAGCGGCGCCCGTCATGCCGACGAGCGCGATCGCTTCGCGGATCAGCCAGCCAAAGAGCGTCCGATCCGATGGTGCGGCGGGATTGCTTGGCGTGGGTTTCGCCGCCGTTGGTGCGGGAGACGCGGGAACCGCGGAACCTGTGCGGGGCGCGGGTTTTGCCTTGACGATCGGCGATGTCCTGCGCCGGAACGGCCACCATCTCGACTGGTAGCGCTGGACGGTGGGCGGGCGATTGCCGAGATCGATGGGGGGCATGTTGCCGGATCACATGGTCCGGCGCAGGGCGAACGCGAGAATGCCCGCGACTGCGCCGATGCAGGCGGCGGATAGGACATCGAGGAGCACGACGTCTTCGAGCGTCGCGTCACCCCAGGTCGTGCTGGTCACCGTGTAGACGATGCCGATGACGGCGCCGAGCGTGCCGGCGTAGGCGGCTTCTTGGGACGAGAGGTTCATGGTGTGCCACGCGGTTCATTCGATCCGGGCCATGTTGTCCGGTGACTGCCGTGGCTGCAAGCGGATTGGTTGAGGGCTAAAGAATGCGCAGGGTGCCGGTGCGGCCTTCGACGCTGTATCGGGCTTCGAAGGGGCGGTCTTTGTGAGGACCGGTGGTGACGCGGCCGTTGAGTTTGAAGGTGAAGCCGTCGCTCTGCTCTTCGATGCGATCGATGCGGGCATCGACGGCGTCGTTCTCGAGCCGGAAATGGACCTCCTGGCGGTCGGGGTAGGCGACGGCCCACTGCAAAGCGGGTTTGTCGGGACCGTCTGTAATTTGCATTTCGTCTGCCATGTTGAACCGTCCGCTTGATCGATGAGATCGGGATCAACGCCTGCATGGGCTTCGCGTTCCGGCTCCGCGCAGCGGAGTCGGTTGGCGAAGACGTAACGAGGCGGCGGGGCGCAGCGGCGCTGCGGTCTTCCGCGTGGGTATCTAGAATGGTGGCGCCGTGGCGCCCCGCCTTACGGGCTTCAGTCTGGGCTCGCTCTTACCCCAGCTTACTGTTTCCCCTTTTCACCGGCACATCATCCGGGACCCATCCTTACGGCGGGCAGTTGAAATCGACGCCGGAAGGGTTGGCTGCGTCGCCGATTTGTCCTTCCGCGCCCGTCCCTGCATCGCGCTGTTCGAACGCCTCCGGACAGCGCCCTCGTGTGATGCAGGTGAGGGGAGGATACGGGAGGGCCGAGGAGGCGGGGATAACGTTTTTCCTATTCTTCGCTCAAGTGCTTCAGCGTTTCCGCGTTCTGTTCCCAGTTGCGACCGTCGAAGGGTTCGATGGTGAGCTTTGGAATGGGCGTATCGAGGCAGCGGACGTTGATGTCGATGCCGTCGGGATTGGAGCGCGGGATGTAGAAGGGTTTCATGCCGCAAGTTTTGCAAAAGGAGTGCTGCGCGACGCCGGTGTTGAAGGTGTAGCGGGTGAGATTGTCGTCGCCGGTGA
Source organism: uncultured Alphaproteobacteria bacterium (assembly GCA_963778225.1). Lineage (GTDB taxonomy): Bacteria > Pseudomonadota > Alphaproteobacteria > Rhizobiales > Hyphomicrobiaceae > JAGVSR01. The sequence goes on from CAVZTR010000001.1 coordinate 158,663, forward strand.
GCAGACGGAACTTCGACTTCGGCACGATGAGATGCAGGAAGCCGGCCTTGGAACAGATCGAGCAGTTGCAGTCCTGCGCGATGATCGCCTCGGGCGCTTCCACTTCGAAGGTGACGGCGCGGCAGTGGCAGCTTCCTTGATAGAGCATTGAAAGTTACTGGGTCGCGGCCGGAGTGGTGTTTGGCGCTTCGACGCCGGCGACGTCGGCTTCGGCAAAAACGAACAGGTACGCCAGCATCGCAAAGACGCAGATCGCCGCTGCAAACGTCATCATGCGCTTTGTGTGCATTTGAAGTCCCTTCCCGAAAACCGCACCTTATGAGTGGGGCATTGGCGGCGCAAGGTCCGGTCAGACGTGGCAGCGCAATTGCTAATCGGGGAGCGGGATGAATTCGCTCGCGTCGCCGGGGACGGTGTCGAAGCGGCCTTGGCGCCAATCGGCCTTGGCCTGGTCGATGCGTTCTTTCGACGAGGAGACGAAGTTCCACCAGATGTGGCGGGGGCCGTCCATGGGTTCGCCGCCGACGATCATGAGCCGAGCTTGCGAGACCGCGAGGATGGAGATGCGGTCGCCAGGGCGGAAGACGAGCAGGCGGCCGGGGCCGAAGGTTTCGCCCGCGATGTCGATTTCGCCGGAGACGATGAAGACGCCGCGTTCGTCGTAGTCGGGATCGAGCGGGAGGACGGCGCCGGGTGCGAGGACGGCTTCGGCATAGACGCAATCGTGCGGGAATTGGGCGGGGGAGGTTTCACCGAACATCGACCCCATGATGAGGCGAACGCGCTTGCCCTCGCCCACGATGCGCGGGAGTTCGGTCTCGGCGTGGTGGATGAAGGCGGGGGCGCCTTCCTCGTGTGATTTGGGAAGGGCTGCCCAGGCCTGAATGCCGAAGAGGCGCGGGCCGGTGGCTTTTATTTCGGGGGCGGTGCGTTCGGAATGGACGATGCCGCGGCCGGCCGTCATCAGGTTGAGTGCGCCGGGGCGAATGGAGAGTTCGGTGCCCAAGCTGTCGCGATGCATGATCTCGCCGTCGAAAAGATAGGTGACGGTGGAGAGGCCGATGTGGGGATGCGGTCGCACGTCGATGCCTTGACCGATGAGGAATTCGGCCGGGCCCATCTGGTCGAAAAAGATGAAGGGGCCGATCATCTGTTTGCCGGCAGCGGGGAGCGCACGGCGAACTTCGAAGCCGCCGAGGTCGCGCGCGCGGGGAACGATCACCTGCTCGATCAGATCGCAGGCTTTGGTGTCACCTGGTTTGGGATCGGCGTCGGGGAGCCAACTCATGTTCTCATCCTTCCTGTGCGGCGTTCAAAGTGACACGCCGCGTAGGTCCATAAAAGGATGAGTTCTTCGAATCGTTCCTTCACAGGACGAGTGCGCCGAGACCGAGCACGACACCGATCGCGATGAAGATCCAGACGACGATCGCGGCTTCCGGAACACCCATGTAGGCCAGTGCGCCGACGATGAGAATGGCCACGGCCGAGCCCCAGAATGTCGGGTTCTGAGTCTTGGGCCAGACATTGTAGACCATCTTTCCCGCAATGACCGCGCCGAGTGCGATCAACACCATCAATCCCATGCGTTTGGGGTCTTGAAACAAATCGAGCCATTCCATCGCAAATCAACCCCCTGATTCCTTGATCGCACCCTGCCACGAACCGATGGAGTGCGAAACGGTGCGGAAAATCGCTGCTCAGAGGCGCGATGTCAGGTATGATGGACACGTTGGACTGGAGACCTCACATGACAGACTGCAAGCTTCCGCATCACGCCAATCATGCCCATCAGCACGGACCCGGTTGCGGCCATACGGCTGTGAAGCACGGTGACCATGTGGACTACCTGCACGACGGCCATTTGCATCACATGCATGCCGAACACGTGGACGAGCATACGATCGAGATTTCATCGACCAACCCGAACGCCTGCACGCCGGAGCATACCTGTGCAGGGCACGCAGCGGGTCATGTGCATGGCCCAGGATGCGGGCACGAAGCGGTCCCGCACGGGGATCATGTCGATTACATCGTCGACGGCCATTTGCATCACCCGCATGGCGATCATTGCGACAATCACGGGCCGGTCGAGATCGTCAAGTAGCGCATCGGATCTGAGCCGCGCGGGGGACGAGATGATCGATTTCCTTGCGCGGTTCGTGGGCAGTGTCCTCATCGGCTGGATGCTCGGGACTTCGGCAGGGCTGACGATCTCGCGCGTCTTCTATGACGGTGGGGCCGATCAACTGCCGATCCTCTTCATTCCGGTGACGATCATCATCGTGCTTCTGGCGTCGTATGCGCTGGTGCCGCGGCAATCGTGAAGAAAACACAGGCGGACTGCTCATCTAATTGGCAGGACCGTCTCGCGGACAGCCGCTAAGCTCGCGCTCGTTCAGAAGAAGCGCGTGGCGGCCGTCTGGTCGGCATCGGCGCCGATCGAAAGGAGGCGCCGCGATGATGCCTTTGACCCCGCTGTCTCACATTCGCGTTCCGCAGGCTGCGCCGGACGAGACGTACAAGATCGTTCTTTTCGACCGCGCATTCGAATTTCGCGGTTTGAAGCATCTCCTGGGAGCGGCGGATTACGACAAGGCGGGCGAGCGGCTGGCGGGGCTCGCCGCCAAGGATGAGGTGGAGCGCGAGGCGGCGCGGAAAATCCTCTCAGGGCTGACGTTGCAGCACATCTACGATCACCCGCTTGTGTCGGACAGCGGTGCAATCGACGATGTCATGCGGGTCAACTACGACATCGACCATGAGGTGTTCGCCAATCTCGCGCCGCTGACGTGCGGGGCGGTGAAGGACCAGCTGCTCAAGGCGAAGGCTACCGATGCAAAGCGGATCGGACGCGGGCTGACCGGCGTGATGGCGGCGGCCATTGCCAAGCTGATGGACGTGCATGAACTGATTTATGCTGCGCGCAAATTAAAGCGCAGCGGCAAAGCGCGAACAGAGGTGGGCCGTGCCGGCACTCTGTCGTCGCGGTTGCAGCCCAATCATCCGACCGACGATCTGACGGCCGTGACGGCGCTCGTCTATACGGGGCTTTCGATGGGTGCGGGCGATGCGCTCATCGGGCTCAACCCGGCGATCGACACGGTCGATAACGTCGAGAAAATCCTGCGCCATCTTGATGGACTGCGGCGCGAGACAGGCGCACCGACGCAGGTCTGCGTGCTGTCGCATGTGAAGACGCAGATGGCGTGCCTGGAGCGCGGCGCGCCGGTTGAAATCATGTTCCAGTCGCTGGCGGGCACCGATCGCACGCTGACCGAAGAGTTCGACGTGACGGTGGACGTGCTCGACGAGGCGTACCGGCTGATGGCGGCGAAGGGGCCGCTTGGCGCGCAAGCGCGGCAGTTCATGTATTTCGAGACGGGGCAAGGGAGCGAACTCACCTACGGGAAGCACAACGGCATCGACATGACCACGACGGAAGCGCTCTGCTACGGGCTGGCGCGGCGGTACGATCCGTTCATGGTCAACAACGTGACCGGGTTCATCGGGCCAGAAACGCATCGCACGAATTTCGAGATGATCGTCTCGAACCTGCAGGATCATTTCATGGGCAAGCTGCTCGGCCTGCCGATGGGGATGGCGCCCTGCTACACGCTCCATTCCGAGATCACGATGGAGGGTCAGCAGATCGCGACCGAGCTTCTGACCGCTGCGGGCTCGAACTACTTCATGGATGTCTATCTCGGTGTCGATCGCATGCTCGCCTATTTCGACACGGCCGGTCATGACGACCAGACGATGCGGGAGGTGCACGGTCTGAGACCCGCCCCGGAGTATCTCGCGTGGGCGATGTCGCGGGGTATCTTCGTCGAGACCGAGGATGGGGAGATCGAGCGTGGGCCGAACTGGGGCAATCCGCGTATTTTCTGTGACAGCGAGGAGGCGTTCGCAACGCTCGTCGCGAAGGTGCCGGCGGCTTACGGGTTCGAGAATGCAGGACCGCGGCCGGCAGATCGGGTGTCGCGGGAGGTCAAGGCCAATCTCGCGGTCGCTCGGGAGGCGATCTATGCGGAGGTCGAGCCGCAGTACCTGGGACGGGTGGAGTTCCGGCGTGTGGCCACGTCAGCCGCGAGCAAAGCCGCGCATCTCAACGATCCGGAGAAGGGTGCGCGCATTGCCGAGGCGGCGCGGGCAGAGTTGAAGCCGGAGGCGGCGGACGTGCAGATCGTCGTGTCTGATGGGCTCAGTGCGGAGGCGGTTCATCACAACATCCCGGACCTGTTGCCTGTGCTGGCTGCCGCGTTAACGAAGAATGGATTTAGTGTCGGGCAGCCCATCCTGGCTCCCTATGGGCGGGTCAAGCTTGCAGAAGACATTGGCAATGCGCTGGCGCCAAAGCTCGTCATCACGCTCATCGGCGAGAGGCCGGGCGGAGATGCCATCGCGTCGCGCAGTCTGTCGGCGTACATGGCCTACCGCGTGCCGGAAGCAGGTGGAGATCAGCGCTACGAATATTCTGTGATTTCCAACATCTACAGTGGCGGACTGCCGCCGGCGGACGCGGGTGCTCAGATCGCGGAACGCGCGCGGGAGATCCTGACTTACAAGGCGGCGGGGAACCGGCTGGAGACGATGCTGTCCGCACGCGGGAGCAATGGGGCTGCGGCCTGATGGTCGTCATGCGACGGAGGGAAGCGGTCGTTAATCTGTTCCGAGCTAAACGGGCTTTTTTTGTCGCATGGCCGCGCCGAATTGGCCTTGGCTGCGTATAATAAAAGAAATCCCCGTGCCGGGTCGCCGGCGCTCGCGCGACGGACGTCGCGATGCTTTTTGGAGTTGATCCGTGACACAAGCTGACGCCTTGAACGCGCGTGAGACGCGCGACTCCGGTCGCAACCGTGCGGGCCGCATCACGCCTGGCGAAATGGAAGCCTTCAAGGCGCGTGATAACTGGACCAACTGGCGCTACCTCGCGCTGAACTGGTTTGTGATCGCGGGCACGCTGTTCCTGGCCATTTGGGGCGAGAGCCAATTGCGGGCTGCGGGCTACGGGTGGGAAGCGATCCTTCCGCTGGCTATCGTTGCGATCATCGTGATGGGCGCATCGCAGCATCAGCTTGGCGGCGCGATTCACGAGGGGACGCACTATCAGCTGTTTGCCAACCGCACGCTGAATGAAGTCGCGTCGGACTGGTTCGCCGGGTTCCCGATCTACACCTCGACGCATCATTACCGCCTGCATCACATGGCGCATCATCAGTTCGTCAACGACCCGGAGCGTGATCCGATTTTCGGGCAGGCGGACGAGAGTGGGCATTGGCTCGATTTTCCGCTGACGCATGTGGAATTGGTGAAGGGGCTGGCGCGGCTCCTATGGATCCCGAACCTTGTGAAGTACACGATCGCGCGGGCTCGCTACAGCGCGCTGGGTCTGGGCAAGAACCCGTACGGTGATCCGAAGCGGCCGGGGCATCGCGCGGCGCAGTCGGTGGGCATTCTGTTCGCCGGGCTGGTGCCGGCGGTTCTCATCGGGATGATGCTTGCGGGATTTGGCGCAACGGCCGTGATGGGCACGTTCTTCGCGATCTGGGCAGCGGCGGTTTTATTCTACGCCGTCATCCCGGACGACTGGTTCGCATCGGGCCGCGTGGAGCCGGTGATCTCGCATCGCATGGGCTCGATCGCGCGCGTGTCGTTCATGGCGATCGTCTATGGCTCGCTGACGGCCATCGATCTCACGGGCTATGAGAAGGCGTGGATGTACTACGGCCTCTATTGGGTCGTGCCGCTATTCACGACGTTCCCGGTGTTCATGATCTTCCGCGAATGGATCCAGCACGGGAATGCGGATCGCGGGCGTTACACGAATTCGCGCGTGATCCTCACGGGGCCGCTGTTCCGCTATGCCGTGTTGCCGTGGGGGATGGAGTATCACCAGCCGCACCACCTGATGGCGACCGTGCCGCATTATAAATTGCGCCGGTTCCACGAGCGGCTGTTGCAGGACGCGGAGTACGCCGAGAAGGCGCAGATCGTCGAAGGGCTTTACGGGCGCATGACCGAGGGCAAGCCGACGGCGTTCGGGGTGCTGTTGAAGGAGCACGCGCCGAAGACGCGCGAGGCGGTGCACGTGGACGAGACGGTGCTCGAGCGCGCTGATCTCAGCGATCGTGCGGCGCTGGAGCGGGAGAAGGCGGAATCGCTCAAGGCTGAGCGGAGGGATGCGGCGGAGTAGGGGTGGCAGGCAAAGCCGTCAGGTTTTGATCTTCTCAATTCCAGGTCTCAGGAGCCTGACGATCTCGCTTGCATAGTTGTCGTCATACGGCTCGTCGGCGCCGGACAAGAAGCGATACCAGAACGCGCCGTGGATGATGTGCGCGAGCGCGTCTTCGTCAAGGTCTGTTCGAAATTGACCGAGCGCGTAGCCGTGTTCGAAGACGCGGCGGAGCGCGATGCACCGGACGTGATGAACACGCTCGTAAAGATTTGCGCGAAACTCTGGGTCCAGTTGCGCTTCGGCAATCAGACTACGAACGCCCTTGGCGACGAGTTCATTGCGCATGAAGGCAAAAAAGCGCTCCAGATCGGCTTGGAGATCAGCAAAGGCGTCCGCTGACGGGACAAGCGGCGGCATGCGGCGCAGTGAGTGCTCGGTAAATGCATCGAGCACCAAATCTGCCTTCGAGGCCCACCAGCGATAGATCGACTGCTTGCCGACTTTGGCGGCGGCGGCAATTGCGTCGATAGAGACGTCACGATAATCGCGCTCGCCTACCAGCGAAACCGCAGCATCCAAGATTGCCTGGCGCGTTCCTTCACTACGAGGACGGCCGGGGGCGCGCTTGGCGATACTCGGATCGTCAATCTTCGTCACGGCGATCTCCCATTTCGGTCCCGCTGAACATATATGGAACGGTGGGTCTAATTCCAGGGGTTTGGCAGCGGCTCACAATTGATGGAAGAAGTTACGCCCGCTAAAGCCAACCAGAAAACATCGTTAAATCAATATTATACGCAGGCTCGGCTAGCGTGCGTGCTCGGATCACATTAACGTGAATACGAAACGTTTAGTTTCGTTATTGATAATATGAAACGGATCGTCTAGTTTCTAATCACCGACGGCGAGAGTTTCAACTGCCGCGGAACACTGAACCAACATCGACGGAGAAACGCCATGAACCGCTTCATCCTTGCCACGCTTCTTGTCGCCGCTTCGCACTCGCTTGCATCGGCGCGCGATCTTTCCACCAAAGTCATGCAGGATAACCCTGGTGTTACCGGCGGCGGGACCACCGCCAACCCCACGGTTAAGCCAGAAGCCAACGGTCTCGCAGAGCAGGCCATGCGCATTTCGCCCGGCGTAAACGGCGCCGGCACGACTGCAACGCCCACTGCGAAGCCTCCGCGCAGCGGACTCGCCGAGAAGGCGATGCAGGATCATCCTGGCGTTGGCCGCTGATAGATCCCGAACATGATGCCGCCGGTGCGGACTTCCCTTGAAGCGTGCGGCACTGAAGCCGGCATCGTCGCCCCTCCCGACGCTGCCGGTTTTCGGCTTCAGGATTCGTGGGTTGCCAATCGCTATAGGTGCGAGAGTGGAGTTCCTACTCCGCCGCGAGTTTGGCGTATCCGAGTTGGTCGTTGAGTTTGAGGATGAGGTCGGCGGCGGCGATGGGGATGTTGGTGCCGGGGCCGAACACGGCTTTGGCGCCGGCGCGGAAGAGTTCGTCGTAGTCGCCGGGCGGGATGACGCCGCCGACGACGATCATGATGTCTTCGCGGCCTTCCTTGGCGAGTGCTTCGCGCAGTTCGGGAACGAGCGTGAGGTGGCCGGCGGCAAGCGATGATACGCCGACGACATGCACGTCATTTTCGACGGCCTGGCGGGCGGCTTCACCGGCGGTGGCGAACAGCGGTCCGATGTCGACGTCGAAGCCCAGATCCGCGAACGCGGTGGCGATGACTTTCTGGCCGCGATCGTGGCCGTCCTGGCCGAGCTTGGCGATGAGAATGCGCGGGCGGCGGCCGTCGTGGGTTTCGAATTCCTCGACGAGCTTCTGCGCCCTGATCACGTCGCTGCTCATGGATGCCTCCGAACGATAGACGCCCGAGATCGCGCGGATCTCGGCGCGGTGGCGCGTGAAGACCTTCTCCATCGCTTCCGACATTTCGCCCACGGTCGCTTTGGCGCGGGCCGCTTTCACGCACAGGTCGAGCAGGTTGGCGGTGCCCTTGGCGCCTTCGGTCAACGCGGTGAGCGCGGCCTGCGTTTCGGCTTCGTTGCGCTCTTCGCGAAGTCGTTTCAATTTTGCGATCTGGGCTTCGCGGACGGCGACGTTGTCGACCTTCAGCAGGTTGATCTTGGCGTCGCCGTCGATCTTGAACTTGTTGACGCCGGTGATGGTCTGCTTGCCGGTGTCGATGCGCGCCTGCGTGCGGGCGGCGGCTTCCTCGATGCGCATCTTCGGGATGCCGGCGTCGATGGCCTTCGCCATGCCGCCCAATTCCTCGACTTCGGCGATGTGCGCCAGCGCCTTCTGGGCGAGTTCGTAGGTGAGGCGTTCGACGTAGTGGCTGCCGCCCCAGGGGTCGATGACGCGCGTGGTGCCGCTCTCCTGCTGGAGCAGGAGCTGCGTGTTGCGGGCGATGCGGGCGGAGAAGTCGGTCGGGAGTGCGATCGCTTCGTCGAGGCCGTTGGTGTGGAGGGACTGCGTGTGGCCCTGCGTGGCGGCCATGGCTTCGAGGCAGGTGCGCGTGACGTTGTTGAACACGTCTTGCGCGGTGAGCGACCAGCCGGACGTTTGCGAATGGGTGCGCAGCGACAGCGACCGGGCATCCTTTGGATTGAACTCTTCCTTGATGAGCTTCGCCCAGAGCAGACGGGCTGCCCGCATCTTGGCGATTTCCATGAAGAAGTTCATGCCGATCGCCCAGAAGAACGACAGGCGCGGCGCGAAGGCGTCGATATCGAGGCCGGTGTTGACGCCGGCGCGGACGTATTCGACGCCGTCTGCGAGCGTGTAGGCGAGTTCGAGGTCAGCCGTCGCGCCGGCTTCCTGCATGTGGTAGCCGGAGATCGAGATCGAATTGAACTTCGGCATCTTCTGCGAGGTGTAGGCGAAGATGTCCGACACGATGCGCATCGAAGGCAGCGGCGGGTAGATATAGGTGTTGCGCACCATGAACTCTTTCAGAATGTCGTTCTGAATGGTGCCTGCGAGTTTCTCCGGGGGAACGCCCTGTTCCTCGCCCGCGATGATGAAGAGGGCGAGGATCGGAAGGACCGCGCCGTTCATGGTCATGGAGACGGTCATCTGTTCGAGCGGGATGCCGTCGAACAGGGTGCGCATGTCGTAGATGCTGTCGATGGCCACGCCGGCCATGCCGACGTCGCCTTTCACCCGGGGATGGTCGCTGTCGTAGCCGCGATGCGTGGCGAGGTCGAAGGCGATGGAGAGGCCCTTCTGACCGGCGGCGATATTGCGGCGGTAGAAGGCGTTCGATTCCTCAGCGGTGGAGAAGCCGGCGTACTGGCGGACGGTCCAGGGCTGGGTGACGTACATCGTCGGGTAAGGGCCGCGCACGTAGGGCGCGATGCCGGGGTACGTGCCGAGGTAGTCGAGGGCGGCGGTGTCCGCGCCCGTGTATACCGGCTTGACCGGGATCCCTTCCGGCGTCGCCCACGTTTCGCCGGCCGCCAGTGGGGCTGAGGCCCCTGCGGCGGGCGTGCCGAGGTCGATCGTGGTGAAGTCGGGGATACGGGTCATGTTGATCTCTGACGGAGGCTCTTCTCGTAGGCTTTGGTAGCATACAAGACGCGCAGAAGGCGATGCGGCGAACATCGCCCCGGACGGCTCTCGGGAGGGGCGGTGCAATGGTGGTGGTAGCGAAACCGCTCAGGCTTTTCAACACGGTAGCGCTGGGCTTGTGGGCCATCGGGTTGGGGATGGGAGCGGCGGGCTCAGCGTGGGCCGCTTCGGGGGACGATGTGCCGGTGCGCGAAGCGCCGTCGCCGGAGCCGGTTCTGAAGCTGGAGGCGCCGGATGGGCACTGCGCCTATGACGCGGCGGAAGCTGAAAAGGCGGGTCATGTGACTGGCTTCGAGCCGGGGCTGAAATCGGGAACGGAACTGATGGCGCTTTATGTGCCGTGTGCGTCTTTGGATGCGGCGCGGTCGGGCGCTGCCGAGTGGCTGCCGGAGTGGGTGGCGATCGAGAAGAATATCGTCACGTATCCGAGCGACGACGACCGCAGCCTGGGGTCGGCGGGTGCGGTGGCGCAGCTTTGCCAGGACGCGCAATCGGCGAAGTGGGGGCATCCACGCTACGACGGGGCGGATTTCGCCGAGATGGTGAAGACGGCAAATGCCAAGCTCTCCTACGACAAGCCGGAGATATTTCTCGGCGTGATCGGAGAGGACGAGCACGCCTGTTATCTCTCGTCGCTGAGGATCGTGTTTTCGCCGTCGGGCAAACCGCTGCGGTTCTTGATCGTGACGGCGTTTATGCAGGCCGGCGACCGGTGGGTGACGCAGTCGATCCGGCGCGAACTGGCGCAGGCGCGCGAAAGTGCGGAGGCCGTGCTGGCGTCGGCAAAGAAGGGATCGAAGTTGTTTTCGGACAAGAACCGCTGAAGCTGATCTCAGCTGATCTCAGACGAGATGGGTGCCGGAATAGATGTCGGCGACGTCTAAGTTCGCCTCGATCGATGTCAGCTTGATCGCACCGGACTGAGCCCGTTCGTCGGGTTCTGTGGGCCAGCCGCCTTCGGGCAGTTTGCGGTAGATTTCGACAAGGACGCGTTCGCTGTCGACGACCATGATCTCGGCAAGCGAGGGAATGGTCGCGCAGGCGCGGATGCTTTCCCAGGTCTCGCGCAGGTTGCTGGGGGAGAGGACTTCGATGATCAGCACGGGGTCGGGGAAAATCTTGCCGGGAGGCGAGGTTTGGCACGTCACCGAGAGGTCAGGCGCGCGGATGTTGTCGTTGGCGTGGAACCGAGGAACGATAGGGGCTTCGGTGCCGACGCGGCATGGACGTTTGGTGGCGCGGAGGTGGGCGCCGATCAGGTAGGCAAGGTTGGCCTGAATGAGAGCATGCGTGCCGCTGGCCGGGGACATGGCGCGGACTTCGCCGTTGATCAATTCGAGCTTGCCCACAAAGCCCCCGCCGTCCCAATCCAGGAACTCGGCCACGGACATCCGTGGCGGTGATTTTGGGGCGGTGGTCGTCAACCGAGCTTCTCCTGCAGGTCTCGCAGTATCGTGACGGCATCTTGCCCTGCAAACAGGAACTGGTCCACACCCGCGGCTTTGAGGGCGGCTTCGCGGTCGCCGGGGCGTCCGGCCATCAGGACGAGCTTGGCGCCGGCAGCTTTGAGGGCCTTGGCGGTGGCTTCGGCGTGTTCGGCGTTCACGGCGTCGGACGAGCAGATGCAGGCGGCATCGAGACCGGACGCTTTGAAGGCAGCGGCGGCGGCTTCGGCATTCGGGTAGCCGTCGCTCATGTTGGCTGCGATGCCGCCGGCTGCGAGATAGTTCTTGATCCACGTCGAGCGGACGTTGTGTTCGACGACTTGGCCGAGGCTGGCAAGGAACACGGCGAACGGCTTGCCGGCTTTGGCGGCGCGGGCGTCGGCGGCGTCGCGCAGGGCTTCGAACGGCTCGCCGAGGCGGGACATCTTGAGCGGCGTCACCGTGACGGCGGGGGTCGACTTCGCCGGAGGCGTGTGCGGCCACGGCTTCGGCGCGATGCCGTCGTCGCCGAGGATCGGGAAGGCAGAGACGCCGGTCAGTTCGGCGCGACCGGTCGCGATCGCCTTGGTCTTGGCCTCGGCGCTCTTGGCGATTTCTGCCTGGACGTAACCGGACTGAAGTGCGGCGGCGATGCCACCCTGTTTCTCGATGTCCTGGAACAGCGACCATGCCTTCTGGGCGAGGTCTTCGGTGAGCTTTTCGACATACCAGGAGCCGCCGGCCGGATCGACGACGCGGCCGAGATTGCTCTCTTCCTGGCAGACGATCTGGATGTTGCGGGCGACGCGGCGGGCGAAGCTGTCGGTCTCGCCGAGGGGGAATGTGAACGGCAACACGACGATGCTGTCGGCGCCGCCGAGCGCGCCGCCGGCGCAGGCGATGGCGGTGCGGATGATGTTGGTCCAGGGGTCGCGCTTGGCAAGCATGCGCCAGGAGGTCACGACCTGGAGCGTGACTTTTGTTGCGGCGTCGCCGGCGCCCGAGGCCTCAGCGATGCGCCAGATCAGGCGGCGTGCGGCGCGCAGCTTGGCGATGCCGAGGAACTGGTCGGCATCGACGGCGAGGTTGACGGCGATCTTGGGCAACGCGTCGGCGGGGGCGATGCCGGCTTTATCGGCGGCGCGCAGGTAGGCAACGATGGTCGAGAGCATCGCCGCCAGTTCCTGCGCTTCGGTCGCGCCGGCGCAGTGATAGGAATTGCCATCGGCCAGGAGGGCTGTGACGCCCGGCATGCCGTTGGTTTTGCCGATGAGGGCGATGGCTTCGGCGAGGGCGGCATCAAGGGATTTCGAGAGGCTGCCGGTTGTGGCGAGGACACCGAGCGGGTCGGCATTGAAATGGCCGCGGCGATCAGCGGGTGCGATGCCCTTGGTGGACCAGAGCGCGAGCAATTGATCGGCGGCAGCGTCGGTGTTTTCGCCCGCGAGCAGAGAGACGGGGCAGATGTCGAGAAGCACGCCGTCGAGTGCTTTCGAGAGGACTTCGTCGGTCAGCGGTAGACCCGATGGGCCGACGAGTAGCGTGATCGACGTGGTGCCGCCGTTGAGGTCTTCGAGGATGGCGGTGTTGATGGCCTTGACGTCAGCGCCGGCGTGGAACTGGCGGATGTCCCAGCCGAGCCCGTTGGGCGTCGCGTGGGTGCCGCGCGTGAGTGGCGCGGCGCCGGGAATGCTGCCAGCTGCATAGGGCAGCGCGTCGGCGGGGGTGTAGATGGGTTCGATCCGCAGGCCGTCTGCGGTCTTGGAGACCATCTTCTTTTCGAAGTCGGCACCCTTGATGGCCTTATCGACGAGGGCAAGCCAAGCGTCGCGCGTGGCTGGCGTGAAGCCGGTGGCCAGCGGCAGGACGGGCGCATCGGTCGAGGTGGGGACGGTCATCGGCGGCGGTCCATCTGTCGGGGGCGCGAGCGCGTCTGGCGGCGCGTCAGGCCCATCTCAAGCTCGCGCTGTCTATAGGGGCAAGCTGCCGGTTCTGCATTCAAAAAACGGTCACATGCAGTCCGGCTTGTCGCCGCAGCGGCGGGAAACGGTTTCGCTCGGCGGAGCGTTGGTGAGCCATGCAACCAGGGTTTGCAATGCGGGGGTCGGCGTGCCAAGAGGATTCCCGGTTCTGGCCCACGCGAGTCGAACGTTGAATTGGCGCGACGGACCGCGGATTAAGTCATTGGAATGTGGAGCGGCGATCCCATGAGCGAGCAGGTTTTGCAGGACGGCCGGATCTTCGTCGGGAAGAGCATCAAGCCCGAATATCTCGACCTCAAACTCGCCAATCGACACGGTCTCATCACCGGCGCGACGGGGACGGGCAAGACGGTGACGCTGCAGGTTCTGGCGGAGGGATTTTCGGCGGCGGGCGTGCCGGTGTTCGCAGCCGACATCAAGGGCGACCTTTCGGGCATTGCGGCGGTGGGCGAGCCAAAGGATTTTCTCATCAAGCGCGCGGGTGAGGTGGGGCTCGGGGACGGATACCAGAACCGTGCCTATCCAACGATCTTCTGGGATGTGTTCGGCGAGCAGGGGCATCCGATCCGCGCGACGGTGCAGGACATGGGACCGCTGCTGCTGTCGCGCCTATTAGAACTCAACGAAGTCCAGGAAGGCGTGCTGAACATCGCCTTCCGTGTCGCGGCGGATGAAAAGATGCCGCTCGTCGATCTGAAGGACCTGCGCTCGCTGATGAACAACATCGCGGAGCGGTCGAAGGAGATCGGGGCAAAATACGGCAACGTAGCAGCGACGTCGGTGGGCTCGATCCAGCGGCGTTTCCTTGTGCTCGAGGAGCAGGGCGCCAGCCAGTTTTTCGGTGAGCCGGCCCTCGACATCATGGATTTCATTCGCTTGGCGCCGGACGGGCGGGGCGTCATCTCGATGCTCGCTGCCGACAAGCTGATGGAGAAGCCACGGCTTTACGCGACGTTCCTGCTGTGGATGCTGTCGAAGCTGTGGATGACGCTGCCGGAAGTGGGCGATCAGCCCAAGCCGAAACTCGTGTTCTTCTTCGACGAGGCGCACCTGCTGTTCAACGAAGCCCCGAAGGCGCTGTTGGAACGCATCGAGCAGGTGGCGCGGCTCATTCGCTCGAAGGGTGTAGGTGTCTACTTCATTACGCAGAACCCGATGGACGTGCCGAACAGCGTGTCGGCGCAGCTCGGCAATCGCGTGCAGCATGCGTTGCGTGCCTTCACGCCGCAGGAGCAGAAGGCCGTGAAGGCGGCGGCGACGACGTTTCGCAAGAACCCGGATCTGGACACCGAAAAGGTGATCATGGAGCTGAAGGTGGGCGAGGCGCTCGTCTCCATGCTCGAAAACAAGGGTGAGCCGTCGATGGTGCAGCGGACCTTCATTCGTCCGCCGGAAGGCCGGATGGGCCCCGTCACCAAAGACGAGCGGCTGAGCGTGATCGAGTACAGCCCGGTCTATGGAAAGTACGAGGAAGCGGTCGATCGCGAGAGCGCGCACGAGATGCTGGCCAAGCGCACGGAAGCCGCCGCGCAGCAGGCGAACGCCGGCGAAGGCGGGAGCTGGGCGGACGTGATCCTCGGCGGGGGATCTTCCACCGGAAGCAAGACCGGGACGAAGCGCGGTCAACAGGGCATGGGCGAAATGATCGGCAAGGAATTGCAGCGGTCGCTGTCGCGCACGATTGCTTCCACGATCAAGAGCATCATCGTCGGGTCGATCAAGGGTGGACGGCGCTAGTCCACTTGATCGGTATCAAGGCCGCGATGGTGCGAATGCCGGCACGTCGCACGTGGTGCAGACGACAGGGAGTGAAGCCCATGAACCGAGTTATGCTCTTGGCAGCCGGGTTGTTGATGGGCTGGACCTCGGTCGCGTCTGCAGACGACGAGGACATGATCGCCCAAGGCAAGGCTCTCGTGGAAGAGAAGTGTGCGCGCTGTCATGCGATCGGGCTCGAGGACAAGAGCCCGCACGAGAAGGCACCGCCGTTCCGCGATGTGGTTGAGATTTATCCGAGCGAGAATCTTGCCGAGGCTCTGGCCGAGGGCATCGTGTCCGGGCATCCAGATATGCCGGTGTTCAAATTCGATCCGCCGCAGATCGAAGCGTTTTTGGGCTATTTGAACAGCTTGTCGGAAAAGCCGTAAGGTGAACGGCTGCTGAACGTGGGCGTCACGGGCAATTCAGCCGCCGGGCGCCAATCTCCGTCTCATCGCCCCTGAGATTGGAGACAACCATGAAACTGCTGATCGGAGCCATCGCCGCCGCCGCGCTGATGTCGGTGACCAATGCGCCTGCCAAGGCTGCAAGCTACAGCTGTATGGAGCTCAGCGGTAAGAGCGCTGCCGAGGTGCGGGTGTGTGAGAACCGGTGGCTGGGCAACCTCGATGAGCGGATGGACAGCTGGTATCGCCGGGCGCTGGAGCGGGCGCGCTACTTCGATCAGACGGCACGAGTGAAGGGCGAGCAGCGGGCCTGGATCGCCGAGCGCAACGCGTGCGGGGCGAAGTTCTTCTGCATCCGCCGGGCGTACGTCGAGCGCATCCGCGCACTCAAGAATTACGTCGAGCATGTTTAGTTTGCGCATGGCAACTCCGCTGTCGCAGAGCCGGCCGCCATGCGCTGTTTAGCGCATTGCGCCGGTTTCGATCTCTGAGACGCGGTCCATGGCGACGGGTTGGTTGGGCCTCGGCGGCACGACGGGCTCCGTTTCGGAAGCGGCGGCCGGTGGAGCCTGATCGACGGGAGCGGCTTCGGGTGCTTCCGGTGCGGGTGCGGGTGCGGCTGCCGGCGGCTCGGGTGAGGCAACGCGCGCGGGCGGTTCGGCGGGAACATCGGCCGGCTTCTTGTGCCATTCCTTGGCTTTGCCCATGCGGAGGCCTTCGTCGAACAGCGCCTTCTGGTATTCAAGGTCGAATTTTTCTTTCGAGGCGTGGTCGAAGTCTGGCGGGATGGCGATCGAGTTGAAGTCGGCGCCGGCGTCCTTGGCCATGCGGTAGATGCGGTAGTTGTCGCCCTTGTGCTGGTAAAGCATCAACGCGCTGATCGACTCACCCGCGATCTGGAACGTGGATGGTGTCACGGCGCCGAATTGCGGGTTCATCTTGCCATTGTGGACAAGGTAGAGCCTGCGATTGGGCGGCTTGGGGTAGAGCACGTCGAAGGTCTTGAAGGGCACGTTGAGCGACGACACGTAGATCTGACGCGTGACGCCGCCGTCCACATGCAACTCGTCATACAACTTGCCGTCGGCCTTGACCTTGATTTTGACGGGCGGGAATAGCCCTGGAATGGCAGCGGACGCCAAGATGACATCGCGGAACAGTTCCACGGCTTCCGGTTTGTCGTAGTGGCGTGCGATGGCGCCCATGTTCCAGACCACCGGCCGCTTGGCGTCGAGGTTCGTGGTTCCGATGGTGAGAAGGCGACCGCGTTCGAATTCGCGCGCGACCTTCTTGAGGAAGTCCCGATCGATGTATTGAGCGATGAGTTTGCGCAGAGGGGCGGTATCGGTAAGGGCCTGACCGCCGAGTAGCCCGTTGACGATCTGCGGGACCACAAGTTGATCGGTCCGGTACTGGGTCCAGATTTGTTTCAGCTGAGGGTCGTATTCAGGACCCAAGTAGGCAAACGGCGCGATGATCGAGCCGGCCGAAACGCCGGTCACTTGTTCGAATTCCGGACGGTCGCCGCGCTCGGACCAGCCCGTCAACACACCGGCACCGAAGGCGCCATCGGATCCGCCGCCCGAAAGGGCGAGAATGTCGATCTGCATCCGACCGTTGACGAGGGGGGCGCTGGCTCCAAGCTGGGGAACGCCCTTCAGATAGGTCTTGTAGATCTTTTTGAGGTCTTTGGGCGCCTCGTCACCCCAGATGCGCGCGCCGGGGATGTCGGGGATGGCTGCCGTTTCAGCGATCTGGGCCGTTGGAATGGGTGTACGGTCAATCGCACCTGCGCAGCCGCCAGCGAATGCCGCCACGAGCAAAACCGCAACTTTGGCAAAATGCGCCAGCAATCGTCCCCCAATATGACCCCGAGTCACATCGTCCGTAATCGATTTAATCGTCCTACAGATTGGATGAACGCGGCGGTAGTGGGGCGGCGCAACACAGATGCAGAAAAGCCACCTGATTGCTCAGGTGGCTTTTCAAGCGGTCGGCAACTTTGGGCTCAGCCCATCATCTGGTCCACATAATCCCAGTTCACGAGGTTGTCGAACCAGGCTTCGAGGTACTTCGGGCGGGCGTTGCGGTAGTCGATGTAATAGCTGTGCTCCCAGACATCGACGCCGAGAATCGGCTGAGCGCCGTGCATCAGGGGGTTTTCGCCGTTGGGGGTTTTGGCGACTTCCAGTTTGCCGTCCTTGATCGTCAGCCAGGCCCAGCCCGAGCCGAATTGCGTGGCGCCGGCATTGAGGAAGTCGGTGCGGACCTTGTCGAAGCCGCCGTATTCCTCGGCCAGACGCTCCAGCCGGCCGGGGATTTTCTTGCCGCCCCCGTTGGGCTTCATCCAGTTCCAAAAGTGGATGTGGTTGTAATGCTGGCCGATGTTGTTGACGAGGCCGGCGTTCTTGCCCGCGAACGCTGCGACGCAGATTTCCTCGATCGACTTGCCCTCCAGACCCGAGCCGACGATGAGCTTATTGCCGTTGTCGACATAGGCTTGGTGATGCTTGTCGTGATGGAACTGCAATGTTTCCGCCGACATGTAGGGCTGCAAAGCGTCGTAGGCGTATGGCAGGTCGGGGAGTTTGAAGGTCATGGAACGTCTCCGGTCAGGACGGTTAAGGCGGTGTGGACGAGCAAGGGCTCACGCCTTGGGCAAAGGGATTGTTGCGGCGCGCAACCTAACTGCGCCGCACCCGTGAAACAAGTGTGCGGACGATTGGGTTCCCGGATGGTCGTCAACCGGCGAGTTCGATCAGATACTCGTTACGGCGCAGGAAGGGGATAGACCAGGGCGGATTGTAAAACGCTGCGATCGGGGCTGCGACTGGCGTCAATGCCTTCTGTTTCACCCAAGCTTCAAGAAGAGCCTTGTGTTCCGATAGGTTGGCTTCACTCGACCAGCCCGAAAATCGGATGACGGCGAAGCGTTTTTCCGGTTCGGAGACGATCGTGACGCGGTTGTCATTGGGAACGGGCAGGGTTGAAGCGGTATACTCGGCGGGCATCATGAAGCGCACTTTCCAGGCGTCGCCCGCGCTTTGCTGCGTGACCGGAGCGGTCATCGCGATCTTTTCGCTCGGCTGCTGGGTCACCGGCGTGGTCATGTCGATTTTCTTGCGGGCGGTGTTGTTGCCGAAAATGAAGTCGGCGAGCAGGCGGAAACCCTGGTTGATCGCCGCACTGCGTTCGCCGGTGACGGTGACTTCGGCGGCCAGAAGAGGAGCATAGCGGCGGATTTCGAAATCGCCGTCCTTCGTTTCAACAGTGTAGGCGGGTTCGTCGGACGCCATGGCGATGACACTCGGAACGAGAGAGGCGGCCACGAGAAGAGCCGTCATAAACAGAAATGCTCGCGGCCAAGTCAGGGCACGAGGTAAGAAACGGCGCATCGTTTTATGGTACTCCCGATCACGTGCTGCCCAATCACGGACTGATAATCCATGAACGATCAAAAGTGACTGTCTGGATCAATTCAGCGACGGCAGGGGGAGCAACCGGCCCGCAAAGCTGGAGTTCCAGCGCGGCAGCGCGAAAGTCCCAGGTGCGGCAGCGCGGGCGGCGCATGATCGAGGGCGCCCTGACCCTGAGCAGAGCGCCCTCTTGGATCACGCCGGGGACGTGCAGGGTTCAGGGTCCAGGCACTTTGCTCCTGGGGCACTGAACAGCCTCTGAATGCTATGTTCATCAGCCGTTCATATTTTTTGGCGCGAAAAGTTGTTGTTGCCTCCGGTTAACGCCCTCTTTGTTCACCAGCAACGCAGATGCATTTTGTCCCAGCAATATGGAGAGTTGCCCGGCTGACTTACATATCGCCTACTGGACGGGCTCTTGGGCCGGCCCTCGTGATAGAGCGGTCTGCCAGGGCACCGGGCTCGTTCTTTGACTACAGCGACGGAATTGGCCAGCGCCGATCGTTTGCTGCGGCAGTGCAAGACAGCCCACTTGTCAATTTTGAAAGACCTCAATGACCACGCGTCTCAGCCGATTGTTCACTCTGGCCGTTCCGGTCGCGCTCGCGCTCGGCGGTGTCATCTGGTCTCTCAACCTTGGTGCACCCTCCAAGCCAGCGTTCGAGTACGAGACGGTGGCGGTAGAGAAAGGAACCATCCGGCGGATCGTTTCGACATCGGGGCCGGTGCGCGCGCTCGTCACGGTCAGTGTTGGTTCATATCTTTCGGGTCCGGTCGATAGCGTGAATGTCGATTTCAATTCCGAAGTGAAGCCGGGCGATGTGCTGGCGAAGCTCGACCGGCGGACGTTCGCGGCAAAGGTGGCCGAGGCGGAAGCGAACCTGCTCGCCGCGCAAGCCGCGCTCACCAAT
The DNA here is from genome assembly GCA_963778225.1 of uncultured Alphaproteobacteria bacterium. Taxonomy (GTDB): domain Bacteria; phylum Pseudomonadota; class Alphaproteobacteria; order Rhizobiales; family Hyphomicrobiaceae; genus JAGVSR01. The sequence continues at coordinate 178,334 of CAVZTR010000001.1, forward strand.
CAGAAAGCAGCCAGGATCAAAGCGGATGCCGTGCTCGTCAATGCCGAGCGGACGATCGAGCGGCAGCGATCGCTGGCTGAGAAGAGATTTGCCAGTGAGCAGGCGCTCGATAATGCCATCCGCGACCGGGATGTGGCGAAAGCCGAAATCGAGGTCGTGAACTCATTGATCGAGACGGCGGAGGCGCAGATCGTGCAGCGCAAGGCCGCGCTCGACAGCGCGCGCGTTGATCTGGAGCGTTCGGAGATCAAGTCGCCGATCAGCGGCACCGTGATTTCGCGCTCGGTCGATCCGGGGCAGACGGTGGCTTCCAGCTTCCAGGCGCCGGAATTGTTCAAGATCGCGCAGGATCTATCGCGCATCCGCATCGAAGCGCAGGTGAACGAGGCCGATGTCGGATCGATTGCGGAAGGCAACCCGGTGACGTTCACGGTCGATGCCTATCCGGACCGGGAATTCGAAGGGCGCGTGACGCAGATCCGTCTGGCGGCCACGGAGATCAACAACGTCGTGACGTACACCGTGATCATCGAAGCGAAGAACGAAGATCGTCGGCTGTTTCCGGGCATGACGGCGAACGTGCGCATCGAGAGTGCGCGGCGGGACGATGTGATGCGCGTTTCCAACGACGCACTGCGCTTCCGTCCGCGCGACGGGCAGGGGGCCGCGGAGGCGCGTTCAGCGGACGCAGCCAATCGCTCCGAACGCACGGTCGAGCGGCTCAAGGGTGAACTGGATCTGACGTCGGCGCAGGTGGAGGCGCTGCGCGGCGAGATACAGGCGATCGCGGCGGAGACGAAGGCGTCCGCACAGAGCGGCGGATTTGGTCCTTCGTCATTCGATCCGTCCGCATTTCGCATGAAGCTCAACATGCGCATCGAACAGGCGCTCGTGCCGACGATGAGCGAGGATCAGCGCAAAACGTATGAGCGCTGGAAGAAGGGCCGTGAAACGACACGGTCGGCTGCGGTTTGGGTTTTGGACGGGCAGGGACAGCCGGAGCGACGCATGGCGCGCGTCGGGCTTGCCGACGACCAGTTCACGGAGATCGTCGGCGGTGACGTGAAGGACGGCGACAAGCTGATCGTGCGCGTGCGTGAGGCCAAGAAATGACCGTGGCAGCCGATGCGTCACGCGGACAAGGCCGGCCGATCATCACCGCGCATGAGGTGGAGAAGATCTACCGCATCGGCGATCAGGAGGTGCGTGCGCTCGATGGCGTGACGCTCGATATCGAGGACGGTGATTTCGTTGCGATCATGGGAGCGTCTGGATCGGGCAAGTCGACGATGATGAACCTGATCGGCGGGCTTGATACACCGACATCCGGGCACCTTGAAATCGATGGGCGCGATATCGGAAAGCTGTCGTCCGACGACTTGGCGGCCCTGCGCAACAAAACGTTGGGGTTCGTTTTCCAGCAATTCAACCTGCTGCCGCGAACGAAGGCGCTGCGCCAGGTGATGCTCCCGCTGCTCTATGCCCACCCGCGGCCCGCCGACATGGAAGCGGAAGCCCGACGCCGGCTCGAGCAGGTTGGACTTGGCAACCGCGTGGACCATCTGCCGCGTCAGCTTTCCGGCGGTCAGCAGCAGCGCGTCGCGATTGCACGCGCGCTCGTCAACAACCCGAAAATCCTGCTCGCGGATGAACCGACAGGCGCACTCGACAGCCGCACGTCGGCGGAGATCATGCGGCTGTTTTCGGATCTCAACGCGCAAGGCATCACGGTGATCGTCGTGACCCACGAGCCCGATATTGCAGAGTGGGCGCGGCGGCGGATCACCTTCCGCGACGGACGGGTCATCTCGGACGAGCGGCACATGCCGCGGATCAACGAGGCTGCACAATGACGGTGCTCGACAGTCTGGTGGTGGCGCTGACGGCGCTGCGTTCCAATCTGCTGCGTTCGATCCTGACGACGCTCGGCATCGTGATCGGTGTGGCGTCCGTGATCATTCTCGTTGCCGTGGGCAACGGCGCTGCTGGTGAAGTCAATCGCCAGATCACCGCGCTGGGAACGAATATGCTCGTCATTTTTCCCGACGCTATGCGCGTGATGGGGCGCTCGAGCGCGGCCGGTACGGCGCTGCCGTTGTCAGAAGGTGACCTCAGCGGGCTCAGAGACAAAATCCAAGGTGTGATCGGGATCTCGGGACAGCTCGATGAATCGGCACCCGTCGTGCGCGGCAATCTCAATTGGACGACATCTGTCAGCGGCGTGCACGGCGAGTACACATTCGTGCGGGACTGGCCGTTGAGCGAGGGTCGCGAGATCAATGCGCAGGATGTGCGGACGGCGGCCCGGGTCGCGCTGATCGGACAGACGGTCGCCAAGCAACTTTTTCCAGGCGAGAATCCGCTGGGCGCGGAAGTCCGGATCAAGAACGTCCCGTTCCAGATCGTCGGTGTTCTATCGGTGAAGGGACAGTCGGCGATGGGGCGTGATCAGGATGACCTCATGCTCATCCCCATCACCACCGCGCGCAATCGAGTGGTCGGCAAGAGCGATATCCAAGTGGATCAAGTCGGGCGGATTTACGTGAAGCTCGACGAGCAGACCGATATCAAGACTGCGCAGGAAGAGATGGAGATCTTGTTGCGGCAGCGGCGGAAAAGCGGTCCCAACAACGAGGACACGTTCTCCGTCCGAAACATGGCCGAGTTCATGCGTGCGCGCACGGAAGTTCTTTCCACGCTCAGTTATCTCCTGGGCGCGACCTCGGCGATTTCTCTTATCGTCGGCGGCATCGGCATCATGAATATCATGCTTGTGTCGGTGACGGAGCGCACGCGCGAGATTGGTCTTCGGATGGCGGTGGGCGGCCGCAAACGCGATATCATGCTGCAATTTCTGGTCGAGGCGGTGACGCTGTGCCTGCTCGGCGGTCTGATCGGGATTGCGCTGGGTATTGGAATCGCCTGGCTCGTCGCCTATCTCGCAAGCTGGCCGGTGGCTGTCAGCCCCGCCGTTATCGGCGGCGCCATGGGGGCTGCGGCATTGACCGGGATCGTTTTTGGATTTTTTCCTGCCCGGCGGGCTGCCGGTTTGAACCCGATCGACGCGCTGCGGAGCGAATAGATCATAAAATTAAGCGGTTCGTGTTGCTTACGTCGGCTTTATGCCATTTCGTTTAGCATCGAATTCAGAAACCTAATTGTTTGATCAAACCGGCTTGCTAAATGCGTGTTAACTGATTATCGGCATTTGATGCGGCAAAAAAGGCTCAGACGGCGCTAGACCCAACTGATATGGGACCGCTATAAGTCGATCAACTCAAAAGACTTCGTAATTCTCGCGTAGCAAGACAAGGACTGCACCATGGCTGCTGTAAACGTCGATCGGATGTCGTTGAAGGAAATCAACGACCTTGAAGCCAAGATTGCGAAGGCGAAATCCGCCGCGCGCGAAAAGGCGAAATCCGATCTTAAAGATCGGATCGATCGTCTCGTCGAGGGTTCAGGCTTCACGGTCGCAGAACTGTATGGTTTTGCTGCTCGTGGACGGGGCCGTTCCAAATCGGCTGCCAAGTATGCCAACCCTGAGAATAAGACCGAAACCTGGACGGGTCGCGGACGCAAGCCGAACTGGCTGGTGGCGCGATTGAAGAAGGGCGCCAAGATCGACGATTTCGCGATCTAAATCGCAATCGTGTTTCTTGCCTTCGCGGGCGCATAACATTCCTACGACTGCCGCAGCATCTGCGGCAGTCGTTTGTGTTTTGTGGGCCCGTTGAACGCGGAGGGCGCGCACCCTACGTTTCTGTGATGCGTCATGGATACGAGGAGGCGGCGATGCAGGCACTCGACGTTCAGGAGCAGGCGCGGCTCATGATGGCAGCGCACGGTGAAAAAGCGATTGTACAGGCTGCGCAGAACGCTTTGCGGCTCGAGGCGGAAGGGCGCGAGGACGAGGCGCGCGATTGGCGGCGTATAGAAGCCGCACTCGCGTTGATGGCTGGGCCGCGGGCGTCTTAGACGCGCTGCTAGTCGCGGACGACGTAGATGCGTTCCCACACGAACAAGCAGACCGCATAGGCCGCCGCCAGGACGAGGAACGTGTCCGCGATCTGGCGCGGCTGCGCGTCGGCGAGGGCGAGCGTCTCGGGCGAATGGTGGGCGATCAGCGCGAGGGTGGCGAACAAAACGGTGAAGCCGCAGAAAACGATTTGGATGAATTTTTGCGAGCGAAGCCGCAATTCACCGATCAACTCGTCTTCGGATTGCTCGTCATCAAAACGCATCGGGGGCCTGACGCACTACTCACATGTCCGGGCCGGCACGACCCGTCAGAACAACCATAACTGTGGCGCGATCTGCCGGGAAGCGCTGATTTACTCATTTTTAAGGTTGATCAGCGCGGCGAGGCGTTGGCGAACAACGGCGGGATCAACAGGGAACCCGGCGGCGATCCACCAGTCTTCGAACTGCTCGAGGATGGCGCCCATTTGCGGGCCGGCGGGGACGCCGAGGGCGAGCAGGTCTTTGCCGCTGACAGGCAGCGTCGGCGCAATCCAACGATCTGCGAGCGCCAGCAGGTTTCGGCGGGCAGGATCGGATGGCGGGCTTGCGAGATCGCGCGCCCAGGTCAGGAGGACGCCGTCGCGGAATGTCTCGACGCCGTGACGGTAAATGAAGGACCTGGCTGCGTCGTCGGAGGCGGCGGGATCGAACGTCAGATCGGGCAAGTTGAGATCGGAGATGCGGGCGGCTTCCGCGTTCGACAGCCGGAGCCGGTCGCGCAGGCGTGCGCCGGCATCGGGGGCAGCCAATGCGATGAGACGGCGGATGGGATCGGGGGGTAGGCCCAGGGCCCTTTCCAGCGCGGCGAGGCGCGCGAATGTGACGACGTCAGCGGGGGCTCCAAGGATACGGGTGAGGAGGCCCGCCTCGTCCATTTCCGAGACGACAATAGGCGCGTGGGGCGCGGCGAGGAGTTTCAAGAGTTCGGCGCGAATGCGCTCGGCGGAGATGAGGTCGAGGCCTTCTTGCGTGGTGGCGCAGGCTTCGTGGCCCTCGCGATCGATGGAGCCTTCCGCGTATTCGGCGGTGAAGCGGTAGAAACGCAGGATGCGAAGGTAATCTTCGGCGATGCGGTCTTCGGCGCGGCCGATGAAGCGGACGCGGTGGGCCGCGAGATCGTCAAGGCCGGACGTGTGATCGTAGAGACGGCCGGCTGCATCGCAATACAGAGCGTTGATCGTGAAGTCGCGGCGGTGCGCGTCGCTCGACCAATCCTCGGTGAAGGCGACGGTGGCGTGGCGTCCGTGTGTTTCCACGTCGCGGCGAAGCGTCGTCACCTCGAACGGCTGATGGCCGGCGACAACGGTGACGGTGCCGTGGCTGAGGCCGGTGGGGATCGCGCTGAGGCCGGCTGCCTGGGCGCGGGCCAGAACATCCTCCGGGCGAACGGTGGTGGCGATGTCGATATCGGTGACAGGGCGGCTCATCAGGGTGTTGCGAACCGCGCCGCCGACGATGCGCGCTTCGCCGCCACCGGCGGTGACGGCGGCGAGGACGCGCTGGGTTTCGGGCGCGCGCAGCCAGGACGCATCGGCGAGCCGGGGATCAGGCGCTGGATTCGGGTCGACGGTCACGGGGCGCGCTTGCGATGTGGGCTCATTCGATGTGGCCGGGTTGGATCTTGCCGTCCTTCATGGAGGGCGGGGTGTAGTGCTGGCCCGGCTTGCCGCCGGAGGTGCTTCCAAAGAAGACGAGCGCCACCACGAGCAGGAGCGTGCCGGCAGCCGTCAGCCAGACGAGCGGTGCATCGTTGAGGAGCCCGGAGGCCTTGATGCGTCCGCCTTGTGTGCGATCCAGCGTCTCGGGACGCGCGATCAGAACCCATCCGATGTAAGCCAAGGTGGGCAGGAGGAAGAGGAGTATGTTTTCGATAACGACGCGGATCATGTGACCTTGTTCGGGCCCGCTTCACGGCGAGCCAAAGAGTTTATCGTGCATGTTTCGTAGAATACCCGCTGTCGCGCCCCAGATATAGCGCTCACCAAAGGGCATGGCGTAGAAGCGCCGGTCGCGGCCGCCGAGCGTGTGGGCATCAATGCGATGATTGGCCGGGTCCATCAAGAACGCAAGCGGCACTTCAAACACGGCGGCGACTTCATTTGCATTCGGCACGACAACAAAGCCCGGGTGGACGAGCGCGACGACGGGGGTGACGGCAAAGCCGGTTCCCGTGCGATAAACATCGAGAAAGCCGATCGGTTCGACGAAAGTGCGGGCCAAGCCGATTTCCTCTTCCGCTTCGCGCAGCGCGGTATCGACGGGGCCGGTATCGAGGGGATCGGGCTTGCCGCCGGGAAACGAAATCTGGCCGGCGTGGGCGGCGAGGTGGGGGGTGCGCTGCGTCAGGAGAACGCAAAGATCGTCGCGCGCCACAATCGGTACGAGCACGGCAGCGGGGCGGGCGGCAGCATTTCCAGACCAATCAGCGAAGGCTGACGGATTGAGGTCGAAGTCGCTGGGCGGCGGGACTGAGCCCGCGTCATGCGTGGTAATCTGAGGCGCAGGGTGGAGGCGGCGGGCTGCCAGGGAGCGGAACGTCTCGAGCCGCAATGGACCTTCGTTTGAGAGTATGGCCATGTGAGTGAGGCTTGTCCGGTCGCATCAAGTGCCGAGCGTTAGGCTCTGCCGCATTTCGTGCGCCTTCGCATGGCCAAAATAAAGAGAATCATGCGCGCAGGCGTGATGAGGGCGGATGAATTATCTCATGGGACGGCAATGATGGCGCGTGGCGGTTGGCGGTTTGTGCGGACGGGACTGATCCTTGCGATCATGGCCGCCATAGCCGTGCCTGTCGCCACGCCGGCGACCGCGACGCCGGAAGCTTCGTTCGCGGCAAGCCTCGGCGGGTCGGAGAGGCGCACGTTTGAGGCGTACATTGCAGCGCGTCGGTTCTACAACCTGACGCTGAACGAGTTCTGGAGCGAGGTCGAGGAGAAGCGGGCGGTCCGGCGCAAACGGCGCGCGGCTGATCAGCCGATCACGGCGAAGGACTATGCGAAGGGGTTTCCGCCGGATTATGCGGGTCCGAAATTGCCGGCCGATCTGGCCAAGCGCTGGGCAAAATTTCAGGAGGCGCAGGAAGAAAAGAAGCCGCCGCCAGAGCCGCGTCCGGGCGTTGAAGATTTTCTGGCGCATGCGCGCGAGCAATATGGCTTCGTGCCAGAGCGCATTCCGGAGCGGGAGTTCAAGCGCCGCTATGCGCGCGAGGCCCTGCGGGTGGGGCTGACGAAAGAGCAAGTCGTTCGCGTCTATGCGCTGGAGACGAGTGGTCTGGGCACCGCCGACATGGTGGCCGGAATTCATCCGATCACGAAGAAGGGCTCGCCGATATCGACGGCGATCGGTTACGCGCAGTTGCTGTCGGCCAATTCCACCAGCGAACTCGTCAAGCATGGGCCGGGCTTCATCGCGCGGCTGAAGCGCATGGCGGCCGGCGCGCGATCACCAGACGCGGCCAAACGCTACGAGCGCAAGGCGCAGATCCTGACGCGCATGCTGGCGGTGGCGAAGTCGGTGCCGAACGAGTGGAGCCGGCATGTGGCGCTCGGCAGAACGGCGAAGGGTTACGGCATCCACGCGATCAACATCGATGGCGACATCGGTCCTTGGCTGCAGGTGTTGAAACTCGAGGGCTTGAAGGAACTCGCGGAGAAGAAGGGCCGGCCACGGCTCACGGGCGCGGAAATCGAATTGATGAACCTTGCCGGGCCCGCGACGGGTCTGGAGATGATGACGCCGGCGGGACGCGCGGCGACGACGCCGAACTTTTTCGAGCGGTCCGCCTATGGGCGCAATACGATCGTGCGCGGCAAGACGGGCGCGGAACTGTTGAAGGCGCTTGATGTGCGGATGGACGACAACATCAAGAACGAGGGCGCGATCGTGTTCGCGCAAGTGTTCGATGAAGTGGCCATCGAGATGGCGCGGCAGTAGCAGAACCGGCAGCGTAGAATTGGCTGCCGGTTGGTGTCCTGAACTGACGGCTGCGCTTTTTGCTATGGCCACTTCACGACAGGAGGCATGGACGAGAGGATGCTCTCCACGTTGCCGCCGGTCTTGAGGCCGAACATCGTGCCGCGATCGTAGAGCAGGTTGTATTCGACATAGCGGCCGCGGCGGATGAGTTGTTCTTCGCGATCTTCCTCGGTCCAGGGCGTCGTCCAGTTGCCGCGCACGAGCATCGGATAGACGCTGCGGAATGCGCGGCCGACATCCTGCGTGAAGGCGAGCGCCGCATCGAAGCCGCCGTCTTCCTCGGACGGCGTCAGGTAATCGTAGAAGATGCCGCCGATGCCGCGCATTTCCTTGCGATGCGGCAGGTAGAAGTATTCGTCGCACCATTCCTTGTAGCGCTTGTAGTCGGCGATCTTGTGGGCTTCGCAGGCCTGGTACATGGCGGCGTGGAAGGCGAGCGTGTCGGCATCCTTCTGCGTGCGGCGGCGCATCAGGACGGGTGTGAGGTCGGCACCGCCGCCAAACCACCATTTCGAGGTGACGACCATGCGCGTGTTCATATGCACGGCGGGAATGTGCGGGTTGTGCATGTGGGCGATAAGGGAAATGCCCGACGCCCAGAAGCGCGGGTCCTGTTCGGCACCGGGGATCTGCTTGCGGAACTCGGGGGCGAATTCGCCGTGGACGGTGGAGGTGTGGACGCCCACCTTTTCAAAGACGCGGCCATGCATGATCGACATGACGCCGCCGCCAAGGTCGGCCGTCGGATCATCGCCCGTGTGTTCGGCGCGGTTCCAGGGTGTGCGGACGAAGCGGCCGGGGTTCATGTCCGACGTCTGGGTGCCGGCAGGCAGGTCGTCCTCGAGCTTTTCGAACGCGGCGCAGATATCGTCGCGCAGGGTTTCGAACCAGGCGCGAGCCTTGGCCTTGTGCTCAGGGAGGGGGGCTGCGGGGGGCGTGTTGGCATCCATCGTGGCCGGTCTTTCGTAACAGTGTGGCGTTTGGGCTTTCTAGCGCCACGTTTCTGGCACGACGCTGCCCCAGCCGATAGTGTATTCCAGGCCTGCCGTGAAGGGGTCGGAACCGCTGTCCATGGACGCGCGTACCACCTCTATCACCGCTCCCCCGAGCCGCTGTCCGCTCGCATTCAGAAAGCGATAACCTATTGTCCCGGCTGTTCGAACGCTTCGAGAACCACATCGATCCATTCGCCGGTAATGGCAGCGTGCGGCCGCCGGGGACGCTGGCGGCGTTCTATTGGCATTTCGTCGGACAGAGCTGGCCGGTGTTCGCGCTGCTCCTGTTCATGGGTTTTTGTGCCGGCGTGCTGGAAGCGTCGCTGTTTGCGTTCGTCGGATCGCTGGTGGACCGGATGCGGGCTGCGACCAGTCCGGAGACGTTCATTGCCGACAATGGTGGGCTCCTGCTGTTCATGGCGTTCGTGGCGGCGATCTTGCGGCCGGCGGTTTCGTTCGTTCACGATCTCGTCAAGCATCAGATGATCGGCGGGTCGTTTACGACCCTGATCCGGTGGCAGTCGCATGCCTACGTGCTGCGGCAGAGCCTGGGGTTCTTCCAGAACGATTTTGCCGGGCGCGTTGCCAACAAGGTGATGCAGTCGGGGCCGGCGGTGCGCGAGAGCGTGGTGCAGGCGATCGATGCGGTGTGGTTCGTCGCCGTTTACTGGCTGACGGCGCTGGTGCTGTTCGCGCAGGCCGACCTGTGGCTCGTGACGCCGCTGGCGGGATGGTTTCTCGCGTATGTGCTGGTGCTGCGGTACTTCATCCCACGGCTCAAGGCGCGGGCGATTGAAACGAGTGAAGCCCGCTCGATGCTGACCGGGCGCATCGTCGACAGCTACACGAATATTCTGACGGTCAAGCTGTTCGCGCATACGGAGCGCGAAGACGCCTATGCGAAGTCGGCGATGCGGGAGCAGCTGGACAAGCTGCAGGTTCAGCTGCGGCTGACGACGCTGATGGAGACATCGCTGTTTGCGCTCAATGGGCTGTTGCTCGTCGGCATGTCGGCGCTCGCGATCACGCTCTGGAGCCAGCAGGCGGTGACGATCGGAGCCATCGCGCTGGTGATGGGTCTCACGATCCGGATCGTGAACATGTCCGGCTGGGTGATGTGGACAGTCGCGGGGATCTTCGAGAACCTCGGCATCGCGTACGAGAGCATGGAGACGATTTCGCGCCCGTGGACGGTGCTCGATACGCCGGACGCGAAGGTGCTCAGCGTGCCGAAGGGCGAGATCGTGTTCGACGATGTGACGTTTCGGTACGGGCGGGTGAAGACGCTCGGCGATACGCGGCGGGGCGGGGTGATCGACGGGCTGTCGCTCCGGATCGCGCCGGGTGAAAAGGTGGGGCTGGTCGGGCGGTCGGGCGCGGGCAAGTCGACGCTCGTGAGCCTGCTGATGCGGTTCTACGATCTTGAGAGCGGGCGGATCCTGATCGATGGGCAGGACATCGCGGAGGTGACGCAGGAGAGCCTCAGGTCGCAGATCGGGCTCGTGACGCAGGATACGTCGCTGCTGCATCGGTCGGTGCTCGACAACATCATGTATGGGCGGCCGGAGGCGGGCTTCGAAGCGGCGAAGCTTGCGGCGCACCGCGCACATGCGGATCATTTCATTCCGGATCTGGAGGATCTGGCGGGACGGCGCGGGTTCGCGGCGCAAGTGGGCGAACGCGGGGTGAAGTTGTCCGGCGGGCAGCGGCAGCGGATCGCGATTGCGCGGGTGCTGTTGAAGAACGCGCCGATCCTGGTGCTGGACGAAGCGACGAGTGCGCTCGACAGCGAGGTCGAGGCGGCGATCCAGGAGAGCCTGCGCGATCTGATGCTCGGCAAGACAGTGATCGCGATTGCGCACCGGCTGTCGACCATCGCGGCCATGGACCGTCTCGTGATCATGGATCAGGGGCGCATCGTCGAACAGGGATCGCACGCGGAACTGCTACGGCGGGGCGGGCTCTATTCGGATTTGTGGAAGCGGCAGTCGGGTGGGTTCCTCGGGCAGGAGGCGGCCGAGTAGGCTGTCGCCGTCGCGACACTGATTGCGGCGTAGGATATAGCAAGCGGCTGCCCCTCACCCCGGCCTTCGCCGGGGCAAGCCCTGACCTCTCCCCGCGCGCGGGGAGAGGGGAAAGAGCGCATCCATGTTTTCTTGGTTTGAGAAGCTCATCGATCCGTATCGCATCGTTCCGCTGGCGCCGCCGCCGGCGGGGCTGATGGCGTTTTTCTGGCATTACGTGAAGCCGGTGTGGCCGATCGTGCTGACGATCGCGGTATTGACGGCGTCCATCGCGGCGCTTGAAATCGTGATGCTCGATTATGTCGGGCGGTTCGTCGATCTCATGTCGAATGCAGACCGGGCGACATTCTTTGAGGTGCACGGGGACGACGTTTGGCGCATGGCGCTGCTTGCGCTCGTGGTGCTGCCGATCCTCGCGGTGACGTGGGAGTTCATTTTCCACCAGTCGTTCGCCGGCAATTTTCCCATGATGCTCCGCTGGCAGGGGCACCGCTACATGCTGCGGCAGTCGATGTCGTTCTATCAGGACGATTTCGCGGGGCGCATCGCCAATACGCTGATGCAGACGGCGCTCGCCGTGCGCGACAGCGTGGAGCGGGTGATCAACACGATCGTGTATGCGGTCGTGTATGTGGTGAGCGCGGTGGTGCTGTTGGCGGCTGCGGATTGGCGGCTGGCGATCCCGCTGATGGTCTGGATCGTGTCGTACATTGCGGCGGGGGCTTATTTCATGCCGCGGCTGGCGCGTTTGTCGGAGGCGCAGGCGGAAGCGCGTTCGGTGATGACGGGTCGGGTGATCGACAGTTACACGAACATTACATCGGTCAAGTTGTTCGCGCATACCGCGGCGGAGGATGCGTACGCGAAGGAGAGTATGGCTGGGTTCATGGAGACGGTGCACGCGCAGATGCGGCTCGTGACCAAGATGAACATCAGCTTGCGGCTACTGAATTACGGGCTGATGGCCGTGACGCTCATCGTGTCGATTTTCCTGTGGCGGTCGAACCTTGTGACGGTTGGTGCGATCGCGGTGGCGACGAGCCTGGCGATGCGGCTCGATGCGCTTTCGGATTGGGTGCTCTGGCAGGTGGCGGGCTTGTTCGAGAGCATGGGCGTGGTGCGCGATGGGGCCAACACGCTGTCGAAGCCGCTCGGCATCGTGGACCGGCCGAACGCGCCCGCACTCGTCGTGCACAAGGGTGCCATCGCGTTCGAGAACGTGACCTTCCATTACGGCAAGGGACGCGGCGTGATCCAGGATCTGAACCTGACGATCAGGCCGGGTGAGAAGGTTGGCATCGTCGGACGGTCGGGGGCGGGGAAGTCGACGTTGGTCAATCTGCTGTTGCGGTTCTTCGAACCCGAGGCGGGGCGCGTAACGATCGACGGGCAGGATATCCGCGACGTGACGCAGGAGAGCCTGCGGCAGGCCATCGGTGTGGTGACGCAGGATACGGCGCTGTTGCATCGCTCGGTCGGGGACAATCTGCTTTATGGCCGTCCGGATGCGAGCCCGGAGGCGGTGGCGCGGGCGATGCGGCTGGCATCGGCGGATGCCTTCATCGCGAACTTGAGCGACGGCCGGGGGCGGGATGGACTGAACGCGATGGTCGGCGAGCGCGGCGTGAAGTTGTCCGGCGGGCAGCGGCAGCGGATCGCGATCGCGCGGGTGCTGCTCAAGAATGCGCCGATCCTCGTTCTCGACGAAGCGACCAGCGCGCTCGACAGCGAAGTGGAAGCGGCCATCCAGGAAAGTCTCAACGACTTGATGGCGGGGAAGACGGTGATCGCAATTGCGCACCGGTTATCGACGATTGCCGCGATGGACCGGCTCGTCATCATGGACCAGGGGCGGATCGTGGAAGCGGGCACCCATGCGGAGCTGATCGCCAAGGGCGGGCTCTATGCATCGCTGTGGAAGCGGCAGTCCGGCGGTTTTCTGACCGAGGCGGCGGCGGAATGATGGTCTGTGCCGTCGGTCCGCGCGACAGGCCGCCGCCCGGCTTGTTTGTCGTGGATCAATGACGCCTCAGGGCGCTGTGGCAGCTTAGCAGCGAATAGCCCGCCATCGATTTCGGCGGGCACAGCCGCCCGGAGGCAACCATGGCCAAGCTCGCAACAGTCATTTGGATCGTTTTAGGCATCACGTTCGCCGGGGCGTTCGGCACCGTGATCCTGGCGACACCGTCGCTCGTCAACGAGGCGGCGGAGCTCCTGCCATGGGCGGCGCTTGCAGGGTTCGTGGCGGCGGTGCCGGCATCCATTTTCGTGGCGCGGCGCATTCTGGCCGTAAGCGGAAACCGCTAGGTGGTTTAGCGCCCACACTCGGCAGGCCGGTGTGGGGCTTTGGCCACACTCGGCAGGCCGGTGTGGGGCTTTATCTCTGCCCACACTCGGCAGGCCGGTGTGGGGCTAGACCGTAAAGCCGCCGGTCTGGCGGAGGGCTTCGCCCAAGACCATGGCTGCGGCGACGGCAACGTTGAGGGAGCGCAGCGGGGGCTTCATCGGGATGGCGACTGCGGCATCGCAGACGTCACGGACCGCATCGGGGACGCCGGCACTCTCGCGGCCGAAAAGCAGAGTGTCACGCTCGGAGAATGCGAAGTCGGGAAGTCGGACGGCGGCCTTCGACGAGAACAGGATCAGGCGTCCGGCGGTCGTCGTCTGGCTGCGGGTCAGGCAATACTGCTCCCAGGAAAGGTGACGTGTCAGGTCGACGTGCGCGAGGTAATCGAGCCCGGCACGGCGCAGGTTGCGATCGGACATGTCGAAGCCGGTCGGGCCGATGACATCGACGGGTGTGCCGAGGCAGGCGGCCATGCGCAGGATGGTGCCGGTGTTCTGGGGGATGTCGGGTTGGTAGAGCGCCAGGCGCATGAAAACGGTCCGTTTTATCGCCGGAAGGGCGGTTGCTGCGGCCTTAGCGCAGGGGGGTAATCGGCAGGTTCGATCGCGGCACTGATGTGGTACTGAGTTGCCGATCAACCGGGTGCGGCCAAACGATGCAAGACTTTTGAACGCGAACCGCAGACCCCGACATAGCAGTATAAGAGGCGCCGGTTTATCAAACATCCAAGCGCCAATTCGCCGGCTGGACTTTACTAGGCGCGTGCGGCGGCGGGAGACGCCGTGCAGGGGTGGCCCCGCAAGGTTTCACCCGAACACATCTGGAGGACAAAGTGGCTTCGACAGCAGAAGAGCCCAACCGCAGAGACTTTCTTGTCATTGCCGGCAATGCATTTGCAGCCGTCGGCGGTGCGATCGTACTGTGGCCGTTCATCGCGCAAATGAACCCGGACTCGGGCGCACAGGCGCTCGCTTCGGTGGAACTCGATCTTGCGCCGGTCAAGGAAGGTCAGGCGATCACCGCCATGTGGCGGGGCAAGCCGATCTTCATTCGCAACCGCACCAAGGCCGAGATCGAGCAGGCCAAGGCCGTCGATCTCGCCGCGCTGGTCGACAACTCGGCGCGCAACATGGCGCTCCCGGAGAGCGACCCGGCGTCCGACACCAACCGCACCAAGGCGGGGCACGAGAACTTCCTGATCCTCATCGGCATCTGTACGCACCTCGGCTGCATCCCCAAGGGGCAGGCGATCGGTGACAGCCGCGGTGATTACGGCGGATGGTTCTGCCCGTGCCACGGTTCACATTACGATACTGCGGGACGCATCCGGAAGGGCCCCGCGCCTCGTAACCTGGAAGTTCCGCCGTACAATTTCGTCGGCGATACCAAAATCAAGATCGGCTAAGGGAGCAAAGCATGTCGGCTCACGAGTTGAATTACACCCCGACCTCGCGTGTCGGTAAGTGGTTTGACGAACGCCTGCCCATCGCACGGCTGATGCATGGGCAATTCGTTGATTTTCCCACCCCGCGCAACCTCAACTACGCCTGGACCTTCGGCGGCATCCTGACGTTCTGCCTCGTGGCGCAGATCGTGACGGGCATCGTGCTGGCGATGCACTACCAGCCGAGCGCCGCAGAAGCGTTCAACTCGGTCGATCGCATCCGTCGCGACGTGAACTTCGGCTGGCTCATCCAGCCGATGCATGCCGTCGGTGCCTCGATGTTCTTCATCGCCGTCTACATCCACATCTTCCGCGGCCTCTACTACGGATCGTATAAGGCGCCGCGCGAAGTGCTCTGGATCCTCGGCGTGTTCATCCTGCTCGCCATGATGGCCACCGCCTTCATGGGCTACGCGCTTCCCTGGGGCCAGATGAGCTTCTGGGGCGTGACGGTGATCACGAACCTGTTCTCGGCGCTGGATAGCATCTGGTCGGGACTCGGCACGACGATCGTGGAGTGGCTGTGGGGCGGTTATGCGGTGACGGGCGTCACGCTCAACCGGTTCTTCTCCCTCCATTATCTCCTGCCGTTCGTGATCGTGGGTCTCGTGGCCTTGCACATCTGGGCGCTGCACGTGGCGGGTCAGAACAACCCGACCGGTCTCGACATCAAGTCGAAGTCCGACTCGGTGCCGATGTATCCGTTCGCGGTCGCGAAAGATGCGGTTGGCCTGTTCGCGTTCCTCATCGTGTTCGCGTGGTTCGTGCTCATCATGCCCGACTACCTCGGTCACGCGGACAACTTCACGCCCGCCAACGCGCTGGTGACGCCGCCGCACATCGTGCCCGAATGGTACTTCCTGCCGTTCTACGCGATCTTGCGCGCCGTTCCCTCCAAGCTCGGCGGCGTGATCGCGATGTTTGCGGCGGTGCTGGTCCTCGTCTTCGTACCCTGGCTCGACACGAGCCGCGTGCGTTCGGCGAAGTATCGCCCCTACTACAAGATCGCGTTCTGGTTCTTCGTCTTCACCTGCGTCGCGCTGGGATGGCTCGGCTCGAAGCCGGCTGAACAGCCTTACGTGTTCTGGTCGCAGTTCTTCACCATCGCCTACTTCGCGTTCTTCCTGGTCGCGTTGCCGGTGCTTGGCCTGATCGAGACGCCGCGGCCACTGCCTCGGTCGATCACCGAGTCGGTGCTGGGCCGGATGACGGGCGGTGTGTCACCGGTGCCTGCGGGCGCGGCGGCAGCGCCAGAGAAACGCTAAAGAGGATCGAGCCATGACGTTCAAGACCAAGGCTTCGGCCCTCATTTCGAAAAGCGTCGTCGCAGCGGGACTTTCCGCTGCGACGGTCTTCGCCTGCCTCCCGGCTCAGGCCGCCGGCGGCGGACCGGAGATCCCGCGGGTCGCGTGGTCCTTCGATGGACCTGCGGGGCAGTTCGACCGGGCACAGTTGCAGCGCGGTTTCCAGGTGTACCAGAACGTCTGTTCGGCCTGTCATGGGCTGTCGCGGTTGTCCTGGCGCAACCTGGTGCAGCCGGGCGGGCCTGAGTTCCCGGAAGAGGCCGTGAAGGCTCTCGCGAAGGACTGGCCGAACAAGATCACCGACGGTCCCAACGACGCGGGAGAGATGTTCGAACGCGATGCTCTCCTGTCGGATCCGATCCTCGGGCCGTACAAGAATGAGAAAGCAGCCCGCGCTGCGCAGAACGGCGCCTATCCGCCGGATCTGTCGCTGATGGCTCGCGCTCGCAACCCCGAATACAAGGGGTCGGCGGTCGGGCATGGTCCGCACATGCTCAAGGATATCCTGACGGGATATCAGGCCGGCGGTCCGAACTACCTTTATGCGCTGCTGACGGGCTACACGGATGTACCGTCGTATGTGCGCGAGGAGAATGGCCATCTGAAGCCGGTCGGGGCGGACGGTGCCGGTGGCAAGGCCGTCGAACAGTGCGCGTCGGTAACGCCCGGTGAAGACGGCAAGCCGGACGTTTGCAACGCGCTTGCGGACGGCATGAACTACAACGCTGCGTTCCCGGGTCACCAGATCGCCATGCCGGCCGTTCTGGCCGATGGCGCGGTGGAGTATCCGAAGGGGCCGGATGGCAATCCGCTGGTTCCCGCGACACTCGACCAGCATTCGCGCGACGTGGCTGCGTTTCTTGCCTGGGCGGCCGATCCGCACCTGAACCAGCGCAAGGCGACCGGCTGGCAGGCCCTGTTGTTCCTGCTCGTGACAACGGTTCTGCTGTTCCTCGGCAAGAAGCGGATCTGGTCGCGCATCGAACACTGATGCTATAGCGATGACGGACAAGCAGCGGGCGCAGGGCTTGACCTTGCGCCCGCTTTTCTTTGTCTGAACGGCAGAAAGAGGAGGCGGCGGTGACGGCATCGGTGTTGGGGATCGTCGGCGGAAGCGGCTTCTACAATCTGCCGGGGATGGAGAATGCGCGCTGGGAGCGTGTGGACAGTCCGTTCGGCAAACCGTCCGACGAGATCCTGTTCGCGGAAATCGACGGACTGCCGCTCAGGTTTCTGCCGCGCCATGGACGCGGTCACAAAGTGCCGCCGTCCGCAATCAACTATCGCGCGAATATCGATGCGCTGAAGCGGGCAGGGGTCACCGATCTCGTCTCCGTCTCGGCGTGCGGGTCACTGAAGGAAGACTATGCTCCGGGTCATTTCGTGCTCGTCGATCAGTTCATCGATCGGACGTTTGCACGCGAGAAATCGTTCTTCGGCGCGGGGCTTGTGGCGCATGTTTCGGTTGCCGATCCGGTCAGTCCGCTGCTCGTCGATGCGCTCGAGGCGGCGGCAAAGGCGGAGGGGATCGCGCACTCGCGCGGGGGCACTTATCTCGTGATGGAAGGGCCGCAGTTTTCGACGCGGGCGGAATCGAACCTTTATCGAAGCTGGGGCTGCGATGTGATCGGCATGACGAACATGCCGGAGGCCAAACTCGCGCGCGAGGCGGAGATTTGCTACGCGACGGTGGCCATGGTGACGGATTACGACTGCTGGCACGACGACCATGCGGCGGTCGATGTGGCCTCGATCATCGCCGTCATGATCGCGAATACGGAAAAGGCGCAGCGGCTCGTGACGCGGCTGGCAAAGGATTTCCCGCGTGAGCATCCGGCGTGTCCGATCGGGTCGGACCGGGCGCTGGACGTGGCGTTGATCACGGCGCCGGAAGCGCGCGACGCGGCGTTGCTCGCCCGGCTCGATGCGGTGGCCGGGCGCGTGCTGAAGGCGTGAGGTCGCGTCAGCTGTTGGGGAAGGTGATGAGGATCTTCGCCTTCAGGAGTTCGGGGAAGGCGGCTTCGAGGGCCTGACCGCCGAGCCAGAGGAGGCCGATGAGCACAATCATGGCCGGGATGGCGGCGAAGACGGCCTTGAGGAAAAACAGCATCAGCCGGACGAACGGCACATCGATTGAGCGGACGGAGGCGGGGTAGGCCTCGGCCGCGGGATAGCCCGCGTAGGGGTCGGCGGTCGCATAGGCGACGGGCTCGGGCTGCGGGGCAGCGAGGCCTGATGGCTGAGCGTCCCGGTCGCGCGCTTCACGCTCGCGGGCTTCCCTGGCGCGGGCTTCCTTTTCCCGACGCACGGTGCGGGGCAGGTCTTCCATATCGCCGTCTGCCGTCAGCGGTATCGACATCTCATCAAATCCCTAGAGCCGGCCAGCCGGCGAATCATTCGAGACCATTTTAGCGGCCCCGCTACCGATCATTGTTGGATATTGATAGTTTGCGCCGTGAATTTGGCGGGGAGGTGTCTGTTGAGCGACCTGAAAAACCTGATCCGGACGATCCCGGATCACCCGAAGCCCGGGATCATGTTCCGCGATGTCACGACGCTGCTCGGCGACGCGCAGGGGTTCAAGGCGACGATTGCGCAGCTAGTGGAGCCGTTCCGGACGGTGCCGATCGATGCTGTAGCGGGGATCGAAGCGCGCGGCTTCATCCTCGGCGGCGCGGTGGCGGACCGACTGGGCTGCGGGTTCGTGCCGATCCGCAAGAAGGGCAAGCTGCCATGGAAGACGATCGGGCAGGAGTATGCGCTCGAGTATGGCACCGACCGGGTCGAAATCCACGAGGATGCGGTGAAGGAAGGCGAGCGCGTCCTGATCGTCGATGATCTGATCGCGACGGGGGGAACGGCAATCGCGGCGGCGAAGTTGATCCGGCACTTGAAGGGCAACATCGTCGGTGCGGCGTTCATCATCGATCTGCCGGAGCTCGGCGGCGTGACGGCGTTGAAGAATGCCGGGATCGACAGCCACTGCCTGATGGCGTTCGAAGGTCATTGAAGAGGGCTGGAAAGATGGCGGGCGCGGAGATCACGGCGGAGAGCATGCCGTCCGCGCTTGCGGCGATCATGGCGTGGCGCGTGTCGCCGGAGGTGGCGCCGACCTGTCCGCTCTGCGGGCGGCGGGACTTGCCGTCAGCGATCATTCGGCGCGGCCGCATGCGGAGTGGTATCGCCTCGTTTGCGGGGCGTGCGGCCTTGATCAGATGCTGGCGGTGCCGCTTGGCGCGGTGGTACCCGGCGGAGAAGGATGATGCGATGAAGATCGGTGGCGTACCTTACCGGACGATCTGGCTCGAAGCGGATGGCGCGCGCGTTGCGATCATCGACCAGACGAAGCTGCCGCACCGGTTCGAGATCGTGCATCTGGCGACCGTCGATGAGGCGGCGCGGGCCATTCTCACGATGCAGGTGCGTGGGGCGCCGCTGATCGGGGTGACGGCGGCGTACGGCGTCGCGCTGGCGATGCGCGCGGATGCTTCCGATGCGGCGTTGGCCGACGCGGTGCTGTTTCTCGGCCGGCAGCGGCCGACGGCGGTGAACCTGCGCTGGGCGCTGGAGGAGATGCGGCGGCATCTGGCAGGCATCGCGCCGTCAGGCCGCGCGGAGGCCGCGTTTGCGCACGCCGCGCGACTGGCCGACGACGATGCCGCGATGTGCAAGGCGATCGGCGCGCACGGGCTGCGGCTCATTGCGGACATCGCGAAGCGCAAGGGGCCCGGCGAGCCGGTGAACGTGCTGACGCATTGCAATGCCGGCTGGCTCGCATGCGTCGATTGGGGGACGGCGACGTCGCCGATCTATCATGCGCACGATGCCGGGCTGGCAGTGCACGTTTGGGTCGATGAGACGCGGCCACGCAATCAAGGCGCGGCGCTGACGGCATTCGAGTTGGGGTCGCATGGGGTGCCGCATACGCTGATCGCGGACAACGCCGGCGGGCATTTGATGCAGCGCGGGCAAGTCGATCTCGTCATCGTCGGCACGGACCGCGTGACGGCTGCGGGCGATGTCGCGAATAAGATCGGGACGTATCTGAAGGCGCTGGCGGCAAAGGATACCGGCGTGCCGTTCTATGTTGCGCTCCCACATTCGACGATCGATTGGACGCTCGACGACGGCATGCGCATTCCGATCGAAGAGCGCTCGGGAGATGAAGTCTTGAAGCTCTCGGGGCGGACGGCCGCGGGCGATGTACATCAGTTCGAGATTGCGCCGGATGGGTGCCGGGCGGCCAATCCGGCTTTCGATGTGACACCGGCGCGGCTCGTCACAGCGCTCATTACGGAGCGGGGTATTTGCGCGGCGTCGCGTGAGGGGCTTCTGCAACTTTATCCCGGTGGGCAAGCGGCGGCATGACGGCGAAACTCCCGGCCGGCGAGGAACAGGTGCGCGCAGAGGTCGTCGCGACGGCGCGGGCGATGAGCGCCTCAGGGTTATCGCCTGGGCGTTCGGGCAATGTGTCGGCGCGGTTCAGCGACGGTATGCTGATTACTCCGTCGGGTCTTGCCTACGACCTGATGGAAAGCGCCGACATCGTGTTTGTCGATGGCGATGGGTCTGTGGCTTCGGGGCAGCGGGCGCCATCGACGGAATGGCATTTTCATCTCGCAGCCTATCGTGCGCGGCCGGATTTGCATGCACTGGTGCATACGCATTCGTTGCACGCGACGGTGTTGGCGTGTGCTGGCCGAAACATTCCGGCGTTTCACTACATGGTTGCGGTGGCAGGTGGCAGCGATATTCCGCTGGTGCCGTATGCAACGTTCGGGACAGCGCAGTTGGCCGAGTATGTGGCCGCCGGGCTTGCATCGCGCAAAGCGTGTCTCATGGCGAACCATGGGCAGGTGGCCATGGGGACCTCGCTCGCGGCGGCCCTGGAACTCGCCCACGAGGTGGAAGTATTGGCCGAGCAGTATCTCAAGGTGCTGATGCTCGGGCCGGCGAAGCTGCTGCCGGACGAGGAGATGGCGATCGTTCTGGAAAAATTCAAAAGCTACGGCCGGGCAGGGTCGGAAAAGTAAACCGTTAACTCAATTGTCTTGGAATGAAGCAATGGAAGCGTAATTCGTTTGTGAATTCGTTCCGATTGCTTAAACGGGTATTATTGGTTTTCGATAACAATCGCCGCAGGAATGCATTGCTCAACCTGGGAGCTTGTCATGCGTAAGTTCACAATGCTGGCCATACTGGCGGTCATGGCTGCCTTTGGCGGCTTGCCGTCATCGCCGGCCGAAGCCGGTCATCGCCATTATCGCGGCAACGATCGCACCGTCGTTCACTACGGGTACTATCCGCGCTATCGCCATGTGTATGCGCGCGAGCGTTATGGTTATGGCGACCCCTATGCCTACCGCTATGAGCCGCGCGGCTACTATCCGTATTATAACTCCGGCTATTGGAAGCCGGCGCACGTGCTGCGCGCTCGCGGTCGCAGGCACTATGTTCACCCGCCCTACTATGCGGCGTGGGGTTATCCCGATCGTCATTATCATCATCGCGCCTGGCACGCCTATCACCACGGGCGGATCCGCCACGGTCACTGGTGATCGACGGGATCGACACTTCAAGATTTGGAATAAGCGCATGGCCGGATACGTTCCGGCCATGTTGCGTTTGTGCCGTCGCGTTCGATCATCGTTGGTCACATGATGAGACCAACTCCGCCGCAAAAACACAGTACCGTCAGCACGTTCATGCCGCATTCATGTGGATTTTAGTTAGGTGAAGCGCAACGACGGCGGATGCTGCTCGTCTGACGAACACATGGCTTCGCGCGGCAGTGAGTTCGAGCGAATGCCACTCATGGGGAACGACAATGCTGAAGACATTCATGGCGTCTCTGTTGGCCATCACGCTGGCGTTCGGCGCCGTGATGACGACGAACACCGCGCCCGCTGAAGCGGGACGCGGGGGGCGTGTCGCTGCCGGCATCGCAGCCGGTATCATTGGACTGGGTGTGCTCGGCGCCTATGCGCATGCCCGCGACGGTTATCATGACCGCGGTTATCGCGCGTATGACGAGGTTTGCTACAAGGGGCCGCAGGAATGCGGCTGGGTCGGCCGCCGCTGCTTCGAGAACCGTTACGGCGATGAAGTCTGCCGCGGCGGCCGCTGGACCTGCTGGCGCGACACGGTCTGCGAGTAATCACCAGTTTGACATGAGAACGGGCGAGGTGAGCCATCACCGCGCCCGTTTTCCGTCGTGGATGGGCGGGTCTTCGAAGGCCCCATGCAAGCCACGCGTGGCAAAAACTTCGGCCCTCAGTTCAGGAGTTTGGTGAATGAAGTTTGCGTCTGTCTGCAGCGCCGCTGTGCTGGGTACGCTCGCTCTGTCGAACCCTGCGGCCGCGCAGGACTATCCGGCCATCTGGACCGGCTTCTATGCGGGTGCGAGTGTCGGCTACGGCGAAGTGTTCGATGAGCCGGCAGCGTTCGACGTCAGCGGCGGATTGCTCGGCATGCATCTGGGCTACAACTACCAGATCGGCAGCACGGTAATCGGCGTCGAGGGCGACTACACCGGATCGTGGATGGAAGACGGCTTCCTCGATATTGACTATCTCGCCAGCATTCGCGCGCGCGCCGGCTATTCCTTCGGCAACGCGCTTCTCTATGGCACGCTCGGCTATGCGTGGGCGGATGCGACGACGTTCGGCGGATCGGGCGATTTCGATGGTCTCGTGCTCGGCGGAGGGCTCGACTACAAATTCGCCGACAACTGGAGCGCGCGCGTCGAAGGCTTGCAGTACTGGCTCGAGCCATCGAGCGGGGCACTCGATGATCTCGATGTCGGCGTCGTTCGTGCCGGCCTGACGTGGCACCTGAACTGAGGCGCGTTTGTTACACGCGCTTCTTGATGAGAGCGGTGTGCAGCGCGACGGCGGCAGCGTTGGAGACGTTGAGGCTGCGAAGATCGTCGGCGGTCGCGATCTTGACTAGACGGTCGCAACTCTCGGCCGTCAACTGACGCAGGCCCTTGCCTTCCGCGCCTAGCACGATCGCGACAGGGCCGGTGAAGGGTTCGTCTTCGATGTTGCCGGTCGCGGTGCCGTCGAGGCCGAGGATCGTGACGCCGGCCTCGCGCAGATCGGTCATCGCGCGGGCGAGGTTTTGGACTTGCGCGATTTTGACGAGTTCCAGCGCACCCGAGGCAGATTTGGCGAGCGTGCCGTTGAGCGGCGGGCTGTGGCGGCGCGTGGTGATGACGCCCGAGGCACCGAAGGCAGCGGCTGAGCGCAGGATGGCGCCGGCATTGTGCGGGTCTGTCACCTGATCGAGCAGGATCAGCGGGCCACCGGTGGCGGCCGCTTCGGCGAGATCCTCAAGATCGGGTTCGGGCAGCGGTTCGGTCTCGAGCAGGAGCCCCTGGTGCACCGTATCCGCCCCAAGGAGACGATCGAGGTCGCGCGGGGACACGTTCTCCGGTGTCAGGCCGCGGGCCGCAATGGGGTCGGCCAAGCGGTGGGCGGCATTCTCGGTCGCCAGCAGGCGGAGCAGGACGCGGTCCGGATTGCGCAGCGCCGCCTCGACCGGGTGGAACCCGAAGAGGCGCACGAGACCATCATCCTCGGCGGGCTCCGAGCTGCGCGGTGGACCATGGGGGCGCTTATGGAAGCCCGATCCGCCGCCCTTGGGGCCGCCTCTGAAGCCGCCTTTGGGCTTCGGGCTGAACCCGGAGCGCGGCTTAAAACGGGGCTTGCCCTTGCTGTCGTCCTGCATGGCTCTTGTACGGCTCTCTGGGCTCGCCGGGTGCGAAAATGGGCTCCGGTCTCGTGGTGTTCCACTACACGGAAACGGGGTGCTTTTCCAATTGACATCGGCGGCTACCGCCGGGATAAGGACGCGCTTGCCCTGTCGCTCGAAGCCGCGCAGGGCGATTTCGTTTGGGTTCCGCCGCAACCGTTCGCGGGGGGCGGATCCAACGAGGATGGAAGGGTGCCCGAGTGGCTAAAGGGGACGGACTGTAAATCCGTTGGCTTCGCCTACGCTGGTTCGAATCCAGCCCCTTCCACCATTTTTGAGCTCACGCGCCCGCGGGGCGCTCCGCATGGGCGGCGCTTGCGCCGGGTCGCCTTGCTCCCCGGGCCTTTGGCCCGAAGTACGTAGGGCCGTTGGCCCTTAGTGTCGGTCACGGGCTGCGACGGGCGGAGCTGATTTAGTCGGGGTGAGGAATATGACGGCGCTTCAACAGTGGCAACCGCGCGTACTAAGCGTTCTTCGGATGGTGGCCGGACTGATCTTTCTGCTTCACGGCACGCAGAAGCATTTCGGCATTCCCGCGACGGATCGTGTTGTGGAAGCCTATTCAATGTCGTGGATCGCGGGCTTGATCGAGATCGTCTGCGGCCTTCTGATCGTCGTCGGTTTCCAGACCCGTTTCGCCGCATTTCTTGCTTCCGGCACGATGGCGTTCGCTTACTGGATGGCTCACGCGCCGCGCGATCTTTTCCCGACCAACAACGGCGGTGACGCAGCAATCCTGTACTGCTTCGTCTTCCTCTATTTCGTCTTTGCCGGCGGCGGCGCGTGGAGCGTGGATGCGCTCGCAAAATCACGGCGCAGCGCTTAACGGCGTTTCACCTAATAATCAGGTGCTCGCTACGGGGATTGGCACGAGAACTTCGCGGCACCAGTGTTCGATTGCGGTGGCGTCCGGGGGCAGGGTATCGGCGATGCCTGCCGCGAACGTATCCCAGGCGGCGCGGTG
The DNA here is from genome assembly GCA_963778225.1 of uncultured Alphaproteobacteria bacterium. Lineage (GTDB taxonomy): Bacteria > Pseudomonadota > Alphaproteobacteria > Rhizobiales > Hyphomicrobiaceae > JAGVSR01. The sequence goes on from CAVZTR010000001.1 coordinate 203,165, forward strand.
GACTCCGTTGAGGGCTGTAAGCACCGGGATGTCGCGGGCGACGGCGCTTTCGATGAGGCCGCGGAAGCCGTTGCCGATCATTTCCTGCTTGCCGAAGCGATTGATCATGACGAGTTCGACCGGTCGTTCGAGGCCGTTGGCGACGATGCCAGCGACGTCTTCGAGCGCGGTGGCGTCGAGGCGGCAGCCGCCGCGGGACTGCTCGACGGGTGTCGAAATTTCCAACAGCTGACCCGTCGCCAGATCTTCTATGATCATGTCCGAGCACGGACTACAGGATTGGGTGCGGTTGTGCTGCACGGCGCCTGCAAGCTGAACGCCTTCGCGGCGGAGTTGAGTGGCCAATGCCGACAAGATCGCGTCGACGCGATCGGCTTCGCCCATGCCGTAAATGACTGCGGCGACTTTCATGCAGGCTCCCGAAATTCCCGTCGCCGATGCTTCTACCAGCCCGGTCCTTATCAGGCCAGCATCCACAGCTTTTCCGCACCGCGCTTTTCATGTGCCGAGTTTTGTGGCTATGGTCACGGCCAAGATAATGGCGCCACAACGTTGGCGCGACATATTGCAGGACGGGGTGGGGATGGGTTTCGCGTTGAAGGGCGGGTTTGCCGCCGTGACAGCTGTGGCCGGGTTTCTGGCGTTTGCAGCTGAAGCAGCCGCGCAGAGCTACCGGTTGTGCGCATTGCGCGATGGCGCGCGGGGGCCATGCACCTGCGAATTAAAGGGCGGCGTGCCCGGCGAATACGTGACAGCGGCGCGCAGCCGTTGCCGTCCCGCCCCAACGGCCCAGAAGCCGGATGCGGCCGCGACACCTGCCACACCACAAGCTGCGGCCGGTGCTCCGGCTGCCGTTCCGACTGCTGACGTTCCTCCTGCTGCTCCTCTGGCACAATCGGCTCCAGCGCCGGTTGCAACCTCGACAGCACCCGCCGCGATCGAAACTGGCGGGTTGCCGGCTTCACGAAAGGTGATGGACGTGCGGGCGCGCGGCAAGCTGCTGTGCGGCATCAATACGGACCTGCTCGGCTTTTCCAAGCAAACGGATGCAGGCAGCTGGATCGGCCTCGATGTCGATTTCTGCCGCGCCGTAGCGGCGGCCGTGTTCGGGGATGCCAACAAGGTCGAATTCGTGCCCGTCGATACGGCCGCGCGGTTTGATACTCTGAAGGCCGGGAAGATTGATCTTCTCGCACGTAACACCACATGGACGATGGATCGCGATGTGGCGGGGCTGGAGTTCGCCGGCATCCTCTACATCGACGGTCAAGGCTTCATGACGAGCGATGAGCGCGGCCTCGTCTCCGCGCAACAATTGGCGGGCCTTAAGGTGTGCGTGGAGAGCGGCACCACGTCGGAGGCGAACGCAGGGTACTATTTCAAGACGCACGCGATGGATGTGGAATTGGCGTCATTTCCCAATCGGGCGGCGATGCTCGCGGCCTATGGCAAAGGCGAGTGCGATGCGGTCTCGGGAGATCGCACATCCTTGTTCTCGGATCGCGCCGGGCTTCCCGAGCCGGAGAAGCATGCCGTTCTGCCGGAGGTGATTTCAAAGGAGCCGCTGGGGCCTGTCGTGCTCCAGGATGACCGGGAATGGATCGAGGTCGTGCGCTGGACGCTTGCGGGTCTTGTCAACGCGGAGGAAGCCGGGCTCACGAAGCAGACCGCTTCCGGCGGTGGGGCGCTCGAAGGAGACGCGGCGCGGCTGGTGGAGGGCGCGGGCCGCAACGGCGAAGCGCTGGGACTTTCGAAAGCGTGGCTGCGCGATGTCGTGGGTGCGGTCGGCAACTACGGCGAGATGTTCGATGTCGATCTCGGCAAGGGCAGTCCGCTCGGCATGGAGCGTGGCATCAACGCGCTGTGGAAGCGCGGGGGCGTGCTCTATGCGCCGCCAATGTGGTGAGGCGGCGGTCCATTATGCAGTTTCTGCTTCGCCGTCTCATGTTCATTTCCGTCGTGGCCTTGACCGGCCATACGACGCCGGCGTTGTCGCGCGAGCGCGTGCCGCCGCCGGAGCCCAGCCGGACTGTCTGGGTCAGCAACGAAGCGGTCGCGGAAATGGCGCGGACGCTGGAACTCTACCGCGGTTTGGCGCGGCAGCCTCAGCCTGCTGAACTGCCGAACAAGACCACGATGCGGTACGGCGATACCGGACAGCCGGTTGCCGATCTTCGCGCGCGGCTGACGTTGCTCGGCGACCTGCGTGGGCGCGGCGATCCCTATGCCTTCGATGAGACCGTCGAGGCGGCGGTGAAGCGGTTTCAGCTGCGCAACGGCGTGGAGCCGACGGGTATCGTTTATGGCATCACGCAGCGGCTGCTCAATGTCCCGCTCGACGTGCGCGTGCGGCAGCTGGAACTCAATTTGCAGCGCATGCAGGAACTGCTTCCGCGCATATCAACTCAGCAGCGCTTCATTCTCATGAATGCGGCGAGCTTCGAATTGCAGGGTGTGCAAGGGGGCGCGGTGGCCGTCACGAGCCGCACCATTGCTGGCAAGCGCGCGACGCCGACGCCGGTGGTATCGGCACAGGTGCAGGCGCTGAACACGCTGCCCTACTGGCACGTGCCGGGAACGATCGCAAAGGCGGCGCTGATCCCGATGATCCGCAAGGATCCAGGCTACCTTTACAAGGAGCGCATCCGCGTCTTCTCGAGTTTCGGTGGTGACGAAGTCGATCCCGGCAGCGTCAACTGGTGGGGCCCTGAAGCGGAGCGATATGTGTTCCGGCAGGATCCGGGTCCGCAGAATGCGCTGGGCGTCTTGCGCTTTGACATGCCCAATAAGCACATCGTCTACATGCACGACACGCCGATGAAGAACCTGTTCGACTACTTCGAGCGGGCAGTAAGTGCTGGCTGCGTGCGGCTGCAGAACTTCTATGGCGTGGCGGATTGGGTCATGGCAGGACAGGACGGGCTATCGGGTGCGGCGCTGAAAGACCGCGTTGCAGCCGGACAGCAATCGACCGTTAAATTGAAGCAGCCGGTGCCGGTGCACTTCGTCTATCTGACCGCTTGGATCGATAACGGGGTCGTGCACTTCCGCAACGATCTTTACAATCGCGATGCCAGCGCCTTTGTCAGCGGCGAAGACGTGTCCGCGCGTCCAATGGGCGTGTCGGTCGCGCCTTGACGTCGCCTACAGGTTTCCCGGTTCCCAGCCTTCCTCTCCGATGAGCGGCACGAAGCGCACGCTCGTCAGCGTGGTGCGTTCGAAGTTGTCAGACGCGGTGCGTAGCACGCGGATGAGATCCTGAGACGTGGGGTCATAGCCGACGGGCACGACCATCGTGCCGCCGATCTTCAACTGATCCAGCAGCGGACGGGGGACTTCCGGTGCGCCAGCGGAGACGAGGATGGCATCGAAGGGCGCTTCCTCGGGCCAGCCCTGGGTGCCATCGGCGCAGCGGACCGTGACATTGCGGGCGCCTGCTGCGGCCAGATTCATCTGCGCGCGCGATGCAAGTTCAGGCAGACGCTCGATGGTGAAGACATGGTCTGCGATGCGGGCCAGGACGGCAGCCGCGTAGCCCGAACCGCCGCCGATTTCGAGGACCTTCTCGCCGCCCGTTAATTGCAGCGCTTCGATCATGTAGGCGACGATATAAGGCTGCGAGATCGTTTGGCCGGAGCCGATCGGGAGCGGGCGATCTTCATAGACGTGCGCGCGGTTTGCACGATCGACGAATTCCTCGCGCGGGACCTGGCGCATGGCGTCCAGAACGCGTGCGTCGCGGATGCCGCGTCGAACCAGCTGGTCGGTCACCATTGTCTGGCGCGAGTGCAGCACTGCGGATCTCTTGGACATGGCGGCCTGGCCTCGGGAGCCGTGAAGTCCCACCATAGCGCATCGAAGACCACGGGCGTGCCTTGCGTTCGATCAATTTGGCCGGTGCGAACAGCCGTTGCGTGCCCGGTCGGCATTGCGTGATCGCTGGAAGGTCCGTATCGCGCACATCGTTGAGCGTGACGGTGGGGCTGGAGTTTCAGTTCATCAGGAGTGCGACGGATACCGCCGGCGCACAGGCCGTCGCCCACGGTGCGATGTCCGGTGCCGCATTCGCGAGGTCCGCGAAGGCAATGACGCGGCGGCCGAGCCGTGACGCGATGACGGACACGTCGGCGGCCCCGATACCGGCGGCGATGACCGGAGCTGTCTCGGGGAGCGGCATGCGCGAGAGCACTTGCAGGGCGCCGTCGTGGATCGATCTGAGCTGTTCTTCGCGCACATAGGACGCGACCGTATGCCAATCGGCAGCCGTACCTTCGGCGGCGTCGCGGCCGAGCATGCGGGCGAGACGGACGGTACTGCTGGCGATTGTTTTGTCGTTACCGTCCGCGGTCGCGTGCTGATCGAACTCGGTGAGATCGGTTCCGAGGATGCGGCGAATGTCGGCCATGGTTGCGAGGTGCTCGCGTGCGAAGGTCACCCATTCACCCTTGAATGGCGCGCGCGTGACGACACCCATGACGGCGGTGCGCGTGAAGCCCGTATAGACGAGTTCGCCTGTCGTCTGGCGGATGGCGTCGGTGAGGCCAGTCACTGCGGCGGCCCCATCGCGAACCGGAACGATGTCGGCGGTGGTCGATCCGAAGTCGATGAGAAGTGCGTCCGGGTGCGTGCGGGCGGCGAGTGCGGCCGTGGCGAGGAAGTTGGTGGAGCCGACGTCGCGGGGATGCGCGCGTGCGTCGTCCGACGAGCCGAACCCGCGCGGTCCCATCCAGAACTGCGCTTTGGGTCCAAACTCGTTTGCCATGCGCGCCACAATGGTTTGGACGCCGGTGATGCGATCGGGAAATACATCTGAGAGTTCGCCGGTCATGGTGATGGCGAATTCGTCGGCGCGGGACAGCAGAGGTGCCGCCTTGCGCAAGGCAGTCTCGAGTTTCTCCAGGCCCAACCAAAGGCGGCAGCGAAATTGCTGCACTGCAATGGTGCGTCCATTCTCGACCACGGCAACTTTAAGATGCGCTCCGCCCACATCGAGGCCCGCACGGACGGTCATATGTGATCTGGTCCCTTGCAATAAATTCTGCTCTGGGTCACGTATCTGCCCCGGGAGGAAATGAGAATGCTGATTATCCCGGTCATCGATATACGGGGTGGTGTCGCTGTGCGCGCGGTCGCCGGCGAAAGAGCCCACTACCGGCCGATCAAGTCACCGCTCGCGGACAGCCCGGACCCGGTTGCTGTCGCACGCGGATACCAATCTGTCTTCCCGTTTCCAACACTGTACTTAGCAGACCTCGACGGCATCGAGGGCCGAGGTACGAACCGCCACATCCATAGCCGCGTCGCGGATGCATGGGAGGGTGGTGACGTGTGGCTCGACGATGGCAGCATCGAAGCAGAACCCTCGCATCAACGGGTGCGGCCGGTCATCGGATCGGAGACGCTGCTTGCGGCAGGCGCGTGCCAGTCTGTGCTGGGCGGCAAACCGCTCAACCGCACGGGCATTCTCTCGCTCGACTTTCACGGGCTGACATTCATGGGGCCGCCGGAATTGCTTGCGTACCCCTCGGTGTGGCCGGGGGCGATCATCGTTATGACGCTGGCGAGCGTCGGGCGCGGCGAGGGGCCTGATCTGAAGCGCGTGGCGGCGATCGCGGAAATGGCGGGACCCAAGCGCCGCGTGTTTGCGGCCGGCGGTGTTCGCAATATCGACGACGTGCGGGCGCTGAAAGATTCGGGCGCATCGGGCGTTCTCATCGCGAGCGCGTTGCATGCGGGCAAAATAAAAACCGGCGATCTGGAACAGATCGCCGGCTGAAGTTTTTTCAGTCCACACATTGCGAGTGGTTTGGGGAGCCCACTCGACGTGTCAGCCGTTCCAACGGCCAGAGAGTATTCTTCCCAATCGCTGCAGCAGACCCGCTTTCATCGGCGGAGCATTATTGGTCTTTTCCTGCTGTGGACGGTTTCCGCTTCAAGACTTGGCAGCGAACGGATGGGCTGCCGAGTTGCGCTGAGCGGTGGCTTCGGCTGCGGTCGGCTTGCCGGCAACGGCGCGGGCGATCGCTTCCTTGGTAGCGCGGTAGTTGAAGTCCTGGATCTTGGCGTCGTCCGAAGCTTCCCAGTGGATGAACACGCCGACGAGGACATAAACGTCGTCAGCTTCGTTCGCGGGGATGATGCCTTCGGCAACCGAGTCCTGAACGGCCTTAGCAACGCCGTACTGAGCGGGGCCAAACATCTGAACGGCCTGACGGGCGTCCTTGATGGTGACCTTGTTGAACAGGATCGTGTTGGGCTTGCAGGCCAGGTTCGGCGCGATCACGGCGAGAAGCGTCGTGAAGCCGTCCTTGTTGTTGGCGAGGGCGTTGACGAACGCGGTCTCGGCAGCAGAGCCGCGCGGTCCAATGACGAGGTCGATGTGTGCGACTTCGTTGCCGTCGCCGACGAGCAACTCGCCGACCAGTACGCGATTAATCTTGGCCATAAGTGGGGTTCCTCCCAGTTTCGAACATACAAATGTGAGCCGGCACGTCCCGGGTACCCCGGGTGGCCGGTCACGATCGTCCCAAGCTATCGGTAGAGACAGGGAACGGTGAAAAAAGCGACACCGGACCGGATCACCAGATAGCGGCGCGCCTAGAGCACCGGGCCCTATTAGCCACAGAGCCCCCTGTTCGACAAGAGGCGATCCGTCTTTAGTCCAACCTGCCGCATTTAGTATAGATATCACAATGCGTTGTTACAACTTCGCGCATTTTTTTAGCGAACGGATTGCGGGCTTTTTGCGGTTAATTGGGGTTGTTTGGCTCCGTTGCGATGCAATCGCCAATGGTATCGACGAGCATCGCGGCGAATGCGCTGGCGCACATAAGATCGGCAAGCGAGCCGGGATTTGCACCCCAAGACTTCAATTCCGCATCAAGTTCCAGAAGGCGTAAGCGGTTTTCTGGTTTTGCAATTCCGGATGCGGATTGGAGATCGAGTGTTGCGAATGTTTCCGCGGCGCGGGCCATGACGCGGTGGGCCAGTTCGGGCCCGTGCTTGCGGATGATGTGGGTATCGGGGCGTTCGGAAAGGCGGCGCAGGAAGAGCATGGCAAGCGCGTCTTCGGGCGCGGCGCCCGATGCGATGTCTTCGGTCAAGGTGCGGGCGTTGGCGAGGATCGTTGCGAAGCCCGTGGCGTATTCTTGCGCGATCATGTCTCGCGGGGCAGCGGCGCGCATGGCGTCAAGGAGCGTCCAATCTGCAGGGGGATCTGCTCGAACATCGCCGGCTTTATCTGACCCGAGGCCGGCGGGATTGGCCATGGCGATCGCTTTATAGACCGCGCAGGCGTCGGTGTGATCGAGAGCGGCGAGAACGGCGTGCAGGCTGTCGGCAAAGGATGCGTTTTTGGTGCAGTGTTCGGCTGCTGCGGCGAGTGGGGCGCAGAGCAAAACAATACCGAGATTGGTGTTCGTTGCGACTGCGGCGAAGGTGGCTTCGACGGCGTTGAGGATGCGATCTCCGACTGACAGAGCGGGATCGGCAATGAAAGGGGCGGATGCGTTCGCACTGTGGTCGAAGTCGGCGACCGTCATGCGGTGGCCATCGGCGAAGATGTGGACGTTGCCGGGCTTGAGTGTGCGCACTTCCAGGCGGCAGGCGGCGATATAGGCCTCCGCGATGACGTTACGCGGTAGCGCGGCGGTCATGCGTCGGCTTTTTGTGTCAGGGCTGCAAGGAAGTCGTCGGCCAGTGTCCAGGCGATGTTGACGTCAGTAACGCTTTGCAGGCCCTTCCATGCTGGGTTGGAATTGATCTCCAGAACCATGAGCTTGCCGGCGTCGTCGCGGATGAGATCGACGCCGGCGTAGTCGGCACCGATCACGCGGGCGGCTTCGAGGGCGAGATGCGTCATCTCGGGATCGGTTTCGATCGGGTGCGGCTTGGCGCCCTGGTGGACATTGGTGATCCAGGTCTGGCCGACCCGGGCCATCGCGGCCAGCACACGGCCGCGCGAGACGAACAGGCGCCAGTCTTCGAATTGCGTATCGGTATCGCCGCGCAGATAGCGCTGCACGTAATAGACGTCGCCGACTTCGGAGGGTTCGGGAAGCTGATCGGGTGTTTCGATGCGGCGGACGCCGTTGCCCTGGCTGCCGAACAGCGGCTTCACGACGATGGGCCGGCCGGACTGATCATGCGCGAATTTGCGGGCGGTCTCGATGCCTTCGGCGGCGCGTGTCAATGGGACAGGCAGGCCGGCCATTTGGAACAGGAACGTGGCCGTCGATTTATCGACGCAGCGTTCGATGACGCGGGCGTCGTTCCATACGCGCACGCCGCTTTCGCGCAACGCATGCAGGATGCCGAGGCGGAGCGTGATCTGTTCAAGGCTGCCGGTGGAAACGGAGCGGACGAAGGCGCCATCGGGCAGGTCGCCATCGAAGCCTGGGATATGGATCCCTGAAGGCAGCCGCGTGTCGAAGGCGCAGAACTTGAGGCACGTGGTGACGACTTGCGCGCCGCGCGCCTGGAGCGCTTCGCGCAGCCGCCGCGCATGCCAATCACCGCCACCGTCCTCGACGAAGAGGACGATGCGCGGTCCCGGCGAAGCGGGGCTGCGAGCGGTGATGGAAAACGGCGGCGTGGTCATGGCGCTCTGTTTACTTGAAGCTTGCCTCGACAATTTCGGGGGCGAGTTTGCCGGTCTGGAAGGATGTGCCGGTGTCGAGGTTCGAGACCGTCACCAGAGCCGGCGAGAAGAGCATGGCGTCGATTTTGTAGAAGTCGCCGCCGACTTCGGCGAAGGTTTCGGCGAACGGCTTGCCGTAGGACGACGACGTGTTCGACGGCAGCGCGTCGGCGAGTTTCTTGGCGTCGGCGTCGGTTCCCTTCACGAAGAGTTGGATGCGGCCGCCGTAGATGATGGCGTCGTTCGTGCGGCCCATAGCCTTGATAAAGTCGGGGATCGGCGGGGCGAGTGGGGCGACGCCATATCCGTCGATGATGTTCTCCAGCGGGAAATGCAGGGCGTGGGCCTTGTGGAGGGAAACTTCGAGCACGCGGGCGGCAATCTGGACGGTGCCGGCGAGGCTGCCGGTCGGCGCGTAGAGGATCGTGAGGTTGGCGGGTGCGATCCCGCATGCGGCGGCGACGTTGGCTGCAACGGACGACGGCGGAGCCTTGTCGCCTTCGATGACGAGCGCGCCCTTGTTGTGGTGATCGACGTAGCCGAGTTCCTTGTAGAGTTCCTCGACGCGCGACAATGCGCGGGCGGGACCGGAGCCGAGCGCGAAGAAGCCGCTGGCATCTTCGGTGATCGTCCAGCCGGCGTACTGGCTTGCGAGGCAGGCGATAACAGGGTTCGACGAGTGGACGACGACGCCGAGGGGCCAGTTGGCCAGACCCGAGGATGTTGTGATCTGCACGGTACCGAAGCCGCCCATGCAAACCTCGCCGAGCAGACGACCCGCTTCGAGGCCGCCGGGCACGTTGGCTCCAAGATCGACAAGGCGCTCACCATTTTCGCCGGTGGAGACGGCGCAGCGAAGGGCGGCGGCGTTCGTGACGATCTGTTCGACAATGTGCGATGCGCGTGCGTTGACGCTCGGCGCCTGATTGAAATGCATGGTCATATCCTGACGTTTCCTTCCAGTTTGGAGCCTTCATACACGAGTTCAGCCAGTGCGGATAAGCGCATGCGGCAAAGGTTTTCCGCTTCGTGGCTGGTTAATGCGGTGGCGGTGACGGTGGCGAGCGGTTGGCCGCGCGCGATCTGTGCGCCGGGTACGGGGCGATCGGCGGCCCAGTCCGGCCAGGCGATGGTGGGGACGGTGATGGCGCCGTTGTCGGCATAAAGGTAGGCGGCGGCAGCGGCGCGCGGGGGTTGCCATCGACCTTTGAGGATCATGGCGGGGTTCTCGCCGGAACAGGCGGCGACGTGGGCGGCAAAGAGACTGCCTGAGGCATCGTCGAAGATGTCGAGTGTGGCGCCGGGGCGGGGGTTTACTTCAAGCAGCAATGGTTCGCCCTCGTGGAGGACGAAGTCGAGCGAGAGGAGACCGGTGAGGCCGAACTCGGAAATAACGGTCAGCGCGGTGTCGACGAGGCGGGTTTCGAGGTCGTCATCAACGGTGATGCCGGAGACCGCGCCGCCATAGCGGTAGGGTCGGCGTTTGCGCGGCGACGACCACTGGCGGGAGAGCGCGACAGCGGTGCCGCGTTGGCTTGCAATTGCGAGGACAGAGATGGCGTCGCCTTTTTGTTCGCGCTGGAAGTAGCGGCGTGGGTCGGGCTCGAAGGTGGCGGGGCATTCGTGAATGTGCAGGCCGCCGCTGCCGCCGATGCGCTTCATCAGCCAACCTTGGTGATTGGCGGGTGGCGTGAGTTGCGTTTGGGGATGGCGAATGCCGAGCCGGGCGAGCGTGCCGAAAAACTCCGTCGGGTCTTTGACGCGGCGGATCGTGTCGGCGCTGTTGCCGATCAGGTGAAATCGTTCACCGAGTGCTGCGACGAGCTTTGGATTGCATTCGAAGCCGCCGCCGAGCACGAGTCCGATGGATGGCGCGGGGGCGTTGGCGACGAGGCTTTCAAGCGCGGCAATGAGCGGTCGCTTGATGAAGCCGACTTGGACGCGGGCCGGCAGGCAGATCAGTTCGTGGGCGGCTTCACGCGTGTCGAGATCGCCGAAGCAATCGACGACGAGGGGGATGAACCCGGCGCGGCGTGCCGACTGCGCGAGTGCGCGTCCGGAGAACGCGGCGATGAGGACGCATCGCGTCTCTGTGGGATCAGGGGTTGCCATGTTTCTCCCTCTCCCCATTGCTCTTGCAATGGGGAGAGGGTTGGGGTGAGAGGCAGTATCCGCACGCTAGCAAGCGGCTGCCCCTCACCCTAACCCTCTCCCCGCGTGCGGGGAGAGGGGATCAAGACGGCGATCAGACGAGGCCGGTGAGTTCCTTGGCCTTGATGTAGGCGTGGCGGAAGTCGAGCGAGAGGGCTTTGTCGGATTCGAGCATCTGTTTGAAGAGACCGGATTCGGTCTTGTACTTGATGTCGCCGATGGCGAGCGGACCGACGCCCAGGATGTTCGTATCGCCTAATGGCGCGCCGTCCATGAACAGGTCCATGCCTTCGACGCCGGCAGGGGGGACCGCGTTGACGTCGGCGATGGCGAGCAGATTGGGTGCGGCCTTGAGCATTTCCTTGGAGACGACCTGCACGCCGGCAGCGGCCGCGGCGAAGATGACTTCCGCGTTCTTGACGACTTCAGCGCGCTGTTCGGCAGTTTCACCGTTGACCGGCTCGAGGTCGACGCCGAAGCGTTCCTTGGACACGGCGGCGCTCTTGATGACGCGGTCGACGCCGCGGTGGGCGACGAGCTGCACCTGGGCACCTTCGAGCGCGGAGATGATGGACGAGGCGAAGCCGACGACGCCGGTGGCGCCGAACACGGCAACGCGCGTTCCCTTCCAGGAGCGGCCGAATTTCAGCTTCAGGATACGCTCGACGCAGGCGACCATGGCGGCGGCAGTGGTGAAGGAACCTGCGGGATCAGCGAACGTGGAGCACTCGAACGGGGGGACGAGGGCCTTCTTGGCGGCATCGAGCATGTCGAGCGCCATGATGGCGTCCTTGCCGCCCATGAAGAAGCCGGTGCGCACACCATAGTTCGGCGGGCGGGAGAAGATGGCGTCCTGGATCAGCGGCGTGACGTCCTGCACTTCGACGTTCGTGTAGGGGACGATGACCTTGTAGCCCGCATCGGCGGCCATGTTCACGTCGAAGGGGCTGACGTGCTTGCGCGGGTCGAGCATGTGCAGGATGGGCGTCGCTTCTTGGGTCATTTTCTTGTTCTCCCCGTTGAGTACGAAAGCGGGTCAGGCGGGGCCGATGACGGCGCCGGTGTTGCGACCCTGCACAATTTTCAGATCGAGCCCCGTCGCTTTAGCCTCTTCGACTAAAGATGAATAGAGACGGTGCGCCGCAGCCTCGCTGTCCACGAAGGCAAAGCCGGTCGGGCCCCACGAACTCTGTCCGAGACCCGTCGCGCCCGCCTCGCCCAGGCGGCGGACCATGTGGCCGACGGCCGGGCTCGACCAAGGTGCGCCACCTTGCGCGGCGGAGAAATGGTTACCGACGATGGTTTGGATTTCGCTCAAGGCTGAGCCGAAGGAGGCGATGTCCTTTTCGACAATCCCGGGCAAAAGCCGCATCAGGGTCAGGCGACAGAGATGGCCGGCAAGGGCTTCCGGGAATTCGGGCAGGGCCTGGAAGGCGGCGCTTTCCTTTTCGCCGTGAACGCCGACGTCGCGCGGATCGAGGACGAGAATGGCGCGCCAGTCGGCGGGGAAGTCGAGGCGCACGACGGTCGGCGGCGGATGGCCGGATGTGCCGCGGCCGCCATCGACGATGAAGCCGCCGCGCTCGAATGCCGTGATGCCGATCGCGGAACGCGCGCCGCGTTCGACGACTTCGCCGAGGGAACTGGCGGAGGCCTGACTGCCAGCGAGCTTCAGCACGGCGGCGCCGATGGCGAGCGCCAACTGGGTTCCCGAACCCAATCCGGCGTGGGCGGGGATCGCGCTCTGCACGTCAACTTCGTACGTCTTGTTGGAAGCGAAGAGGCTGGCAAAGCGGCGCAGCGCTTTTTCCGCCCGCTCGCTTTCAGGTCCGCTGGCGCGAAATTCGGGAGCCGGGCGAACGGTGAGCGTGGTTGCGGGTTGATCCACGGCCAAGCCGATCGAGCCGTACTTGCGGCCGAGCGAACCGTTGAGATCGACGAAGCCCAAATGCAGGCGGGCAGGTGCGCTGACGGTGATAGCCCGCATCGGTCGAGCAGCCGTTGTTCAGGGGTTGGCGCGATGGGTACGAAGCGCCTCCGCACAGGGCGGGAGAGCGATTGAAGCCGGACCCCAGTCGATCTACGGTGACGCCGGAAAAGTCAATCCCTGGAACCTAATGGAGCGCCGCGAAATGGCTGCAACCCGTGAAAAAGCAATGCCGGAGGCCGACGTTGTCGCCTGGCTTGGCGCAAACCTGCCGACGTGGCGTCTGGAGGACGGCTGGATCAGGCGGACCTACAAGACGAACGGCTGGAAAGGAACTCTGATGGTGATCAACACCATCGGGCATCTGGCGGAGGCGGCGTGGCATCATCCCGATCTCACGGCCTCGTATGCGTGGGTGGAAGTGCGCCTCGTGACCCATTCGGCGAAGGGCATCACAGACAAGGACCTCTATCTGGCCAAGAAGATCGAAGAGGTGGTCCAGTGGCAGCCCGCGTCCGAGACGAACAACTCGCTGGAAGGCACGCCGACCGATCCGCGCTTTGCATACATCAAGTATGACTGAGGCTCAGGCGCCGTCGCGGGGGACGTACGACGCGCTGATCGGCATTGGGTCCAACGTCGGCGATAAAGCCCAGAACATTGCGCGCGCGATCGATCTTCTGTGCGGCGACGGCATGGTCCGACTGGTGGCGACGTCGCGGTTCTATCGCTCGGAGCCTTGGGGAATTCTCGAGCAGGACTGGTTCGTCAATGCGGCGGCGGCGGTGGCAACCGACGTGTCCGCGCATGAGCTTTTGCGACGCTGCCTTGCGGTCGAAGATGAAATGGGCCGCTTGCGCAAAGTGAAATGGGGGCCGCGCCTCGTCGATGTGGACGTGCTGACCTATCGCGGCCAGACGATCGATACGCCGGACCTGAAGGTCCCGCATCCCTTCATCGAACAGCGATCCTTCGTTGTGGTGCCGCTGCTCGACATCGCCCCTGATGAGGTCGTGCGGGGGCGGCGGGTGAGGGACCTCGCCGCCGCCATTGACACCAGCGATTGTGTGCCGCTCGATCGTGAATCAGCTTCTCCGGAAAGCGGCCGGTAGATGGAACGACGTCATCGTCGGGTCGACCACTCCGGCGCGTCCGCCGAACCATGCCGCTGCGGCGCCCAGAAGTAGGGCGAGGGCTCCCCAAAATGAGCCTTGCGCGACGGTTTCGCGGGTCCGCTCAGCGGCGGCCGTGGCTTGCTGCTTGGTCTGCTCGACGGCCTGCCGGTACTGGCTTTCATATTGGGCTATCTGCGCACGGGCTTGATCGGGCGTGATGTTCTGAGCCTTGGCGAGCGCGTCGGCGGCACGGTTGCGGGCCTGTTCGGCTTGGGCGCGATCGCTTGTCACTGCGGCGCGGACAGCGGCGACGGCGGCATCACGCATGGCGGCTGGATCCTGGCCGGCGCCGCGAACACTCTGCTCGATGGATGAGAACGGATCGGCTTGATTGGCTATGGAGGGAGCGGCCACCTGCGCGGCGGTCTGCATGGCGCCGCCGGCTGTGCGGGCCATGGTGCTGGCCGCGGTCGTTGCCGCGTCGGTCGCGGTTCCGACGATCGCGCCGGCGGTGGAGCTGATGAGGTAGAAGACCGCCAGCGTCGTGAACGCCCAGCTGGTCAGGCCATGCCAGCTCGCGGTGGTGTGTTTGGGCGAGCCCGACAAGCGACCGGCGGCCACCCCGCCAAGGAAGGCTGCAACGATGCCGGAGATGGCCCACCAAGCCGCTGCCGTCATCGAAAAGGTATCGGCATCGGGGTTGTTGGTGTCGGCGAGGCTGAACGAGGCAAGGCCAAGAGCCAGGCCGAGCATGTTCAAAATGAGCTGGGCCGACAATGCCAAGGCGGCTCCGGCGAAAACCGCGCCCCAGTTGATCTCATTGATCAGGATCGTGCGGGCATCATCTTCCGGCGCGGTTGGTGAAATATCAGCCGGGTTCTGAGGGGTTCGGCCGGGACGGGCCTCTGTGTTGGTCGCCATGGCTGTGTCCTCCGCTCAAGTGTGTTGGGCTCATGGTGTGGCGGCAGGCAACCGCCCAATGACGCGGATCGTTCCCTCGGCACAGGTCGCTCAAACGAAAACCGCCACCGGATGGCTCCGGCGGCGGTCTCAAAACTCACACTAAACGGTCGACCGCTTACTGCTTGCACTCGCTCTTGATGTAGGCGAGCAGGTTGGCGCGGTCGGTTGCGTCCTTCACGCCGGCCGGGAAGATCATCTTGTTGCCGGGGATCACAGCATCGTCCTTCTCGAACCATGCGAGGAGCTTTTCGTCGTCCCAGGTGACGCCCGACTTCTTCACGGCATCCGAGTAGCCGGCGTAGCCTTCGACGGTGCCGGCAGCGCGGCCGGAAACGCATGTCAGGTTGGGGCCGAGAGCGTTCTTGCCGAACGCATGGCAGGCCGAGCACTTCTTGAATACGGCCTTACCGGCTTCGGCGTCCTGAGCCGAGGCGGCGAACGGAGCAGCCAGAATGAGACCGGCGGCGATAACCCACTTCATCATATTGCACTTCCTCCCGAGGGTGGCACGGTAACCATTTTGACGGTCCGTGGAGCCACTTTTGCGACTCTAGCTTTTGTATTGCCAAAGTCCACCTGAACCCCAGGTGAATTAGGCCCCAGGGCCCGGTGAAACATCTACGCCCTCACGAGCGAAGAAGATTTCAGCCGGCGCGTCTTTTACACTGACAACCAGAGCTCTGCCAGTGGGTTCCCGAGCAATCTTCAGGTGCCTCCAACGGTCACCTTGGCGGCGCCGACCCGGCGATAGACGAATTCGGGCGGGGTGGAGTGGCTTTCCACCTCGGCGACCTTGGCCCATTCCTCATGCATCGGCGACAGTGAGCAGGCGGGGTCGGTGTTGGTTGCGTCTCCCGTCAGCGCGAAGGCCTGGCAGCGGCAGCCGCCAAAATCGATCTCCTTGCGCGGGCAGGAGCGGCAGGGCTCCTTCATCCATTCGGTGCCGCGATACTTGTTGAAGACATCGCCGTTGAGCCAGATGTCGGCGAGCTTGCGATCCTTCACGTTGTCGAACTGGAGGTGCGTGATCAATTCGGCGGCGTGGCAGGGCAGCACGCGGCCCGAAGGCGTAACGTTCAGTATCTGCTTGGCCCAGCCGCCCATGCAGGGCTTGGGGAACTTGGCGTAGTAGTCGGGGACGACCATGTCGATGACGATGATGCCCTTGTACTTCTCGCGCGCCTCTTCGACTTGCTTGGCAGCGGTCATGAAGCTCTCGCGGGTGGGCATGAGCGAAGAGCGGTTGAGAAGTGCCCAGGCGTAATACTGGACGTGCGCGATTTCGATACGACCGGCGCCGCATTCGATGGCGAATTCGATCATGCGCGGGACGTTATGGATGTTCTGGCGATGGATCGGCGCGTTGATCGTCAACGCCATGCCGGCTTCTTTCGCCCACTGGGAGACTTCGATCTTCTTGGCGAAGCCGCCCTTGTAGGCGGAGATGCGGTCGGCGTTTTCAGGATCGACGTCCTGGATGGAAAGCTGCACGTGATCAAGGCCGATCTCGGCGAGCTTCATCATGCGATCGCGCGTGAGCGTCACACCGGCGGTGATGAGGTTGGTGTAGAGGCCAGCCTTGACGGCGGCTTCGAGGATTTCCTCAAGGTCCTTGCGGGCCGTGGGTTCGCCGCCCGAGAGATGGACCTGGAGGATGCCGAGTTCGCCGGCCTGACGCATCACGTCCTGCCATTCGGCCGTCGTGAGCTCAGTGTTGGCCCGCTCAAGATCGGTCGGGTTGGAGCAGTACGGGCACTGCAACGGGCAGCGATGCGTCAGCTCGCACAGCATCCCGACGGGCGCGCGGGCGCACGACGGATCGACGGCGGCAATTGCGCTCGTCTCGACGGGGGTGACCTCGTTCATGGCTTGGCTCCGTTCAAGTTCTGGCCGCTCACGTTTTGGCCGCTCAGGTTTTGGCCGGTTCGCCGGCGTTCAAGACGCCTTTGTCGGCGAGGTCCTGCAGCATATCGACGATGTCTTTCAGGATGAGATCGGCCGGGGCCTTGTATTCATCCGCGAGAATGTCCGCGATGTCGGAGACCGAGCGTACGCCGTCGCATTTCTGCAGCACGGCGACAGCGATCTCGTCGGGGTTGAAGACGCGTTCGGGTGCCAGAAGAATCCAGCGTCCGCGGCCGGCGTCGTGGCGCATCTTTACGAAGCGCGGCAGGCTCGGCCGGCAATCGCCGGTGATCAGGATGCGTTCGCGTTTGGCGTATTGGCCAATACTCATGCCTGAAGATCCTCCGGGCGCCACGCGCCGGGCGGCACGTTGCCGTTGATGTAGGCGTGGTAGAGTGCGTCGAGCTGAACCCAAAGCACGTTGCACTTGAAGCGGACGGCGTCCACGCAGGCTTCCTGCTCGGCGCGGGTGGCGGCGTGCTGCTTAATATAGTTGAGCGCAAAGTCAGCGTCGCGCGGGGCTTGCACAAGACGCTGCTTGAAGTAGGCCATCACACGATCGTCGATGAAGTCGTAGCCCTCCAGCATTCCGGAAATGCGCTCCTTGTGGATCTTGGGCGCAAAGAGTTCCGTGAGCGATGAGGCAACGGCGATGGTGAGCGGCTGTTCGCGCACGAAGGTGACGTACGCTTCGACGGCGAATCGGGTGGCGGGCAGGGCGCCGCGCATCGACTGCACGTAGTCGCGGTCGAGGCCGAGGGCGTCGGTGAGGACGAGCCAGCGTTCAATGCCGCCGTCGTCGTTTTCATAACCGTCGTGCTCGAGGACGCGGTGCATCCATTCGCGGCGCAGTTCGCGATCGAATGTGCGGCTGACGAGAGCGGCGTCTTTGCGGGGAACGGCCGACTGGTAGCAGTAGCGGTTGAGGGCCCAAGCGGCGACCTGGCTCTTCTTCAGCTTGCCGCCGTGGAGAAGCTTATGGAAGGGATGCTTATCGTGGTAGCGCTCGGCGCCGACGGCTTGAATTGCGGCTTCGAATTCCTCATGCGACCAGAGCTTGTTGTCGGTGCGCGCGGTGCCCTTCAGGTGAATATCGGTCATATCCTGATCTCCATTCCGTCGAAGCCGACCTCCCAGCCGGCATTTTGAACCACCTTACGCTCCGGGGAATTGTCGTCGAGCACGGGGTTCGAATTGTTGATGTGGACGTAGATCTTGCGTTTCACGTCCAGGTCCTTGAACGCGGCGATCGAGCCGTTGGACCCGGAAATCGAGATATGACCCATGCGGGCGCCAGTTTTGTTCAGCAGGCCCTGGCGGATCATTTCGTCATCGGTGTAGAGCGTGCCGTCGAAAAAGACGAGGGGCGCGCCGCCGAGACGCTCAGCGAGCGGCGGATCGACCTCGGCACAGCCCGGGACATAATAGAAAAAGCGGCCGGTTGCGGTTTCGGTGACCTTGAGGCCGATGGTGTCGCCTTCGCGGCTGCCGAACGACTTCTTGTCCGACGTGTCTTCTAAGAAAAGGGCGATCTTGCCAGGAACTGCAAAGGCTTCGACGGTGAGGCCGAGATCATCGCCGTGGTCTTCGATTGCGATGCTCTGGTCGAGTGGCAGTTCCAGGCGCGGGACGATCTGCGGATTGCAAACGTTGAAGACCGAATTGGCGTTGATCGTCTTCAGAACGCGATCTGATCCGTAGATGGTGAAGGGCGTGCCTTCGCGCAAGTTGATGAGGCCGATGATGTGGTCGACGTCGGCGTTGGTGACGATGACGGCCTTGATCGGAGAATTGCGGAGTGGGCCGTTGGCGTCGGGCCAGAGTTCGGGATTGTTTGCGATCTGCTCGCGCAAGTCGGGCGAGCAGTTGAGAAGCACCCAACGCTTGCCATCGGCCGAGACCGCGAGGGACGACTGGGTACGGGCCGCAAAACCCGGCTTGCGGGCGCGCGCGCTCGCACTCATTGGGCCATTGCAATTCCATTGCGGGAATCCGCCGCCGGCGGATGCCCCGAGCACTTTGATAAGCATGATGTTCCGACGTTCTGGAGAGGGCCGCCCCAGCATACCCCTCGAGCGGGGGCCGGGCGCGCAAACGACGACGGCGGCCGGATTCCTGGCCGCCGTGTCAGATCGGGCCTGCGCATCCTAAAGAGCGCACGCCGCACATCCTAAATTCAGATGACGTCGATTTCGGCCGGCAGGTAGGACGTGACTTCGAGGCCGACTTCCTGTTCGCGCACGGCAGGCTTGGTCCAGGTCTTCATAATGATGTCCTCCAAAGACAGCGTTCTCGGTTTTCGTTTTTAGTGTTCTCGCCGAGCACCCCTCCCGAGGGCGTTCCGCAGCATCCGGGTCTCTGCCCGGTTACTTCAGACATCGGCTTCGCACCGATCTCGATTGGTTCTAAAGACCACATCCGTGTAGGACGCTCAAGTCACTTGGAGTCACGAAAGCGTGTGATCTAACAGAACTTTAGCTGTCGATAAGGCAAGCTTTACGAGAGGGCGAGAGCGGGGCGTCGCGGCGCGCGACTTGCCCTCGCCGTTGCGGGTCAAAAAGGGAACCTTTGTGCTGGATATGACAGGTTTTTGGAATGAAATGCCCATTAGTCCCTCAGAACGTTTTCTCTTGAAGCATAATTTTGCTGTGATATCCTCCTCGGCCTCGGCGGACGCGATGCGGCGCGAGGGGTGGTACGCTGCCGCCGCTCACACTTTCAGGCTGGATTTCCGGATTTGGCCGTCGCAGGACAGCGTCCAAGCGGCGGCGCCGGCCGTAATCACCGCCTCGGAGAGGTATCAATGACGGGTTGTCTAGCGGGAGGTGCGACTGCGCCGGGCCGCGTTCTTTTGATCGGTTGCGGTCCGGGCGATCCCGACCTTCTCACCGTGCGCGCGGTACGTGCGATCGCGGAGGCGGACGTTCTGGTCGTCGATCGGCTCGTCGGCGACGGCGTGCTCGCTCATGCGCGACCCGACGCGATTGTCATTTCTGTTGGCAAGGAAGCCGGCGGGCCATCGACATCACAGGACGAGATCAATCGCATCTTGGTGCGGGAAGCACTCAAGGGCCAGCGCGTGGCGCGGCTCAAGGGTGGTGACGGGTTCGTCTTCGGCCGGGCGGCGGAGGAGATCGCAGCGATCCGCGCGGCCGGGATCGAGGTCGAAATCGTTCCTGGCATCACGGCTGCGCACGCGTGCGCGGCGCGCATCGCGCTGCCGCTGACGTTGCGCGAGAGCGTGCGCCAGTTCTCGCTCGTCACGGGTGCGACGGCGGACGGCGATCTCGATCTCGACTGGGCATCACTTGCGGCGCCGCATCAGGCGTTCGCCATCTACATGGGCGTGCGCACGGCGCGCGCGCTGCGCCAGAAGCTACTTGCTGCCGGCGCGCCCGTCTCGCTGCCGATCGTCGTCGTGGAAAACGGCACGCGCGTCAACGAGCTTGCGATTTCGACGACGCTCGGCGACCTCATCGATGCGATCGCCGCCTTCGGCATCAAGGGGCCGGCCATCATCTTCGGCGGACTGCACTGGTCCGACGCCAACCTCACCATGCCGGACAACGTGCGTGTCTATTGCGCGCCTGTCGAACGTGCGACCGCGAGCGCTCACGAAGCGTCTGCGCCTGACGTTATCTAAAGGAGAGAGACCTCGTGGCCCTGCCTCCGTTGCCGAAGAACGCGCCGTTCAGCGCCGAAGATCTGGCGTTTCTCAATCAGCTGGTGCAGCGCTCGACGCCGCTGCAGCGTAGCTGGCTGTCCGGTTTTCTCGCAGGCCTTGATGCCGCGCAGGGTGGTACCGGCGCGGTGGCGGCCGTGCAGGCTGTGCCGGCTCAGCGGCCGCGCGTGCCGTTGACGATCCTTTACGGCAGCGAAAGCGGCAACGCCGAGGCGCTCGCTTACAAAGCGAAGAAAACCGCGGCCAAGCTCAACTGCGATGCCAAGGTCGTGGACATGGGGGACATCGACGTCGCTGCGCTGGCGAAGTCGAAGAACCTCGCCGTTTACGTGTCGACGTGGGGCGAGGGCGATCCTCCGCAGCGGGCCGTCGATTTCTACAAGGACCTGATGAGCGATGCCGCGCCGCGCCTCGACGGCGTGAAGTACGCGGTGCTGTCGCTGGGTGATACGGCGTATGTGAATTTCTGCGAGACGGGCAAAAAGATCGATGCGCGTCTGGCCGAATTGGGCGCGACGCGCATTCACGACCGGATCGATCTCGATCTCGATTTCGCCAAGGCGGCTTCGGCCTGGACCGATGCGCTGCTCGACAAGTTCTCGCCTGCGGTGGAGGCACCGTCCGCCACCGTCGTGCACGTGGATTTCAAGAGTGCAGCGATCGACGATGAGCCGGCCGAGCCGCTGTACACGGCAGAAGATCCGGCCGAAGCGGAGATCTCGGCGCTTGTGAACCTCAACGGTTCGGGCTCGTCGCGGGAGACGTATCACGTCGAACTCGCGGTCGAGGCGGATGGGTTCACCTATGAACCCGGCGCAGCAATTGGCGTGCTGCCGGAGAACGATCCGGCACTGGCGGCGGACGTGGCGCGCGCGGTCGGTCTCGACGGCGATGCGTCGCTCGTTTTGAAGATCGCCCGGGGCTACGACATCACAACGCTGTCGCGGGCGACGGTCGACGCCTATGCAAAGCTGACAGGCCGCAAGGATGTGGCCAAGCTCACCGATGCGGAGGCGCTGGCCAAGTTTTCGGCCGACCGGCAGCTGGTCGATTTGTTGTCGGAGTACGCCGAGAAGCTGACGGCAGAACAGTTGCTCGGTCTGTTGCGTCCGCTGCCGGGGCGGCTCTATTCGGTGGCGTCCAGCGTCAAGGCGCATCCGGGGGAAGCACACTTGCTGATCGGCGCAGTGCGCTGGGCGAGCCACGGGCGCAAGCGCGGCGGCGTGGCGTCGACGTATTTCGCGGATCGACGCAAGGTCGGCGATAAGGTGCGTGTGTACGTGAAGCCGAACCGGCATTACGCGCTGCCCGCCGACGGCAATCGTCCGATCATCATGATCGGTGCCGGCACGGGCGTCGCGCCCTATCGCGGGTTCATCGAGGACCGTGTCGAAACGGGCGCGAAGGGCAAGAGCTGGCTGTTCTTCGGCGAGCGGAACTACACGAACGACTTCCTGTACCAACTCGAATGGCAGGATCATCTGGCGTCGGGTGCGCTGACGAAGATCGACGTGGCGTTCTCGCGCGACCAGCCGGAGAAGATCTACGTGCAGCACCGGCTCTGGCAGCAGCGTCAGGAGATCCTGGCGTGGCTGGACGAGGGCGCGCACCTCTACGTCTGCGGCGACGAGAAGGGCATGGCGAAGGACGTGGACAACACGCTCGTCAAAATCCTGGCCGAGCCGCTGAAGGGCGATGAGGAGGCGGGCCGGGCGAAGCTGAAAGAGCTGACCAAGGCCGGCCGCTACCAGCGGGATGTTTATTGAATTGGATGGGTGGGTGAGACGACGCGCTGAACAAGCGGCTGCCCCTCACCCCCACCCTCTCCCCGCAAGCGGGGAGAGGGGAAGTGGTTCCGGAGAAGACAATGACTGAGCGCGCGAAGAACGAAGTCGTCAAAGAGAACAGCCGCTTGTTGCGCGGCGGGATCGCGGATGGTCTGACGCATGTCGAGACCGGGGCGATCGACGAAGACGACACGATGCTCCTGAAGTTCCACGGGTCCTACATGCAGGACGACCGGGACGTGCGCGCGGAGCGGACGAAGAAGAAGCTGGAGAAGGCGTTCTCGTTCATGATCCGGCTGCGGCTGCCGGGCGGCGTCGTGACGCCGGAGCAGTGGCTGAAGCTCGACGATATCGCGGGCACCTATGCCAACGGAACGCTGCGGCTGACGACGCGGGCGACATTTCAGTATCACGGCGTGATCAAGTCAAACTTGAAGCGGACGATGCAGGCGATCAACGCGGCGTGCATCGATACGATTGCCGCGTGTGGCGACGTGAATCGCAACGTCATGTCGGCGTCGCATCCGTTCCTGTCGAAGGCGCACAAGGAAGCGGAGAAGCTGGCGATCGCGTTCAGTGCTCATCTGCTGCCACGCACGGGTGCCTATCATGAGATCTGGCTCGACGATCAGAAGGTGATCGATACGTCTGCGGCGACCGAGGAGAGCGAGCCGATCTATGGGCCGCTGTATCTGCCGCGCAAGTTCAAGACGGTGGTGGCCGTACCGCCGGACAACGATGTCGATATTTTCGCGCACTGCCTCGGCTACATCGCCATCGTCGAGAAGGGCGAGGTCGTCGGCTACAACGTGACCGTCGGTGGCGGCATGGGCATGACGCACGGAGAGACGGATACGTTTCCGCGCACGGCCGACATGCTCGGCTTCTGCACGCCGGAGCAGGCGATCGATGTGGGCGAGAAGGTCGTGACGGTGCAGCGCGACTGGGGCAACCGTGCCGTGCGCAAGAATGCGCGGCTGAAGTACACGATCGAGCGCGTCGGCATCGATGCATTCCGTGCGGAAGTGGAGAAGCGGTGCGGGTATAAGCTGGGTGCGCCGCGGCCTTATGCGTTCACGTCAACGGGTGATCCGATTGGCTGGCGGCAGACGCTCGACGGCAAGGCAGCGGATAAGAAGTGGCACCTGACGCTTTATGTCGAGAACGGGCGCGTGAAGGACACCGCCACCGTGCAGATGCGGACGGCGCTGCGCGAGATTGCGCTGGCGGGCGGTGTCGACTTCGTCGTCACGTCGAACCAGAACCTCGTGATCGCCAATGTGACGGCGAAGCAGAAGCCAAAGATCGAGGCCCTGCTGGAGAAGCATGGCGTCGTGATTGGAACGTCGTCTGGGCTGAGGCGTAACGCGATGGCGTGCGTGGCGCTGCCGACGTGTGCGCTGGCGCTGGCCGAGAGCGAGCGGTTCCTTCCGGGGCTCGTGACGGATCTGGAAGAGATCCTCGATGCGGCCGGTCTGCGCGAGGAAGACATCGTCATCCGCATGACCGGATGCCCGAATGGGTGCGCGCGGCCGTACCTGGCGGAGATCGGGTTCGTGGGGCGGTCGCCCGGGCTTTACAACCTGTATCTCGGCGCGGCGTTCGATGGGACGCGGTTGTCGAAGATCTATGCGCAGGATGTGAACCGGGAGCAGATCCTGAAACTGCTCGAGCCGATCATCAAGCGGTATCGCGAAAGAGCGGACCGAGGGCGAGCATTTCGGCAACTTCGTCGTGCGCGCCGGGATCGTCGCTGCGACGACGGCGGGCAATAACTTCCACGAGAACGTCGTGCTGGCGAAGGTGTGAGCCTCGTCCGGCGCGCGAGCAGAGCGAGCCCGCTTCGAAATCGGCGCAGGTAGCGTCGCCGTTCTTTTCAGCCAACCTTTACTGGGTCCCGGCCTTCGCCGGGATGACGTTTTAGGGGTGGGCAGCGGGTGCGCGCTAAAGGCTCGTGTTCATCTTGCGGATGCGGTTGGCGAGGATCGCCATGATGTGGAGGGCGAACTCGGGCGTTTCCTGCACGAGGGCCAAGAACTGAGCGCGGCTCAGTTCGAGGACTTCGGTCGGTTCCATGGCAATGGCGGCGGCGCTGCGCGGAGCCTCGTCGATCAACGCCATCTCACCGAAAACCCCTCCTGGTCCGACGTTTTCCAGGACCGTACCGTAGGTGACGATCTGGATCCGGCCGGAGCGGACGATGTAGAGGTGGCTTGCGGCGTCGTCCTGCTTGAATACCTTTTCCCCGGCTTCGAAAGCGTGTGACGTGGCGCCGACATCAAGAAGACTGGACAATTCCAACATGTGGATGCGTCTCGGTTCGCGTGTTCCAGTGTGAAGTGTAAGCGTGCTTGGCTACGCCCGCAAGACAAGGCCAGCCATCAGGCGATGGCGAGGTAAATGGTGCGGGCGCTCAGCAGCATCACGACGACGCCGACGAGGATCATGAGAATTTTGGGCGGAAAGTGCTTGGCGGCGAGGGCTGCGAACGGAGCCGCGATGATGCCGCCGATGATGAGACCAAGGATCGTCGGCCACAGGTCGAGCCCGATGGTGGCGATGAAGGTGGCTGAGATCGTCAGCGTGACGAAGAACTCGGCCATGTTGACAGAGCCGATGGTGTAGCGCGGCTGCGCACCTTGGCCGAGAAGCGTGGATGTGACGATCGGGCCCCATCCGCCCCCGCCGATGGCGTCGACGAAACCGCCGATGAGGCCAAGGGGGGCGACGTTGTTTGGCGGTTCGTCGACGAAGGAGTGCTTCCGGTGCACGGCTTTGTAGATGATGAAGATACCGATCAGCAGCAGGTAGGCGCTGATGTAGGGCTTCACGAGTTCGCCGGGTATGTTGGTCAACACGTACGCGCCGATGGCGCCACCGATCGCGCCTGGAATGGCGAGCCGCCAGATCAGGCGCTTATCGACGTTGCCGAGTTTCCAGTGGGCGAGGCCTGAGGCGCCGGTGGTGAATGTCTCGGCGGCGTGAACGCACGCACTGGCGGTGGCCGGTGGGACCCCGAAACTCAGCATCACCGACGTGGATGTCACGCCGTAGGCCATACCGATCGATCCGTCGACCATCTGGGCAATGAAGCCGACGAGCACGTAGAACAAGATGTCTTCGGTCATGAGGTGTCGGCTCGCGGCCCCTGGCGGTTTCCGCGATCGTAGCGGAGTTCTCTGTTATTGCTAGATCACATAATCCGGCAAGCTTTCAACCTCGACGGCGACGCCAGCAGAGCGAAGCAGCAGCGCGACTTCGTTCGAGCGGCGGCGGAACTCGGCTTCACCTTCCGGCGTGTTGGCAACGTCTGAGCATAACCCGCGTGCCAGCATCGCGCGCGTCAGGAGAAATACGTTGTCCTGTTGCTGAATGTCGGGGCTCGCAGCCGTGACGGTGCCGCCGGCAATCGTCGCGCCGGAGATGGCATCGACGAGCATGAAAGAACCCGTCTCCTGGGCTTCGGCGAAGCGATCGATGGCGGTGGCGCGGCCGAGGGCGAGGTTGGCGATGGCGATGTCGTTGACCTTGCAGGCCGTGGCGGGATGGACCGCGAGTGAATCGAGATCGAGGAGCGACTTGATCTCGATGTTGGTGACGGGAACGAGATCGGTCGCGGTGCGGACGAGATAGCTGCCGCGCTTGTCGAAGGGAACTTCGGAGAGCCAGACGAAGCGCGCTTCCAAGGTGCGGGCAACGACGGGGGCGGCCTCGGGGGCTGCGAGAACGGAGCCGCGAGAGACGTCCAAATCGGTGTCGAGCTGGATGGCGACGGCCTGACCCTGGATCGCTTCTTCGTAATCGCGGTCCATGGTGGCGATGCGCTGCACTTTGGCGGTGCGGCGGCTGACCGGATCGAGCACGGTATCGCCGATGCGAACGGTGCCGGAGGAGATGGTGCCGGCAAGGCCGCGGAAATCGGCGCGGGTGTCGCGGAGAACCGTTTGCACGGGCATGCGGAAGGCGCCGACCGGTTCGGTGCCGCGGCTTGGAATTTCTTCCAGGTGTTCGAGCAGCGATGGGCCCTTATACCAGGACATGTGCTTGGAGCGTTCGGCGACGTTATCGCCAGAAACGGCGGCCACAGGGATAGCGACCGCTTCGCGGAAGCCGAAGCGCCACATGAGCGTGCGGAAATCGTGTTCGATCTGACGGAAGCGGCTTTCCGACCAGTCGACGAGGTCCATTTTGTTGACGGCGAGAATGACGCGCTTCAAGCCGACGAGATCGAGAATGGCGGCGTGGCGGCGGGTCTGAGTCTTGATGCCGTGGCGGGCGTCGATGAGCATGATGGCGACATCGGCGTGCGAGGCGCCCGACGCCATGTTGCGCGTGTACTGCTCGTGGCCGGGGCTGTCGATGACGACTAGGCGGCGGGTTTTGGTGTCGAAGTACCGCCAGGCGATATCGATGGTAATGCCCTGCTCGCGTTCGGCGACAAGGCCGTCCATCAGGAGCGAGAAGTCGGGATGGCCGCCATCGACCTTGCGGCCGCGTTCGAGCGTGGCGCGCTGGTCGTCGAAGAGGTCGGTTGCGTCCCAAAGCAGGCGGCCGATGAGCGTGGACTTGCCATCGTCCACGGAACCGCAGGTGAGGACGCGAAGGAGGCCCGAGAGTTCGGGCGCAGCCGAGGCGAGAGCGTCTGCGGCGGGCTTGACGAGCGGTGTCACATTGGACTCCTTGAGGGCCGTTTGCGCGGTCATCAGAAGTATCCTTCCTGCTTTTTCTTCTCCATGGCGCCGACCTGATCATGGTCGATCAAGCGGCCGGAGCGTTCCGAGGTGCGGGCGCCGAGCGTTTCGGCGACGACCTCTTCGAGAGTTGTTGCGGTGGATTCGACACCAGCTGTCAGTGGCCAGCACCCGAGAGTGCGGAAGCGAACCGACCGCATGACCGGTTTTTCGCCGGGCTTCAGCGGGAAGCGGTCATCATCGTACATGAGGATCTGACCGTTGCGCTCGATGGTCGGGCGCTCCTTGGCCATATAGAGCGGAACGACGTCGAGCTTTTCGCGCATGATGTAACGCCAGATGTCGCGCTCGGTCCAATTGGAGAGCGGGAAGATGCGGGCGGTTTCACCGGCGCCGAGGCGGCCGTTCAACAGGCGCCACATCTCAGGACGCTGGCGACGCGGATCCCAGCGATGTCCCTCGGCGCGGAATGAGAAGACGCGTTCCTTCGCGCGGCTTGCTTCCTCGTCGCGGCGCGCGCCACCGAAGGCGCCGTCGAAGCCGTACTGGTCGAGACCGGCTTTCAGCGGCACCGTCTTCATGATGTCGGTGTAGATCGAGGGCGCATAGTCGTATGGGTTCACGCCCTTGGCGATGGCGTCGTGGTTCGTCATCTCGATCAGGTCGAGATCGAATTCCTTCACCCAGTGGTCACGGAAGGCGATCATTTCCTTGAACTTCCACGTGGTGTTCACGTGCAGGATCGGAAACGGCAGCTTGCCGGGCCAGAAGGCCTTGCGGGCGAGGTGAAGAAGAACGGTCGAGTCCTTGCCGATTGAATAGAGAAGCACGGGCTTGCGGAACTGCGCCGCCGCCTCGCGGAAGATGTGGATGCTCTCCGATTCCAGAAGATCGAGATGGGTGAATTGCGCAGTCATGCAGCGGCGTCCTTTACTTTCGGGCGATTGTGCAGCCCGCATTCCTTGCCGTCCTCGTTCTCCCACCACCAGCGGCCGGCGCGGATGTCTTCGCCGGGGCGGATGGCGCGCGTACAGGGCTGGCATCCAATTGAGGGGAAGCCCTGCGCGTGCAGCGCGTTGATCGGGACGGCGTTATCGGCGACGTAAGTTTCAAGCGTTTCGAGCGACCAGTCGGCGATCGGGTTCAGCTTGATGAGGTTCTGGTTCGCGTCCCACGCGGCGAAGGGCACGTGCGCGCGACCGGCAGACTGATCGCGGCGCAAACCGGTGATCCAGCCGGCAGCGCCCGCGAGAGCTTTGTTGAGCGGGCGCACCTTGCGGATGTCGCAGCAGGCCTTGCGGTTCTCGATGGCCTGGCGAAAACCCATGATGCCGTCGCGGGCCACGAGGGCTTCGACTTCGGATGCGTCTGGGAAGACGACGCGAATTCGGCGGCCGTAGCGAGATTCCGTCGCGTCCAAAGTTTCGAGCGTCTCGGGAAAGTGGCGGCCGGTATCGAGGGTAAAGACGTCGAAGGGGAGGTCGGCGGTGGCGATGCCGGCGAAGACGGCTTGATCCTCGATGCCGAGGGACGTGGAAAAGGCCACGCGGCCGGGGATGTGTTCGGCGATAACGCGCAGACGTGCGTCGAGGCTCGGTGCGGCGGCAAGCGCAGCATCGAGGGCGGCCGCCAGTGCGGGGCCAGCGGACGAAGGCGGCTGGCTCGCGGCCCCGACGGGCTGCGGGTTCAATGAGGAACGTGTCATGGGACCTCCGGATGATCCGGAACCTAAGCGAAACCAATCCGGAATTGAAGGGCTTATTAGAAAAAAGAACGGATTGCTTTCCAAGCGGGGCGCCAAGGGAGAAAATTTTTGCGTTTGTGCGCTGCGGTGGCACGGGCGTGCGAGAGGGTGAGGGGAGGCGCAAGGGCTCCGTTCCAGCTTGGTCGCCGAATGATTGGCAAGCAGGCCGGGGAACCGGAATGGCCCTGGAAAACAGGCGAGGGGCCACCGACGATTTTACTACGCCTCAAGCCAGGCGAGGACGCCGGTGGCGGCGGCGATGCCGGTGGAGAGCGTCGCCTGCAAGAGGTAGCCGCCGGTGGGGGCGTCCCAATCGAGCATTTCGCCGGCGAGGAATGTGCCGGGGCGGGATTTGAGCATCAGGTTTTCATCGAGTGCGTCGAAGGGGACGCCGCCGGCGGTGGAGATGGCGCGGTCGAGGCCGGAGGTGCCTTTGACGGTGAGCGGCAGCGATTTGATGAGGCGGGCGAGATCATCGGGTTCAGCGGGGAGGTCGCGCGAGGCTTCGCGGAGCAGGCCGATGGCGGCGGGCGAGAGCTTCAGGCATTTGCGTAGCCAGTTCGCAACGGAGTCCTTGCCACGCGGTCGGCGCAGCCTGTTGGCAATTATGTCGTGCGGCTCGTCGGGCTTGAGGTCGAGTTGGATCGTGACCCATGCGCCGCCTTGCGTCCGCGATGCGATGGTGGACGAGAGCGCGTAGACCGCCCCGCCTTCGAGGCCCTGGCGCGTAACGACGGCTTCGCCGCGCTGGGTGTCGCCTTCGAACGTGACGGCGACGCGCTTCAAGGGTTCGCCGGAATAGCGCGATCGGAAATGGTCGCTCCAGTCGATGAGGAGGCCGCAATTGGAGGCCACGAACGGCGCGACGGCGATGCCGTTCTCCTCAAGCGTTGCCCGCCATGCGCCGTCGGAGCCGAGCCGCGGCCAGCTGGCGCCACCGAGCGCGAGGATCGTTGCATGGCAGGGGAATGCGACGGCCGACGCGCCGTTGTCGCTGATGAGGGGCTGGCCGTTTTCGCTCCAGCCGAGCCACGTGTGGCGCAGCTTGATTTCAACGCCATGGGCATCGAGGCGGCGCAGCCAGGCGCGCAAGAGCGGGGAGGCCTTCATCGCTTTGGGAAAGATGCGGCCGCTCGAGCCGACAAAGGTTTCCTGCCCGAGGCCTTCAACCCACGAGATCACATCGACAGGCGAATGGGCTTCGATGAAACGCGTGATGTTGGATGCGCTGTCGCCGTAGCGGGGCAGAAAGGTCTCGATCGCTTCCGAGTGGGTGAGGTTGAGGCCTCCGCGTCCGGCCATGAGAAACTTGCGCGCGGGCGAGGGCATGCGTTCGAAGACGGTGACGCGGAGACCGTGCTGGCTCAGGACTTCGGCGGCGGCCAGGCCTGCGGGGCCGGCCCCTATGATGGCGACGTGTTTCAAGAGGAGGAGCGCTTTCTTGTTCGATGAGGCGGCGAGGCTTACCACGTTCTGATGTTGCGCATGGAGGTCCTAGGCTCGTCGGCCGCTAGTGGATGGAAGTGAAGGGAGCATAAGCGGACGACGGCGGTACGCCGTTCCGGGGGTGCCGGGGCTACTGACGCCACCAACCTGCAACCTCTGGAGGTGCCCGGGAAAGTTCGTCGATCTCCAAAGCGGGATGGTCAAGGCTGCGCTGAGCCGTAGGCCTCGGGGTCAGCGGGGTATGTAGCTTCAACGGCGGGGGAGCGGTCTCCGGGATGTGCCACCACGATGAGGGCAAACCGCCCCAGGGAGAGTGTTGACGCGGGCGGATTTCTTCGCGCCCCAGTAGGTCACAACCAACGAGAAAGCTCGTCGTCACGTCGGTTGATGTGGACCGAAGTGCGCATGGGACTTTCTCCTCGCTGTGTGACGGGAAGGTGTGGCCAAAGTGCCATTGGTCAACCGGCGCCCGACGTTATGACGCATTCTGACGATATGTGCTGTGTGGAAAAGCGGTGGAGGAGGTCGTGTGAATTGGGGTGCGCCGACCCCAGCAAATCGCAGTATCAAAAGGCAAATCAAAGGGCCGCTGATTCGGCCGAATTTTACAAATGATCTTCGTGCAGTTTATTATTGAGCACTGTTCAGAATTGTATTCCCAAGAAAGTCACGATCTGGGGAGGATAGCGGAATATCGTTCTTTAACAACCGGTTGAAGTTAGTGTCTTGCTGTGAACAAGGAGGGGGTGACAGGACGGAGGCGAAAAAATGGGGTGGCGGGATGGGCACGCAATCGCATAGTTAACACACCGGAAGAGAGCGGCCCCGTCGGAGAGGGCAGGGGTCGTGTCGAGGCCGGGGCGTCATGAGGGGCGCAGCAGTGATTGAGCACAAGTAAGCGGGGTACACGCACATGGGGGAAGTTAAGGGGCCATCGATGATGTCGGTCGCTGGGGAAGCGATCGCAGCCGAAGCCGGGCGCCTAGAAGACGGCGTCGAGGTCATCGAAATTGCAGGAACCATCAAGTGGTTCGATGTGTCCAAGGGGTATGGGTTCATCGTTCCGGATAACGGACTGACAGACGTTCTCCTTCATGTGACCTGCCTCAGGGCCGGCGGGTACCAGACCGCCTACGAGGGCGCGCGCGTGCACTGTCTGGTGCTGAAGCGGCCGAAGGGCATGCAGGCCTACCACATCGTCTCCATGGACGAGAGCACCGCGATCCATCCCTCGCTCCTTCCGCAGCGGACGCACGTCCAGGTTGTGGCCGAGAGCGATTGGGAGCGGGCCAGCGTCAAATGGTTCAACCGCGTGCGTGGCTTCGGCTTCCTGACCCGCGGCGAGGGCACGCCGGACATTTTCTGCCACATGGAAACGCTACGCCGGTTTGGCTTTACGGAACTGCGTCCGGGGCAGACGTTATTGGTCCGCTGGGGTTATGGTTCGAAAGGCGTTATGGCTGCGGAACTGAGGCCGGACGGACCCTCGCAGGGAGTGCCGCCGTCCCCGCACTAATGGGATGAGGCATGGCTAGACAGCTTAGATATTCTGCAAGGGCTGCCCTAGGGGCGGCCCTTGCTCTTTTCGTGGCCGTCGGCGACACCCACGCCGAACCGCAGGCGCGGGTGACTGAAAGGCTCGATCTGGTGACGGCAAATGGCGTCGTGACCCTCAACGTCGAAATTGCCGATACGCCGGCGCGGCAGGCAATGGGGCTCATGTATCGCACCGAACTCCCGGAGCGCGGGGGCATGCTGTTTCTCAACGCAGCGCCGCGCGAGCAAACGATGTGGATGCGCAACACATACATCCCCTTGGATATGGTGTTCATCCGGGCGGACGGCACCGTGCATCGGATCGCGGCGATGACCGAACCGCATTCGGAAGAGATCATCTCGTCCAACGGGCCTGTGAGCGCGGTTCTGGAGATTGCGGGCGGGGCGGCTCAGCGGCTTGGGCTGAAGCCCGGCGACAAAGTCCGGCATCGGCACTTTGGCACCGCTGCTGCTCCATGATGCCGCGCTGGGACCGCTGGCGGCCACGGGGTGCTTGACCGAGCAGGAACGAACCGGCAGACAGTGGGCATCGGGGCGTAGCTCAGCCTGGTAGAGCATCTGCTTTGGGAGCAGAGGGTCGTGGGTTCAAATCCTGTCGCCCCGACCACTATCGCCGGAGAGACCGGAGGTTCGCAGCCTTGCCGGTCTGTGTTTGTTTTCAATTTTTTCGTCCGCCTGTTGAGCAGACTGCTGCATCATGGGTGGGCTTTCATGACCGGTATTTTCAAGATCTGGATCCTAGTCCAGGCAGGGTCATCATCTAGCGCAACACTGGCGACTGAGTGCCACGAAGCGTGCGCAAAGCTTTGTTGAACGTGAAACGAACCAACAATTGGCCATCTCATCTTGTGACAAAGGGCTGACCGACACCCAGTCGGCTTCTCTGCTAGATTTCGCACCGCGAACGTGTCACTCGACTTGCGCCAGCCGGTCCGTCCCAGGACAAGACTAAATCGGAATTGAACTCATGGCGCTTAAACGGCCGCGCGTGCTTTTGTTGGGTGATCACCGGTCCGTCGGGCACCATGGTAGTTCAGCCGTCATCAGAGTCATTCTGAACGAACTCGGACGGCGAGGTATCGACGTTGTTTCGTCGTCCAAATTGTCAAAACTTGCAAGCGATCCCTCCTCACTCAAGGCTCGCTCCATTGACGGTGTCTTGATAAACGCAGAAGGTGCCCTCCACGGCCAAAGCAAGCACGCTCTGGGATTTGCGCGCGTCGTGGAGGCTTGCAAGGAAAATGGACTGCCGTGCTTCCTTATCAATGCGGTCCTGGATGGATGCGATCGCGAAGTTACCGATAAACTTCGTAAAGCCTCAGGAATGTTCTGTAGAGAAAGGCGGAGCAAAGCCGAAGCGGATTCTCTTGGCATTCCTGCTCAGCTTTGTCCCGATTTGACGTTCGCACTTCATCTTCCGGATGAGGTAAATTGGATTCCGGGTGCGCAAGGATTGGTTACAGATTCTACTCTTGCGGAAACCAATCAAACTTTGCACCGCTTCGCTACTCTGCACGATCTTTCTTATCTGCCTCTCCGAGCAGCACCACATATCACGAGCTACACAGATAAATCGGTTTCGCGTGCATTGAAGTTCGCTGTTCGCAACAAAGTCGGACAATTATTTAGAGGTAACTTCCAGGCTGATCGCTATGGTTGCACGGTTGCATCCGTAGAGCAATTTCTCCGACACATATCTTCCAATACAAAATTTGTAATCACAGGCCAATTCCACGGCGTGTGCTTTTGTCTGAAAGTAGGAGTGCCATTCCTCGCACTTCGCTCCAATACTTATAAAATAGAGGGGTTGCTTGAGGACGCCGGATTTGCAGATCGCCTCGTTGCTATTGATACTTTAGCGAACCCCGACAGGTCAGTTGAACTGCTCAACGCGGCGTCAAACTGGAGCGAGGCTGACGAACAGAACCGCTGTCGCTACATAAAGTTTGCAGAGGATTCTATACGCGCGTGTTTCGATAACATTGCGTCCACGATGAAAGTCAGTGCCGGCGCACGCTAGGGCAAGAGCTTTCTCGGTTAGCGGCGGAGTTTAAATGCCATGCGGTATTCGTAACAGTTAGCCGACTGGTGGGACGTTGCGACTTCTATGGCAAGCGACCTTCCTGCGCCACAGACCGTCGATTCATAGGTCGTGCTCTCAAGGGGGTCTACTTCGCTTCAGCAAGCTGACGGCCTTCAGGACAGTGATTTCCTACTTGCTGGATGATTTGCGTCAATGCAGCGCAAGCCGAGTGCAGGTGGCTCTGCTGTTACGGGTCGCATCAGGGGAGACGGAGAGATTTCTGCTTGGTCAAGTCCGCGCGGTGAGATAAGAACCTGTCCTGAAATGAAGAGGTTGGGAGCGGGAAAAAACGGATTCTGTTTGTTTTCCGCTTGGTATCGTTGCACAGAACCACGGGAACGGATTGAACGATGGCCGTCCGCATCTACAAGCCTGCAAAGACCGCGATGCAGTCGGGTGAAGGGCGCTCGCGCGAGTGGATCTTGGAGCATGAGCCAGCCGCGCCTCGCCAGATCGATCCGTTGATGGGGTGGACGTCGTCCACCGACACGCGTCAGCAGGTCACGCTCGCCTTCGAAACGAAGGAAGAGGCCATTCAGTACGCGACCCGCAACGGGCTCGCCTACACGGTCATTGAGCCGACACCCAGAAAGCCGCTGCGAAAAGCTTACGCGGACAATTTCAAATTCGGGCGACCGGATAACTGGACGCATTGATCCTCGCGCCTTCCGACTTGCGCTGTCGCGGGGCCGGCAGGATCGACGGCGTGGGGTGCTCGCTCGGCTGCGGCTCGGGCTTGATTGTCGAACCGGCGGGAACCGTGTACCCATCCTGCATACGCTCACGCGCCCGTAGCTCAGTTGGATAGAGCACTCGCCTTCTAAGTCGTTGTTCTGGCCAGAAAAAATTTAGTGGGTTCAATGGCTTGGCGAATTGCCGATTTTCTGCGAACCGTGTACCGAACCGTATCGATCCAGTTCGCGCCCGTAGCTCAGCTGGATAGAGCACGAGACTTCTAATCTTGGGGTCGCAGGTTCAAGTCCTGCCGGGCGCGCCAACCTTCTGACTTAACTAACTAAATGTATTGACGCCGAGGTCGGCGCTGGCCCCGATTTGGTGACCGTGGCCAGCGCGATTTGCTTACTCGGACGCCTCTTCTTCAGAGCAGGGCTCCAAGCTGACGATGGTCGGCTCAAACCCAAGGGCGCTGACTTCTTCGTTCAGCTCCTGGATCTGTTCCTCGAAGTGCTGCTGAAGGATACTGGCGACCGAAGTCATTGGAAGGCTCTCCGAGGCCTGGACGATGTCTGGAGCATACGACAAAGTGTGCTTGCGCCGTACCGAGAGCCGAACGGTGTCTGCACTCCGGAAGGCGTCCCAGCTCTCCTTAATCTTCTCGATGTCCGACTGAATTGAAGCAGCTTTCGTTGCCGATTCGACAGAAATCCGGCTTACCGTTGGGACACGGTGGTCATTTGACGATCGCATGTTTGTCGTTCCTCGCTTGATGATGAAAAGAACGCACTTCTCCCGTGCGTTCCAACACCGTTGAGTCGCGAGAAGCCGGCATGATCGAGAGCTCGCCATGGGATCGCTAACTTGAAAGCGGTCACCTTTGTCTCTCAGGACCGGGTGGGCGGTTGCGCAGTTGGTTTCGCATCGCCCTGGACATCAAAATTGAAGGCTAGATCGAGGTGAATGTCAAATGTCTGGACCTGCAAGCTTGAGAGCGTTTGGTTCGTCGTCGTCGGGAAATCTCACTTGCTGACATCAGACGTCGAGGGGACCAAGCCAGTTGCGCCGGTGGCATCGATTATCGTTTTGGGGTGGTGGGGACAGTGTAATTAAGCGGCGCCGGGGTCTCACCTTAACGTAGATAATTAGGGGCTCCCGAGATGGATGCCGAATTAGAGAATGACGGACATTGCGATAGCCCCGCCCCATGCAACTTGCGCATCCAGCGGCACGTCTGCTGCTGAATGTCTACCCGACGAGATTGCGAGCGCCGCGACCCGTGTTCCTGACCCTTAGCCGCCATTTTCAATCCTCCGCGTCTCAAACGATGGCGGCCGCCCCAGCGCGAGTAGATAGGAACCAGCGGATTGGCGAGGTCGCACGCCCAGCGACGTGAAAGCGTCTGCTTCGCGATGGAAACCCCGGGTTTTCGACGCGATCCATTCCCCCGAAATCGTGCGACCATGGCGCATTGGATTCCGACGGACAGGGCGCCACGTTCCACATGTCGAGCGCGAGGAATGACGCCCTGCTGGTCGCAAAGTCAGTTAGGCTCGTGATGCCAACTTCCTGACCGGACTGTAGAGCCGACGCGGCTATTTGGACGTGCGGAGGCTCTGAATGTAATCGATGAGGCTGTCCATGTCGGCATCTGGGACGACCAGAACCTGCGCCGTTCCATGTGCCCTTATGGTGACCTTTTGCACCATTGGATTATTCCCCAAGTCCAGGTCAACGAACCGAGGCGCTACAGGGTTAGGCGACCGATCCGCATCCTTGGAGATGGCGTGGCACTCGGCACAGTTGTTCCGCGCGTAGGTCAGACCTTCTCGCGTGTCGGGATGGCTTACGTTCTTGGCAAAGCCCCCCTTCCAAGCGCCAGATGGTCGGTATTGGCAAACAACAACGCCACTCCGATCGCAACGAGCGATCCCGCATCCAACTTCAGTAGTGCTTGCCCAGACGACTTGGGCGAAATGGCCCGTCTCATGCGAAGAGACCTCTGGGTTATTATAATCGTACCATTCGACCTCGTCGTACCAGTCACGCACAGCGCTCCTCCCGGACGTCGCCCACGCTATGCTTTCGCCGGTGTTATCGGGAAGGTTTTCATCTGTTCGGGGCGCACCACCATGACTAATGGCGCAGCCTCTGCCCTGCAGGGAGAGCGCCCAAGCATTGGCCGTACGTGCCAACTCCGTCGACCAGCGCAATGACTGAGCCCCATGACGGGCGCGAAGCTCGTTGTGGGCATTGAGGATCTCGTTGGCAAATTCTTGAGTATCAATTTCGGCGGCAGGCCCAGCAGGTGGCGCAGGCTCGGGCGCGTCGGGTTGCGGCTCCGGAGACGGAGCTGGTTCAGGCGCCGGTGACGGCGGCGCAGGTTCGGGCGCATCCGGTTGCGGCGCCGGTTGCGGCTCCGGAGCCGGAGCTGGTTCAGGCGCCGGTGACGGCGGCGCAGGTTCGGGCGCATCCGGTTGCGGCGCCGGTTGCGGCTCCGGAGCCGGAGCTGGTTCAGGCACCGGTGACGGCGGCGCAGGTTCGGGCGCATCCGGTTGCGGCGCCGGTTGCGGCTCCGGAGACGGAGCTGGTTCAGGCGCCGGTGACGGCGGCGCAGGTTCGGGCGCTTCCGGTTGCGGCGCCGGTTGCGGCTCCGGGAGACGGAGCTGGTTCGGCGCTTCCGGTTGCGGCGCCGGTTGCGGCTCCGGAGACGGAGCTGGTTCAGGCGCCGGTGACGGCGGCGCCGGTTTTGGGTCCGGAGACGGAGCTGGTTTAGGTGCCGGTAGAGCAGGCACTGGCGACGCTGGGACAGGCGAAGGTTTGGGCGGCGGGGTTGGAGTGGGTGCCGGTGAGGGTTGTGGCACAGGCTGCAGTTGTGGCGGCGCGGCGGTCTGCGGTCGGGTAGGAGCTGCTGCCACACTCACGATCGGATACAGTGATCGACGTGGGGAGTTAGTGTCTGAATAAAATATCTGCTTCTTTTTCAGGTCAATCTTCAGTTTTACTCCACGGGATGAGTTCAATAGATAAACAGACCACTTATCGCGACCGATCTCGATGAAATTGAAGGTCTTGCCGTCGTCTCGCCTTTCGAGCCAACGCTGCGGACCAGTCTTTGTAAAACGTCCAGCCGCCACTTGCACACTGGTGACAGTTCGACCGTTCACTACTGTTTTAGCCGTGGCCGTTGCTATGTCTGCCAGACTAACGATGAGTCCCAATAACCCGGCGAAAAGGCGGAGACTATGCTTTCCCAATGCAATTTCTCCAAAAAGATCCCGGTCTTGTCACGCAGACTAGCAGTCCTACTACTATGGAACTGTGCCTTATCGTCAATGTGGGTTAAGCTGGCTTTTCCAATTGGCCTACCACTTGCCCCTTGAATGGCAGCAATCGGCCCAAATCTGCCGATCGGAATTGGGCAGAGCGCGGCAGCTCTGCCCAGGTAGTTCAGACGTCGATTTGCTCCGCATCTCTATGGCATCATCAATCTCAACGCCTAGGTAGCGAACTGTGCTCTCGATGTCCGCGCCGGCAGCATTGCAAAGGGTTACGACTTCAACACCCGCGCACCGTCGCTCGAACTCGTGATGCGCGGCATCGCCCGAACGCATGCCCGCGAGCACGCCAGGCCGCGCCTCTCCGCGGCCGCGACATCACCGATCTCTTGGCCAGCCTCACCGGCGATCCGCTCGTCTGGCGCGATGGGGCATTGGTTGCCTTGGGATACATCTTTGCAGGTTGAAACGGTCGCGATCCCCCGTGCCGCCGTACAGACTGCCGTCGCCGCCATCGATCGCTGGCTGAAGCTCGCCGGCATCCAGCCTGGTGAGCCCCTTCTGCGTCGCGTGAGGAATAGCGGAGAGATCGGGAGCGAGGTCTGCACCATGGCTCCAGGCGCGCATTCGGGACCACCTTCTAACGCGCGATCCGCACCTGTCCGAAAAAGACGCCGCAAAGGATGCCGGGCAGTTCAGTGGCCATTCGCTCCGCGTCGGGTTCGCCACGACGGCAGCCGAAGCCGGCGTCACGGCCGACGAAATCGCGCTCGCGACGCGCCACGCGAGCTTAGAAATGCCGCGCCGCTACGCCAAGTGCGCCGATGCGTTGCGCCAGTCGCCGTTCGACAGGGATGGTATGAACGTATAAGGGCGATCGCCGATCCTTCAGTGCGCGTTGGCTACCGACGATCAGGCGATCCAGTCTGCAAGTCAGTCGATTGCCACTTCGATTGACTGTTCTGCCTGCCGGCAAAAAAGCTGCGAGCCAAAATGGCGGCACCTGTCGCCGCTCCCGCAGCAACGATAAGTTCGATTGCAGCGCACGAAAGGTAACCAATCATACCTGGAAAATTGCCCTGCTGGATCTCGTCGAGAGTTTGTCCAGATGAGACAAAGGCAAGTGCTGTAGTGACGATCGCCACCAAGCATCCGGCACAAAAGCCAAGAGGATGGTTCTTGAACGCGAACGGCACGATAAACGCGAAAGCGGTCGCGACAAGCACCCACACCTCATAGCTCAATCCAATTATTGCTCCCCTTCGAGATCGCCGAACGCCTCAAATGCACGGGCTGCGGCGAGCGCGAGGCACACGCCTAGCCCGACCCGTTAGTTGACTGGCACCCAAATCACGAATAGCTCAGCTTTTTTACAGAAATATCTAAGCGACAGCGGCCGCGCCGCTATGCAAAGCGCGCTGATGCACGGCGCCGCTCGCCTCGCAAAAGGATGATGAAGTAATCTGCCGAGCGAAGCGGCGCACCGGCCAGCCGATCGATTGTAGCGATTGAGACAATTCCGCTAAGTGATAACCTTGGGCTTTGCTAATAGCTGTTTTTTGTGGAGTTCCGATGATGGCAACACCGACCGCAGTGCGCCTTCCCCCTCTGGGTGGTGGCGCAGAGCCGATCACAGCCGACCTGCCCGGTTGGACAAGGGTATCGGGCGAGCCGACCATGAAAACATTCGTCTAGCACACTTCAGCAGATGGATCGATGATTTCGGGCTTCTGGGAGGCGACCCCCGGCACGTACAGGGCCGAATACAAGGGCTTCGAATTCGTGCACTTGCTGGCCGGTCACATCATCATCACACCCGATGGCGGTGAGCCGGTCGAGATGAAGACCGGCTGCGCTTTCGTCGTCGAGCCTGGGTCTCTGGTACGTGGGAAATAAAAGAGCCCGTGCGTAAGCACTTTACGGCGCGCATTGCGTGACTTCGGCGGGGTGTCGCAGCTCTCCACCCGTTTACAGCGGCAGATCGTTCCAGATCGGCCGCTTCCACCCAAATCGGGCTTTCACCTTCTCGAACAAGTGGCAGGCGGCGCAGCGATGACCCATCTTGGTCCTTTGACTGTGCCGTCCGTGCGTCCGTTCGTGAGGGTTCGGCTGTCAAACAGGCGCATGAGTTCTGCT
>CAVZTR010000002.1:0-338882 GCA_963778225.1 uncultured Alphaproteobacteria bacterium
GCGAGTGGCCGCTGGTTCGAATCCAGCCGGGCGCGCCATTCAATAGTGCGCAGCAGACGTTTGGGTCTCTGTAGCGGTGTCAGGAGCGGGCGCGCCTGGGGCGAGCCATTTGGGACAGGCGCTGCGTCGCGGCCAGGAGCTCGTGCACGAGCGGGTTTGGAAAGCGGCGCTCGCGGGTGATGGCGTAGAACCGTTCTTGCAGGTCTGGAATACGGCAGCGCTCCACGAGGTCGCCCGAGCTCAGCTCATTGCGTACGACGACGGGTGGGACCAGCGTTAGCGCGGGGCGTGATCCTGCCAGCAAGCGCAGCATCGACATGTCGTCGACTTCGGCGATGATGTTGGGCTCGATGTGGTGCTGGGCCATGAGTAGATCGAAGGTGACGCGGATGTTGCTTTGCGCGCTCGGCACCATCACTGGCATGTGACGCAGCACATCGGGAAAGCGGACCCGGCCTTGCCCCTCCTGCGGACGACCGATCAGGCTCACGGCCTGCTGGTGAACGAGGGTGCTGTGCCATCCTGTCTCGGCCGCATGGGGAGCGGGGAGATTGGAGAGCACGATGTCTATCGTGTGATCGCGCAACCCGGACAACAAGTCTGCCAGCGATGCTGACCGTAGCTCGATCTCCACGTCGGCCCGATTGAGTAGCGGCTGGATGAATTCAAGCTGAAAGTTTCTCGAGAGTGTGGCGAGCGATCCGACCCGAAGCGACGATTTGCGGCGCGTGCTGTCGCTGCGAAGGGCGCGGGTGAGTTCGTTCGCCGTTTTGAAAATGACCTCACAATGATCGCGAACCACGCGCCCGGTTTCAGTCAGCATCAGCTTCTTGTTCTCCCGCACGAACAGCAGACTGCCCATCCGCTCCTCAAGCTCTTTGAGCTGCGTCGAGAGGGTTGAGGGCGAGACGTTGAGCTGACGAGCCGCCGCGGTCAGACCGCCGGCTTGGGTGATCACCCAGAAGATGCGCAGGTGGTGAAAGTTTAAGTTCAGCACGTTGGAGATCTCACGTTCGGGGTGACAGGAACGCCGGCACGACCTGGGCTGCAATTGCCGGCAAGACGTACCGCCCGCAGTGGCATTGATCTGCAACTTAGCCGATCGTTTGAATAAACAGAACGGTCTTTTTCAATATTTGTATTTTGCGAAGTCAACTCCTGCTGGTACGAGGCTGGCGTGCATTCATCGCCCCTGGAGATAGAGATGTGGACCAGCGCTATTCCCTTTCTTCCCGCCGCGGCCTTAACGCTGGCGGCCATCGTCGCTGCGACCGGTAAGCAGTGGCGGCCGCGCAATAGCGTCCTGTTCGCGGAAATCGCCGCGCTAATCGCGTTCTTCTGTTCGGCGGTCATTGCATGGCAGCTCAGTCAGCAGGGCTCGTTCACCACCCCGCTTGCCGGCACTGGCGGGATCGGCCTGTCGGTGCGCGTCGATATGGTGAGCGTCATCATGCTTTTGCTGGTGACATTCATAGGATGGGTCGTCGTTCGCTATTCGGCGACCTACCTCGATGGAGAGCGGCGTCAGGGACGCTTCACGGCGCTGCTGTGTGCAACCCTCGCCTGCGTCCTCATGGTTGTGAGCGCGGGCAATCTCTTTCAGCTGGCCGTGGCGTGGATCGCTACGAGCTTGTTCTTGCACAAGCTGCTCCTCTTCTATCCCGAGCGGATCGCGGCTCAGCGAGCGGCGCGCAAAAAATTCGTTGCAGCCCGGATCGGCGACCTGTCGCTTCTGGTCGCGTGCTGTGTTCTCGCCTACGGCTACGCGACGACCGATATCGCGCGCATCCTTGCTGAGGCCCGGCTTGGCGAGGGGGGAGCGTATGCTATCGCTGCGGCTGTTCTTATTGCACTCGCCGCCATTCTGAAGTCGGCACAATTCCCGATGCACGGCTGGCTGACGGAGGTCATGGAAGCGCCGACCCCTGTTTCGGCTCTTCTGCACGCGGGCGTGATCAATGCCGGCGGCTTCATATTGATCCGCTTCGCCGATGTCATGCTGGCGGCCCCCGGCGTGCTGGCCGCGCTGGCCCTTCTCGGCGGCTTCACGGCGCTGTTCGGCGGGCTTGTCATGCTGACCCAGCCCGCGGTCAAGACATCGCTGGCGTGGTCGACCGTGGCGCAGATGGGCTTCATGATCTTCCAGTGCGGCTTGGCGCTTTTCCCAATTGCGCTGCTGCACATCGTGGCTCACTCGCTCTACAAGGCCCACGCATTCCTGGCATCGGGCTCGGCCGTCGAACTGATCGCAGCCAATCGCCGCCCCGGCCCCGTGGCGCCGCCGAGTGCAGGGACCATCGGCAAAGCGTTTGCGATTTCGCTTGTCATGTACGGTCTGGTGGGGCTTGGCTTCGGCATCGCCGACAAGTCGCCTCAGGCCATCGCCTTGGGCGCCATTCTGATCTTCGGCGTTGCTTATCTTCTGGTGCAAGGTCTGGCGGATGCGGCGCCGCGCGAGCTGACGCAGCGGATGGTCATCTATTCCACCGCTGCCGCAGCCGGCTACTTCGCGCTGCAGGCTGCTGCGATCCATCTCACCTCAGGCACGCTGCCCGCGACGCCACCGGCCAGTCCGCTGGACTGGGCGATGATTGTGATCGCTCTGCTCACCTTCGGATTTGTGGCGCTGATCCAATCCGCTTTCCCGCTGTGGAGCCATCACCCGGCCGCTGCGAGCTTGCGCGTGCATCTTTCGAACGGCCTCTACGCCAATGCCTATGTCGATCGCCTGCTTGGTGGCTGGTCCACCAAACGGCCGGCCTGATTCGAGCCTGATGGAGCAACGATCATGACATCCAACGCACAAGTGACTCCTCTTCAGAGCCGCGTGATTACGGAAGCAGCCGAGCTTGCCGTCAGGGCCATACCACCCGCATGGCCGTTGGCAGCGACGGTCGCGGTCAATCCATACCTCGGGCAGACAGGGGAAGACCTGGCCCACGTCGCGGCGCGGCTTGCGCGTGTGTCCGGTACGCCGGTGACCATGCCGCGCGCGTACTACAGTGAGCGGATCGCATCGGGTGCGATTACCGACGATGATCTGGCAGCAGCGCTCGCAGCCCAGCCGCCGCACCTTCGGCCGGCCGACGTCACAGCGCTCAAAGCAGCTGCTCGTGAACCGGGCGAGGCCGCGCGCGCTCTGCCCACGATCGCTTCGCTTGCAGCCGAAGCGAGTGGCACGGATTGGCCCGGACTCGTCAACGAGCGGTTCGGCACTTGGGCGGCCGCCTACTTCGACGAAGGCCAGGCCCTCTGGTCAGCGCCACGCGCGAAGTCGGCGTTCGCGGCATGGCGTGCGTTCGCCACACAGGACCTGACGCCGGAGATCATCGGCCTGCGCGGGTTCGCCTCGTTCATTGCCGATGCTCCCGAAATGGCGAACCTCGTGCTCGTGCGCGCGGCGGCCACGCTGGGTCTCGAACCGGCGGCGCTGGAAACCTACTTCCACAGCCTGCTGATGTCGCTCGGAGGATGGGCGCACGTTGCACGCTACCGGCTGTGGCAGGCAGAACTTGCCGGCTCGACCGATACGACGCTCGTCGAACTTCTGGCCATACGCCTTCTGTGGGAGGAGGCGCTGTTCAATCGTTATGGCGAGGCGATCCGCTCCTCGTGGGAGGATGCGGCCCGCGCGCATGCGGCTCCCGTGGCGCCGACGTCGTCGCAAGTTGTCGATGTGATCCTGCAGGAGGCCGCAGAGCTGGCCGCCCAGAGGGCGCTCGCCGACACTCTGGCAACGCGTGTCCTCAAGCCCTCGGCCGCGCGCCCGGCTTTGCAGGCGGCGTTCTGCATCGACGTGCGCTCGGAAGTGTTTCGGCGTGCGCTGGAATCGGTCAATTCCGGCATTACGACGCTGGGCTTCGCCGGCTTCTTTGGCGTGGCGACCTCTCATCGCCGTTTTGCCTCCGACGTTCATGAGCACCGGTTGCCGGTTCTTCTCAACGCAGGTGTGTCGAGCTGTTCGGGCGACTCCGCCGACGCTGCCGACGATCACACGGCCCGCATCGGCGCTCGTTCATCGCGAGCCTGGGGCCGCTTCAAACTCGCCGCCGTGTCTTCTTTCGCTTTCGTGGAGGCAACGGGCCCCGTCTATGTCGCCAAGTTGTTACGCGATGCGCTCGGTCTGAAGTCACATGGGGCTCCGAACGATCCGGCGCCGCGGCTTGCGCCCAACCTGGACCTTGCCGCACGCACGACGGCTGCGGAAACGATCCTGCGCGCCATGTCTCTCACGGAGAACTTCGCGCGTCTCGTCGTTCTGGCCGGACATGGCGCCAACGTGACGAACAACCCGCACGCTAGTGCGCTCCACTGTGGGGCCTGTGGCGGCTATTCGGGTGAGGTCAATGCGCGGTTGCTGGCTGGACTTTTGAACGACGGCGCGGTGCGCGAGGAGCTCGCGGGCCGCGGGATCACTATTCCGGCGGATACGCTGTTCGTTGGCGCGCTGCATGACACGACCACAGATGAGGTTACGCTCTACGACAAGGATCGGCCATCCGCGGCGCATGCAACGGATCTGTCTCAGGCCAAAGCGTGGCTTGCC
Source organism: uncultured Alphaproteobacteria bacterium (assembly GCA_963778225.1). Classification (GTDB taxonomy): domain Bacteria; phylum Pseudomonadota; class Alphaproteobacteria; order Rhizobiales; family Hyphomicrobiaceae; genus JAGVSR01. Next base: position 4,547 of record CAVZTR010000002.1, read on the forward strand.
TCAGCGGGGACGCTCGCGCGCACCGAGCGGATGCTGCGTCTTCCCCGTGCGAGCCGGGAGAGCAAAGTCATCAGCCGCAGCCGGGATTGGGCCGAGGTCAGACCGGAGTGGGGTCTGGCCGGATGCAAGGCGTTCATCGCCGCGCCGCGTTCGCGCTCGCAGGGCTCGCGACTGGACGGCCGCGCCTTTCTCCACGACTACGACTGGGCTCAGGACAAGGGCTTCAAGGTGCTCGAGCTCATCATGACGGCGCCCGTGGTTGTCGCGAGCTGGATCAGCCTTCAGTACTACGGCTCGACCGTGTCGCCGCAGACGTTCGGCGGCGGCAACAAACTCCTTCACAACATCACCGGCGGGATCGGCGTGGTGGAAGGCAATGGCGGCGCTCTGCGCGTGGGGCTGCCGTGGCAGTCGGTGCACGACGGCGAGCGCTTCATGCACGAGCCGGTTCGTCTGTCTGTATGCATCGAGGCGCCGCGTGAGGCGATGGTGGACATCTTGAAGCGGCATCCGGGCGTCAAAGCCTTGTTCGACAACCGCTGGCTCACACTGTTCGCAATGGATGGTGAGGGACGTCTTGCGTGGCGTTACGCCGGCGATCTGCAATGGCAGGCGGTCGGCGATGCGTCGAGCACGCCCTCGCCGTTACGGGCGGTCAGCTAGAGCACCCGCCTATAGCACTGGCTCCAGCGGACGCAGGTAAGCGTCCGCTGGAGCCTGGGTGCAGTCGCGCCGGTGAGACATCCGCCACATCGCTAAAGTTTCGCGCGCTGCAGGCGCAGGGCATTGCCGACGACGCTGACCGACGACAGCGCCATGGCCGCCGCGGCGATGACGGGCGATAGGAGGATGCCGAATATCGGATAGAGGACGCCGGCCGCAATCGGGACACCAGCAGCATTATAGACGAAAGCGAAAAACAGGTTCTGGCGGATATTTGACATCGTCGCCGAGGACAGATGCCGCGCCCGAACGATGTCGTTGAGATCGCCCCTGAGCAGCGTCACGCCGGCACTTTCCATCGCCACGTCTGTGCCCGTGCCCATGGCGATGCCGACATCGGCCGCAGCCAGTGCCGGAGCATCGTTCACGCCGTCACCGGCCATTGCAACGATCCGCCCCTCCGACCGGTACCGCTCGACAACCCTGCCTTTGTCTTCCGGAAGGACCTCAGCTTCGATGTCCGTGATGCCGAGCCGTTGTGCGACGGCGCGCGCCGTGGTTGCGTTGTCGCCGGTCAGCATCACGATGCGGATGCCGGATTCGCGCAGCGCCGCGATCGCAGCTGGCGTGGTCGACTTGATGGGATCTGCAATCGCAATGACGCCGGCCGGTGCGCCATCGATCGCGACGTAAATCGCAGTCGCACCCTGCTGCCTCATGTCGTCGGCGATGGATTCCAGCCCTGCGATATCGATGCCGCTGTCCGACATTATCCGCCGGTTCCCGATGACGATGCTGCGGCGGTCCACGATACCGAGTGCGCCCTTGCCGACCGGAGAGTTGAAGCCCTCGACGGGCGCAAGGGTCAGCCCACGCTCTTGCGCAGAGCGGACAATCGCTTCAGCAAGCGGATGCTCACTCGATCGTTCGAGACTGGCGGTCAGGCGCAGGAGTTCGGTTTCATCGATCGTGCCCGCTGTTCGTATGCCCACGACGCTTGGCTTGCCTTCGGTCAACGTGCCGGTTTTGTCGATGACGAGGGTGTCGACCTTTTCCATCCGCTCGAGCGCTTCGGCATTCTTGATCAGCACGCCGGACTGAGCGCCGCGGCCCACGCCGACCATGATCGACATAGGTGTTGCAAGCCCGAGGGCGCAGGGGCACGCGATGATGAGCACGGAAACTGCAGCGATGAGGCCGAAGGTGAAGCGAGGTTCCGGTCCCCAGATCGACCAGGCGGCGAAAGCCAGCACCGCGATGAGGATGACGGCGGGAACGAATATGCCTGCAACCTGATCGGCAAGACGTTGGATGGGGGCTCGGCTGCGCTGCGCTTGCGCCACCATCTGGACGATCTGCGCCAGCATCGTTTCGCGACCGACCTTGTCGGCGCGCATGACGAAGCCGCCAGACTTGTTCATCGTGCCGCCGATGACCTTGTCGCCCTGCGCCTTGGTGATGGGCATCGACTCGCCCGTCACCATGGACTCGTCGACGGCGCTGCGTCCTTCCAGAATTTCTCCATCCACTGGGATACGTTCACCTGGGCGCACGCGCAGTCGTTCGCCGGCCGCAACCTGATCCAGTGTCACGTCTTCGTCAGTGCCGTCGGCGTTGATGCGCCGCGCCATCTTGGGCGACAGATCCAGAAGGGCCTTGATGGCTCCACTCGTTCGTTCGCGGGCTTGCAGTTCCAGAACCTGGCCGAGCAGCACGAGAACGGTAATGACGGCGGCGGCTTCAAAGTAGATGGCCACGGCTCCATCGGCCGCGCGCATAGATGCAGGGAACAGCGACGGCGAGAGCGTGCCGACCACGCTGTAAATCCAGGCGATGCCGGTGCCCATCGCGATGAGCGTGAACATGTTGAGGTTGCGCGTTCGTAGCGACGCCCAGCCGCGTTCGAAAAACGGCCAGCCCGCCCACAGCACGACAGGGGTTGCAAGGAGAAGCTGGATCCAGTTCGAAGTCTGCTGTCCGAGCCACTGATGCAGGCCGGTCAAATGTCCGCCCATCTCCAGAGCGAACACGGGCAACGTGAGCGCCAGGCCAATCCAAAAGCGGCGGGTCATGTCTGCAAGTTCAGGATTGGGGCCTGTGTCGCTCGATACCATCTCGGGTTCGAGTGCCATGCCGCAGATTGGACATGAGCCGGGACCCACTTGACGGATCTCCGGGTGCATTGGGCAGGTGTAAATGGCGCCCTCGACAACAGGCTCGGGCTTGCGCTCCGTGAGATATGCGCTGGGGTCGGCGATGAACTTCGTCCGGCAGCGTTCGGCGCAGAAATAGTACGTATGGCCTTCGTGCTCCGCCCGGTACTTGGCGGTGTGCGGGTCAACCGTCATGCCGCAAACGGGATCTTTCACAGTCTGGGGATGAGCGGGCGCCGGATGCTGGGTGGACTTATCTCCATGTTGAGAACCATGGCCGCAGCACGAGCCGTGTGCATGTCCGGCGTGCTCGCGCGAAGGTTTCGAAATCTCACCCATTGCCTGCTCCTTAATACCCCCCGGGGGTACCGACCATGTTTGACACGTATACCCGGTAGGGGTATATGTCAAGCATGGAAACTGAAACGGCCGCCGCGTGCCTCAAACGCTTGAACAAGATCGAAGGTCAGGTGCGCGGTATCACCCGCATGGTGGAAGAGAACCGGTACTGCGTCGACCTCGTCACGCAGATATCCGCGGCGCGCGCCGCGTTGCGTCGGGTGGAGGAGGCCATCTTGAAGGATCACATCGCCCATTGCGTCGCGCATGCAATTGCGAGCGGTGACCAAGTGGAGCAGCAGAAGAAAGTTGCCGAACTGATGGATCTGCTCGTGCGATCGGACAGGTAGCGCCTGCGTTCAGCTACTGCTGTGTCTGATCCTTCAGCCACTGCTGAAGATTGGCGATTTCAGCTTCCTGCGTTTTCACGATCTCCTCCGCAATCTTTCTAATTTGCGGATCTTTTCCGAACGCTATTTCAGTCTTTGCCATGTCCACCGCTGCCTGATGGTGCGGGATCATGCCTTTGGCGAAATCGACATCGGGCCGTCCCGTATATGTGATGTCCATATCGGTGTGCATGCGGGCAGCGATGCCATTGAAAGCCAGACTGGAGGGGCCGGAGTCGCCCTTGGGCTGCATAGTCATCGCGCCACCCGCCATCTTACCATGCATCTCCTGCATCATTTTCATCATCGAGCCCATGTGGTCCTTGCCCATCATGCACATGCCGCCAGCGTTCTGCATCCCCATGCCAGCGTTGGAAGGGCGGTTGTCCGCCGGTGGGGTTGATGTAGGCGCGGTTGTTGCCGACGGCGACTGGGTATGACTGTGATCGTGCGGCTCCTGAGCCAAAGCCGGCGCTGTGACAGCGCATATCACAGCAACGAAAAGCGACAGATGTTTTGCGGTCTTCGTCATCGTCCAATCCTCCACTTTTTCCGCAATGCCCAAACCCACAGGTCGCGGCAGTGTTCCAGATGGCAGGCATAGCCCGAGCTCGATCGGAACGGACTTTGAAGTGGGCGCTGAACTGACGAACATCGGTCGGGCAGCCGCTTATTGAAATAAACAACACGATCGGTGCATCGCACCTGAGAAACTTTGGTGATCATTCGAACCAAGAGAAGGGGCAGACGTTGGGCGCCGTGTGTTTCGTTCTTTTAAGGGGCTGCGAATGAAAGCGCTCGTTTGGCACGGCAAGGAAGATATCCGCTACGATACCGTGACGGATCCTGAAATTCAGGACGAACGCGATGCGATCATTCGCGTCACAAGTTGCGCCATTTGCGGCTCGGATCTGCATCTCTTTCACAACTTCATTCCCGCGATGCTTCCCGGCGACATCATGGGGCATGAATCCATGGGCGAAGTCGTGGAAACGGGCCGGGGTTTGAATGGAACTCTGAAAAAAGGCGATCGCATCGTGGTGCCGTTCACGATCATCTGCGGAGAGTGTGAACAGTGCCGCCGTGGAAACTACTCAGTTTGCGAGCGCACCAATCGAAACAAGTCGATCGCAGAAAAGGTCTTTGGGCATACGACAGCCGGTCTCTTCGGCTACACGCATTTGACCGGCGGTTATCCCGGCGGGCAGGCCGAGTATCTGCGCGTGCCGTTTGCGGATGCGACGCACATCAAAGTTCCGGACAGCCTCAGCGACGAGCAGGTGCTGTTTCTCAGCGACATCCTGCCGACCGGGTGGCAAGCCGTGGTTCAATGCGATCTTGAGCCGACGGATACGGTCGCGATATGGGGTTGCGGCCCGGTGGGGCAAATGGCGATCCGCAGTGCGGTCTTGCTCGGCGCCCGCCAGATCATCGCCATCGACTGTGTGCCGGAACGGCTCGAAATGGCCGAGGCGGGTGGGGCGACGACGATCAATTTCATGACGGAAAGCGTCGTGGAGCGGTTGAATGAACTGACCGGCGGGCTTGGGCCGGAAAAATGCATCGATGCGGTCGGGACCGAGTCGCACGTGACGTTCAGCCAGCCGGATACGATTTACGACCGTGCCAAACAGATGGTGGGTTTGGAAAGCGACCGCGCGCATGTCTTGCGCGAGATCATCTACGTGTGCCGTCCGGCCGGGATCATTTCCATTCCAGGTGTGTACGGGGGGCTTGTGGACAAGATTCCGCTGGGACTCGTGATGAACAAGGGGCTGACGATCAAAACCGGACAGACCCACGTGAACCGATGGACGGATGATCTGTTGGAGCGCATCGACCGTGGTGAAATCGATCCGTCCTTTGTCATTACGCATTCGGTAGGGCTCGAGCAGGGGCCGGAGATGTACAAGGTGTTTCGAGACAAGAGCGACAGCTGCATCAAAGTGCTCCTCAAGCCGTAAAGGACCGCGTCATGACGTATCTGGCAAATGTGACTCGCCGCGAAGGTGATCCGAAGATCATCGCGACGGGTCAGAGTTCGTTGAAGCCTGCGGAACGGATGGTGAAAAATCTCGGCTGGTTCAGCATTGCGTTGGGAGCGGCAGAAATCGCATTCGCACCGCGCGTGAATGCGGCCCTTGGCCTGCGGCGTTCGTCGTCGCTGCCGGTCGTATTCGGGCTAAGGGAGATCATGCAAGGCATGCTGTGCCTCTCCGTTGAGAAGCGCGTCGGTGCCTGGAGCCGCGTGGCGGGTGATGCATTGGATATCGCCGTGCTGATGAATGCTTTGGATCGGCGCAATCCGAAGCGCGAGAACGTTAAACTGGCGCTCGCATCATTATTCGCGGTGACGGTGGTGGACGTGGCAGTCGCTGCCAGCCTGCGGCCGGAACGGGCTACGCGGGCGCGGCAGAACTATCAAAATCGGAGCGGCTTTCCGCAAGGACTTCAGACCGTTCGCTCGCGACAGGGGCAAATCAGTTCGGACGACGGTTCAGCGCTGCTCAGTGAAGAGCGCAGCACACAGTCGCGTCAGCCGTTCGCGCAAATCTAGCAAGCGACCGAGCGAATGTCGTGTTCGAGACTGGTGAGTTGACTGGAAAATGCCGTAGGCCGAAGCACGACTGCGGCCGGCGCGTCGAGGTGCCATTGCAAGCCTTTTGGCGGATAGGTCAGGCTCACGTGGCCGGCGAGAGCGTATTCGGCCATGTTGACGAGCACGGAATGGCCAAAGCCGTGGCGGTTCGGTGCCTCGATCGGTGGCCCACCGGTCTCAAACCAGCTCATCTTGAAGCGCCGGCCGTCGAAATGGTCTTCGACATTCCAACTGATGTCGACGATGCCTTCCGCGGTCGAGAGGGCACCGTACTTGCTGGCGTTGGTGACGAGTTCATGAAGCGCTAGACCAATGGCCTGCGCGGCTTCGGGGGACAAGCCGGCGTCGGGGCCACTGAAGTGGATGCGCGTGCCGATCAGGCCATCGAAATGAGCAAGTTGCGCGCGCACGAGATTTGCGACGGCGACGCCCTGCCATCTGGAATTCACCAGCAAGTCGTGACTGGCTGCCAGGCTTTCGATGCGCTTGTTGAAGAACTCGACAAAACGCGGCCCCTCGTGCTGGCGTGCTGTTTGAAAGGCGACGGCCTGCACAACGGCGAGTAGGTTCTTGGCGCGGTGATTGACTTCGAGGGTGAGCAGGCGGTCGCGTTCCTCGGCCTGCTTGCGATCCGTAATGTCCGTGATCACGCCGAAAGATCGGATCGAGCGGCCGAAAGCATCGCATGCGAAGCGGCCGCGGACGGCGACCCACTTCTGTATGCCGTTGCGGTCGATGATGCGATGTTCGTTGCTGATCTCCGTGCCGTGCGCAAGAGAGACGTTGAAGCTCTCTGAAATCTTCGTTCGTTCTTCGGGATGGACGTGGCGCATCCAAGCCTCGGCACATGGGGCGATTTCCCCGGGTTCGTAGCCGAGCATCCGGTAGCACTGGTCGTTCCAGACCTCGTGTCCGGTTCTGATATCGAAATCCCAGACGGCCATGCCGGCGGCATCGAGCGCGAGGCGCAGGCGTTCTTCGCTGCTGCGCAAGTTTTGTTCGATCGTCTTGCGATCGGTGATGTCCTGAATGACGCCGAAAGCCCCGATGAGCTGTCCAGATTGATCGCATTCGGGTTCGGACCGTTCGCGCATCCAGCCGACTTTGCCGGCAACGACGAAGCGATACTCGATGTCGTAGGTCTCGCCTTTCAAGGCACTCTTACGAGTGGCGCTGACGCGATCACGATCGTCGGGATGGACGAGGTCAAGCAGCATCTGGAAACTGAGCTTCGCATGCGCGGGCTGCCCCAGAATGTCGAAGGTCTGAGCGGAACCTTGCAGGGCGTCGGTGGCGAAAACCATTCGCCAATTGCCTACGCGCGCGACCGACTGGGCACGATTGAGCTGCTTTTTGTTCTCACGCAATTCGGTCTCGGCCAGAACTCGGCCCGTAATATCATCAGTGAAGATCGTGATGCCGCCGACACGACCGTCGTCCAGCCGCCAGGGTAAAACTTCCCAGCGTTCCCAACGGGCGGTTCCATCATTGAGAATGAATTCGTCCCTATCGGAGCGCAACGTTTCACCGGCCAGCGCGCGGCGATGAATCTCGCGCAAGCGATCCGGCAAGTTGCGAAAGACCTCGTAATGCGAGCGACCAGTGATGTCTTGCTCGGCGATCTGGTAGTCCGAAAGCCAGCGGCGGCTGACGGCGAGATACTGCATGTTGCGATCGAACATCGCAATTGAGACGGGAGATTGTTCTATGAACAGGCGCAGGTGGGCATTGCTCGCGCTGGATTGCTGGGCGGCAAGCCACCGGTGCTGCGCCGTCAAGAGCGCTTCCACGAGCAGGGTGAGGAGTGCTGCGGTGCTCAGAAAGGTGGCGAACATCGCGTAGGAGACGGCATCATTCAGCGGAAAGAAGAGGCTATGTGTGATTGCTACGCTGAGGATAGCGGCGGTAAGACATCCTGCTGTACCTCCAAAAATTGCCGCGAGAACCACGGCCACGTGGAATGGAACATACGTCAGCCGATCGGTTAAATCGGGCAAAATCGTCACCCGTGCGATCAGGGCAAGGATCACAAACGAGCATGAGAGCAGCAGCCGTCGTGGAAGTGGGGTCGATCGGGAGGCCATGACAGCCTGCATCGATCGATCGAGCCAAGCGGGTACCGCCGGTAGCCATGCGGAGCCCGTTTGCGGAGGCACCGTTTTAAGATCAACGGACGGGGAGTTAGTTGTCGGCATCGACGTCTAGATCGGGATCGACGTAGTCGGAGCGGCGGGTCTGCGGCGTTCGGTCTTCGGATTTGGATCGCGGAAGGCGCCCGACGTCCGCGGCCAAGTCCACCAGATCGATGAACTGATCGGCCTGGCGGCGCAGTTCGTCAGCGACGGTCGCGCCGTTGTTCTTCAAGGTTGAGACGACGGTGACCCGTTTGCCGCGCCGCTGCAGCGTGCCCAAGAGATGGCAGAATGCGCTGTCGCTGGTGAAGAACACGATATGATCCGCCGCGTCCGAATGATCGAGAGCGTCGACGGCCAGTTCCACGCGCATGTTGGTGTTGATATGCTGGCGACCATCAGGACCGGTGCGCAGACGTGCTTCCTTCGTGACGAGCGTGAAGCCGTTGTAATCGAGCCAGTCAACAAGCGGCTTGATCGTCGCGTGCTGATCCTGCACCACCACGGTGGTGTAATAGAACGCCCGGAGAAGGTGGCAGCGTTCTTGGAAGAAGTTTTTCAGTTTGCGGAAGTCGATATCCAATCCCGCCGAACGAGCGATGCCATGCAGGTCCGGACCATCTATGAAAAGGATCGTACGCTCATTGGGATAGAAGTTCACTCGTTCAACCTTTCTGTTTACCGATCTCTGCTCAAGGGGCTGGGGCCGCGCGTATACTTTTGCAGGAGATTGAATAGCACCCGGTGATCGAGGGGTTTGTGCAATGTCATCACCGCGTGTTCGCCGGCGTTGGTCGGCAAGCTGTGATAAGCGGTGACGATTGCAAACGGGATCTGGCGATCGCGCAGCTTTTCGATCAACTCATCAGAAAACCCGTCTCTGAGGTTCATGTCGACGAGAGCGAAGTCGACTTGAGCGCTCTCCAAGAGAGCTGTGGCCCGGCGGGTTTCTGGCGAGGGTCCGACGATGCGCGCACCCTGCTCCTCCAGCAATACGGCCAGGGTATCGGCGAGCAGCCAATCGTCTTCAGCAATCAGAATGTTCATTCCCTGAAGGCTGCCGCCGCAGCCCGTGGGGCTTATCTGTGAGCTCATTTCAGGGACAACTCCGGCCTCTTTGTCATCATTTATTATCATGGTGCGTGATCTTCGCGCGATGGAAAAAGGTCGAGTACAGGATGCAGCGGCCCTAAAGCAAGTACCAGGCGAGCCCAATAAGCGTGACCGCGGCGGCGGCCACGGCATAGCGCAGCCCGCGCACGAAGCCCCGATAGGTTTTCACATGAGTATCGAAGTCGCTGTTTACTGAGGACATGATGCTCCTCCGGCAGGTGTGCAGATCTGCACCAACAGGGGGACGCGATCAGAGTTCCCGAGCGGCAATCCGCTCACAAAAAGGCAGCAGAGTGACTGCGCGCGCTGAGGCTTCTCAATCGTTTAATTTGAGAAGAGCGATAGGAGGCCGCCGCTCGGCGGTGATTTGAACGGAGTCATCGCAGTTGCGACCTCCGTGTAGAGGGCCGGGAGCCAGGTTGGCTGACCGTCATGCGGTTCGGGCATGGGGTTCTTGCGGAAGTCTGTCGGCGCAATGACGAGTTTGATGTTTTGCAGTCCGGTTTCCGCGGCAAGGACGAAAAGCTCTTCGGCGGCGGCGTCGCCAATCGCGAGGCAGCCGATCGACGCGGCCTTGCCGTGGATCATGATATCGCCGCCGAGGTCCTTGCGGCCGTCTTTCACGCCCATCCGCCGATCGAAGGCGTTTGGATAGTTGACGCGCAGAGCAACATGATAACGGCTGTTGGGATTGAGAAACGAAATGCCGTACACGCCTTCCGGCACCTGCTTGTCGCCGCGCCGCAGCTTGGGTCCGGTGATGCCACTTGCCGCCAAAACTGGATAGCGGTGGATGAAGGTCCAGGAGCCGGCGGCGGGCTTGGCGTAGAGTTCGAGCGCTTTCTCGTCCTTGATGGCGACGAGAGCGAGTTCGGATGGCCGCCACGGGGCCTTCGCATTCACGAATTTCTCGTGCAGACGACCCTGTGCCGAAGGACCGATCTCGCGCAGGCGTTCGGTGAGCGAGTAGGGCCGGTTGCGCAATGCCGTCTCGTTCTGCCAGGGCAACTGGGGTGTTGTCTCGTTCGGCAGGCGCACGATGCTCGGCGGCGCGAGTGCGACGGTCGTCTCGGATGTCCAGGTGCTGGCATCTTCCGCTGCGATCTCTTCCTCGGCGAGCGCGGTGAAGAGTTCATCGGTGGCGTGGAGGGGCACGAAGCCGAATTTCTCTAAGGACGTTTCTTCGACGCTCGCGTTCATTGAGTATCCGGGCTTCAGGCGCGGCGTGGGAAGCGAGGAGGTCTGGACGGGGATGGAGCGGATGATGCTCGACGTTTGCGGGTGTGATGCAACCTGCGCTGCAGGAAGGAGCAGCGTGACCACGGTGCCGCTGGCGGCGGCAGCTGCAAGGCAGAGCGCGGAAAGTTTCAAATGTTCGCGCAAGGTCATGTGTGGTCCTGGCGAGGTGCTGGTCGTATCCCGGTGACGGTCCACGTCTCACTTAACGCATGGCCTGATTCGCCCCTGCGCGCGCAGGGGGCATTGGGATCGTTCGCAATGAATATCCCGCTGATTCGTGGCCACGGCCGGGCAAGGGCGGCCACAATTGCTCAGGCGGCGATGCGGCCGGTGACGAAGATGGCACCGCAGTAGCCGCTGCGGATCTCGCACGACGAGATGCCGATGGGCGTGAATTCGAGAGCCTCGACACGCCCAATGAGACAGGCTGCGATGTCTTCGGTGGCAATTGCGACGGCGGGATAACGGCGTCCTGACACTTCGTAGCCCGAGGAGCCGGCGAGGAAGGCGGCCGCGATCAGTCCACCGGGCTTCACCGTTCCAGTGAAGGCGGAGACGGCGGTTTGGAATTCGTCGGTGTTGGCTGTGATCGATTCCGCGCAGAAGAACATGGTTGCGGCGTCGAACGTGCGCGGCGGAAGATCAAAGATGGACGCGCGCAGGAGACGCGTGCGCTGCACGAGAGGCGGCAGTGGATCGTGCGGCAACATGGGGCTCGCGTTCGCTCCATCGAGACTGTGGGCTGCCTTTACCTGCTGCCAGAAGTGTTGCCACTGCGGGCGAAGTGTCGGGCCGGTCAGTTCGTTGGCAAGCCATTCAAGGTTGGGTTTTGAGTATTCCCAAGCTGTCAGCCGGGTCGCGACAGGAAGGGCCGCGAGAAGCGGGATCAAACTCGGTCCGGTGCCGACGTCGACGATATCAAGGGAGTGAGAAGGGCAAGCGACGGATCGTAGTGCACGAGCGGCCAAGTACGTCAGCGCATCATCGTCAGGATGTGGATCGCCATAGTAATGCTGGAAGTACCCCTCCGGATCGAAGGCATTCCAATCGGCATCCTTGTTTTCCAGGTTTGCGATCGTGGCCGCGTCGGCGCTTATCATGTGTCCCCCTGTCGCCGCCCCCGCGGCACGTCATGCGGCTAAGCGGTCGCCGCGATGCGTTGCGTCGTGTCTTCCTCCAAGATTGGCAGCGGCTTGTAGGTCTTGATAAAGGCTTCAAGTGCGGTTCGCGGCATCGGTTTGGCGAAGTAGTAGCCCTGCATTTCCGTGCAGCCGAAGTCGATCATGGACCGGGCTTCGGCTTTCTCTTCCACGCCTTCGGCGACGATCTTCATGCCGAGGCCAGTGCCGAGCGAAATGACCGATTGCACGATGGTGCGGACACTTTGCGAGCGTGCGAGGCCGCTCACGAAGGAGCGGTCGATCTTGATCTTGTCGAATTGGAAATTGCACAGATAGGCGAGGCTGGAGTAACCAGTCCCGAAATCGTCGAGTGCCAGGCGGAAGCCGAGCCTGCGGATCTTTTCGAGCGCTTCGCGCGTGCGTTCCCCCGCATCCATCAGTACGCCTTCCGTGATCTCCAGGACGAAGCGGGATGGGTCGATTTTGTATTCGGCAACCATGCGGTCGAGGATCGAGACGATGTCCGATTGACGGAACTGCAGCGGGGAGAGGTTGACGGAGACCTCCAGGTGCGGCCACCCGTGCCAGTCGCGCATTGTGCGGGCGAGAATGCGTTCGCCCAGGATGGGCATCAGACCGGCCTGTTCGGCGATGGGAATGAAAATGCCTGGGGAGATGAAGCCGCGCTTGGGGTGGCTCCAGCGGGCGAGTGCTTCGATGCCGACGATGGCCCCGGTTTCGCAACTCACGATTGGTTGGTAGGCCACATCGAGTTCGTCATTGGCGATGGCGGACTGGAGGTCGGTTTCGACGGCGCGGCGCTGTTCCACCTGTTCGGCCATGTCGGCGCTGAAGAGAATGGAGCGGTTGCGGCCCGCGTTCTTGGCCTCGTAGAGGGCGATGTCGGCGTGGCGCATGACTTCATCCACGGTGCGTCCGTGCTCCGGCGAGATCGCGATGCCGACGGACGCGGTGACCGCCATCGGCTGGCCTTCGATCTCGATGGGCTGAAGCAGCGCACGTGCGATACGGCTTGCGAGCAACTGCGCGGCGTTCGGATCTGCCGATCTCCAGAGGATCGCGAATTCGTCGCCGCCGTAGCGGGCGATAAAGTCGCCGGAGCGGACGTGCATGCGCAGGCGTTTGGCTACTTCCTGGATCAGGGTATCGCCGGCCGAGTGGCCGAGCGTGTCGTTCACCTCCTTGAACCGATCGACATCGAGATAGGCGATGACCGCGGTTTGGCCCATGCCGTCGGGATCGATGCCGGCGAGCACCATGCCTAAGTGCTCGGCGAAGTGGGCGCGGTTCGGCAGGCCAGAGAGCGCGTCATGCTTTGCTGCATATCGCGACCGCTTCTCCTGCTGGGCGAGATGGCTGGAGGTATTGCGGAGGCGCTGCAGCATGATCCACGCTTGCACGGCGGCGGCAATGAAGCCGGCGGCCACGAGCGGCAGGATGATCGAGGTGAGCGAATTTCCCGGCCGTTCTGTTTTCCAATTGACCCAACCGGCAATCTTGCCGTCGTCGGTTTCAAGCGGCATCCCGGCATATTCCGACCCGGTGTTCGCCGTCTTGCCCAGGGTGAGATCCGTCAAAAGCAAGCTTCGCCCCTGCTCCTGGAGGTAGGCTTCGTCGATCATGTTGACGCTGATCAGCACGTGCGACCGACCAGGCTTCAGCAGGCTCGTATCGACATTGGGCAGGATCGTGAGTGCGCCAACAGCGGCGGGTGCGCCGTCGACTGTCAGAAGATGGCCGGTCCACCGCGCGGTCTGCAACGGCGAGCCGATCGTGCGATAGTTGTTCTGATCGGCGCCGAAAAGGTCGGGGCGATTGCGGAGGCTGCGGCCCTTGACTTGCCGGATCTCGGCCAAGACCGGGGCGAACACATTGCGGTATCGATCGTAGTCGTCAGCACTCCTGCGGGCGCCGCCCGAATACATGAAGATCGGCACATTCTCAGGGTTGAGGATGACCACGATATCGTGACCGTAGGTTTCGCTCAGGAAAATGCCGAACTCACTTTCGAGGAATTCCGTGTTGGGCTCGACGCTCGTGACGGCCGTATAGGCCTCGTCCCACCACGCCACGCTCTTCTGCTCATTCAAGATGCGCAGGATGCTGCGGTTGACCGCGTTGCCGAATAGGGCGATCTCGCGAGCGCTGGCCGACGAATTGGCTGCCCAGGCCGCGTAGAGGATCACTGACAAGAGGATCACCCCCGCGAGCGTGACGCCGACTGCCGTCAGGTTCATGAGGTGGCGCAGTTCGCCATCCTTGCTGCGTGCGGGTCTCGGTCTATGGGTTACGGTCGAATGCATTCGGGTCCCTCCAAGACCTGACCGTACACGTTAAAGTTGAACCAAGGCTTACGGGACGTTGGGATCGCATAGAATTGCCGCAGTATATGGTCCATGACATGATGCAACTTGCAATGGAACACAACCTTAAGTATATGTATTGGTGTTTGATTAACCATGCGGCGCGGGTCGGAGAAGCCCGCCGTCCGGAGAGGACATCATGCCCAATCTTGTTGTGCGAACTCGTGCGGAATGCCCGGAGATGAAGAAAGCCGCGAACGCCATCGAGCAGGCGGCCTGGAACGACCTTGGATATCTGAACTACACGCGGGCGCATTATGCGATGTACGCGGGCCTGCTCGAGACCTATGCGGATTATCAACTCTGCCTCGTGGACGAGGAGAGGGGCTATCCGGTTGCGGTCGCCAATTGCGTGCCGTTATCGTGCCGAGGCATCGACGGATTGCCGCCTGAAGGCTGGGACTGGGTGGTGGAGCGGGCCGCGACACGCGCGCCTTCCGAGGAGGCCGATACGCTGGGCGCGCTGGCGATATCGGTGCCGGCCATCTATCGCGAGAAGGGCTATGCGCGCCTGATGATCCGCGAATTGCTGGCCTTGGCCGAGCGGCGGGGATTGAAGGGTCTCGTCGCTCCGGTGCGGCCGTCGTTGAAGGCGCGGCACCCGCGGGTCGCCATCGAGGATTACATCACCTGGACAGACGAACGGGGCCGTTCCTACGATCCGTGGATCCGCAGCCACGTCGCATCGGGCGGCCGGGTCATTGGACCCTGCGTGCGGTCGATGGTCGTGGAGGAGCCGGTCGGCTTCTGGGAGAATTGGACCAATCAACGCTTCGAGCAATCGGGATCTTATGAGGTTGCGGGTGCTCTGGTGCCTCTCGAAATCGATCTCGACCGGAAGCGGGGACGCTATGCGGAGCCCAACGTCTGGGTCTCCTATGCGGTTGCCGCCTGAGGCACCGCGTCGCCGACAATCTACGTGCTTGCACCCCTTCGCCGTCCCGCCGACAGTCAGCGTCCTTTGATGAAGGACGATTGGCGTGGCGGATGGGGCGGCGTTGAGGGATTCTTTACCGGCGGGGCGCGTGCGTCAGCCGCGCGGTTTGCGGACGTTGTTCTTCACCGAATTGTGGGAGCGGTTTTCCTACTACGGCATGCGGGCGCTGCTCGTGTTGTTCATGGTGACGCCGCCGGAACAGGGCGGGCTCGGGTTTACGACCGCGCAAGCGGCGGTCGTCTACGGCAATTACACGATGGCGGTCTACATGCTCGCCATCCCCGGCGGGTTCATTGCAGATCGGTGGCTTGGTGCCACGCGGGCCGTGCTGCTTGGCGGCGTGATCATCGCGCTCGGGCATTTCACGCTGGCCCTTCATGCGACCGCCACGTTCTACGCGGGTCTCGTTCTGGTGGCGCTGGGCACGGGCCTGTTCAAGCCGAGCATCTCGGCGCTCGTGGGCAGCCTCTATGAGCGCGATGATGAGCGGCGCGATGCCGGCTTCTCGATCTTCTACATGGGGATCAACATCGGTGCGTTCCTCGCACCCCTCGTGACGGGGTACCTGGCGCAAGGCGCTGGGTTCAAGGCAGGGCTGGCGTCGGCGGGGCTCGATCCCACGTCCAGCTGGCATTATGGGTTCGCCGCGGCCGGCATCGGGATGGCGCTCGGGCTGCTCGTCTTCATCAGGCAGTCGCAACTGTTCGACGATGCGGAGCGATCCGCGCGTGCGGGTGCCGAGGTCGGCGTGGATGATGGCCATGATACCCATGCATGGCGTGATACGCTTGGCATCATCGGCGGAACGGCGCTGCTCGCCGCTGCGATGGTCGCTTCGGATTGGCCGGGCTACGGATGGCTGCGAGCCGTGGTGCTGACGGCACCCGTTGGCGCGATCGTGTGGTTCGCGACGCGGCCGACGGACGAGCAGAGACGGATCGCGGCTATCCTGGTTTTCTTTCTTGCTGCCATGATCTTCTGGGCGATCTTCGAACAAGCGGGACTGTCGATTGCGCTGTTCGCCGACAAGCTGACGCTGAACGAGATCGGCGGCATCACGTTTCCGTCGGCGTGGTATCTGGCACTGAATTCGCTGTTCGTCATCCTGCTCGCGCCCGTGTTCGCGGCGCTGTGGACCCGGATGGGGCAGTCGCAGCCGTCGAGCCCGGTGAAGTTCGCGCTGGGGCTGGGCTTTCTTGCTTCGTCGTTCTTGCTGATGGTGCCCGCGGCCATGATGACGGCGGCCGGCAAGGTCAGCCCGCTGTGGTTGGTGGGGCTGTACTTTCTGCAAACCGTCGGAGAACTGCTGCTGAGCCCGGTCGGCCTCAGCACGATGACAAAGCTCGCACCCGTGCGTGCGACCGGCCTTGTGCTGGGGATCTGGTTTCTCGGCAGCGCGTTCGGCAACAAGCTGGCGGGCGTGCTCGGTGCCGGATTCCAATCGTCGGATCCGGAGGCGCTGTCGCGGTTCTTCTTCGATCAGGCGCTTTTCGTCGGCGTGGCGGCGCTGTTCCTGCTCGCGCTGACGCCTCTCATCAAAGGATGGATGGGCGGCGTGCGTTGAGTGTTCTCTATGATGCGATCGCTTTCATGCGGTCGAAGCCGGCGTCGAGATCGGAAATGAGATCGTCAAAGTTTTCCAGGCCGGCGTGGAAGCGGAGTGCCGGGCCAGCCGCGGACCAGCGTGTGGCGGTCCGATAGGTCCCGCAGTCGAATGGGATGACGAGGCTTTCGTAGCCGCCCCAGGAATAGCCCATGCCGAACAGCTTCAAACCGTCCAAGAACGCTGCGAGGGCAGGTTTCGGAACGGGGTTGAGGATGGCGGAAAAGAGACCCGTTGCGCCTTTGAAGTCGCGTTTCCAAAGGGCATGGCCGGGATCGTCCGATAAGGCTGGGTGCAAGACGCGGGACACTTCCGGGCGGGCCTGCAGCCATTGGGCGAGGCGGATGCCGGTCTCCTGATGGCGTGCAAGACGAACATCGAGCGTCCGCAGGCCTCGCAGACCGAGATAGGTTTCCTCCGATCCGGGACAAACGCCGAGGTTTCCGGCGGCGAGTTCGACGTGTCTCTTGGCGCGGTCGTTGGACGTGATGAAGCCCAGCAGAGCATCGGCGTGACCGACGAGGTACTTGGTGCCGGCTTCGATGACGACGTCGGCGCCGAGGGCCAGCGGCTGGCAATAGAGGGGGCTTGCCCAGGTGTTGTCGGCGAGGACCCAAATGTTCCGTTCGCGCGCAAGCGATGCGATGGCCGGGATGTCCTGCATCTCGAAGGTCTGAGAGCCTGGGCTTTCAACGTAGACGAGGCGCGTGTTGGGGCGAAAGAGCTTGGCCACGTCCGCGCCGAGCAGCGGATCATAGTATTCCGTTTCGACGCCCAGGCGCGTGAGAAGGTGATCGCAGAACTGGCGCGTCGGCTGGTAGACCGTATCGACCATCAGGATGTGATCGCCGGATTGGGCGAAGGCGAGGAGAGCCGTCGTGACGGCCTGATAGCCGGATGCGGTGAGTTTGGTGTCGGCGCCACCGGCGAGCGTGGTCAGCGCGCTTTCGAGGGCGCGCACGGTGGGCGTGCCGCGGCGCCCGTAGGTGTAGGGCTGGGTCTTTGCTTCGAGGCTTGCCAGCGTCGGATAGAGGACGGTTGAGCCGCGATAGACCGGCGTGTTGACGAAGCCGTGCTGAGCGAATGGGTCACGGCCAAGATGAACCACCTCGGTCGCCGGGGCTGTGTCGGCGTGCTCGCCCTCGTCGATTTTGCCCATCTTTCATCCCGCTACAACTTTTGGCCCGGCAGGTCCCGACATCCAGGCGTTGCCGATCCTGCCGTGGAATTGGCCCCGTATCCAGCCGCAGCTTGTCCGCCGGGCCGTGTGACCCAACTCAGCCCGCGGGTCAAGCCCTTGACCCAAAGGTCAGGTTTGGGGTTGTTTGTCGAGGCTGCCGAGACAGATCATACAAGGCTGAGGGACAATGACGCTGCACTGTCGAACGGCACCTGAAGAACTTCAACGGTCATGACCGAACTGGCAGGCGCGGGTTTAGGTACGCGTTGACGAGGATCGACACGAACATGATCGTGCTGGGGCAGGCCCGTTTTCGCGCCGTGATAATCTTTTTTGTCGCCATGGTGGTCCTCGTCCCGCTGACCGCGGCCGATGCCGGTGTGCTGCAGACTGTGCGCGAGCGCGGACACGTCGTTTGTGGTGTCTCAGATCGCTTGCCGGGATTGTCGGCCGTCGATCGCAACGGCCGCTGGAGCGGTCTGGAAATCGAATTCTGCGGCGCACTCGCGGCGGCGGTGTTTGGCGAGCGGGACCACGTCAAATTTCGAGCGGTGAGTGCGGCTGAAGGGGCGCGCGCGCTCGCTGGTGGCGAGATCGATGTTCTCCTCGGGGGCACCGCGTTGACATTGTCACGCGAGGCCGACCTGGGGATGCGCTCGGCCGGAGTTCTTTTCTATGACGGGCAGGGCCTGCTCGTTCCGCGCTCGTTTGGTGTGTCGAGTGTGCTCGAAGTATCCGGGGCTTCCATTTGCGTTCAGCGGGGGACGGCGGCGGAGAAGGCGGTGGCTGCGTTCTTCGAGGCACGACAAATGCGCTATCAGCTCGTTCTCGGCAACGAATGGACGGACACGGTCAAGGCCTACAGGGACGGCACCTGCACGTTACTGACCGGGGATCTTGCGGCCCTTGCGCATGAGCGCACCACGATGGCGAAGCCCAGCGAGCATTTCATCCTTCCAGAACTCGTGGCGCAGGAGCAAACGGGCCCGTTCGTGCGGCAGGGGGATGATCCGTGGCTGACGGTGGTTCATTGGACGCTGCTGGCGTTGATCGAGGCGGAACAGCTGGGGCTGTCGAGCGCCATCGTTCGTGATCTTCCCGAAGTTCGCGAACCGGCTTTGCGGCGATTTCTGGGCGTCGATGCAGGGCTCGGCGCGGCGCTCGGATTGCCGCCGAATTGGACCGAGAGAGTGATTGCGAGCGTCGGGAACTATGGGGAAATGTTCAACCGAACGCTTGGGGAGCAATCGCGGCTGAATTTGCCGCGGGGGGCAAACAATCTTTGGAGCGGTGGCGGGCTCATGATCGCGCCTCAGTTCCGCTAGCATGTCGGCAGCGACGCGCTAGAGCAGCATACGGGGGCGAAGGCGCCATGGACATCCGCGTTTCGTTAGATGGAGCAGCAGGTATGCTGCTGCTCAGTCTGCCGTGGTTGCTGCTCGCCCTGGCGGCGTGGCGGGCAAACAACGTGGCGGGGCGCTCGAATGGTCTGGGGGGACCGGACATTCGGAACGCAAAATCTGCAACAGAGCGCGCGATCGGTGGCGGTCCCGCTGGCGGGGCTCCATCGTCCGGCGAGGGCCAGACGCTGGGTGTGATGGCGGCGACTGCGTCGAGCTGGGACGGCAGCCACCTCGGGTCGCATGATGCCCCCGGTGCTGAGCCGTTTTTCCACCCGGAGGCTGTCGCTCCTCCAACCCTCTCGCCGCAAGAGCAGGAGGAGGCTCTCGTTCTGGCGGTCGCAGCCGCGAAGGCGGAACGCGATGATGCCGCTCTTTCGCGAGACAGTGTGCTTCTGGCGAAATTGTTGATCGCGCGATCGGCGCGCTCGGAGGCGGCGGCGCTGCTGCAGTCGGCAGCGCTGATTGCGCGACGCGCAAAGTTGCCGGTGGTGCACGCGCAGGCTCGTATCGAGCTTGCCGATCTGGCGCGCAGCGACGGCGATATGACGTCGGCTTGTGAGCACTGGCAGATGGCGAAGCTGATGTTCCATGAAACCGGGCGTCGCATGGATCAGGACCGGATGGCCGATCTCATGCGTCAGAACCGGTGTCCGACGGACTGGATCCTCACCAACTTCTGACGATCACTGCGACAGGACTTCGATCTCGGTGCTCTGGCCGTCCTGGACGGTGAAGTCGCGGCGGAAAGCGCGGTTCTGGTTGCGCGCGACGACGGTGTATGTGCCGGGTGCCAGCGTGTGGGCCGGCAGCGCGCCGACGCTTTCCTTCACGATCCCGCCCTCTGGCGTTTGGATCGTCCATTGCGTATCGGGAAGTGCCTCGCCCCCGGCGCGTTCAACAAGCTTGAAGGAAACCTTCGCGTAGGTGTGCTGGATCGAGGCTTCCGTCAGCTTGCCGGCCTCGACGGTGACGTCGCTCCGCACGATCGCGTTGGCGTCGCCGTAGGTGGAGACGATGTGATAGATGCCGGCGTTCAGGCGAACGACGAGGCCCGGCTTGGAGACGGAGAGGATCACGCGGCGGTCGTCGGCTTGGTCGCGATCGGTCAGGATCGAGTAGGAGACCGAGCCGGGCGGGGCGGGCTTGTTCCCGATCATGGCGCTGACACGCAGGCCGCCGGCATTGAGGACGAACTTCTCCACTTTTGGCGCCGATGCCGGAGCGTCGGTCACGGCGATCTTGCGGGTCAGATTTGCACGGCCGAATGCGGCATTGACGATGTAGTTGCCGGGTTTCAACGCGACGAGCGGGGTGGCGTTGCGTTCGGTGAAAAGAAGTTTGCCGCGCCGTTCGGCGAGGTTCGTCTCTTCATACACGCGCCACACCAGACCTTGTTCGATACGCTGTCCATCTTCGGTGAGGAGCGCCATGAGCTGGATCGGCTGGCTTCCGGCTTCGCCGCCTTCGCCGGTGCGAGGGACGATGGTTAGATTGTCGGCTGGAGGCGGGGCTGCCGGCGGATCCCTCAGGTCCCAACCTTCCAGAGGAGAACCAGGAGGTGCAACTTGTGCCAGGGCGCTCGGCGCATGCGCTGCGAGGGCAAGCAGGAGGCAAGCGACCACGCACGCGCTGAAAGCGAAGAATTCATTGCGGGACGGGGGCACGGGTTTCCTGTCGAGATGAGACATGGGGTGACGGTGCGCTGTTGAGCCTGCTCTGATTGGTCGGTCAAGCATGGTCGAAGTGTGGCAGAGGGCGGTGGCGACGCGGTTTGGCAGCTAAGGTGTGGTCATATCCACTGTCAGCTTCTCTCCGGCTTTGACGCTGATCGGTTTTTCGATTTCGGCTCCGCCGCCGTCGATCTGCACCAGGTAATCGCCGGGTGCGACGACGGTGCGAAAACCATCCCCGGCGCGGGAGCGCCAGACGACTCGGCCGGAGCGGTCACGCAAGGCCGCCTGAGTGGCCATTCCGCTAATGCCTGCGAGTGTGATGGCTGCGGCATCGAGCTTGAGGTCGGCGGAGACTTCGGCTCCTGGAGCGAGATCGACGATACGGTTCGCGCGGATATTCGACATGCCGATCTGGGCGTCGATGCGATAGCGCCCTGCCCCTAGAACGAAGACAGGCGCTGCTGCCGTGCTCTGGCCGACAAGGCGCTTTTCGCCGGTCTCTTCGAAGATCCGGGTCACGACTGCGCGACCGGACTGAGCCGCAGCGTCGGTCAGGCTCGGTTTCACGGTGAGTTTGCCGACGTCGAGCACGAGGACCCGCTTGACGACATCGCCCGATGAAATGGCGACTTGCTCGCGATGTTCGCCGGCTCCGTGGCGGGCGGTGACGTAGTAGGTGCCTGCCTGGAGCGTAAAGGCGGCAACGGGCGCGGTCGAGCGGGCGACTTCGCGGCGGCCTTGGGGCGCTGCCGGATCATCAGCGAAGACGAGATAGAGCACGCGATCGAGGGACGGACCGTTGGCAAAAGCCGTTGCGCTCAATTCGAGGCGCCCTGTGTCGAGCACGAGATTGGTGCGCGCGCTGGCGCCGGCTGGAATATCAACCGTCTGCCGCGTGCGTGCAAAACCGTCGGCGACTTCGACGATGTATTTGCCGGATGGAACGACGAGATCGGCGGTTGCTTCGCGGCCGAGCCACAGCACCGACCCTGGGGTGGCGTTATCGGTGGCGGCGGTGGAGATCGTCATCACCGGCGCGCTCAGCTGATCTCCCTGACGGCTCGCGGTGGCGGCGACTTCGATGCGGCCCCCGTCGAGTGTGAGGCGCTTCACCGTCGGGCCATCATCGCCGACCTCGACGTCGAAAGTGCGCTGGATCAAGCTGTAGGTGATGGAAACG
This sequence comes from uncultured Alphaproteobacteria bacterium, assembly GCA_963778225.1. GTDB lineage: Bacteria > Pseudomonadota > Alphaproteobacteria > Rhizobiales > Hyphomicrobiaceae > JAGVSR01. Next base: position 26,655 of record CAVZTR010000002.1, read on the forward strand.
GAATAGCGGCCGGGCTCGACGGTTTCGTTGATTTCACGGCTCTTGCGTTCAACGAGTGGGGCTGACTTCGGCGGGTTCTCCGGATTTGGTGATGCGCCAGTCGATCGCCGTGTCGAGCGGGCCGCCGTTCTCCGACAGCGACGCGGAGAGACGCAGGCCGGGGGGACCTTTGGCGGCGGCTGCAGGGGGCGGCGCGGCGGCGGCCGGCGCTGCGGCAACGGTCGCGGCAGGATCGAGACCAGCGGCCTCGAATATCTTCGTGAGGGCCGATGCAATATCCGTCTGGTTGGTGGCGTCGAACTGCAGGCCCTTGGTGGTCGCAGCGAGGCACTGCATTCGGTCGCGCTCCGGCTTGGACAGACCGAGGCTCACCACATGAACTCGCAGGCCCGGGTTCGTTTTGGCGATATCGGATGCTGCGGCGCAGACGTCTTGGCTGCAATTATCGGCATTGTCGTGGATCAGGATGATGTGGCCGCCCGTGCCTGCGCCGATGGCTTTCGCACCCTCGCGGACGGCTGTGGTGAGTGGGCCCTTGCCCTTGGGGTTGAGCTGATCGAGCGCGGCGATGGAGCCTTGCGAGCCGCCGGCCTCGATGGGGGCGATAAGCTCCACGTCGCCGCAATCGCCTTTGCGGCGGTGGCCAAAGGAACTGAAGCCGATGCGGGATTGGGCAGGCGCCACAAGAAGCCGTTCGCGCAGGAGATCGCGCACGCCATACAGTTTGGCGGTCGCGTCGCCCTCCATTTTGCCCCACATGGAGCCGGAGCCATCGACGATGATCAGAACCGGCTGTGCGGGTTCAGCAACGACCGGTTGGGCCAGTACGGCCGCAAACGTCGCCAGCAGGGTCATGCGCAAACGGCGGATGAAGCACACGGGTGCAGATCTCCCAAGGACGACAAACGGCGACTTCGGCCGTGCGACAGCGAAGCAGTGCATTATTGTACCAGAGGGCGGGTTGGGATAGCGAGGGTGCCGACGGGGCGTTTCATAGCCCCTGCAACTTTCGCATTCCATCTGAGACGGGGCCCATGCCGACGCATCCCACGATTGAACTTCTAAAAACCCGCCGATCGGTGAAGCCGGACCTACTGGTAGCACCCGCGCCGTCGGCTGAGGAACTCGAGACCATCCTGTCGATCGCCGCGCGCGTGCCTGATCACAAGAAGCTCGCTCCTTGGCGATTTGTCATTATTGACGGCGCGGCGCGGGAGAAGCTCGGAGAGCTTGCCGCAGAAGCCTGCCAGCGCGAAGAGGCGGAGCCGCCGTCGCATGTGCGGCTCGACACGGAACGCAAACGCTTTATGCGGGCACCGCTGGTCATCGCCGTCGTGTCGCGCGTGAAGGAAACGCGGGGCGCGCCCGAATGGGAGCAGATCCTGTCGGCAGGGGCGGCCTGCATGAACTTGTGCATCGCCGCCAACGCGCTGGGCTACGGCTCGACGTGGATCACGGAATGGATCTCGTATTCGAAGACGTTCACCGAAGGCTTTGGCTTGGCCGCAAACGAACGCATCGCCGGCTTCGTGCATATCGGTACAGCTAAGGAGAAGCCGGCCGAGCGGGAGCGGCCTGTGCTCAGCGAGATCGTAACCCGTTGGGCGTAACGGCGCTGCACTTGCCGTGGCACGGCGATGCGTGAACTCGATCTAGAACCGGAATTGTTCGGCGATGACGCGTTCGTCGAGGGAGTGGCCGGGATCGAAGAGCATGAAGAGGTCGATGTGGCGCGCCTGCTCGATTTCGACGCGGACGACGTTGCGCGTTTCGATGTGATCGGCGACCGCGCTCACGGGGCGCTTCTCGTGTTCGCGCACGGTGATGGTGATGCGGGCGCTATCGGGCAGCAGCGCGCCGCGCCAGCGGCGGGGGCGGAAGGGGCTGATCGGCGTCAGTGCCAGCAGTTTGGCGTCGAGCGGCAGTATGGGGCCGTGAGCGGAGAGATTGTACGCTGTCGAGCCGGCGGGCGTGGCAACGAGAAGACCGTCGCAGATGAGTTCTTCCAGGCGCAGCGTGCCGTCGACGGAGATGGATAGTTTCGCGGCCTGATGGATCTGACGGAAGAGGGAGACTTCGTTGATGGCTAGACCCTTGGTGGCCTTGCCGTGGATGTCGGTCGCGACCATCGACAGGGGATGCACGCGCGTTACCTGCGCGGCGGCGAGGCGTTGCCGCAGATCGTCCTCGCTGTATTCGTTCATGAGAAAGCCGACCGAGCCGCGGTTCATGCCGTAGATCGGGATGCGGTCGTTCATGTAGCGGTGGAGCGTTTGAAGCATGAGGCCGTCACCGCCGAGTGCGACGATGACTTCCGCATCGGCAGGCTTGGCGTTGCCGTAGCGCGCGGTCAGGCCCTCGAGGGCGGCCCGCGCTTCGGGCACGTCGCTGGCGACGAAGGCGATGCGATCGTAGGGGTTGGACAGCTTTTTCATGCAGGCTGCTGGATCGCTCACGGATGGGGATTTAGGCTATCGTCGCCATAGCACGGGGCAGGTTGCCCAACGGTGACCACCGTCAAGCTCGCGAAGGCTCGCTTACTTGGACCCGAACGACAAGGCCGTTCTGATTTACGCCACCTATCCCGATCCGGAAACGGCGGAGGCGGGAGGGCGGGCTCTTGTCGAAGCGGGGCTCGCGGCCTGCGTTAACATTCTGCCTGGAATGGTTTCGATCTACCGGTGGGAAGGCGCCGTCGAGCGGAGTGAGGAGTGCGTCATGATCATCAAGACGCGGGCCGTGCTCGCGGATGCTGCTATCGCTGCCGCCAAGGGACGGCACCCTTATACAACTCCGGCGTTCGTGATCCTGCCGGTTGAGGGCGGTTCGGCAGACTATCTCGACTGGATCGTCGCGAGCACCATTGACGGCAGCCGGTAGCGTCTCACATGCGACCGAGCGGGTGCATGAAAAGCTGCTGCACGGAGCGGCTCGAGGAGTAGCGCCGCTTCACCGGTTTGGCAGGGGGCGACCATGCTTTCCTCGATTTGACTGCTTTGGGCGGTACCGGCGGGGGATTGAAGACCGCCGCGTCATCCTGCTCGAGTGCGGCCATCGTGCTCGAGGGCTGCGCCTGCGGATCGCTTTGTTGCCAGGGCAGGGGTTCGGCCACGGGCACATTCGCTTCGGTGACTGGTGTTGAGACACCGGGTTGCGCGGCGACCGGGCCGCCGATCGACATGCGGCCGGGAAGCGGATCGGGGCGAGCGGCGACAACTGCCGGGCCGGTCTCGTCTGCTAGAGAGCTCGAAGAGCCTGTTTCCGAACTCTCGGCAACAACGGTTTGGGCAACGCAGCGGCCGCCGGATAGCACTTCGTCGCCTCCGCAAGCGGGCCCGCAGACGGCTTGGGTCTGCCCCTTGATCAGGGACAGAAGAAATACATCCGGCTCGTTGGTCGGCAGGGATGCGTTTACGCGCGCTATGAAGTTTGCCATCGCGCTCCGGGAGCGATCGCCCCAGCTGCCGTCGAGACGGCCGGAATAGCAGCCGACGCGTTTCAGCTCGCTCTGAATTTGGCGCGCGAGCTGACGCTGGACGCTCGGTTTCGAATTCGTCGCAGAGGTCACCGGCGTGCGCTGCGCGGCGTCGTTGGTTATCGAAACGGCTGGAAGCGAGGCTGCGGCTGGTGGGGCGTTGGCAGCTACAAGCGACGGAACAGTCGCGACGGGATGAGCGGCTGGTGAGGCAACGGGACGGCGCAGGCCCGGATGTTCGGCAGGGACGGTTTCCGGCTCCAGGATGGTCGCGCGTGCCACGATCCGTGAGACGGCAGCGAGTTGCTCTTCGCGTTCGCTCGAGGAGGGGGCGAGTTCGGTGACGATGAACGCCAGTCCGCCGCCCAGCATCAGCAATCCCAAAATTTTCTGCATCGAGGCCAACTCCTGAACCAAGGCCTGCGGTGGTCTTTCACTGACAACAGTTCCGGCCGCGAAAGGTTCGCCGGATGTCGCTTGCGCACGGTTGAGAGCCGATGACGTGTTTTTGGGTTCCTGCGAAATTCGCTCGAACCGGTCTCGTCACGCGCAACTTGGGCGGCGAAATAGAGGTCCCGTCAGCCGCTACGCGGACATTAACAAAACTTAGCCTATCGCGCGCCGCGCAGAAAGCGCTGAATTGGCGATAAGTCCTTGTTTGACTTTGGAGGTTCGCTGAATAGGGCGGACCTTCATGTGCGATAAGGTATCACGCGGTGATCTGCGATGCCCGGCCCAGTGCCAACCGAACGTGAGCTTATCAACAGGGGCGCCGGCTATCGGGGGATAACCGTTGAACAAAGCGAGCGGGAGTTGTGGATGGCCTGGTGATGACGATCTGTGTCGCGCTTGCCACCATCCGGGATCGTTTCCGAAGTGCTTTTGGCTACAGTTCTGATTCCCTTAACAAAAGATTTCGAATCGCATAGCGTTCAACCTTGAGGGGAGTGTGTCGCGTACGACACTTGTTTGCTTCGGCCCTTCGTCTTGAGTTTTCCCACCGGCTGGCTCTAGCGGCAGTTCGGCCTGTGAACAAGACGAGGATAAGGCTGAAGGTCCAGCAGGTCTCGAGGTCGTTCCCGTCATCGATGCGGTCCGCGCCGGACGCCATTTGGGGATGGTTCCGGCACGCTCAAACGGACCTGCGGTCGAAGACGAGAAGGGGCTCGTGTCAGGTACTCTGGCTGGCTTTCCGTTCATTCCCTCACGGACAACAAGACAAAGCGAACCGGGACGCGGGGGTTTCCAGCGTCCGACAGGTTCACGTGCAATGGAGAGGGCTATGCGACACCTCATGGGTGTACTAGGCGTTCTCGCAGCAGGCGTCTTACTCGCCGTGTCCGCTGCGATGAACTGGCGTTTCGGCTACAGTCTCGGGAAGACCGAGCTCGACGGTATGATCTACGGTTCGGCCTCCGCCGCCGCAGACTGCCTGAAGGCACTCACTCCCTTCTTCTTCTTCGCCGCTATCAGAAACAGGATGTGGTCGCAGGCAGCTGCGGCCGCGGTGGTCGGTATCGTCATGACCGCCTACTCGCTGACTTCGGCGCTTGGCCACGCAGCGTTGAACCGTCTGGACACAACAGGCCAGCGTGCCGTTGAGGCTCAGACCTACAAGGACCTGCGGTCGGATCTGGCGCGGGCACAGGAGCAACTCGGGTGGGTGCCTCAGCATCGTCCGATCGGCGTCGTGCAGAGCGAGATCGACAATGCCCAGAACCAGCGCCCATGGGCCTGGACCAAGGGCTGCACTGACGTGTCCGGCAAGCAGGGGCGTGATTTCTGCCAGTCGTATCACGGACTGTCGGCGGAACTTGCCGCCGGTCGTGAGGCCGATAAGTTGAGTGGGCGCATCAGCGAACTCTCCGGGAAATTGTCGTCTGCTTCGGGCACGGCCGTTATGGCCGAGGCCGACCCGCAGGCTGCGGTTCTCGCCAAGCTGTCTGGTCTCAGCATCGATACCGTGCAGATCGCGATGACAGTGTTCATCGCTCTGCTTCTCGAAGTCGGCTCGTGCTTCGGCATGTACGTCGCCTTCAGTCAGTGGCGCATGTATGACGACATGGCTCCGGCCGCGCCTGTCATGGCAACGATTGCCACGCCTGTGATCACCGCTGCGGCAGCGGTGGCGGCCCCCGTCCGTGAGACGGCGCCCGTGCAGATTTCTGCAAAGCCGCGTTCTGGCGCAAACGACAACAGGTCGGCGCCGGCCACTCAGCGTATCGTACCCATGGCTCCCGAAACCGATGTGGAGCGCTTCTACAAGGAGAGTGTCCAGACGCAGGACGGTTCCAGCATGACGGCAACCGAACTGTACGAAGAGTACTGCGCGTGGTGTGAAGAGAAAGAAAAGGAACCGCTCGCACTGCCTACCTTTGGACGTGAGTTTGGCGAACTAGGAGTTCAGAAAGCCAAGCTCGGTGGAAGAGTTCGTTACATCGGTATTGCTCTCAGAGCAGCACGGGACGTCGAGGAGGATAAGAAGCTGACGGCCTTCAAGGACAAGGCGGCCTAGAAGTAGGCAGAGAAGAAGGGGCCGCGAAAGCGGCCCTTTTTATTTGGATTTCACTTGCTGGGATTTTACAGGGCGCAGCGAAGGCTGCGCCTTGTTTCTTTTTGGGACTGCTTGGACCGCGTGCGTGGCCGCTTTCCAGCCCGGCTATGGTTTCCAAATTCTGAATGTTCGCGATTCAATTGGTATTCCGCAGACAAGGCTCTTTTTATCACCATTGCAACTCAGTTCATTTTGGCGGCAGTTGCAAACAATTCGAACGATCTTGGGAGGATTTCCGGAATAAGAGCGGTGCAATGTGCAGCCACATTCTCAGAAGTGGGAGCACGTTATGTCATTCAATCTCATCGATTTCAGCCAGGACAAGCGCGGCAACGTCGCACTCCTGTTTGCTCTATTCATGCTGCCGATCCTCGGCTGCATTGGCGCGGCTGTCGATTTCGGCCGCGCACACCGCCTGCACACGCAGCTGCAGATCGTTGCAGACGCGGCGACGTCCGCGGGTCTCATGGAGTATCGAGAGACGGGTGACGTCAACAAGGGCCAGCAGCGGCTTTTGTCGTTCATCGACCAGGGTCTCGAAAAAGACGGCATGGTCCGCGCTCGCGAAGAAAATGGCAACGGCGCCAACGTGATCGGCTCCCGCATCGTTCACGTGGACGGTTCTGTGATTGATCCGCTGACATCGTCGGTCCGCCCAGTCTTGCGGACGACGATCAACACGCCGTTCCTGAGCCTGCTTGGGACGGAGGAGGTGGACGTCAAGGTGTTTACGAAGGGTGCCGTAGCGTCCAACAGCCTGGAGGGCACAAAGGACCTTGAAGTTTCGCTGATGCTGGACGTCTCCGGCTCGATGAATGAAACTTCGGCCAACGGCACAGTGAAAATCGAGGATATGAAGACGGCCGCGCAAGGACTTCCTGGACATCATCATGCCCCAGGATCTGGCCGTGGATAATCGCCGCGTCGGGCTCGTTCCATTCTCCGATCGCGTCAATATCGGTTCGTATGCGCCCGCTGCGACGCGGCTTTGACCCGACAATCCAGGTCCAAAGCGGAACTACGACGATCTACATGTGCGCGGATCCGGACTGTCTCCGGCTGGCTGTCCCTCAGAAATTGCCGCAGCCGCGTGCGGTCGTTCACGCAGTACGCAAGCCATGACCAATTCGCAGGCCGAGCAGTTCTGCCGCCGACAACTACACGACCCGCCGCAACGGCAGCACCACGGAGTACTGGACACCAGATCGCGTCTGGCACAGGTGGTCCCGCGCATGGTCACTCGTTTCCTGCGGACGTGTGTCACTGAGCGCCAGGGCGCTGAGAGGTACACGGATGCGGTGCCTGGTTCAGGTTCCTACGTGGGCGTGTTCAATCCGAGCAGCACGAATTTGCCGGATCAGTACTCTTCATCGACCAACAACTGCACCATTCCCCAGATCATGACGATGACGACCGATAAGCAGTCGCTGAAGGATCGCATCGCATACGTTCGTGCCGCTCAGTGGTACGGCGGGTCATGTGGGCACGGCCTGGTCCTATTACATGCTGTCGCCGGAATGGAACCGCTTTTGGAGTGAGGGTCATCTGGACGTGGCGGAGTATGACAACACGAACACGATCAAGGCAGCAGTGATCATGACGGACGGCGAGTATAACTCCAACTTCTCCAGTCCTACGGCGTCCACTCAGGCCATCGCAATCTGCACCGAGATGAAGGCCAAGGGTATCACCGTCTACACGATCGGTTTCGACATGAGCACGAACGTGAACGACCCCGCCCGTAGAACGCTGATGGACTGCGCTTCGCCGGACAAGTACTACTTCCCGTACGACGGCGACGCGCTCAAGACGGCTTTCAACGAAATCGGCAACTCGCTGGTGACGATCGTGACGAAGTCGAGCAAAGACAAGACTGTGCTGATCCAGGAATAAGGATCACCATTCTTATCAGAAAGGCAGCGGCGTCTCGAAAGAGACGCCGCTGTTTTTTGTGGTCTCAGGTTGCTGGCGCTGCCTTGCCGGAAATTTTTAGCGCGAACGCAAAATCGCGCGCGGTTTCCTTCAGGCGTTCGAAGCGGCCGGATGCGCCGCCGTGGCCGGCGCCCATGTTGATCTTCAAGAGAAGAAGCTTGTCGCTCGAATTCAAGCGACGCAGCTTCGCCACCCACTTCGCCGGTTCCCAGTATGTGACGCGCGGATCGGTGAGCCCGCCGGTCGCGAGTATGTGCGGGTAGGGTTTGGCTGTGACATTGTCGTAGGGCGAATAGGAGCGGATGGTGGCGAAGTCTTCCGCGCTCTCGATGGGGTTGCCCCATTCGGGCCATTCGGGAGGCGTGAGCGGCAGATCCTTGTCGAGCATGGTGTTCAAGACGTCGACGAAAGGAACGTCGGCGATGATGCCGAGAAAGAGATCGGGGGCGATGTTGGCAACTGCGCCCATCAGCATGCCGCCGGCGGAGCCGCCGTTGGCGACGATGCGCCCGCGTGAAGTGAGGCCTTCGGCCACGAGCATTTCGCCTGCTGCGATGAAGTCGGTGAAGGTGTTGACCTTCTTCTTGGCCTTGCCTTCCCGGTACCAGCGATAGCCCTTGTCCTTGCCGCCGCGGACGTGTGCGAGCGCGAAGATGAAGCCGCGATCGACGAGAGAGAGACGCCCGGTCGAAAACGAGGCTGGCATCGAGATGCCGTAGGCTCCGTAGCCGTAGAGGAACGCAGGGGCACTGCCGTCAAGCGGTGTCGACTTGCGATACAACAGCGAAACCGGAACGCGTTCGCCGTCGGGGGCGAGTGCGAAGAGGCGGCGGGTGACGTAGTCGTCGGGGTTGTGGCCGGAGGGGATTTCCTGGCGTTTCTGGAGGAGGCGGGTGCGGGTCGACATGTCGTAGTCGTAGGTTTCGGCGGGGGTGGTCATCGAGGAGTAGGTGAAGCGCAGGTTCGCGGTGTTGAACTCGTAGCCGCCGGCAATGCCGAGCGAATAGGCCTCTTCGGCGAAGGCGATCGGGTGCTCGGCGCCATCGGCGATGCGACGGACGACGATGCGCGGCAGCCCGTCTTCGCGTTCAAGCCTCGTGATGTGGTGCTGGGTGACGGACACCTCGATGATGAGGCGGCCGGTGCGGTGGGGGATAAGTTCCTTCCAATTGGCAAAGCCCGGATCGGCCACGGGGGCTTCGACGACGCGGAAATCCTCCGCGTCTTCGGAATTGGTGGTGATGATGAAGCGGTCGTCGTGATGCTCGACGTCATACTCGTGACCCGTCGCGCGCGGCGTAATGATCCGCGGCACGGCCTTGGGATCGTTGGCGTCCAGGACGTGAAACTCGCTCGTCTGATGATCATGGGCGTTGATCAGCACGAAGGCGCGCGACCGCGTGCGGCCGAGCGCCAGGAAGAAGCTCTCGTCGGCTTCCTCATAGACGAGTTCGTCGGCGCTCGACGGCGTACCGATCGTGTGACGCCAGACGGCGCGCGGACGATGGTTGGCGTCGACGCGGATGTAGTAGAGCGTGCGGCTGTCGTTGGCCCAAGCGATGTCGCCGCGCGTGTCGGGGATTTCGTCATCGAGGTTCAATCCCGTCGCCAGATCGCGGACGCGAACGGTGTAGAGTTCGGAACCTTTGTCGTCGGTCGAATAGGCAACGAGGGTATGGTCAGGGCTATGGGTGGCCGCGCCGAGGTCCCAATAGACTTTGCCCGCGGCTTCGGCGTTGCCATCGAGAAGGATCACTTCGTCCCCGCCGCCACGCGGACGGCGGCATAGCCGAGGATATTGGCCACCGGCCGCGAAGCTAGAGAAGTATTCGAACGGCCCGTCGGGGCTCGGGACGGTGCGATCGTCGGGCTTGAGGCGGGCCTTCATTTCTTCAAACAGCGTCTGTTGAAGCTCGGTGGTGTCGGCCAGGGCCGCGTCCGAATAGGCGTTCTCCGCTTCGAGGTAGGCGCGGATTTCGGGGTCGAGCGCGGACGGGTCGCGCATGACCTCCTGCCAGTTGTCTGCGCGCAGCCAGTTGAAGGGATCTTCCAACGTGACCCCGTGCCGGGAGATGACGTGGGATTTTTCGGCAGCAAGCGGCGGGGGCAGAAGGGTCACGGGTACCTCGGGGTGGATGGCAAGGGTGCAAGGGATGGCGGGGACATCGGAGGTGGTTCCTACCTGCTCGCGGCAGCGCTGGCCAGACGACCTGGCGGAACGCCGGCCGCCCCAAGGCGGACCTCATCGACGTTGAACGCCGATTTATTCACTTATCCAAGTTTAGTTGTGCGGAACACTGTTGCCTCTCTGGTCAGACCTCGATCCTCTTGACATGAATACTTGGCGGTCGCAGTGGAGTGACAACAAAAGCGCACGATGGGAGAGATGAATGGACGATCAAAACCAGCCCGGTCTTGTCGAACTGACCGCGCGCATCGTATCGGCATTCGTCAGCAAAAACACTCTCAGTGCCAACGACTTACCCCAGCTCATCAGCGAGACGCACGCGGCGCTCAGCCGTGTGACGGGATCGGCTCCGCCGCCGGAACGCGATGAACTGAAGCCGAAGGTGCCGGTGAAGCGGTCGGTGATGCCGGATCACCTCGTGTGCCTGGAGGACGGCAAGAAGTTCAAATCGCTGAAGCGGCACTTGCGTACGCACTACAACTTGTCTCCGGAAGAGTACCGGGAGAAGTGGGGGCTGCCGCCGGATTATCCGATGGTGGCGCCGAACTACGCGCGCGCACGCTCGGACCTTGCCAAGAAGATGGGCCTGGGGACGCGTAAGGAGCGGGATTGATCCAACCATTCCCCGAGATCATCCGTTAAAGCCCCCGGATCATTCCCGGCTTGTCTTGCGGCCCTCGCATTCGGCGCTGTAGGACGCGAGCCGTCGTGCATGGCGAGACAGATCGTACGTCAGTGATGCCCGATCACCTCGTGTGCCTCCATCACGGCAAAAAGCAATCGCTGAAGCGGCAATGCGGACGCACTACAGCATCATCGTCTGGGTCCAGGTTCGCCCGCTGCGGCGCGCCTTCGCGTCCATAGTCCCGACGCAAAGCCTGCGACGGCTGCGAGGACGTACACGAGAAAAAACAAAAGTGAGAAGATAAAGATGAGAGCCGCGCCGTTTTCTACGAAGGCAGAAAAGGAGCACGGCCATTCTTGATCCGGAAAGCCGGTGCAGATGCCGTCATAGGACAGCGCCGATAAGCTCACATGTATGATCATGTGTGCTGCGGAAGCTGCCACTGGGACCAAGGCCGCGAGAGCTACTCCGCGTCCGATCGGCAATCCTGGACGGCGCACGGCCCGATAGGCCGCGACAGCGCTCGCGGTCGCGAGGGCCAAGGTCACCAAGACGACAAACAGAACTTTGAGCATTCTTCCCGCGCGTCAGATTCCAAGGTCGACCTTAACCGCCCTCGCATTTGGACTGATCACCGTTGCAATAGCGTTCATTCATAAGCGACAAGTTTTTGCATTCGGCGCGGTAGAGGGCGAGCAGTTGGGCGTGGCGGGACAGATCGTAGGTCCAGTTGCCGGCGAGGCCGCGCTTGCGTTCGGCGCGAAGCGCGCGGCGCAGAAGGGCCACGATCCGGCGGCGACCTGAGGGGCTTTGATCGGCGACCTCGTGCGGCCAGAGCGGCAGCAGCCGCATCAGTTCGGTTTCGCGTTGCGTGAGAGGTGATCGGACGCGCGGCAGCGGCGGTCGGTCGTGCATGCGAGGGCTCCCGTTAAGGTAACGGGACGAGCCTCTCATGCGTGTGACGGGCGGGGATAACCCGCGGCTCACACCGTTAAACCGGCAAAAATTTCTATTTATCCCCGCCGTTCACCGACGCCCTATCAATCGAGAGGTGCAGTGCATGTGTGCGCTTAGGCTTCCGGCATCGATCCATTTCGCGAGGTGTTCTGATGCAGCGTTTCGATGGCGATACGATCCGCAAGATCCCGGCCATTGTATTTCTCAATGACAGCGCCCTGTCGCCCATTCGATCGCCTCGCAAGGCACGGTTGGTCCTGCGGCGGGTGAGCCGGCGTGCGCCGCCGACAAGTAAGGCGCCCCAACACATGCGCGTGGTGATCGAAGCAAGCGTCGGTCAGGTGTTCGGCGTGCTGGCGGAAGAATTTGAATCGGTGACACGGGGACGAGCCCGGATCGCGTTCGCGCGGCAGATCGCGATGTATCTCAGCCATGTCGCGTGCGGACAAAGCCTGACGGATGTGGGGCGGATCTTCGCGCGCGACAGGACAACGGTGGCGCATGCGTGCGCACGGATCGAGGATTTGCGCGATGACCGGCGGTTCGACCGGGTGCTCGATCTTCTCGAGGCGATCGTGCGCTACCGGTTGACGCCGCATGGCGCAGCGACCGGAACAGCGACCGGGGCAATTTGCGGCGCATCGTGTTCGCGGGTCGCATCATGAGGGGGGCAAAGGAGATGGAGGAGGGGGATATGACGGAGAGCGGTCCGCATCTGGAACTCAGCCAGATGCTGCGCAAGCTGGCGCAGCGGTCCACGGTCGTGGTCGCGCCGCCGCTTCAGGGCTGCGCAGGTGCGGCGCCTCTCGCGCTGCTCAAGGATGGGCAACCCGCGGGTACGGTGGTGTGGGCGGACTTCGAACGCGCGCGCCGCGCCGGCTTCATCGAAGAGGACGAGCAGGGCGCGTGCTGGCGTCTATCGGCGAAGGGGCGGGATGCCGTGCGCCGGCTGACGTGCGGAGCCGTGCAGCGGGACATCACGCCACCGCGGGACGGGCGGCCGGGGATCAACGCGGATGAGAGCCCGCTGGCGTGGCTGCGGCGGCGGCGTGGCAAGGATGGATCGGCGCTGATCAGCGACGCGCAATTCCAGGCGGGAGAACGGCTGCGGGCGGATTTCTCATTCGCGCAGCTTGGACCACGCGTGACGGCGAGCTGGGATGCGGCACTCGGTGCGGCCGCGGGCGGTCGGCGCGGGACATCGGGCGGCGGCGTCGATATCGCAGATAGCGTGCTGGCTGCGCGCGAACGCGTGAACCGCGCGCTTTCGGCAGTGGGACCGGAACTCGCCAGCATTCTCGTCGACGTGTGCTGCTTTCTCAAAGGTCTGGAAGATCTGGAGCGCAGTGTGGGGTGGCCGCAGCGATCCGGCAAAATCGTGCTGCAGATCGCGCTGACGAGCCTGGCGCGGCATTACGGAATCGTCGAAGGCGGCGGGAGTGCGGGGGCTGGCCGGCAGGCGCAGGCGCGGCACTGGGGGGCTCCGGACTATCGGCCGTCGATCAGCAATCCGGAAACTTGAGCCGGCGGATCAACCGTCGGCCGACTGAGACACCGCCGCCGCGCGGGCTTCTGCGCGGATGCGGGCGACCATCGATGCGAGGCCATTGGAACGCTGTGGCGTCAAATGATCCTTGAGGCCCAGTTCGGCGAAATCGCTGAGCGCATCGTGCGCGGCGATCTCGTCGGCGGGCTTGTCCTGGTAGATCGTCAGCAGGATGGCAACGAGCCCGCGCACGATGTGGGCATCGCTGTCGCCTTCGATGTGCATGATGGGGGGCTTGCCGTCGCGCGGCGTCAGCTTGGTGACGAGCCAGACCTGGCTGGCGCAGCCACGGACTTTGTTCGCATCGCTCTTTGCAGCATCGGGCAGGCCCGGCAGCGCACGGCCAAGCTCGATCACGTAGCGGTAGCGATCCTCCCAGTCGTCGACGAGGGAGAAGTTTTCTTTGAGTTCGGAAAACGTCATGCCGGATCCTGTGGCGGTGACCGACGCGCGGCACCCTTCATGCAGGACTTAAGGGCAATGGGCGAGTGGGGCAAGGCGCCGGCAGGACACGGGCAGGACTGAGGGATCGTCGAACCTGCCTTAGCGGCGTGGTTCAGTGCCGCGCCAGCCGGGTTGGAGGTCGCGGGACGTCAACGTGCCGCGATGGATGATGCCGGAAGTCTCCACGGTTCCCGTCGCGGCGGTCTCGGCGTCGGGCTTGAAGACGTGCGTCATGGCTACATCGTAGGCGACGCCGGCAGCGAACTCGGCCTTGGTCTTGAAGACATCCCAGGCGGCGCCCGCGTTATCGCAGGTCTTGGCGTTGCGCTCGCAGAACGTCATCGTCCAGTGGGCTGCGTCGACAGCAGCCTGCTGCAGCCGTTCCTGCTGCGCCCTGTCCGACGGCAGGAGCGCAATCACGGCACCAACAACAATGATCGTTCGCAGCAGAGACATTTGCGTTCAATACCTGAAGATCGGGTGCGAGGCTTTGATGCGCCTCAAGCGAAACCATAGCTCATGGCGATCAAAGAACCGGAACGGTAGGTGAGTGCATTTGATTTGAATTTTATGGATTGCAGTAAGGGTGCGTAAAGGAGCGTGCGGTTAACGAGGCATTAACGCGCGCCCGGGATACTCGCGAGCGTCAGGGCCACGATGGACCTCGAGGGAGCATGTCGGCACGCATTTCGAGATTGGCGACGGCACTGTTCGCGGTGTTGTCGGCCGCGATGGCCATCAACCTGACGGTGATGCAGCCCGGCGCGCGCGTGGAGCGCGTCGCCGACCGCAGCGGGATGTGGGGCGCGGTGCGTGAAACGGCGGCGTTGGCAGTGCCGGAACTCGATCAGAGAAATGAGCGGCCGGAGTTGCCTGTCGGGGCCCCGGCAGGCGCGGCGTCGCGCGTGGGCGGGCCGGTGCCGACGAGTTCGGGGCCATTGACGCCGGGGATCGCTCAGCGCGTGCTGGTCTCACCGCCGGGGACGGCAGATCCAACGCAGACGACGCGTGCGGTTCAGATGGCGCTGGCGGCGAAAGGCTATGAGACGGGCGGCACGGATGGAATCGCGGGGCCGGTGACGCAAGCGGCCATCCTCGCCTACGAAGTCGATAACGGATTGCCGTTGACGGCGGAGCCCAGCGATGTGCTGCTGGCGAAGATCAAAGACGGCCGGCGGGGGACCGCGACGGCGGCATCGCTGGCACCGGGGCCGAAGGCGGACGCTCTGATCCGGTCGGTGCAGGTGTCGCTCGGCAAGCTCGGCTATAAGGTGGGGCGGGCCGATGGCCGTCTGGGCGAGACGACGATTGCCGCAATCCGGGCGTTCGAAAAGCAGCAGGCGATGCCGGATACGGGGCGCATTTCGGGGGACCTGCTGACACGGCTGACGCGGCTCAGCACAACGACGCCGCGGACGGCTGAACGGCGCTGAGGCGCGCTGGGCGTTGGGCGTCGTCACTGGCCGATTGCAGGATCATTGCGCATGCGGCTCAAGGCCGGAATCTGGATCAAGGCTTACATCCGGCGATTGGCGGGCGAGGGGGTGATGGCCGTCGTCGTGCGTCACGGCGACGATGATGCAGGCGCGATCTTCGTGCGCGTCAACCGGCTGGATGGGACGTCGTTGCTGTTCGGGCCTGCACCGGCGGGGCTCGATGAGGCGCAGTCCGATCGGCCGATGATGCCGGTGCTCGGTGGGCGGGCTGTGGCGGATGATGAGGTGGACGCGTTTCTCGAGCGGCAGCGCTCGTTCGATCCGGATGTGTGGATCGTGGAGGTGGAAGCGCGCGACGGGCGGCATTTTCTGGACGACTGGATCATTGGGCCGGCGGGGTGAGCCGGCGCATCATTAACGTTTCGTTAAGACCTCGAATTAAGATAATGGAATGTGCGATTCGAACGATGCCGTCGGATCGCAATTATTCGGGGAGGCTCACGATGAGCAACGTGCTCGCGTTTCGTCCCGCGTTCGCCGGAGGGTCCGGCTCTCATGAGAAAGATGTGCCGGGCGGCGCTGCGTCGACGCATGCCGGCGGTGAGATCGTGATTTTTCCGGGTGTGCGCTATGAGCGCGCCGCCGAGCCGGGTGAGCCATCACCGAAGCCGTCGCGCGGCGGGCGGGGCAAGGCACGCGGGGCCAAGTGAGATCGATCAGCGCTTGTCGGCGACGCTGCGGCAGGTGGCGCGGCTCAGTTCCGCTTCGTTGACGGCGCGGTAGGCGTAGCCTGCATCGGGCGCGCGCAGCACGGCGAGGCCTTTTCTGGCCTGAACCTGCAATTGCGACTGGCGGGGTGAGCGGCGGCCTTGTGCTTCCGGCGTCAGACCCATGAAGCGATCATCGTCGGGCACGAGCAGAAGGGAAATCGCTGTCGGCTGATCGGGGCGGCCGGCGGCGACATAGATCGCGGCACCGGTGCGATCGTAGAGTGTCAGCGTCCAGCCCGGCGCCGGCAGGGATGCGGTGATCGCCACCTTGCCGCCACGGGTGTCGAAAAGGCACATGGCGACCCTCGTATCGGGGGCGAGATAGGGCAATGGCTGGGTGTCGGGCGTGATGGGCGGGAATACGACCATCGTGTTGGATTTGAGCGCCGGGGCGAGCCGATCCCATGCCGTCGACATTGCGATGCTGGGCGCGGCGAAGGTCGTCGCCATATGCAGGATGGCCATGGCGAAGAAGGCCGCCAGCACGAGCCGCGGATCGAAATTGCGGAGCCGGGCAAGGATCGTCTTCATCTGCAGCCCTTGGCGGTAATCGTTGGGACGCGGGCGGAGAGGTCGCGCGCCTCGTCGCCGGTTCCGGTGGCGAGGCTCATGTCGATGACGGTGTAGACGACGCTCAGGTTTCCGGCACCGCTGGTCGGCAGCCAGTTGCCGCCGCCGGCCGAACGCGACAGCAGACCAACGAAGCGGCCGTCGGGAGAGATCGCTGCGGTGTCGCTGGTGAAGGCATAGCGTTCGGCGGCATTCTGGATCAGGCGGCCGTCGCGATCGAACACTGCGATGCTCCACCAGGAGGACTCCGGTGGCCGCAGGGTCATCTCGTAGTCGCATGAAGAATGCAGAGCGCTGCCGTTGCTGTCGTCGCGTGCGAGCCACGTTTCGGCGACTTCGCTGGACAGCGGAAGAGCACCAAGGCGCGCATAGTGGGCGCGCGTGTACGGGTCGGCATCGGGCCGCGCAGCCGTGGTCCACAACGTCCAAGGGCCCTCGGTCACTGTGGACAGGCGAGTGCCGACGTCCATCATGTAGTAGGCGCTGCCAAAGCCGCCGGTGAGCACAATAAGAATGAACAGCGCCCAGTCGGTCAGAAGGCGCAGGAAGATCGCAATCCGCTTCTTGACCTGATGACGCCAGAAGCTGGTGCCGCGCAGCTTTGCGGTCCATGAGCGCGCGCCGGGGGCGGCACGGGCAAAGAGCCGTTGCGGCAGCGTCTGCAATCCGCCGCCGAAACGCGTGCCATCGAACAAGGTGCGGATCATTGCACGACCCCGCTCGAGCGCGTGTCCGTACTCGCGGCTCGGCCGGGGGCGGAATTAGGCAAGGCTGCGCGATCACCCGGCTTGCCAGCTGGAGCGGTTGGTGCCGGCGCGCCACCGCTGCCGCCGGCCGGCTTTGCGGCAAGACCAGCAGCTTTGCGCAGATCGCTTGCCATCTGGCGCAGAGCCTCGCGGGCCGCATCCGGCAGACGGCGCGAGGCCTTGGCTTGAGCTTCCGCTTCGCCCGTCAACTGGGCGGCCAGCGCCGGGTCGGTGATGCGCAATTGCGCGATGCGCTGCTGTTCGGCGACTTGGGCAGGATGGGGATCGAGACCGGGCAAGGTCGGGATGTTCATGTCCTTATGAGCGACCGCCATGAAGTCGTGCCAGATGGGCGCTGCGATCTGACCCCCGGTGTTGCCGTTTGCCATGGGCCGGTTGTCGTCGTTGCCGAGCCAGACGGAGGCCACATAACGGCCGGTGAACCCGACGAACCAGATGTCGTTCGGCCCGGAGCTCGTGCCGGTCTTGCCTGCCGAATGTGTAAACTCGAGGCCGGCGCGCTGGGCGGTGCCGTCGGTGACAACCTTGTTCATCATCCAGTTCATGCCGGCGGCGACTTCCGGCTTTACGATCTGCGGTGGAGCGGGTTCGTCGCGCTCGCGGCTGTAGATCAGTTCGCCCTTGGAATTGTAGATTTCAGTGATGGCGTAGGGCAGGGCGCGTTTGCCGCCGTTGGCGAACGTGGCGAAACCGCCGGTGTGCTCGAGCGGTGTGATGCCATAGTCGCCGAGCGCCATAGAACAGGTCTTGCGGATGCCCTTGATGCCGAGGCGCTGGGTCATCTCGATGACGTTCTCGCGGCCGACGGCAAAAGAGAGTTCGGCGGCAACGGTGTTCAAGGATTTGGCGAGGGCCATCCACAACGGCAGGCGCGAGCCCGAGCCGCCGCCTCCGCCGTAGTTGGACGGGCTCCAGCGTCCGCACGACCGGGACGCGTCGCGGACAACGGTCGTCGGTTTGTAACCGCGTTCGAGCGCGGTGGCGTAAACATAGACCTTGAATGATGATCCTGGCTGGCGGCGCGCGTTGGTGGCGCGATTGAACTGGCTTTCGCCGTAGTCGGGTCCTCCGACCATGGCGCGCACGGCGCCGTCGGTTTCCATGGCGACCAGCGCGCCGGAGTTGAGACGCAGGCTGCGGCCGCGCTGGCGGATGAAGGGTACGATGGTATCGTCGGCAGCTTTCTGCATCGACAGATCGATCGTGGTGCGCGCGGTGAGCACATACTGGCCTTTGCCTTCCGCCAGCTTCTGCACTTCTTCGAAGGCGTAATCGAGGAACCAATCCGGGCTGTCGGTGGTGCGCGCTTCGACGATTTTCGCCGGATTGAGACGCGCTTCGTGGACCTCTGCGGCGGTAAAGAACCCGGCTTCGACGAGGTTCTGCAAAACTTCGTTGGTACGTGCGCGGGATGCGGGCAGGTTGACGTGCGGCGCGTACTTCGTCGGCGCTTTATAGAGTCCGCCGAGAAGGGCTGCCTCGGCGAGGGTCACCTCGCGAATGGATTTGCCGAAATAGAACTGTGCAGCAGCTTCCACGCCAAAGGCTCCGCCGCCCATGTACGCGCGGTCGAGGTAGAGCTTGAGGATTTCACGCTTGGTGAAGCGGCTCTCGAGCAGGAAGGAGAGGAACAGCTCCTTGATCTTGCGCTCCAGGGAGCGTTCCGAGGAGAGGAACAGGTTTTTCGCCAGCTGCTGGGTGAGCGATGAGCCGCCCTGGACGACATCGTTGGCGCGCAGGTTTTCAGCCAGTGCGCGGGCGGTACCGAGCACGTCGATGCCATAGTGCTCGAAGAAGCGGCGGTCTTCGGTGGCAAGCGTGGCTTTGATCACGCTCTCGGGTATTTCTTCGAGCGGCACGGCATCGTTGTGCAGGATGCCCCGCTTGCCGATCTCGTTGCCCTCCTTATCGAGCAACTTGACGCTGTAGCGGCCCGTGAGGAACTTGCCTTCATCGAACTCATTGAAGGCGGGAATGGCGAGCGCGAAGAGAACGACGAAGCCGCCGGCCCCCAATGTCAGACCTTCGGAGGCCAGTTCATTGAAGAGGCGCTTCCAGCCGGTCAGCTGAAATCGGGCAAAGAAGGTCTGGCCGGCGTTCCAGGCGTCGCGGACGCGCGACCACGTTTCCGACAGGGTCGAATCGATCTTGGCATCGAGACCAAGAAGGTTCGAGAGCTTGTCACGGCCGCCCTGCTTGAAAAACCAGTCGCTCAAACTCGTCCGCCTCGCTAATGACGTCTTCTATCGAGGACGCAATCCTCGAACCACGGCCGCGAACACCAACCGGACCCCTTAACACCGGGACCTCTCGACGACAGACGCGCGGCGCCGACAAAAGGGCAGCACGACATGGCCAAGATGGGGCAGGGCCGGCGGAATCGTTCGCGATCCGAGGCCCCAGATCTAGCACTTTCCGCCCCAGAGGCGCGAGGGGGCCGTGGCATGCCCGAACGTGTCAAGGTCAAAGACGGTGTCGAGCCTAAGCCCTTTTGGGAAACAAAGTCCCTGGAGGAGATGACGGCTGCGGAATGGGAATCGCTCTGCGACGGCTGCGGGCGATGCTGCCTCAACAAACTCGAGGACGAGGATACGGGCGAAATCGTGCTGACGCGGCTGTCCTGTGCGCTGCTCGATATCGGGCAATGCCGGTGCTCGGATTACGCGAACCGGTTCGACAAGATGCCGGACTGCATCAATCTCACGCCGGAAAAGGTGCGGACGCTGAAATGGCTGCCGGCGACGTGTGGATACCGGCGCGTGAAGGAAGGCCGTGGGCTGGCATGGTGGCACCCGCTACTATCAGGTGACCCGGAAACCGTGCACCAAGCGGGAATCTCGGTGCGCGGCTTCGCTCGGTCGGAGAAGGGTGTGCGGGCCCACAACTTCGCCCGGTACATCATTTCAGATTTCGAGGACGGCGAGAGTTAGGTCGCTCGCCGCCTCTCTCGTAGCGTTAGCGGCGGCGGTGATACACGCGGTGCGCCCTGTATGCGCGGCGAGCTCCATAACCGCGATAGGGGCTGTAGTACGACCGCGCGCGGGCATACCCGTATGGGCGATAGTAACCGTAGGGACGATAGGCCCGGTAGGGGCGATAGACGCGGTAAGGGCGATAGTAATAGGCGTCGTCATAATAGTCGTCGTTATAAGAGTAGGCGGGGTAGCCGCCGTAGCCATAGCCGTAATAAGGCCGGTAATAGTGGTGACGGTAGGCGCTGCCGATGATAACTGCGGTGGCAACGCCAGCCGCTATGCCCCAACCCAAGCCGCGATAGCGATGTGCATCGGCGCGATCAGTGGCGACCGTCATGCTTGCGACCGCGACCAGGAGTGCGAGGACGAGGCCACTTAGAGAACGCGTACGCATTGAAACCTCCCATTGATACGGGGTTGCGTTCGAGGACGCTCCCGTGCTGCGAGATCGTTGGACGATACCGCGATGGGGTTCGTTGATGAAGATCAATTTCTTGGATCGTCCGCAGACCAACGATGAACCAACTCATTGCGCAGCGACGATGAAGCTTGGGCGGGTCGAGCAGTCCGACATCATCGCGTATTTACGACTTATCCCCGCATCGACGGAGTGCGATAGACTGAGTGGTTGCGTTCTTTCACGCCATCTAACTATCTGATTATGATAGATTATTTTAGATTTTTTGTTTGACAGCGTGACGGTCGTCGTGTAGGTTTTTTGTATGGTGCGAGAGTTGCGGGCGGTTCGAATGCGGTGATGCATTCGGGCCGTTTTGTTTTCGCGGCTCTTTGTGAGGCGCGGCTCGCACCAGTTCGCATTTCTATCCCGGCATCGATGAAGACTGGAGTGGCTCCGCATGGCGCGTCCGCGTGTGGTCCTCGATGACGACGCATGGGCGGCGGTCCGTGTGGCGTATGAGGACACGCCAGAGCCGGTGACGCGGATCCTCGCGCGGTTCGGAATACAGCGGCATCAGCTCTATGACCGCATCGCGCTCGAGAACTGGCGGATGCGGTCGTCGGGCGTCGTCAAGTCGGCCGCGGACGTGGCACCGCCGGTTGCGCGACCACCACCGTTGCTGCGGGCCGAGCCTGCGACCAGCGATCCGGTGGTTGAAGGAACCGGCTGCTCGGTCGAGGGCGATCGACCAGTGCAATCGCACGCGGAGCGCATGGAGCGGCTCTATCGCATCATCGACCGGCTACTGGAAAAGATGGAGAGCAACGTGGTCAACAATCCCAACATGACGGCACAAGAACAGGAACGGGCGGCGAAGGCGCTGACGTCGACGATGACGGCGATGGAGCGGATGACCGACATCGCCGATCCGAAGAAAGCGCCCGAGACGTCCGACGGAGGCAAGAATAATGACAGTGCCGAAGCCGAACGGATGCGTCGCGAGATTGCGGAGCGTCTTGAGCGGCTCAGCGCCAAACTGCACGACGGCACCGGCAAGTCTGAGTGATCTCACCGACGCCCAGATCCGCCGGATCTACTTCGACTGGCGGTTCTGGGCGCGGGACGATCAGCTGCCACCGGAGTCGGCTGACGATTGGCGCGTTTGGCTGCTGCTCGGCGGCCGTGGCGCCGGCAAAACACGCGCGGGGGCGGAGTGGGTTCGCGCGCAGGCTTTGGGTTTGTGGGACTCACAGGTAGCCGCATCGTCAGGTGCTGGTCCTCAACGGCGGCGGATCGCGCTGATCGGCGAGACGTTCGCCGACGTGCGGCGGGTGATGATCGAGGGCGCGTCCGGGCTTCTCAGCGTGCATCCGGAGAGCGAGCGGCCGGTGTTCGAAGCGTCGAACGGGCGCATCGTGTGGCCGAATGGGTCGGTGGCGCATGTGTTTTCGCGAGACGCCGGATACAGCGCGGGCCGAATATGAGTTCGCCTGGTGTGCCGCGTTCGCGGGGGCCATGCTGGAGCGGTCGGGGCATCGCTCAACGCGGTCGTCTGCGGGCGCGATCTTATCTCGTCTGGGGTGATGCGCTCGAGGCGCCGCGGACGGGTTGCGTGGCTGTGCTGTCGCGCGGTTCTAATGTGGCGCTCGGGCACGTGGGTTTCGTCGTTGGCGAAACGGACAGTGGCCTCGTGCTGCTCGGTGGCAACCAGCGCAACGCGGTGACGGTGCAGGTGTTTGCGCGGTCGCGGCTGCTCGGCTTCAGATGGCCGGGTGATGTTTCTGACGACCCGCCCGCCGTTCCTGCTGAGGTTCGCGATGACGACCGGTTCGACGCTGCGCTGACCCACGTCCTCAAGATGGAGGGCGGATATAGCGATGACCCTCACGATCCCGGCGGGCCGACGAACTACGGCATCACGTTGAGAACGTATGCGACCTACGTCGGCAGGACGGTGGACGCGTCATCACGGTCGTCGCTGATTGCGGGATTGCGATCGATCGATGCAGAGACGGTGCGCGCAATCTACCGGAAGCGCTATTGGCTGCCGTCCTATAGCGCGAGAGCTCCCTGCGGGACTTGATCTGTTCCACTTCGATGCAGCTGTGAACCACGGCGTCGGCGGGGCAACGCGGTTCTTGCAGGAGGCGCTCAATGTGGAGGCCGACGGTGAGATCGGTCCGATCACGCGGCGGGCCTTCCAGTCGGCCAAGGTCGACACCGTCATCAACCGTTATGCGGCCATACGCGAGCGGCGCTATCGCGCGCTCCCGCACTTCTGGCGGTTTGGCCGCGGGTGGCTCAATCGCGTGGCAGCCACCAAAGCTGCGGCTCTTTCCCAAGGGGCCGCTGATCCCGCGCCGCCGGCGCTCAACGCTCAGTCCAAACCGAAACTTGCAAATGAAGGAGTTGCTTCCATGACCGATACTGCAACGTCGACGAAGTGGTGGGGCCATTCGCTTACCGTGTGGGGTGCGTTCGTCACTGCGGCCGCAGCCATTCTGCCGACACTTGGGCCGCTGGTGGGGCTCGACATCACGAGCGATGCTGTGCGTCAGATCGGAAGCGATGCCGGGGCAATCGTCCAGGCGATTGCCGCATTCATCGGCACACTCATGACGCTCTATGGTCGGGCCCGGGCAACGGCTCCGCTCGTTCGGCGCGAGATGAATGTAAAGCTTTAGCACGCGCCATTCATGCGGGGTTCAGTCGGGTTGGTGTAGTGTCGGGTGAATTGTGGCCGGCTATTCTCTCAACGCACTCATCATGATGCTCCGTTTCCGACACCTTGTCTTTGCGTTGGCTCTCGCGGCGCCGGTCCGTTCCGCGGGGGCGGACGAGGTTTGCATTGAGGATTGGTCGACGGCCGTGCCGGTGGTCAAATCCGAAGGTCTTGCGAGCGTCGAAGCGGTCACGGCCCTTGCGCGCAAGCGGCTGAAGGGGGATCTGGTCAAGGTGACGCTCTGTATGCAAGGGCAGACGTATGTCTACCGGCTTTTGATGCGCGGACGGGATGGGCGGCACACTCGCGTCATCGTGGATGCCAAGCGGCCGTTCAGCCGCTAGGAAACGCCGTATTCCTCTCTATAATCGAGGCGGTGGCCGGAGTTGCAAAAAACCGGCTCTGCAACCTGAAGGCCAAGGAACCGGCACCCGTGCGAATACTCGTCGTCGAAGATGATAAGGATCTTAACCGGCAACTCGTCCGGGCGCTTGGGGATGCGGGCTATGCGGTCGATACCGCATACGACGGTGAGGAGGGGCATTTTCTCGGCGACACCGAACCCTACGATCTCATCATCCTTGATTTGGGACTGCCCAAGAAGGACGGCATTTCAGTGCTGGAGCAGTGGCGCCGCTCCAACCGCGTCGTGCCGGTGATCATACTCACAGCGCGCGACCGGTGGAGCGACAAGGTCTCCGGCATGGATGCGGGCGCAGACGATTACGTCGCCAAGCCCTTTCATATGGAGGAGCTGCTCGCCCGTGTGCGCGCGCAGGTGCGGCGTGCGTCGGGCCATGCGAAGAGTGAAATTGAATGCGGGCCGGTTCGGCTGGATACGAAGACGGCGCGCGTGACGTGCAACGGACAACAGGTGAAGCTGACGTCGCATGAATACCGGCTGCTTGCCTATCTGATGCATCATCGTGGTCGGGTCGTGTCGCGAACGGAACTCGTCGAGCATCTTTACGAGCAGGATTTCGATCGCGACAGCAACACCATCGAAGTCTTCATCGGCCGGTTGCGCAAGAAACTGCCAACGGAAGTGATCGAGACGGTTCGCGGGCTCGGCTACCGCATGGGTCAGGGCGGAGATGCGGTTTAACTCGCTCGCGTTTCGCTTGTTTGCGACTTCTGCCGCCTGGCTGGTGGTCGTTCTTCCGATCGCCGGCTACATCATCTTCAAACTCTACAGCGAGGACGTCCGGGCGAATTTCGATCAGCGGCTGGAAAAGCTCGTCAACTCGATCGCCGTCGATGCGCTTCTGAGTGGCGGCTCGGAGCCGGTGGCGCCGCTCAATCGCTATGAGCCTCTGTTCGAGGAAATACAGTCAGGCTGGTACTGGCAAATCAAGCCGCTGGATGATGCGACAGCTTTGCAACTCGTTTCTGCGTCGCTGGCGACGGCAACACTGCCGTCGCCCTTTGAAGCCAAAGTTAAGCCCGATCAACTCGGCCAGCGTTGGATGAATACGAAAGGGCCACTTGGCGAGCCCATCCGGGTCATCGAGATTGTGGACACCAAGGGGCATCAGCCGGACGCGCCCCGCTATGCGGTGAGTGTGGCGGGACCAATCGCATGGCTTGAAATCCGCAACCGAAATTTCCAGACGCGCCTTGCCATTGCGCTTGCATTGACGGGACTGGGGCTCGTGACGGCAACGCTTTTTCAGGTCCGCTTTGGACTTCTGCCGCTACACCGCATCGAGCAAGGGTTGGCCGCCGTCCGATCCGGTGACGCGATGCGCCTTGAAGGCACGCTCCCGGCGGAAATCGAACCCTTACAGACGGAACTCAACGCGCTCATTCAATCCAACCAGGACATCGTCGACCGGGCGCGAACGCAGGTGGGCAACCTGGCTCATGCGTTGAAAACGCCGCTTGCGGTGATCACCAACGAGGCGCGCGAGGACAAGGGCCCGGTGGGTGAGAAGATAGCCGAGCAGGCCGGGCTGATGCGGGACCAGATCAATCTCTATCTGGAACGCGCACGGATGGCGGGGCGTGTGGGTGTCATCGGACGCGCCACAGATGTACGGACCGTGGTCGAGCCGATCGTTCGCGCCCTTGAACGGATCAATCGCGACCGGGACATCCGGATCGACTTCCAGTGTGAGGCCGGAGCCAAGTTCCAGGGTGAGAAGCAAGATCTGGAAGAGATGGTCGGCAATCTTCTCGACAACGCCTGCAAGTGGGCTAACGCGAAAGTTCGGCTCGCCGTGTTCCTACAACATGAGGTGGGTGCACGGGAGAGGCGGCTGATCATGACCGTGTCAGATGATGGGCCGGGGCTGCCCCCAGAACAGCGTGCGAAGCTCGGTAAACGGGGGTTGAGGCTCGATGAGACGAAGCCAGGATCGGGATTGGGGCTGTCGATCGTGACCGATCTGGCTCAGCAATACCGCGGGAGCTTAAAGCTTGGTGAGGGCGAACTCGGAGGGTTGGAGGCGCGACTGGAGTTGCCGGCGGCGGGCTGAAAATTCTGCATAACCCGAGGGCTGGAGTCGAACTTTCGCCCGAATCGAGATGGTAATCCTTTGGATTGATTGGGGCCTGCCTTGCCCGGAGGACGGGGGTGTCGTACCTCCCTGGCGCAATGGTTACGGCAGGAACATAGGGGACCACTGATGCGCAAGTCGCGCTACCTTGCTTTGGCTTTGATCCCTGCGTTCGTCGCAGGATGCAGCGGAGAAGGTCCGAACAAGGCCGATACCGGGCTCGCCGTGGGTGCGCTGGCGGGCGGAATTCTTGGTAATCAGGTCGGCAAGGGATCGGGACGTGTCGCCGCTACTGCGATCGGCGCCGTAATAGGCGGTATCGTCGGCAGCGAGGTTGGCCGGTCGATGGATGAACAGGACCGTATGCTGGCCCAGCAGGCAGAGTTCGATGCGCTGGAGCGCGGGCAGTCGGGTGTGGCCAAGCAATGGCGCAATCCGGACAACGGGCGTTACGGTGAGGTGGTGCCGAGCCGTCCATACAAGCGCGCGGGCAACGACTGCCGTGACTATACACATAAGGTCTATATTGAAGGTCGTCCGCAATCGATGACGGGAACGGCTTGCCGGAACCCTGATGGGACGTGGACCAACGTAACCTGACCTGACCTCCCGTATGGTCGACGTTACCAATTTGTAAGCCGCCGGGGCCGAAAGGCTCCGGCGGCTTTTTCGTTGTTGAGCGCGATTCATCTCCTGACCTGATCGCCCGCGACAGAAGGGCTCTAGATGCTTTGGGCCTTGTCACCCGGTGGGGGGGCTCCTATCCAAGCCACACTCATTCACCCGTGGATCAGACATGCTGCTCTGGGTATTTTTTTCGATACTGACCGCGGGAGTCGTCGGCGCGCTTCTCTGGAGCTACCGGCGTGCCCACGAGGCTGCAGCGGGCTCGGCAGATGCGGATGTTGCCGTCTATGCCGATCAGCTCCTGCAAATCGATGCGGATCGTGCACGGGGCTTGCTTTCGGAGTCGGAAGCGCAGTCGGCGCGGGCTGAGGTCGGGCGTCGAATGCTCACCCGCGCGGCGGATTCGGATGCCGGTGTGGCGAGAGCGGCGACGCGGGGATCGGAGCGTGTCGTTGGGATCGCTGCTCTCTCCGTTCCGGTTCTGGCGCTCATTCTTTATGCCCAGCTTGGCTCACCCGGTCTGCCGGATATGCCCCACGCCGGGCGCACCGCGGAGGACGCGGCGCGGAGCCAGGTCGACGCCATGATCGCTCGCGTGGAACAGCGCTTACGGTCGGCGCCGGACGACGGCAACGGGTGGGATGTCATCGGCCCGGTCTATCTTCGGATGGAGCGATACGGTCAGGCGGCTGAAGCCTTCGCCAATGCGAACCGGCTTCTTGGGGAGACACCGAAGCGGCTGGCCGGTTTCGTTCAGGCCGAGATCCTTGCAAACAACGGGATCGTCAATCCGAACGCGAAGACGGCAGCGGAGCGGCTTCTCGCACTGGAGCCTGATCGTTTGGACGCGCGGATGTGGCTTGCGCTGGCCAAAGAACAGGACGGGCAATTCGCGGAGGCATTGGCCGATTATCGCGCGCTCATCAAAGCGCCACAGATGACGCCGGCTATGACGGCGGCGATCGAAGTTCGCATTTCCGCCGTAGAACGTCTGGCACGAGGAGAGACGGTCGAACCGCCAGTTTCGGGCGGAATGTCTAGTGGCACTGTGCCGGGCGGCGGCGGGATGCCATCCGACGCGGCCGGGCAGCAGGCGATGATCGAGGGTATGGTGGCGCGGCTGGCTGGACGGCTCGCAACGGATGGTAAAGATCCGGCTGGTTGGGCACAGCTCATGCGGTCCTATATGGTACTCGGGCGAAAGGACGACGCGGCGAAGGCTCTATCGGATGCGCGCAAGGCGCTTGGCGACGATGCCTCGGCGCTGGAACAGGTCAATACCGCTGCAGCCGAACTCGGCGTCGAGGGTGCGGCGAAGGAAGAGAAGAAATGACACGCAAACAGAAGCGCGGCGTTCTCATTGGATCGGGCGTGGCCATTCTGTCGATCGCCTCGCTGCTCGTCATGTTCGCTTTCCGCGAAAGCATTGTATTCTTCCATACACCGAGCGACGTGGCAGATAAGAAGATCGAAGCCGGCACACGTTTCCGGCTTGGTGGCTTGGTGGCGGATGGTTCTGTCAAGCGCGGTCAGGGTACGACGGTTGAGTTCGCTGTGACGGACACGTTGGCGAAGGTCAACGTTCAGTACACCGGCATCCTTCCGGATCTCTTCCGCGAGGGTCAAGGTGTGGTCACCGAAGGCAAGCTCGGTCCGGATGGGTTGTTCGTGGCGGACACGGTGCTCGCCAAGCATGATGAAAACTACATGCCTCCCGAAGTCGCAAAATCGCTGGAAGAAAAGGGCGTGAAGCTCGGTCCCGGCGCACAGCACAAAAGCGGCGCGGGCTATTAGCTAGAGCCGGCGTTGCCGGTCCAGGGGAGAAACGTATGGTCATCGAGATCGGACATTTCGCGCTGATCCTCGCGCTTGTCGTGGCGACAGCGCAGATGATTGTGCCCATGTGGGGCGCGCACGTGCGGGATGCACGTCTCATGGCGGTCGGTGACAGCGCGGCGGTCGTACAATTCAGCCTGCTCGTCATTTCGTTCCTTGCGCTCATGCACGCGTTCGTCACATCCGACTTCTCGGTGTTGAACGTCGCCGATAATTCACATTCGGAAAAGCCGCTGATCTACCGGATTGCCGGCGTGTGGGGAAACCACGAGGGCTCGATGCTGCTCTGGGTTCTCATCCTGGGGCTCTTCGGTGCAGCGGTGGCTCTCTACGGGCGCAACCTTCCGGCGACGCTTCGGGCAAATGTGCTCGGCGTTCAGGCTTCGATCGCGATCGCGTTTCTGCTGTTCATGCTCTTCACGTCGAACCCGTTCGAGCGCGTCGATCCGGCGCCGTTCGAAGGGCGGGGCCTCAATCCCATTCTGCAGGATCCCGCCCTCGCATTCCATCCGCCGTTTCTCTACGCGGGTTACGTGGGCTTCTCGATGGCGTTCTCGTTTGCCATCGCTGCGCTGATCGAGGGCCGTATCGATGCGGCTTGGGCGCGCTGGGTCAGGCCGTGGACGCTTGCGGCATGGATGTGCCTGACGCTCGGCATCGCCATGGGGTCGTGGTGGGCCTATTATGAGCTTGGCTGGGGCGGCTGGTGGTTCTGGGACCCGGTCGAAAACGCCTCGTTCATGCCGTGGCTGGCGGGGACAGCGCTCCTTCACTCGGCTCTGGTGATGGAGAAACGGGACGCGCTGAAGGTTTGGACGATCCTTCTCGCCATCCTCACGTTCTCGCTTTCGCTGATGGGCACGTTCCTCGTGCGATCGGGCGTGTTGACGTCGGTGCACGCGTTTGCGGTCGATCCCGATCGAGGCATCGTCATCCTCACGATCATGATGTTTTTCACGGGCGGCGGGCTGGCGCTCTTTGCATGGCGTGCCGGAGCGTTGCGCCAAGGAGGGCTGTTTGCGCCGATCAGCCGCGAAGGCAGCCTCGTGCTCAACAACGTCCTGCTGTCGGTATCGTGCGCGACGGTTCTCGTCGGCACGCTCTATCCGCTGGCTCTGGAAGGAATTACGGGAGAGAAGATCTCGGTCGGTCCCCCGTTCTTCAACATGACCTTCATTCCGTTGATGCTGCCCTTGCTTTTCGCGATGCCATTCGGGCCGCTCCTTGCGTGGAAGCGCGGTGATGTCCGCGCCGTGGCGCAGCGTCTTGCGTTCGCCGGCGGGCTTGCGGTTCTTGTGACGATCGGGGCGGCGGCACTGAGTGGGCCGGGTCCGTGGCTTGCGCCGCTGTGCGCCGCGCTGGGACTGTTCGTCTTGTTTGGCGCGATTACCGATCTTCTCTCGCGGGCGCGCTTCGGTGATGTCGGGCGGGCCGAGTTCCTGCGTCGTATCATCAGTCTGCCGCGCTCGGCGTACGGCACTGCGCTCGCTCATGCCGGGATCGGCATCATGGTGATCGGCATCGTCGGTACGAGTGGCTATCAGACGGAAAAGATCGTGGCGCTCAAGCCGGGCGAGCGCGCGGAGGTCGCGGGGTACGATCTGCTCTTCAAGGGCATCACGCCGACCAAGGGACCCAACTATTCAGAGCAGATTGCGGAGTTCGAGGTGACGCGCAACGGGTCGCCCGTCACGACGCTGCTGCCTTCGAAACGGCTTTACAACGCGCCGCCACAGCCGACGACAGAGGCGGGTATCTATCCAGCCTGGACGGGTGACCTCTACGTGGCACTGGGCGATGAGCAGCCAAGCGGCGGGGTGGCATTGCGGCTCTACTTTCATCCGTTTGTTCGGTTCATCTGGATCGGCGCCGTCATCATGTTCATCGGCGGCATGATCTCACTGACCGATCGCCGGCTCAGGGTTGGCGCTCCACAGCGGGCGCGATCGCGGCCTGCCGCCGTTCCAGCGGAGTAGCGTCGATGGCAAGCCGGTGGCGCGCGACCCTTTCAGCTTTCATTGCTGCGATTTTTCTCGTGGCTGCTTGTTCGCCTCCGGTGTTCGCGGTTCAGCCGGACGAGGTTCTCTCCGATGCAAGCCTGGAAAAGCGAGCGCGTTCGCTATCGACGGGACTGCGCTGTCTCGTCTGTCAGAACCAGTCGATCGACGACAGCGACGCTCCGCTGGCCAAGGATCTGCGCGTTCTGGTTCGGGAACGGTTGGTGGCGGGTGACAGCGATCAGCAGGTGATCGACTATGTGGTGGCCCGCTATGGCGACTTTGTGCTTCTGAAGCCCCCGATGAACACGCATACGCTGCTGCTCTGGATCGCGCCCTTTCTGGCACTTGCAGGAGCTGTCGTCGTCATCCTTCGCGGTATGCGTGCGCGGCCTGCTGCATCTGTCGCGACGGCAGCACCTTTGTCTGCGCGGGAGGAAGAAGAACTCGACCGGCTGATCAAATCGACACGCGGACCTGACGCACCATCGACTTAGGGTCCTGAGGGGCGTAGCCGCGGGACGCTTCCCGTCTCCAGTTGTTCCGATGACGGCTCGAAGCGAGGCCCCCCACCTCGACCGGCCACCACGGTCTCAACGCGGCGCAGCAGTTCGATGCTGGCGAGCCCCGTTTTCGGACGCCGCTCTGCGGCTTCAAATTTTTCAATCGCTTCACGCAGACCCGGGCTGTAACGACCATCCAGTGATCCACGATAATAGCCCGACTGCGTCAGGGCACGCTGCATGCGCCGGATGTCAGCGCGCTCGTGAATGATCATCGCGCGGGCGAACTGGTCGCGCTGATCCATGAACGCAAGAGTCGAGACCCCGGTGTTAGCGACTGTGTCGGACCGGTAGCGATGCAAGACTTCACCTGCCTGTGTGAGCACATGCGATTGCAGGTAAGTGCCGACATTGATGCCGACGACTTCGGGGCCGCGCGGGCCATCCATCAATATCGGAGAGCCCGACGAAGCGCCGCCGGTATCGCATGTGTGCAGGATCAGAGCACTGGCGTCGGCGAAGTCGCTGGCAACGATGCGGCCGCTCTCGCTAAGGCTCGGACGGCGTACCGCACACGGCGGGCTGAACGTCAGCCGCCAGTTTCCAAAGTCGCCGTGATAGCCGACCTGGTAGATAGGACGCTCACCTTCGCGCGCTGCAAGTTCCGCAGGCGTGCGGTGTGCAAGTGGCAGTCCTCCTTTGAGGCAGGCGGGCGCGGCGAGACGAACGAGGGCCCAGTCGCGTGTGGCATCGATGGGTGGCTTCGTCGATAGGCTGGTCGTGCCCGTCATCACGTTTTGGGCGGCGGCACCTTGAGCGGCGCCAGCGATCCGGACACCCTTCGTGCCTTTTCCCATGGACGACAGGCGGAAGGTGACATTGGCAAGCGGAAGAGGTCGTTCTCCGCGTGTGCGGTAAAGGCAGTGGGCGGCGGTGGCGACGGTGGATTCGTCGATGCAGAAAGCTGTGCAGACAGACCTGCTGCGCGGTTCATACAACATGCCGATCTTGGCCTCGAGCGCCTTCAGTCGCGAAGGCAGCAGCGTGCGGTCGTCGGCGCCGAACACGGCGATGGAATGGAGCAGAGGGGAGGCACTTTCCCGTTTCGGATCAGCGGAGCCAGCCAAGGAGCCGGCGGCAAGCGATGGTGCGATGAACGGGACTGAGACAGCGAGAAAAACTCCCGCTCTGAGGGCAGTTTCGAGATCTGCCCAGAAGCTCTTCCAAACGCGCATCTCAAGGCCTCTGGATCGCAGACGTTGGCTCTGGCGTCACCGAAGCCTCCTTCATTAACAACTCTTAAGGCGGCCGAAAGGCGGCCGTAAGGCCCCAACACATAAGTCAAGTTGGACGCCCTGAGTGGCTCGTTCGATGGAGGTTCCCCCAATGACCACGCCTAATCCTGCCAGTCCGTCTGGTGCCCGTTCAGCAAATCCCGCGCCAGCTTTGATGCCGCGACGTCGCCGGGTTGCTATCGCCGGCGCCGTGGCAGGTCTTGGTCTGATGACCGCACTGCCCGCCTTGACCCCGGCGATTGCTCAGCTGAAAGCCGATGCGCCGACGATTGAAACGCCGTATGGCCGCGCGCCGTTGACGTTCGCCGATCTCATCGAGAAGGTGAAGCCATCGGTGGTTTCGATTTCCGTGGTCGCTGGCGGCGGCGACAAGACAGCCGAGAACACTGATCCACGCGGCCTGCCGGAAGGCTTCCCCGATATTCCGGAAGACAGCCCTTTCTATGAGTTCTTCAAGCGGCTGCCGAAGGAGTTCCGCAACGCACCACAGGCACCCAAGCCGCCGCAGCAGGCGCAGGGCTCGGGGTTTGTGATTTCGGCCGACGGCTACGTGGTGACCAATAACCATGTCGTCGATGGCGCGACCAAGATCCAGGTCAGCTTCGATGATCAGGAGAAGATTGATGCCGAACTGATCGGCACCGATCCGCGCACCGACCTCGCGCTCCTGAAGATCAAGTCCACCAAGACGTTCCCGCATGTGAAGTTTGCCAATAAGCCGGTGCGCGTCGGCGACTGGGCGATTGCAGTCGGCAACCCCTTCGGTCTCGGCGGCACGGTAACTGCGGGTATCGTCTCGGCTCTCGGGCGCGATATCGGTTCGGGTCCGTATGACTTCCTGCAGATCGACGCGGCCGTGAACCGCGGCAATTCCGGTGGTCCGACGTTCAGCCTCGACGGCGACGTGATCGGCGTCAACACCGCAATCTTCAGCCCTTCGGGCGGCAATGTCGGTATCGCCTTCGCGGTGCCTGCGAAGACAGCCGTCGAAGTTATCGAGCAACTGAAGTCGAGCGGCAAGGTCAGCCGCGGTTGGCTGGGTGTGAAGATCCAGAACGTGGATGACGACACGGCCTCTGCTCTGGGCTTGCCGGGAGCAAAGGGTGCGCTCGTCAGCGAGATCACGCCGAATGGTCCGGCTGCTGGCTCGGGGCTCAAGGTGCAGGACACCATCCTGCAAGTGAACGAAGACGATATCGCCGACAGCCGCGACTTGGCACGCAAGATCGCCGACTATGCGCCTGACACGACGGTCGACGTGAAGGTTTGGCGCAATAACAAGCCTGAGAACGTGAAGGTCAAACTCGGCATGTTCCCCGGATCGCCGGACGAGATCGCAAAGCTCGAGCAGGGTAAGCCCGTGCAGAAAAAGGAAGTCGAGAAAACGACCCTCGATCTCCTCGGGCTGACCGTCGGTCCGGTTACGGGCGATAACGCAGAAGGCGTGTCGATCACCGAAGTCGAGCCATCGTCTGATGCCGCCGAGAAGGGTCTGCGTCCGGGTGATGTCATCGTGCAGGTACAGGGTGAGACGGTTGGTAAGCCGGCGGACGTTGCCAGCGAAATCGCAAAGGTGCAGGAGATGGGCCGGTCGGCGGTTATGCTCAGCGTCAAGTCTCAAGACCGGACCCGCTTCGTCGCCGTGCAGTTGAAGAAGGATACGGCGAAGAGCGGCAAGGAGAAGGATAAGGGTTAATCCCCTCTATTCTTGATCAACTCTTGAACATCAACCGAGGCGGCCGGTATTCCAATGGGTGGTTCCATGGGATTTGGCCGCCTCGACCTGTTGAGGCGGATCATGCAAGATGCCATCGACGAAAGTAGCCGGGCGGATGCCGCGGCCGGGAGACCAATAAGCATGCGCGTTCTGGTGATCGAGGATGACCGCGAAACGGCCCAGTTCCTCCAGAAATCGCTGAAAGAGAGCGGTCACGCGGCCGATTTGGCAGGCGATGGAGAAACAGGCCTCTCGCTTGCAGAGACCGGCGTCTATGACGTGCTGATTGTCGATCGCATGCTGCCAAAGCTCGATGGGCTATCGGTCGTTAAGACGTTGCGCACAGGCGGATTACGGACGCCGGTGCTGATCCTGTCAGCCTTGGGTGACGTGGACGACCGGGTCAAAGGTCTGCGCGCGGGCGGGGACGATTACCTTACCAAACCTTATGCCTACACCGAACTCCTGGCGCGCATCGAAGCCCTGTCGCGGCGTGCGGTGCCGGAAGAACAAGTGACAAAATACGTAGTGGGCGATCTCGTCCTCGACCGGCTTTCGCATCGTGTGACGCGGGGCGGCGAACAGATCATCTTGCAGCCGCGGGAATACCGGCTCCTCGAGTATCTCATGAAGAACGCCGGGCAGGTCGTCACGCGCACAATGCTGCTCGAGAACGTGTGGGATTATCACTTTGATCCGCAGACGAACGTGATCGACGTGCACGTCTCGCGACTTCGGTCGAAGATAGACAAGAACTTCGAGAAGCCGCTTCTGCATACGGTGCGCGGCGCCGGCTACATGGTCCGTGACGGTGCTGGATAGGCTCGGCGCGTCCGCCTGGACGTCGACCCCGTTTCGTCTGGCGGCGTTGAGCATAGCGGCGTTCCTCATCACGGCCGCGGGTATCGTCGGCTTTCTCTTCTGGCAAACGAACAATCTGCTGACCGAGCAAGTTCTTTCCGGGCTGCGGGCGGAAGTGCAGGAGATGCGCCACATCGAGGCGGCGGCCGGATCGGCGTCGGTGGCGGAAGCTGTGAAGGCGCGCGCGCGGCCGGAGGGGCCGGGGCTTTACTTTTTTGCAGATCGGACCGGCCGCAAGCGCGCGGGCAACCTCAGCAGACTTCCGCCCGAACTGGAAGGTGAAGCCGGCGGCACATTTCGCTATGAGCGACAGGCTGGCGATCAGCGCCTGGCGGTGGCGTTACCGGTGCTCTTTCCCGACGGCACGCGTCTACTTGTCGGTCGTGACATCGAAGAGCAGCGCGTCTTTGCCAACCGCATGCGCACGGTTTTTCTGCTGGGTTTCAGTCTGCTCTCCCTAGCAGGGCTTGCGGGCGGGCTCGGCGCCGGACGGCTGCTTCTCAATCGGATCGATCAGATCAATGCGGCGAGCCGCTCCATCATGGCCGGAGACCTGACGCAGCGTGTGCCGCTGGCGGGTAGCAACGACGAATTGGACGGGTTGGCGCAAAACCTCAACATGATGCTCGATCGGATCGAGCAACTGATGAGCGGGTTGCGCGAAGTTTCCGACAACATCGCGCATGATCTGAAAACGCCGCTCAGCCGGTTGCGGAACCGTGCGGAAGCAACCCTGCGCGATGGTGGCGATTGCGATGCTTACCGCGCCGGTCTGGAGCGGATCATCGAGGAGGCGGACGAACTCATCAAGACCTTCAATGCGATGCTGCTGGTTGCCCGTCTGGAAGCTGGGGCGTTGGAAGGTTCGACGGAAGCGTTCGACCTAGGCAGCCTCGTGCGGGATGTGGCCGAGTTCTATGAGCCGGTCTCGGATGAGCAGGGCCTCGAACTCACGGTCGATGTGGGAGATGGGCCCGAAATCGTCGCCAATCGGCATCTCGTCAGCCAAGCGGTTGCAAATCTCATCGACAACGCGATCAAGTACGGGCGTCCGGATGCGGCTGGTGGGCCTGGAAAGATCAGCGTCTCGCTGCGGCCACTGAACCACGACGTCGAAATCATTGTGGCCGATCGCGGTCCCGGCATCAGCGCCGACGACCGGGAGCGGGCGCTCAAGCGGTTCGTCCGATTGGAGGCGAGCCGTACAAAGCCGGGCACTGGTCTCGGCCTCAGTCTCGTGTCAGCGGTTGCGCGCCTGCACCATGGCACGGTACGTCTCGAAGACAACGCGCCGGGTCTGCGGGCAGTGCTCGTTCTGCCGCTCGCGCGCCAGGGGACCAGCGCATAAAGACGCCGGCCCCGGAGCAGAGGGAGACGTCGTGCAGGCAGCCGGTACACAGCGCCAGGCTTTGGCGGAACGCATTTGCACAAGCGCATGGGTTCACGCGCCCCTCGATAATGAACAGGGCCTTGGGCGCGCCGACGTCTTATCCTTATGTGAAGAAATCAAGCCGGATCACGCACTCTCCGCATTGGCGAGTATGATGGCGGACCCGCGGCTCGCGGAATTCTTCGCTGGCGTGTTTGCAGGGTCTCCTTATCTCAAAGCACTGATCCGGCGGGACCCCTCTCGGCTGCAGCGCATTCTTGCGGCTGACCCGGTCCAGCATTTCGCGCATCTGACGCAGCGGCTCTATTCGGACATGGCGGCGGCGTCCGACATGGCGACTGCAATGCGTCTCGTGCGCGTTTACAAAACGGAAGTCGCGCTGCTCGCCGGACTTGCCGATCTCGGGCACGTGTGGCCTGTCATGATGGTCACTGAGACGCTGACAAAGTGCGCAGACGCCGCCACCCGGACATCCGTCGATTTTCTGTTTCGCACGGCTGCCGCCCGCGGCGACATCGAGGTCGATCGGTCGTGCGCGGGATCGGATACCGGTTACATCGTGCTTGGCATGGGCAAGTATGGGGCCGGCGAACTCAACTATTCCAGCGATATCGATCTCATCGTCTTCTACGATCTTTCTCGTGCGCGGCTGAAAGCGGGGATCGAGCCGTCGCCGTTTTTTGTTCGCATTACGCGTGATCTCGTGCGGCTTTTGGACGAGCGGACGGCGGACGGCTATGTCTTCCGAACCGACTTACGGTTGCGGCCGGATGCAGGGGCGACGCAGGTGGCGCTCTCCACCGAAGCGGCCATGATCTACTACGAGAGCTTTGGGCAAAACTGGGAGCGCGCCGCGCTCATCAAAGCGCGTCCGGTCGCCGGAGACATCGAGGCGGGTGAGCAGCTCTTGGCTGAACTTGCCCCGTTTATCTGGCGGCGCTACCTCGACTACGCAGCCATCGCCGACATTCACGCGATGAAACGGCAGATCCACGCTTTTCGCGGGTTTGGTAGCATCGGCGTCGCCGGCCATAACGTGAAGCTCGGGCCGGGCGGCATTCGCGAGATCGAGTTTTTTGCGCAGACGCAGCAGTTGATCGCCGGCGGGCGGCAGAAGGATTTGCGTGTGCGCCGCACGCTCGACGCGCTCCTGTGCCTCGAAGAGCGATCATGGATTCGCCCTGAGGTGCGTGCTGATCTGACGGAGGCCTATCTCGAGCTGCGGCGCATCGAGCATCGCGTGCAGATGGTCGCCGATGAGCAGACACACGAGATTCCCACCGACGATGCGGCACTGGCGCAATTTGCCCGCTTTGCAGGCTTTTCATCGATCGAAGATTTTGCGGGCAGCTATACGGGGACGCTCGCGGGTGTGCAGACGCACTATCAGGAACTGTTCGAAAACGCACCCGAACTGACCGGAGACGGCGCCAACATGGTCTTCGCGGGCGAACGCGATGATCCGGAGACCATTGCGCACCTGAAGAAGCTCGGCTTTTCACAAGCTTCGGAAGTGCTGGCAACGGTGCGGGGCTGGCATCACGGTCGCTATCCGGCCGTTCGGTCGGCACGCGCACGCGAACTTCTAACGGAAGTCCAGGTCTCCCTCGTCACCGCCCTGGCCGAGACCGCAGACCCTGACCGTGCGTTCGCCGGTTTCGACCGCTTTCTGTCGGCATTGCCCGGAAGCGTGCAGCTGTTTTCGCTTCTGCGCGCCAATCCCGGTTTGTTGCGACTCGTCGCGGACATCATGGGCACGGCGCCGCGACTTTCGCGGGTGCTCGCAAAACGGCCGCGGCTGTTGGATGCGGTTATCGATCCACGAGCGATGGCTGTGCTGCCTTCGGCGGCGGAGATCGATGCTGCCATTACTGCGGAAGTGGCGAATGCGACTGATCAGCAAGACATTCTCGATCGCACCCGCGTCGTCGGCAGCGAACAGTCGTTTCTGATCGGTGTGCGCATCCTCTCAGGCAGTATCAATGCCAATCAAGCGGGTGGAGCCTATGCGCTGCTCGCCGATCGATTGATCGCGGCGCTGCATGCGGTCGTCAAAGCTGATCTCGTGCGGTCGCACGGTTATGTCGCCGGCGGTGGTGCAGCCGTCATTGCCATGGGCAAGCTTGGCGGATGCGAAATGACAGCGTCGTCGGATCTCGATCTCATCGTGGTCTATGATTTTGATCCGGCCGTCAGTCAGTCAGACGGTGAGCGGCCGCTCGCGCCGGGACAGTACTATGCGCGCTTTACACAGCGGCTCGTCACAGCGCTCACCGCGCCCACGGCGGAAGGCACGCTGTATGACGTCGATCTTCGATTGAGGCCTTCGGGCCAGAAGGGGCCTGTCGCAACCCAGTTGTCGGGCTTCGTCGATTATCAGGTCAAGGAGGCGTGGACGTGGGAGCATCTCGCTTTGACGCGGGCGAGGGTCGTTAGCGGAGCGCCCGAGCTGCGCGCGCGCGTGGAGGGGGCAATCCGTGAGACGCTGGTGCATCCGCGCGATCGGGCGAAAGTGGCGGCGGACGTGCGGGAGATGCGGACCCGCATCGCCGCTGAGAAAGGGCACCGACTAACATCTGGAATTTGAAGCAGGTGCGGGGCGGGCTCGTAGACCTCGAGTTTATCGCTCAGTATCTGCAACTAGTGCATGCGGCTGAGCACCCGCACGTTCTGGACCAGAACACATGCGTCGCGTTCCAGAAGCTTGGTGCCGCCGGGTGTCTCGATCCAGGGGAAGCAGAGGCGCTGATCGGCGGCACGCGGCTGATCCACGATCTGACCCAAGTGCTCAGGCTTTGTCAGGACGGAATCTTCGATCCTGCAGCGGCGCCAAAGGGGCTGAAGGAACTGGCAGCGCGGGCGGGCGACAGCCCCTCGTTCGAGGCGTTGGAATTGAAACTTAAAGATATTCTGGCCGCAAACCATGCCCGGTTCGATCGGCTCGTCGTGTAAATCGCAGAAAATCTGCTCCGAACGCGACGGAAACGAGCAAGCCACGCCGTTGAACCCTCTGAATGCGGGGCGCTGGGTCCCGTGATCAGCCGGTGGAGGACGGTATGGGTAGGACGGCAGGCATTCTATTGACGGGGCTTTTGGCGATAAGCGGGGCGGCGGGCGCGCTGGCTGCTGTGGGTGATCAGGACAGTAAAGCGGCCGCCAAGGCCGCGGCGCCTGAGCGTGGCTGCTGGCGGTTTGAAGCGGTTCGACGCGGACCGGGATCAGGCTGTAACCGTCGACGAGTTTTTGAAGCGCCGGGTGGAGGCGTTCACGAAGCGCGACAAGAACAGCGACGGTACTTTGGACGCGCTGGAACTCGGCGCGGCGCCACTCGGGTTTCGTCAGCAGAGGCAAGAGCGCCGACTGGAGCGCCTGCTCGTCAGTCTCGATACCAACGCCGATAACAAGCTCACCAAACAGGAATTCGAGGCTCAGCCTGCAAGCCAGGCCGAGGGTGGCGATCGCCGCGGCACACAACGATCGGCGGAAAGGCAGAAGCTGCTTTTCACTTTTTACGATCGCAATGGCGATGGCGTGGTGGAGAAGGCCGAGTATGAGGCCAGCCGGAACGAAGAAATTGCATATGCCAAGCGCAAGCGCCTGCACGCGCTCGATCGCGATGGTGACGGCAAGGTGACGTTGGAGGAGTATACGGCCGATGCGCGCTTCCGCTTCCTGCGCCTCGATCTCGATCGAGATGGACGTATTACCGCGGCCGACTTGCCACCCCTCGAACGGCAAAGATGGTCGCAGCGCTGACTCGAAGCCTGCGGCATGCAAGGGTGAGGCTGGCGTTCGTGGCCTGAAGAGTGCAACACTTGCGCAATCTTCATGGGCCGGCGGGCGAAAGCCGGAGTTTCGAGTGGCAGCAGGTGACGCGACGCCGGGCAGTAAGCCTGGTACCGGACGGCGAGGCGCGGATCGGGAGGATGAAGCCCTCCTGGTGCGCGTCGCGGCACATGATCCGGCTGCGTTTCGGTTGCTCGTAGACCGTCACATGCCTGGGCTGATCCTGCTCGCGCGGCGCTTGTTGCGAGACGAAGCGGAGGCGGAGGATGTGGCTCAGGAGGCGTTGCTTCGCCTGTGGCGGCAGGGGCAGGGCCTGGAGGTCGGTCCCGCCGGAGTGGGGCCGTGGCTGAAGCGGGTCGTATCGAACCTTGCTATCGACAAGCTGCGCGTGCGCGGCCGCTTCGACGTCACCGATGAGCCACCGGAGCAGCCGCAGGCGCCCGACCAGCTCCGCGGCCTGGAGCAGCGGGAATTGGCTGATCGGGTAGAGGAGGCGCTGCGCCAGCTTCCGGATCGGCAGCGGTTGGCCTTGACGATGTTTCACTACGAAGGGCTCAGCATGCAAGAGGTGGGCGGTATGATGGGGGTCTCGGCGGAAGCAATCGAATCGCTGCTGGCCCGGGCCCGAAGGACGTTGAAGGTGGCGCTCGCGGCCGAATGGAGAGCGTTGCGCACTGATCCCGGCGACGGACCTTGAGCATTGATAGGCGACGGGCGGAACGGCAAAGGCAAGGACACGGCGGATGACAAAGGCAGATCAGTTGCGGCGGCTCGAAGCGGTTCTGAGTGCCTATGGCGCGGACCGGGCGCGGTGGCCTGCTGCCCATCGCGCTGAGCTTGAGGCATTTATCGCTGGTGATGCGGACGCCGCGGCGATGGTGGCTGAGGAAGCGTCTTTTGATCGATTGCTGGGTGTTGCACCGGACATTGTGACTTTGGCGACAGCGCAGGGCGCCAAGGATCGACTGCTCGCACGCTTCGAAGCCGAGACGGGTGGGCGGCCGGCGTCGATGCCGGGGCCGTCCGCGACTGTGGTGCCGT
The DNA here is from genome assembly GCA_963778225.1 of uncultured Alphaproteobacteria bacterium. Classification (GTDB taxonomy): domain Bacteria; phylum Pseudomonadota; class Alphaproteobacteria; order Rhizobiales; family Hyphomicrobiaceae; genus JAGVSR01. Next base: position 67,567 of record CAVZTR010000002.1, read on the forward strand.
TTGCCCCGCGCGCAGCAAAACCGGTAGCACCTGCTCAGGCGCGTACGCTCTGGCGAGAGGTGTCGGTTATGGCGGCGGCGCTGCTGATCGGCTTTTTTACGGTGTCACAGGGTTTGCTGGAGGGGACTGGGCTAGACCTGTCGCCCTTGAGTTCGGTTGCTTCGCTGTCTGCTAGCGAGGCCGACGACGTGAGTTCGATTGCGCTGGGGACCACGGAAGCTGACGTGTCGGAGGAGGATCTGCTTTGAGCGATACCTCCACGACGCCTCCGACTGCGAGCGCAGCGTCCGCCGGATGGCGCTGGCTGCTGATTGGGTCGCTGGCGCTGAACCTTCTTTTCATAGGAGGGCTTGGCGCGCTCTGGTTTAAGGGGCCGCCGGGACCCGGACATTGGGGGCCTTCGCAGACGGCTTTTGGCATCATGAGGTTTTCACGCGATTTGCCGCCGGAGCGTCGCGATGCTGTGCGCCAGCATCTCAAGGAGGCGCGGCAGGTTCTCAAGGATTTGAAGGCGGAGTTACGCGTCGCCCGGCTGAAAGCGGCGGAGGTGCTTGCTTCTCCATCCTATACGCCGGAGCAGTTGAAAGCTGCTTTGGACGCTATTGCTTCGGGCGAAAACCGCATGCGCGATGTGGGCAGTGCGGCACTGTTGAAGTCGATCGGGGAACTCACTCCTGAGGAGCGGCAGAAGCTTGCCGAAGCGTGGACGCGGCGGCTCGAGAAGCAGCAGCGGCGGAAGGGCAAGTCCGACAAGGACAGCGCGTCCGATGACACATCGGAGAGCAAGCCGGGCCCTCCATAAGGCTTTAGTTCTATGGTGCGGTGAAGAAGTCCGCTTGGTTCGGTCGATCGAAGAAGGTCGTGACCTGCCAGCTTTCATGATCGTCGATTTCTATGAGGCTGGAGCCCTGCTGTTCCAGGAGCACGCGCGCGATGCACACCGGCAGCGGGGCCTGGCCGACGTCGGCTCGCGGTAGCGCCTTGTCGACGGTAATCGACAGCGAAACAGTCTCCGCGTCTTCTCGCACTTCGATGACGATGGAGCCACCCCGACGCGCCCGGTCCATCGCTTCAGCGAGTAGATTGACGAGGATTTGCCGCATCGGGCGTGCTTCACCAAGAATACTGCAATTGGACGAGGCGGGGCCAATCAGCTTGAGGCCGCGGGTTGCCGTTTCAGGCGCGTGGAACTCAGTGGCATCGCGAACGAGATCATCCAGGTGAAGGGTGCGGACCGGCTCGGCGCCATCTGTTTTAGCAAGCGATGACGTCAGGGCGAGCGTGTCTTCAGTACATTTCAGAAGTGTGCGGCCGCACTCCCGGATGTGGCGCGTGTAGTCACGGTAGCGGTCATGTCCGAGGGGGCCGAAGAGTTCGGCGCTCATCAGGTCGGAGAAGCCGATGACGGCATTGAGGGGCGTTCTCAGTTCGTGACTCATGCGGGCGGTCAGTTCGGCCCACAGGTGACCGCGCATTTCGGCTTCGCGACGGGCGCGGCGGGCCGTATCGGCGATTTCTACAAGGCGCTGCGACTGGCGTTCCAGATCGATGGTCCGGGTATCGCCGGCAGACGAGACATCATCTGCTACGGATGGGATTTGAGAGCGGGTAAGCGCAAGCACCACGAGTGCCAAGCCTGTGACGGTCAAAAAGAGGGGCAGTGGCGGGCTCGATGGGCCCATAACTGCGCCCGCGATCGCCATCAGGTGCAGGCCGGCGGCGATCTGCAACCAGAGATCCGATGCAAACTGCTCTTTCAGTCGAGTGTCCTTCAGCCACGTGGCCAGCCCGGTTTGCGTAGCCTGCGCAGGCGCAGACTCGTCCCCTGGACAGGCGGACTCAATCCGCGCCATCCCATCCCCCTCGCCATATTGTCGTCAGTTCTGCCCAGTGCTTCGGCCGCTACTCAGACCGATTCGCCATGTCAGAATCACTGATTCGCGACTCACGTGTCGAGGGAGAATAAATGGGGTCAAGCACTTGGATTCGTTATGTTCAGGCCTCGAGCATTTTGGTCACGATCTCGAAAACGTCGCGGGAAATACTCTCTGATTTTGCAACCTTTTGCAGCGCTTTGCGCGCCTGAGCCCGACGCCCAGGCTCGAGAGATTTCCAGGACCGGAAGCAACCCAGCATGCGGGCGGCAATCTGGGGGTTCAAGGCATCAATCTTGAGGACTTCGGTGGCGAGGAAGTGGTAGCCGGCGCCGTCGGGCCGGTTGAATTGAAGCGGGTTCTGGAGGGCGAAGTTGCCGATCAGCGCGCGAACTTTGTTGGGCATCGCATAACTGAAGAGCGGGTGGCTTGTCAGGTCCCGCACGCGATCCAGCGCGTCCGGCAAGGTCGATTGCGCCTGCGCTGCAAACCAGGTGTCGATGACCAGGTGATCGGCCTTCCACCGGTCGTGGAAGGCATCGAACGCTGCGGCACGTTCGGGAACGTCGAGGCTCGAAATCAAAACCAGCGCGTGGGCTTGATCGGTCATCGAGGTCGCCTTGCGGAAGTGATCCCACACTCGCTTCAGGTCGCGTGGTTCGGCGCGGGCTGTGAGCAGCGTGAGGGCGGCGTTGCGCAGGGCGCGCTTGCCGGCGCTGCGCGCGTCGGGCGAGAATGGACCACGCGGAGATGATCCGCCGTAGATCGCCTCCAGTTCTTCGCCAAGAGTGGTGGCGACGAGTTTCGTCAAATGGCTATGGGCGCGGTAGACAAGATCTGGATCTACATTGCGCCCAATCTCTCGTGCGATGTCGGCTTGGCTCGGCAAGCGCAGCAATTCGGCGCGGTAAGCGGGATTCAAATTCTTGTCGGCCATGGCGAGGCCGAGGGCCTTTGCGAAGGCAAGCCCGCGTGTGGCGCGCTTTCCCTCCTTCAGGAGTTCGACGTTCGCTATCAGAGTACGGGTGGCGTAGACGTTGGCGGATTGCCATCGATTGAAAAGATCCGTGTCGTTGGCGACCAGAAATTCCAGGTCGCGGTCCGAAAGGTCGATCGTCAGGCGAACCGGAGCCGAGAATCCCTGCAGCAGCGATGGGACGGGGCGCGAGGGCACATCCACGAACCGAAACGTTTCGGTGCGCTTGGTAACATGCAGCACGCCGTCTGGGACGGCATCACCGGTGTCGAGCTTCAGATCAATCGGCTGACCGTTGCTGCCGAGGAGGGCGACGCGTAGCGGAATGTGCAGCGGCTGCTTTTTGGGCTGACCTGCTGTCGGCCGCTGCATCTGCTCGACCTTGAGCGAGGCGATTTTTGAAGCGCGATCCCAGTTCAGCGATGTGACAAGTTCCGGCGTGCCGGATTGGAGATACCAAAGCTTGAACTGGGAGAGATCGCGGCCCGATGCATCCTCGAAACACTTGAGGAAGTCTTCGATCGTCGCGGCATCTCCGTCGTGGCGCTCGAAGTAGAGATCCATGCCGGCGCGGAAACGTTCCGCGCCGAGCAGCGTCTCAATCATGCGCACCAGTTCGGCGCCTTTTTCATAGATGGTCGGCGTGTAGAAGTTATTGATCTCGATATAGGTGTCTGGCCGCACCGGATGGGACAGGGGACCGTTGTCTTCAGGGAATTGCGTCGCCTTCAGCTGGCGCACATCGTGGATGCGCTGCACGGTTCGGTCGCGCTCGTCGGAGGAGAATTCCTGGTCGCGGTAGACGGTCAGGCCTTCCTTCAGACAGAGCTGGAACCAGTCGCGGCAGGTAATGCGGTTGCCGGTCCAGTTGTGGAAATACTCGTGCGCGACGACGCTTTCGATCGCCTCGAACATGGCGTCTGTCGCGGTTTCGGGGGAGGCCAGGATGAGGCGGTCGTTGAAGATGTTGAGGCCCTTGTTCTCCATAGCGCCCATGTTGAAGTCCGACACGGCGACGATATTGAAAACATCAAGATCGTACTCGCGGCCGAAGCGCTTTTCGTCCCAGATCATAGAGCGCTTCAGGGCATCCATAGCCCATTCGGCGCGGGCCTCCTTGCCATGCTCCACGTAGATGCCGAGGTCGACCTTGCGGCCGGACATGGTCTTGAAGGTGGAACGAATGGCTGCGAGATCACCGCCGACGAGAGCGAAGAGGTAGCAAGGTTTGGGGTGGGGATCATGCCAGACGGCGAAGTGGCGTTTGCCGCGGTCGAGTTTGCCGGCCGCAACGGGGTTTCCGTTGCCCAGGAGAACGGGCGCCATGGCGGTCTCGGCCTCGATGCGGGTCGTGTAGACCGAAAGAACGTCGGGACGGTCGAGGAAGAAGGTGATGCGGCGGAAACCCTCCGCCTCGCATTGGGTGCAGAAGATCCCGCGGGACCGATAAAGCCCCTGCAACGCGGTGTTAGCTTCAGGATTGACGGTGACAACGGTTTCCAGTGTGAAGAGGGCGTCGGGGACTTTAGGCAGCGCCAGACGCGTCGCCGATTGCCGGTATTGGCCTGCCGTGAGCGGCTTGCCGTCGAGCTTGATGCTTTGCAACTTTAGGTGCTCGCCATCGAGCTTGAGCGCGCCGGGCTTGCCACGGTGGGCCGGGTTTGGTCGGATCGTCAGTTTCGAGCGGACTAGGGTATCGGTTGGATGCAGGGTGATGTCCAACTCGACCTTGTCGATGAGATAGGAGGACGGGCGGTAGTCATCGAGGCGAATTGGGCGGGGCGTATCGGTTTTCATCGGGTACTGTCTGGGCTCATCGACGGTGTTGCGACGTTCGTGGACACTAGGGTGATGCGCTGCTTTCGTCACGCGTTATGCCTTGATATGTCGCATACATACGCGGGGCTTGAAGTCGGCGGCGGGCATCTGTGATAGTGGCATCGGGTGCCTCGGAAACATGGATGCCGTTTGGAGGGCTGAACATGGGCTCATTCGCACATATTGTGGGCGGGGAGCGTTACGTTTTCGACGACCTCAAGGATCTTCTCGCCAAAGCATCGCCGCTGCGATCCGGTGACCAGCTTGCCGGCATTGCGGCTGAGACGGATGCCCAGCGGGCGGCGGCGCAGATCACGCTGGCTGACGTGCCGCTGACCGTGTTTCTGGAAGAGCAGGTGGTGCCGTACGAGACAGACGAGGTGACGCGGCTCATCATCGATACGCACGACAAGACGGCTTTCAAGGCCGTCGCTCACCTGACGGTCGGCGGGTTCCGCGACTGGCTTTTGTCCGATCATGCGACGACCGAGGCGCTGACCAAGCTCGCGCCGGGGCTGACGCCGGAGATGGTCGCGGCGGTCTCCAAGATCATGCGGGTGCAGGATCTCGTCATGGTGGCCAAGAAGTGCCGCGTTGTGACGAAGTTCCGCAACACGATTGGGCTGGAGGGGCGGATGGCGACGCGGTTGCAGCCCAACCATCCAACGGACGATGCCGCGGGGATCGCAGCAAGCATCGTGGATGGGCTGCTCTACGGCAACGGCGACGCGGTCATCGGGATCAATCCGGCGACCGACAGCATCGGTCAGGTGACGACGCTCGTCGAGATGCTCGACGGCATTATCAGCCGTTACGAAATCCCGACGCAGTCGTGCATCCTCACTCATGTCACGACGACGATCGAGGCGATCAATCGGGGGGCGCCGGTTGATCTGGTGTTCCAGTCGATCGCCGGTACCGAGGCGGCCAACAAGAGCTTCGGCATCGATCTCAAGATCTTGCAGGAAGGCTATGAAGCAGGGCTCTCGTTGAAGCGGGGCACCGTTGGCGACAACGTGATGTATTTCGAAACGGGGCAGGGAAGTGCGCTGTCCGCCAACGCGCATCACGGGGCGGATCAGCAGACGATCGAAACGCGGGCTTATGCGGTGGCGCGCAAATACAAGCCGCTGCTGATCAATACCGTCGTGGGCTTCATCGGGCCGGAGTATCTCTACGATGGTCGGCAGATCGTCCGCGCCGGGCTCGAGGATCATTTCTGCGGCAAGCTGCTCGGTCTGCCGATGGGATGTGACATCTGCTACACGAACCACGCGGAAGCCGACCAGAACGACATGGATATCCTTCTCACCATGCTGGGCGTCGCGGGCATCAACTTCATCATGGGCATTCCCGGTTCCGATGACGTGATGCTGAATTACCAAACGACGTCGTTTCACGATGCGCTCTATGTGCGCCGCGTGCTCGGACTTAAGCCCGCGCCGGAATTCGAGGCGTGGCTGAAGGCGCAGGAGATTTTCGCGGAGGGTGATCAGGTATCCCTCTCTTCAGGTGTGCCGCGTGCGTTTCGCCGCGCCATCGCTGCGGAGTAGATCATGTCCGAAGGCGACAAGACGATCACCATCTCCAATCCCTGGACGCATCTGCGCAAGCATACGCCAGCGCGCATCGCGCTGGGCCGGACAGGGGTAAGCGTTCCCACGGCCGAGCATCTGGCGTTCCAACTCGCGCATGCGCGGGCCCGCAGTGCCGTGCATCACGCGATCGACCTGTCCAAACTCGCGCAGGACCTGAAGCGGTTCGGGCCGGTGATCGAAGTCCATAGTGCAGCACCGGATCGGCCAACGTATCTGCAGCGGCCGGACCTGGGGCGGCGCTTGTCGCCTGCTTCGGCTGAAAAATTGGCGTCGGAGGTCAAAGGGCCGTTTGACGTTGCGTATGTGATTGCCGATGGCTTGTCGGCGTTTGCGATCGAGAAAAACATCGTGCCGTTCCTGGAGGCGATGTTGACGGTGTCGGATACCGCGGGTTGGACGCGAGCGCCGTTGATCGTCGCGGGGCAGGGTCGGGTCGCGCTTGGCGATGAAATCGGATCGATCATCGGTGCGCGAATGGTCGTGATGTTGATTGGGGAGCGGCCGGGGTTGTCGTCTCCGGACAGTCTCGGCATCTATCTCACCTACGGTCCCAAGGTGGGCCTCACGGACGCGGATCGCAATTGCATTTCGAATGTTCGGACCGAGGGTCTGTCTTACGCGGAAGCTGCATACAAGCTGCACTACCTCGCGTCGGAGGCGGTGAAGCGGAAGCTTTCCGGCGTCAATCTGAAGGACGATGCGGAGGTTCTGCCGAAGCCGGATGGAGAGGCGGGGCGGAACTTCTTGCTCGATGGACCCAAAGGTTAACCGCGCGGGCGCGTCAGTAGCGTTTCGGGAAGAGGTCGCGACTTGACTTCGCGTAATGCGAAACTCGAGCGCAGGCGCGTGACGCCAGGAAGGCGCGCGAGTTCGTGACGGTGGATGCGCTCGTAGTCGGCCAAATCGCGGGCGAGCACGGTGAGCACATAATCATCTTCTCCCGACATGAGGTGGCACGAGACGACGGAGGGTGCTGCGGAGACGGCTTTTTCGAAGGCCGCCAATAGATCCTCGCTCTGGCTCTTCAAGCTGATTTGGACGAGCACCGTCATATCGAGCCCGAGAGCCGTGCGACTGACCCGGGCTTGGTAGCCCTCGATGACCCCTTTCTCTTCCAGGGCTTTGATACGCCGGGCGATGGCGGTGGCGGACAAGGGCACCCGCTCGGTCAGTTCCACCTGGGAGAGGCGTCCATTTTCTGAGAGGGCGCTCAGAATGGCCATATCAAGCGCATCGAGGTTCATAGGCGCTGTTTTTCTGCCTGTGAGATAGTTTTCGCGCAGATTATCTGCGCCTGGCGTTCAAAACGCCAGCCAAAAAGCCGACCTTCGGCGCGAAAATGTGATCACATTTAACGCATCAGATTTGCTTCCAGGAGGACATCATGCGGATCGGCGTTCCCACAGAGATCAAGGTCAACGAGTACCGGGTTGGCCTCGTGCCGGGATCCGTGCGCGAACTGACCGCAAAGGGCCACGAAGTGTTCGTCCAGTCCGGTGCGGGCGCCGGTATCTTTGCGGATGATAATGCCTACGAATATGCCGGGGCTAAAATACTTCCCGACGCTGAGGCTGTCTTCGCGCAGAGCGAGATGATCGTGAAGGTGAAGGAGCCGCAGAAGGTCGAATGGGAGCGCCTGCGCCCCGACCATATTCTCTTCACCTACCTCCACTTGGCCCCGGATGCGGAGCAGGCCAATGGACTCCTGGCCTCGGGCGCAACGGCTATTGCGTATGAAACCGTCACTGACGCCAACGGCGGTCTACCACTGCTCGCACCGATGAGTGAAGTGGCGGGCCGGTTATCGATCGAGGCAGCGGCGATTGCGCTGCGCCGTCCGACGGGTGGCCGCGGTGTTCTCATGGGTGGCGTACCCGGCGTGAAGCCGGCGAAGGTCGTGGTGCTCGGCGGCGGTGTCGTCGGTACGCATGCGGCCCGTATGGCTGCGGGGCTTGGTGCGGATGTCACCATTCTCGACCGGTCACTGCCGCGTCTGCGTCAGCTCGATGAGTTGTTCCAGGGGCGTGTGCGGACGCTCGCCTCTACGATGTCGACGGTCGAGAGCGAAGTGCTGGCCGCCGATGTGGTCGTCGGCGCGGTACTGGTCGCAGGTGCAAGCGCGCCGAAGCTCGTGACGCGCGACATGCTGCGCGCCATGAAAACTGGGGCGGTTCTTGTCGATGTGTCGATCGACCAGGGCGGCTGCTTCGAAACCTCGAAACCGACGACACATGCCGATCCGACCTTCGAGGTCGATGGCATCATCCACTACTGCGTCGCCAACATGCCGGGTGCGGTGCCGAATACCTCGGCGCAGGCTTTGAACAACGCCACGCTGCCGTTCGTGATGAAACTCGCCGACAAAGGGCTCGCCGCGTTCGATCGCGATCCGCATTTGGCGGCCGGGCTCAACGTGAAGGGCGGGCGGATCATGCATCAGGCGGTGGCCGCGTCGCTCGGCTTTGATCGGCTGGGCGGGGGAAAGCCGGTGGCGCTCGCGGCTGAGTGATCTTGCGAGCGCGTTTGACCAGATAATTGGACGGGGTGGTGCTGTGAAGGCGCCGCCCCGTCTTTCGTTTCAGCCGGATTGATTACTGCGCCCGGCAACTCCTCTCCGGGAAGCCGGCCGCCGGGGCGCCAGGGCGTCTCTGGTTCATATGGTCCGCGACGGCCGGTACGGGCACACCAGTATCAGGTGGCGGGTTCGACCAGCCGCTTGCGGAACTCTTCGACGGCGACTGTGGCCCGCACGTGTTCGCCGGATCCGATCGGGCGAACTCCATCTTCTGCCGTGACGCGGAAAAAGAGGCGACGGCCCTTGATCTCGACGAGTTCTGCGGAGGCGGTGACGGTGCGCCCGATCGGCGTCGGCGCCACATGATCGACGGCAATGCGAATTCCGAGACTCGTATATCCCGGCTCCAGAAGATGCTCGGTGCAATCGACGGCGGCGGACTCCATCAGCGCAATCATCACCGGCGTGGCCAGGACGGCTTCACAGCCGCTGCCCACATGTTCCGCCGTGTGCTCGTATTCTACCGTGATTTCGGCCGTGCCGATCAGGCCTACGCGCAGCGCGTTCGTGTCGGTCATGCCCATCGTCCTTCGCCGCTTCCCTCGCGTTAGAGTGCGCTTATTCGAGGAGCCGGGGAAGACGGGCTACTCGTCCTCGGGCCGGAACAGGTCGCCCGCGCAATTGAGATAGGCTTGACGGACGCGATGCGGCATCGGGCGCGGGAGATCGTAGGCAATCGTGCGGCCATCAACGGTTGTGATTTCGAAACGCCCGCCCATGACCATCAGCTCCTGGGCGAAGCTTGGTCCGGTAAAGCCTTCAAGTACGGTTCGGGCTTCCACGATGCCGTCACCGATTGCCGCAGAGGCGGGAAACAAATTGGCGCTATCGTGCGAAGCGGTCGCAAACCGGACCGACGTGACGGCGGACGAGCCTGGGGTCGATCGGGCGCGGATTGCGAATGCGGTGTCGTTTCCCTCGCGGAAGGCGATAACTTCCCCGATTACCATTGCAGATGACGACATCATCCCGCATCCGGCGATCTTGCCATTTTCGAGCAGGGTCAGCGGTTCGACCTTTGCACCGTTATCCGCAGCCGCAGTGCCCGCTACTCCTCCAGCGGCGACAAGCGCAAAAAGCACCCGCATCACCTACTGGGCCTTCGACATTTCTACGAGGCCCGGCGCAACGCTGCCTGCGGGCCCGATTTCCTTGTAGCCTTCCTTACAGCTCATCTGGTGTGCAAGCCGGCAGGGATTGGGATCGGCCGTGTGGGCGCAGGCGAGTGTCTTCTTCCAGGACTTGAGCACGGTGTCGGCCTGCACCTTGAACTTCTCCAAGTCTTCGCCGGTGAACGTGGTGGACAGGGCTTCCGCCTTGGCCGTTGGCTTCATGTCGAGGCACACAGATGCCATCCCTGCGGCCTGACCATAGCGGATCCCGGCGTCACGGGGATTGGTGAGATCGCCAAATTTTGCCGGCTGCGGCGTGGGCGTTTCGCCTGCATGCGCGGAAAGGCTGAGGGCGAAGATCGCGGTGGCGAGAGAGACGACGAGACGACGAGCGGACATCAGGATCCTCCGGGATGATTTCCCAAATGTACGTCGCAGGTCGCGGTTCGGCTCATCGGAAATGATGCTGCAACGCATCAATCGATGGAGGGGGCAAACTCCAGGAGCCCGGGAAGGGCGGAGCCGTCGGGACCGATTTCACGCCACGTCATTGTACAGCTGAGGATCTTGGCTTTGCGGCAGCCGTTCATTTCGCGGGGAGATTGAGCGGGGTCAACGTCTTGGCAGGCAAATGCTTTCTGCCAAGCTTCGATGATCCGATTGCTGGCTGCTTGGAAGGCCTCGCGATCGTCGGGGGCAATCGCGGCGGCGAGCTCGGCGACCTTAATGGTGGTCTTTGCACCCGGGCAGGTTGCCATGGCCGCAATCGCCTGGCCATGACGGGCGCCCTGCTCGTCGATGGGGTCAGCAGCGCTGCCGGCTGCGACTGGGGCCGTAAATGCAAACAGCAAAATGACGGAGAGGAAGATTTTCATTGCGGGTGCTTACCACCCGCTCGCATCGAAGCAAAGACGCCGGACGAAGCGAAGCGGATTTCAGGTATCCGCCAGCGCTTCGAGCGCATCGCGATCAAGGATGATCACGGTCTGGTCGCGGACGCTGACGTTGTTTCGCGCCGTCAATGTCGCGAGTGCGGATTCGATCTCGACGGCCGGAACTTCAAGCTGACCCGCTAGGGCTGCGATACCCTGGCGGCCCACATCAAGATGCGTGTCGCCGGAACGGCACGCGGCACCGCCGACGGCCAGGATGTAGGCGGCCAAACGGTTGATGACCGGCCGCAGACCCGGCTGAAGCGCTCGACGACGCAGAAAATCGAACTCGCGGTCGGTTGCCGACGCCATGCGCGACGCGAGCGCGGCATCCGCGGCGAGCGCGCGATCAAGTTCCTCGTCGCTGATGATGGCGACCGACGTATCAACCATGGCCTGCGCCGTGGACACATGTTCGCCGAGCGACCCGAGGCCGACGATGTCTCCGGGGAATGCGAATTCGATCACGTCGTGGGTTCCGTCCGGCCATACGACGTAATGGCACAGAGCACCGGATTCGACCCGATAGGCCGATCGGCGCGATGCGCCCGGCGTAAAGAGGCTTTCGCCATGCGCAATCATCTGGCGCTTTCCTTCCAGGCCGCCAGCGTTCTGGTCTGCGCGCAATTGCGCAGGATGTGCAACGGCAAACTGGCCTTTATCGGCGAGCAGCATCCTCTTACTCCATACTTAGAGAGGACGTGGGGTTAAGGTCTGCCACAATCAAGTCACAATTCGTAGTTGTGACAGACGCTTACGTAACATCGCCTCAACTAGAAGGTTGCGTCTGTTTCGTAGGGAACAGAAATATTTCCATCGAGCGGCGGTTTTGCCGCGGCACAGATGCCAGATGTCCCTGGGCCGGTCGAACCTCGGCCACCTTTAAGGTGAACGAACGTGCCCGACTTGATCCAAATCAGGGGCAGCGCAGGAGATCCCGTGACGCGCCGTCCTCCGTCAGGGTCAGGGTATCCCCCGACACCGTCAGCTTGACGTCAACGGACTGGCTATCGCCTTCGACGCTGCAGGCAGCCTTCCCGGCCCACTCGCCCGCGCCGCTCGATTTGAGGCCGCTGAATGTGCAGTGGGCTTCGTGCTGGTCGTATCCCTTAGGCGAGAGAACCAGCGGTGCAGCCGCGCTCTCCTGCGGCGACTTGCAGTTTGCCAGATCCGCGGCCCACGTCCCGGCATAGTCAGCGGCGTATGCAGGGCCACTCGCCATAGCGAAGGCTAGAGTGACCACCGCGGCAGCGACGTGAATCATGGGGTGACGACGGGCAGGCATGACGTGCAGCTCCGGTTCGATTGTGGTTCGCATTGCAATCGAACACACGGACTAGCGTGGCGTACTGGTGTGTTCAAAAGACGATGGTCGCAGGGGTATTCAGCGTGCGGCAGAGAACTCTCCTTTCCGGTAGAGCGCAAGGGTGTCGCGCGAAACGGCATATTCGGTGACGCAGTAGTCGGGGCGGGCATGGAGTTTGCGGGCGAACTCCGAACGGGTCTTGTCGAAAGCGTGTCCGGTCTTGTCGGCGATACCATCGCCCAGTCCCCGGCGCTTGGCGTCTTCCACGAGATTGTAGCGCACCAACCCAGCGTCGATGGTTTCACCGCAGCGTTCGGCGGCGGCAATGTCGTAGCCCGCAGCATAGGCACGGTTGAACTCCTCAGGCGGTAAGCCGACGACGGCGCTGCCTCCCGGGGCCGTGCAGGCGGTGATAAGCGCGCAGCCCGCAAGGGGTGCCAGGCGCACCCAACTCACGCAGCGATGTCCGGTTGTCAGTCTCAACGTGACGGCATCCCACCCCAGGCGCAGCATTTGAGCATAACGCGGTGGAAGGTGTTCACAAATTTGTCGGGTTGCCCGGTTTGATGAGTGAGACGAGCGGAAAGCTATTGGGGAGGCTGCAATGCTGCGGACGATCTTATTGGTTCTGGCGGCAGCGCTGGCGGCGCTGCTCGTGTGGGTCGGGATGAAGCCCGCAACCTATCGTGTCGAGCGGTCGGCCGTCATCAATGCCGCGCCCGCAGAAGTCTACGGTCACGTTTACGATTTGGCCAAGTGGGAAGCGTGGTCGCCATGGGCGAAGCTCGATCCCAATTCGAAGGTCACGTTCGAGGGGCCGACCTCGGGACCGGGTGCGATCATGCGCTGGGCGGGCAACGAAAAGGTTGGCCGCGGGGCCATGGCCATCACCGAGGCCAAGCCTGCCGAGGCGATCACCATCCGTCTCGATTTCGTCGAGCCGATGGAGGGCACCAGCACCGTCGGGTTCCAATTCCAGCCCAAGGATCAGGCGACCGAAGTGGTTTGGTCGATGAGTGGCGATCAAGGGTTTGTGGAGCGCCTGCTGTGCACCGTCATGGGTGTCGATGTGGAGGCGATGATCGGCCAGGATTACGAGCGCGGTCTCGCCAACCTGAAAACCGTCGCGGAAGCCGTCGGGCCTGCGGCCGCACCCGTCGAACCGGCGTCACCGCCGGCACCGACGCCGCCAGGCTAAGTGGCGGCAACGGGACGTGCCGGCGCTGCATGTGCACCGGCCGTTGCCGTGAGCGAGAGCGTGGCCGGACGGGAGAAGAGGAAGGCGAAGCGGGTTCCCTTTACAATGTGAGCAAGCACAAGGGCACCGGCCACGCCGGCCGAGGTCGAAACCAAGGCTGCGGCCCAGTCGGGGATCAGGGGCCGAATTTCAGCGCCACGATGCGGGCCGGTCCCATGAAGAGCGGGAAGGCCAGATAGATCTTGATCGAGTTGCGGCCGAGCATTGCCAGAGTGCGGCCAAGCCATGTCGGCACGAGCAGCACGGCGAAGGCGACCACGGCGGCAACACCCGCAAAAGACACCCACAGGTCCAGACCCGTTGCGAAGGCGAGGCCGTTCTCGACGGCCAGCCAGTTCAGTGCGGCCCAGGCTGCCAGACAGCCGGCAACGATCGCGGCCGGCTGACTTGCGACTTCGTCGGCGAAACGGAAGATGTACGGGGCAGCCCAATAGCCGGTGAAGAAAAAGACGAAGCGGGCCGCGAACTCGTCGATGATGAGCCAGCCCGTGTGAGGGGCTGCGAAGTAGATGATCGCAGCCGCGGCCCAGACGAGAGCCTTAGGTGCGCCGGCGAGAAGTTTCGCGGCGACGAAGAAGACCGCCAGCATGTAGATGAACCAGAGCGTGCCCCAGGGCTGCACGAGGCCGGTGAGATAGGCGGCCAGCGTTGTGCCGGCTCCGTCTTCGGCGACCATGCCGGGCGCTTTCACGACGAATTGGATGGTCAACCAGAGGACGTAGAAATAGGCGAAATAGAGGACCTTGCTGTCCAGATAGGGGCGCCAGGGCCGGTTGATCCGCGCGGCCAGGAAGAGGCCGGAGATCAGAAAGAAGTCGGGCATGCGGAAGGGCTTTGCCCATTCGATGAAGCCGTTGAGGACGGTGTCCTGACCGGTCGCCTTTTCCACACCGAGGGTTGCGTGCATCATCACGACGAGGAGGATGCAGAGGCCTTTGGCGATATCCACCCATGCAACGCGGGACGCTTCGATCTTCACGCTCATGGTCGTCGGCTTTCGGAACAAGGTTGTGCCGGTGCGGAACAGACGGCCGGCTTCGAGCGTCTTCCCGCAAGCCATATTCCATTAGCGACGCTTGGGCGGGGCCACGCCGATGCACGCTGCGGCACGGTGAAGAATGTATGAATGGGGATGGGCAGCCGCGGCGGCTATGGGTGTGGTTTCGTGCTCGCGGTGGCGCTTAATTTGGCAGCGCTTCGCAATCAAGTGCATGCTAATATGCGTCCGCTGCCGGTGTGGTCCGGCGTGCCAGTCGAGGCCGGGAGCCAACTCGAATGACGCTCATGCGGCTGATCTACGCTTCGCATCCGTTCGGGTTTGACGACCTGACGCTTGCGAACATCCTGACGACAGCGCAACGGTACAACGCCGAAAAGGACATCACCGGCACATTGATCTGCCGTGAGGACCTTTATCTGCAGTTGCTCGAGGGCGATCGGGACGATGTCCAGGCCCTCTACGAGAAGATCAAGCGTGACGACCGGCATGCGGATGCGACCATTCTGGTGCAGGAGGTGACCGCGCAGCGGTTGTTTCCGGCGTGGGCGATGCGGCATGATCCGGCGAAGAGTTGGATGTGGACTCGCGAACAGGTGAGCGCGGGCGCTGTGGAAGATGCCACGCGTGATGAAGTGCTGGCGATCTTCGTCAGGCTGGTCGCGGAACAGCCCGGACATATGTCCGGCCTGCCGAAATCCTGCCCGGTGGCGCGATCCAAATTCTGATGTTTCCGTGCGGGGGTTGCGATGGCTCGGATTGCCATCATCGTAGGGCACGTGAAGAGCCCATCGTTTTGCGACGCTCTGGCCGAAGCCTATCGTGACGGGGCGCTCGCCGCCGGTCATACCGTTGATGTCTTTGCCACGGCGCGCATGACATTCGATCCCATTCTGCACGAGGGGTTTGCGCGTCTGCAGCCGTTGGAGCCCGATCTCGTGCCCGCGCACAAAGCGATCATGGCGGCGGATCATCTGGTCATCGTTTTTCCGCTGTGGCTGGGCGACCTGCCGGCTATTCTGAAAGGTTTTCTGGAGCGGGTGCTACAGCCGGATGTGCTGCCGGGCGCTCAGGCCGGCAAGTTCGCTACGCCGTTGAAGGGAAAATCCGCGCGCATCATCGTGACGATGGGAATGCCTGCATTCGTGTATCGCTGGTGGTTCCGGCCGCACGCGGTCGAGATCCTCAAGCGCAACATTCTCGGCTTCGTTGGCGTTCATCCCGTGCGGTCGACCGTGGTCGGTTCCATCGAGACGATCGGTGATGCTGGACGCAAACGCTGGCTCACGCAGGTGGAGGAACTTGGCCGGTCAGCGCGTTAAATCGCTGTAATCGGCATTAAGGCCGCCTTTTCAGCGGCCGCCGCCATAGCCATCTCTATGTACCAACAGGTGGGCCGGGGTTCATTCCGCCGGGTCCATGTTTCGAGGAGACGTCAGATGCGATTGGTGATTGCCACCGTTGCCGTTCTGGGTGCACTGGCCAGTGGTGCGAGGGCGGACAACTATTGGGAAGTTGAAAGCGCAAGAGCAAATGCGCGTGCCGGCGGTCCCGTCAGCGAGCGGGATGCGGAGCTGCTCGACCGCTACGGTGCCTTGAGTGGAACGCCGGATTGGCGGGCCCGCGCGCCTGCGCCGTACGGATACAAATCGGATGGGCCGTCGCGCAAAACCTATCGGAAGGTACCGCGCCGGTCGGCAGATTAAGCGCGCGTAGAGCGCCCACGCCTAGATCAACCCCCTCAAAACCAACGTGGGCCGGAAGCGTTTCCGCTTCCGGCCCACTCGTCGAACGCTGAAGTTCGTTCAGCGCGACGTCGAATCCTGCGTCGTCCCACCGAGCTTCATGGGCTCGTACATGGGGGCGGCTTCTTCGCGCCGGCAACCGGCGGCGAGCGTGGCCGCAAGGCACACGGCAAGAACAGCAAATTTCATGTCGGTACTCCCTCTCGGATCAGTGCGCGTAACGCGTGAACCTGACGTGAGAACGGCTCAGCCTGTGTTTCGTTCCCGCGCGTCAGAAAATATTCGTCGGGATGATTACTTGCAGCCCATCTGACGGGCACTGCACTCCGAGCCCAGCGTGGCGGACTTGCAGGTGTGCTTGATTTCGCCGGTCGGCTTCAAACCCTTATTCTCAATGATGTTCTTTACGGCCGCATCGGCCATGAATTTGGCGATGCCTTCCGTGACGCCGTTGCCGACCCCGCCGAACGGCTTGCAATCGGCGGCTTGGGCCGTCGAGGCGGCGGCCATCATGAGGACGGATGCGACAAAGGTTGAGCATTTCATGGCTCGAACTCCCAATTTGAATGGATCAGTTCGAGCGTGCTCTTGGTGCAGTGACTTCGCAAGTGCACTGCTGCCACTTTCCCCCGCAATGCGTGTTCAATACCGGTGTGCGATACTGGCATATGGTGGCGCCGAATGGCGGGGCTGTTTTGCTCAGGAACAAACGAAGAGGGTGCAACCCCCCGCCAAGATCACAATCCCGGCGGAGGGTGCGTGGTGTGAGTTCATCAACGAACCGGCTTCTTGCAGCCGCAAACGATGCGCGAGCGACCGGGGCACTGGGCCTTGAGGCAGACCTGATGACCGCCGACAGATACGAGCGGCGAGGGCGCCTTCACATAGTTTACATTGGCTCCACCAATCGGAGCCGCGTGAGCAGCGGAGGCCAAAACGGCGAAAGCAAGCGAGGCAACGGTGGCGGCAAAAGTGGTACGGATCATTTTAGTCCCCTAGGTCATGGTTGTTTTCTGGTCACTCATGCGACCGATGCGAAGCGATTTTCCCTCGCACAAGGAGAGATTTCGGCCCTTCTGCCTTTAATTCAACCGGTCGGGGCTCAAAAACCGGGCGCTATAGGAACTTCCGATCTCGGGCTGCCATTTTTCGAGGCAGTCTGCCGCAGGAATGATCCGTAGGGGCGCGGGGCGGGTGCTCAGGGTTGCGCTCTCGACCGACAGCAGGTAGCACGCGGGCACAACGATAAAGTCCGATCCGACCGACCTTTATTTGGGATGAGCCACCATGACCGATGTGACCCGCCTCACTTCCGAAATCGAAACGCTGAAGCGACAGAACGAGGAGCTTTCGGGCTTGGCGCTCGCGACGGGCGTGATCCTGACGCAGCTTCTGCAGGCGAACTGCAAGCGCGAACTTAATCCGCAGGGGGCTGCCACGCGGATCATGAGCAACGCACGCGAGGCGATCGACGGCTTCTCCAAGGCGACGAACGCCGATCCCGTCATGACGAAGCGGGCGCTCGAGGCGGTGCAGCAGTATGAGGACCAGATCAAGTCGGTGCTGGCGGTTTAGCCGCTGACGCTGGCTTGGCTCACCCGGATCTGCTTCCATAAGGGATGGGGCAGCGGCGCAGGTCGGTGGCGTAGTGTCGATCCGATCGGGGGCGCGGGAGCGTAATTCGGTCCATGCGGCAATTCATGAAGTTCTTGCACACGGTGTCGTCGGCGGGGATCGTCGGCGGCATCGTCGCGTATGCGCTTATCCTGCTCTATGCGCCGCAGGGGAGCGCGCAGGATTACGCGGACATGCGCCAGACGATCGCGGCGGTGTGCCAATACATGATCATGCCGGCACTCGGGATTTCTCTCGTCACTGGTCTGCTCGCGATGGCGGTGCACCGGCCGTTTCAGGAATTGCGCTGGGTATGGGTGAAGGCGCTGCTCGGCATTTCCATGTTCGAGGCGACGCTGGCGATCATCCAGGCCAAGGGCGCGGATGCGGCGCGCATCTCGGCCAAGATCGCGGCGGGCGAACCGCTGCAGGGCGATCTGGCGGCGACCATATCGAGCGAGTGGACGACGCTGTTTGCAATCCTTGCCATTTCGATTGCCAATTATGTGCTGGGTGTGTGGCGGCCGCCGCTGGCGATGCGCTGGGCGAGGAATGTTTGAGGGGGATCAGTTACGCGCCAAACAATTCACCGAAGGGAAAAACAGATCAAATGCTCGATGTTCAATGCAGTTCAGACTGAATGATCTTGATCAGATAGTTTGAGTCCTGTTTTTGGCATGCCATATCAGTATTGGTCACCTACACCTGCACCTCAATTGTCCGGCCTGTCGTGGGGTCGTATTTGCGGCAGGGGATGGGGCCGAGGTTGAGGGGTTCGGCGAGCGTGCCGGTTTCGACGGGCGAGGCGTCGGTGGCGGTGCCGGCCGATGTGGCTGCGGTACGCGTCGATGAGGGATCGGCTGCGAGGCGCGCGGGATTGGGTTGCGGCAGCGGCGGGTTCTTGAGGGTGCCGCGCGCGGTCTCCGTCGGGTTCGATTTGCGGCCGCCGCGCGAGCGGGTGACACGGCGCTTGGGGTCTGCTGCCGGGTCGGCCGCGCCGAAATCGGAGACGCCATATGAGTTGCCGGTCTTGAAGTCGATGCCGAGGTTGGGCGGACCGCCCCAGGTTTTGAGGTCACGATCCTGCGCATGAGCCGGTGGCATGAGAGCCGCGCCGATGACGAGGCAGACGGCGGCGGCAGTGAAGCGAACGGTCATTGCGATATGAGTCCTGCGAAGCGGTGCGAATCAGATTTTATCGCAACGCGCCCCCCACGGGGACTGCGCAATCGCCCTTAACTGCTGCCGCGACAAAAGAAATCGGCGAGCGTGTCGGGTTCGTCTCTGAGTGAGCCGAGATGCAGCGCATCGGTGTTCAATCGCAGGGCACTTCGAGGGTGGTGCTGGTGGTGGCATCGAAGCGGCGGCACGTTTGAGTTTTTGCGGCGGTCGATGCGCTGTCGCCGCCGGTCGAAGTCTCGGTCGCGGGGGTAGCGGCGGTGTCTTTCGGTGCGGTGTCCGTCGTGGCGGGTTCGGTCTTTGCAATCGGGTCCGGCTTGGGCGCCGGCTTGCGCGCGGCTTTGACATCAGGCTTGCCGGGCTTTGCCTTCTTGGTGGGCTGAGGCTTGGAATACGACTTCTGTTTCGGCGGGCCGTTGCCATAGTCGGGCGGGTCGGATTGCTTGCCGGTCGAGAAGTTCGGGCCGACCGTTTCCGGTCCGCCGTAGCCGCGATCCGGGGCCTGGGCGCGCGCGTGCGATGTGACGCCGGTCGTGGCGAAGGCAATCGCGAGGAGACAGGCGAGGGCGCGCATCGGTGATCCTTCCGAACGGCGGTTCAGATTCACTTCTACACCATCGACCTCATGGCCGACTGTGGAATCGTGCGCGCTGTCAGGCAGACTTCTTCGCGGGCTTCGGTTTGGTGATGGGGCCGCTCGCGGGGGTCGGGCGGCGGGCGAGGAGGTCCTTGAGGTATTGGCCGGTGTAGCTTTCCTTCACCTTGGCGACATCCTCGGGAGTGCCGATCGCCACAATGCGCCCGCCGCCGTCGCCGCCTTCGGGGCCGAGGTCGATGATCCAGTCGGCGGTCTTGATGACTTCCAGGTTGTGCTCGATGACAACGACGGTGTTGCCCGCATCGACCAGCTCGTGGAGCACTTCGAGGAGCTTTGCCACGTCGTGGAAGTGGAGGCCCGTGGTCGGCTCGTCGAGGATGTAGAGCGTGCGGCCGGTGGCGCGCTTGGAGAGTTCTTTGGCGAGCTTGATGCGCTGCGCCTCGCCGCCCGAAAGCGTCGTCGCCTGCTGGCCGATGTGGATGTAGCCGAGGCCGACGCGGGCCAGCGTTTCCAGTTTATCGCGGATCGAGGGGACGGCCTTGAAGAAGTCGGCGCCTTCTTCGACGGTCATGTCGAGCACGTCGGCGATGGATTTGTCCTTGAAGGTGACGGAAAGCGTTTCGCGGTTGTAGCGCTTGCCCTTGCATTCCTCGCAGGTGACGTACACGTCGGGCAGGAAGTGCATCTCGATCTTGATGACGCCGTCGCCCTGGCATTTCTCGCAGCGGCCGCCCTTGACGTTGAAGGAGAAGCGGCCGGGTTCGTAGCCGCGCGTTTTGGCTTCCGGCAGGCCGGCAAACCATTCGCGGATCGGTGTGAACGCGCCGGTGTAGGTCGCGGGGTTGGAGCGCGGCGTGCGGCCGATCGGCGACTGGTCGATGTCGATGACCTTGTCGAAGTGTTCCAGGCCCTCGATGCGATCGTGCGGTGCGGGATGCTCGCGGGCGCCGTTGAGCTTGCGGGAGACGGCCTTGAAGAGCGTGTCGATGAGGAACGTGGATTTGCCGCCGCCGGAGACGCCCGTGACGCAGGTGAAGAGGCCTTGCGGGATTTCGGCTGTGACGTTCTGCAGATTGTTGCCGCGCGCGCCGACGACCTTGAGGCCGCGCTTGGGATCGGGTTTGCGGCGGGTCTTCGGGGGCGAGACGAGTTTGGCGCCAGTGAGGTATTGGCCGGTGAGCGATTTCGGGTCGGCCATGATTTCGGCCGCGGTGCCTTGACTGACGACACGGCCGCCGTGGATGCCGGCGCCGGGGCCGATATCGACGACGTAGTCGGCCGACATAATCGCGTCCTCGTCGTGCTCGACGACGATGACGGTGTTGCCGAGATCTCGCAGGTGCTTGAGCGTGCCGAGCAGGCGGTCGTTGTCGCGCTGGTGCAGGCCGATGGAGGGCTCATCCAGCACGTAGAGCACGCCGGTGAGGCCGGAGCCGATTTGCGAGGCGAGGCGGATGCGCTGGCTTTCGCCGCCGGACAGCGTGCCCGACGCGCGCGACATGGTGAGGTAATCGAGGCCGACATCGACGAGGAATTGCAGACGGTCGCGGATCTCCTTCAGGATGCGGGTCGCGATTTCGGTCTGCTGTTTTGTGAAGGTCTTCGGCAGGTCCTCGAACCAGACGTTGGCTGCGCGGATCGACATTTCCGAGACTTCGCCGATGTGCTTGCCGCCGACCTTAACCGCGAGCGCCTGCGGTTTCAGGCGATAGCCGTGGCAGGCTTCGCACGGATGGGCGGACTGGTAGCGCGAGAGTTCTTCGCGGACCCACTCGCTGTCGGTTTCCTTCCAGCGGCGCGCGATGTTGCCGATCACGCCTTCGAAGGGTTTGTACGTTTTGTAATTCCGCGCGCCGTCCCAGTACGTGTATTCGACTTCCTCGTCGCCAGAGCCGAACAGGATCGCGAGCTGCACGTGCTTGGGCAGCTTCTCCCACGGTGTTTTCATCGAAACTTTGTAGTGCTTGGCGAGGCTTTCGAGCGTCTGCTCGTAATAGGGCGAGGTCGCGCCGGTTTTTGCCCATGGATAGACGGCGCCTTCCTGCAACGAGAGGGAGCTGTCGGGGACGACGAGTTCGGCTTCGA
Organism: uncultured Alphaproteobacteria bacterium; assembly: GCA_963778225.1. Taxonomy (GTDB): domain Bacteria; phylum Pseudomonadota; class Alphaproteobacteria; order Rhizobiales; family Hyphomicrobiaceae; genus JAGVSR01. Next base: position 89,234 of record CAVZTR010000002.1, read on the forward strand.
ATTGCAGTTCCGTGCCGAGGCCGTCGCACTGCGGGCAGGCGCCGGAGGGCGCGTTGAAGGAGAACAGGCGCGGTTCGATTTCCTCGATGGTGAAGCCGGAGACCGGGCAGGCGAAGCGTTCGGAGAACACGATGCGCTCGTGCGTGTCATTTTTGGATTTGTTGGCGCCTTCGGTATCGGCTTTGCCGAGAGGCTTATCGACATACTCTGCGATGGCGAGACCATCGGCGAGCTTGAGGGCTTGTTCGAACGAGTCCGCCAGGCGCGAGGCGATGTCGGCGCGCACGACGATGCGATCGACGACCACGTCGATGTCGTGCTTGAACTTCTTGTCGAGCTTGGGCGCGTCGCCGATCTCGGTGACCTCGCCGTTGATCTTGACGCGCTGGAAGCCCTTCTTCTGCCACTCGGCCAGTTCCTTGCGGTACTCGCCTTTGCGACCGCGCACGACAGGTGCGAGGATCATGAGGCGCGTGCCTTCTGGAAGCTGCATCACGCGATCGACCATCTGCGAAATGGTCTGGCTTTCGATGGGCAGGCCGGTCGCGGGCGAATAAGGGACGCCGACGCGGGCGAAGAGCAGGCGCAGGTAATCGTAGATCTCGGTGACGGTGCCGACGGTGGAGCGCGGGTTCTTCGACGTTGTCTTCTGCTCGATGGAGATGGCGGGCGAGAGGCCGTCGATGTGATCGACATCGGGCTTCTGCATCATCTCGAGGAACTGGCGCGCGTACGCCGACAGGCTTTCGACGTATCGGCGCTGGCCCTCGGCGTAGATGGTATCGAAGGCGAGCGAGGATTTGCCCGAGCCCGACAGTCCCGTGAACACGACAAGCGCGTCGCGCGGGATTTCGAGATCGACGTTCTTCAAATTGTGCTCGCGCGCGCCGCGGACGTGAATGGTCTTGTGCGTTTCGGCGGGCTTGCGGGGGGTGGGGGCTTTCGTGGGCTTGCTCATCATAGGTTCGTAGCGCGTGGGAAGCGCGCGCTGCAATGTGGCGGTTGGCCGGTGATCCGATGTATGTGGGTGTAGCTGGCGATCTATACAACCTATTCGGGTTTCGGAGGGGGTGCTCGCAGAAGGCAGGGGGCGAGGCCGGCGCGCTTGCGCTTTTGTTTGTAGAGACTGATGCGACGCACCGGCCTCACCACGGACCACGGGGGTGGGCCCCCTTTTCGAAGCGTCGGTGCCACCACCCTGCGCGCATCTCAACACAGGTTGAACGGGGTTCTCACTCCCCCGCCGGCAGCGGTCCCCCAGGCTGACTGACCCAGCTGGCGCTCCGTTCCGCTCCCCTCCGCAAACAGGATCCCAGCTCGAGCCTGTTCCCTGCCGAATGCGGTGGGATGAGGAGAGAATAGGGGAGGGATGAGTGGCGGGGATAAGTGGGGGTGAATTTCAGTTTTTAGGGAAGCGTCGAGTGTTGTTTCCCATTCAACATCGCGCGCACGCAATTGCACTTTGAGCGGCCTCAGTGCCTCGGTACGAGGCGTCGCGCTGACTATTTGTGCACGGATTTTGTGTTGCAGAGTGAAAGCGCTGGGATACCTTTGGATGCAGCTGCTCGCGTGATTGTCGCGTCGCGTGCGACCGCAATCGGCGACGTCAGTAACGGGCTTTGGAACGTTCCTTTCAACCGACATCTGGCGCCGAGACAAACCCCATGAACATGTTGGAAACGGCCCCTCCGAAATGCTGTGCCACCCCCCTGCAGCCGGACATATCTGAACTTCGCATCACGCATCCGCTGCAGCCGTTGACGCCAGCAGAGATCGGCAAAGTGTGTCCGACATCAACACCTGTGAGACTAAACTAGCGGCTTGAGGAACGGAGGATTTCGGGCTCATCGTGACCACCTGAGGAGTGGAACATGAGACAGAAATCCAGCCCGCCAGAGACACCGTCCGAGCGTCTCGTCAGAGACATCCGGCGGGCCACCCGCAAGCAGTATTCAGCCGAGGAGAAGATCCGCATCGTCCTCGACGGCCTGCGTGGCGAGGTCTCGATCGCCGAGCTTTGCCGGCGCGAAGGCATCGCCGAGAGCCTCTACTACAGCTGGTCGAAGGAGTTCCTGGAAGCCGGCAAGCGGCGCCTGGCCGGCGACACGGCGCGGTCGGCGACCACCAGCGAAGTCAAGGATCTCAAGCGCCAGGCCCTGGAGCTGAAAGAAGTCGTTGCCGAGCAAGCCCTCGAACTCCGGCTGCTCAAAAAAAGCATGACCGGGGATGGGGGAGACGAGGCATGAGGTATCCCGCGTCCGAAAAGCTCGAGATCATCCGCCTCGTCGAGCAGTCGCATCTGCCTGTGCGGCGCACGCTGGAGAAGCTCGGCATTCTGCCGGGCTCGTTCTATCGCTGGGTCGATCGCTATCAAACCGGCGGTGTCGAAGCCCTGGAAGACAGGCCGTCAAAGCCATCGCGCGTCTGGAACCGCATTCCCGATGACGTGCGCCGGACGATCATTGCGATGGCGCTCGATGAGCCCGAGCTGTCACCCCGCGAACTGGCGGCACGCTTCACCGATACGCAGAATTACTTCGTCTCGGAAGCCTCCGTCTATCGCCTGCTCAAGGCCCATGACCTCATCACCAGCCCCGCCTTCATCGTCATCAAGGCGGCGGATGAGTTCAAGGACAAGACCACGGCAGTCAATCAGCTCTGGCAGACCGACTTCACCTACCTGAAGGTCATCGGCTGGGGCTGGTTCTATCTCTCGACCATCCTCGACGACTTCTCGCGCTACATCATCGCCTGGAAGCTGTGCACCACCATGAAGGCCGAAGACGTCACCGACACCTTGCAGCTGGCGCTGGCCGCGTCAGGCTGCGACCAAGCCCGCGTCGTCCATAAACCGCGCCTGTTGAGCGACAACGGCTCGAGCTACGTCTCCGCCGATCTCGCCGAATGGCTCGACGACAACGGCATGGAGGCACGTCCGTGGCGCGCCCCATCACCCGCAAACCCAGGGCAAGATCGAGCGCTGGCATCAGACGCTCAAGAACCGCATCCTGCTCGAGAACTACTATCTGCCCGGCGATCTCGAAGCGCAGATCGGACGCTTCGTCGAGCACTACAATCACCGCCGCTACCACGAGAGCCTGAAGAACCTCACCCCGGCCGACGTCTACTTCGGACGCGGCCAAACCATCCTGTTGCAAAGAGAAAGGATCAAACGCGACACCATCCGGAAACGACGATTGCAGCATCAATCGAAAGCCGCGTAACATCAAACCCAGATGACCCCGAGCCTCCGCTCGCTCACGCCGCAAACTGTCTCAAAGCATTCGACGACGGACAGGCTCAACTGGCGAGTGTCTAGTAGCCGCTAATTCATGTCCGCTCGACCCTCAGTAGCGGCCAAACAAGAGGCCGGCGGCTCAGGGCCATTTGCAGTAATCACGTAACGTTGAGAAGCAGCTGTATTGATCTAAAAACGTCAAGCAGTTGAAGTCGCCTGCATTGGACCGGCTGCGGGGGGGGGACACCCATTTGCGAAATGTCGTGAATCAGCGAGCATCGGTGCCCGCACTGCTTTTCATCCTGCTGCCGTTTACGATAGTGCCATAGCCAGCTGTCAAGGCCCTGCTAGGACATTGTAGCTCATTTAAAGCGACGCTTCTCGTTACCCCGTGTATTTGCAAGGCCGCCCGGCTAAACCCGAGGTATCTAGAACTAATTAGTAATAAAATCACGCGACTTAGTTGCAATGGAGCCACGAACTATATTCGCAAAACTGTCACACAGGTTCAGAGCATTTACGGCCATTTAAAGTTAAGTCTAAGTGGGGATGCATTCACCGGAACGCACAAGCGGGGGCTGAGCGGCCGAAGACCGGATGCACCAACATTCAAGGTTCGCGGATGCGAGCCGAGCCTCAAGGGGGACTGAGTATGACGAGCGGTTTGAAGTCGGGTACGGCAATCTTTGCCTTGCTCGCAGGCGTGGGGTTCGGCGCGATGCCGGTCACCGCCGCCGACCTGGGCGGCGATTGCTGCGCCGATCTCGAGGAGCGCATCGCCGAATTGGAAGCCACGACGGCGCGCAAAGGCAATCGTAAGGTCAAGCTCGAAGTATCGGGCCACGTGAACGAAGCCCTTATCTACTGGGATGATGGCGTCGAATCGAACGCTGGCATCTATACCAACGACAACTCTCGTACGCGCTTTCGCTTCAAGGGATCGGCCAAGATCACGCGACGACTTGAAGGCGGGGTATCTGCTTGAAATCGGCGTCCGCAGCGCGAATTCGAAGCGCTTCACGCAGGATGATCCAAGTGCTGCTGACGAATTCGGGTCTCGATGTGCGCCACTCAGCTTGGTACCTGGATAGCAAGACACTTTGGTCAAGTCTGGGTCGGTAGGACGGCACCTGCCGCGGAAGGCATTACCGAAATCAACCTTGCTCAAACGGGCGATGTCGCCAAGTACTCGGACGTCGAGGATAGCGGTCTCGGCCTTCTCGTTCGCGCCGATAATGGAGAATTGACCAATCTCGAGTGGCGTCGGGCCATTCAGGATGGTGGCGACCAGCCCGGTGAACCAGAACGTGCGAACCTTGTTAAGTACGTTACACCGGAATTCGGAGGCTTCGTAGGCACTGTCGCCTATGGAACGCTCGACTACTGGGACGTTGGTCTGCGATACAAGGGCGATTTTGGCGGGTTCAAGTTGGCAATGGGCGTGGCTTACGCTCACCAGGACTTCAGTGGCCTCGACGACGCGGATGACGGCAACGTCGCCAACTGCCGCATGACCGATGACGGCGATGGGGCAATGGACTGCGAGACGCTCGGCGGCTCGGTCAGCATCATGCACGAGCCGACCGGCCTTTACACCAACTTCGCCGCTGGCTGGAGCCAGGACAACCTGATCCGGGACGTAATCCCGAACGCAGATAACGAGAGCACGTTCTGGGCGATCGAAGCTGGTATTGAGCAGAAGTGGACGTCGCTGGGCAAGACGACCCTGTTCGGACAGTACTACGACATGAACGGCGGCGCGAATGACAACCGTGCACTTCGAGTGCGATACCTGCGGTGCTTTGGGTGCCGACGTCGACGCGACCATTCTCGGTTCCGAATTGACCATGTACGGCGGCGGCATCGTGCAGGGTATCGATGCGGCAGCGATGTCACTCTATCTCTACTACCGCCATTACGAGACGGATTACGATCTGGAGGGCGTCGCCACGCCGGGCCTGGAAGACCTCGACGTCGTCGTCGCCGGCGGCATCATCAAGTTCTAACTCCCTCCCGTCTAAACTTGGAAAGGGCTGCCTCAGGGCAGCCCTTTTTTTGAGCAAGCTTACGCAGCATAGACGGTCGACAGCACTGTGACGTCCTCCGAGGGGGCTTTTTTTCATACCGGGGGTCCACGAAGTGATCGGGACAGGCGTATCAGTCCCCCGGACCCACAATACCTGTCCCCACCATGCTTTGCCGACCCACAAGAGGGCGTGTTGGCCGCCGTCCCGCCGCTCAACGAGCCGACGACTCAGTCGGTTCACCCCGGTGCAAATATCACTGATTGATGGCGTGCTGTATCGTTGAGGTGGGGTCGCTGGCGGTTCGCCTCTCGATCAGTTATCCAGCATCCGGCGGTAGAACCACTCGCGGGCGGACATGGAGTTGGCGTCGCGGTGCCGGTAAGCGGCCCGGCGATAATTCTGAACCCTTGCAGCTTTGATACGTGTGCTGGAGCAGTTCACCGAGGTTGCCTTGCAACCTCGCCAGTCCGCCGCTTCTACAGTTGACGTGTGGGCGCTTGCCGAAAGCGCTGCGAGGGCCGCGATCATTAAAAAATTCATCTGCCTGTCTCCATGATTAGTCATGATCGGCAGATGGGATGCGTGAACATCGGTTCAAATCGGAACTTCCGATGAGAGCCCTATCGTCGCAGAGAAAGGGACATGGATTCGATTATCCACAAAGAGGCCTCGTCACTCTGCTCAAAAGGAGTGCCGGAAACCGCGGCCATCTCATCCGAATTCAACGATGCGGGGCGCCCTTTGAGATAGTGAAGCCGGCTGTTCCGGGGCGATGTGCCCCACCCGCAGTGGATTTCATTTGAGGTCAAACTCAACAGCATGGTCCGGGCTGTCGTTCAAGACGTCGCCCGTGGCTAGGCTCGAAGAAGAGGTAGCCGCCAAGCGCCTTCGCGCTCAAGGCGATCAGTTGGACGCCGGTCGTACCGGTTGGCAAGCATCCGCTTGACGCGGGCGGCTACGCCTGAAGCGTCTGACAAATCATCGCACATTTTTTGATGCGCATGTACTGCGCGCTCCCGCCCACGCAGTGTAGCTCTAGGCACGGCCGACCCACGAGTTCCAATCATCGCTTGCCGTGCAGCTGCTGGCTCCCGCGTTTGAGTGTCTCGCAAGCGGCAGTTGATCTATTTCTCGTCAGCGCCACCCGCCCCGACCTTCTAATTCTGTCGCCGCACGTCCCGCAAAGTACTGGGGTGGATTTTTGCCCTGCTTTGAGGGGTCAGACGGCAACGAAAAGGCTGCCAGCAATCTTTCTTACGCTCGAACCAGGCCCAGACAACCATATCCAATGCCTCGAAGCCGGGGCGGACGATGTCTTAGCCGAACCGTTCTCGGTCGGGGAATTACTTGCTCGTGTTAATGCGCTCATTCGCCGGTCGGCGCTACAAAACGAGCCCAACGTTTTGCAAGGGTATGGAATAAAACTCGATCGTAAATCACACCGCGTAACCCGTCAGGCCCGCGAAGTAGCACGCGGGCCGACTGAATATCGATTACTTGAGTTCTTGATGGAGAACAGAGGCCGGACTCCAACCCGTGCTCAACTCAACGCGGAGATCTGGTCTCATTACACCGACATCGACGATCGCACAGTCGACGTGCACCTGGGCCGCTTACGGCGGGCAGTGGACAAACACTGGAAGCCAAACCCATCCGAACAGTTCGGGGTGTCGGTTACGTCTTCGACACCGAGGTTTAGACAAGGTACTCAGGCCGTCGCACGTTCGGCCATCCAGCTTGCGATTTCAGCCTCACCCTCGGCAACTCCGGACACATCTTCGCCCGGCGCGTGCACCAGACGCTCCAGTTCCTGCTGCAGATAGCACAGGATCTCATTTCTCTCGGCGGGTACCAGGTCGAGAAGGGTGACTGCCAGCGTTCGCGCCAGGTATCGGCCTTCATCATACGCTTTCGACATCGGCTCTCCTCCGCTCAAAAGCTCTTCTGCGAGTTAGTCGCCGAAGTTTGGCAGACATTCCGTAAGGTCTGGTCCGCAACCGACCCTGGTGTCACCGGCCGCGAATCCGTGTCAGTCCCAGGGTAGCGCCGCAACACCTCTCCATTTCCTAGAGAATTCTTGTATTCGATGATTTTGACAAGCCGGACGGTGCGTGCGGTGCAGTCGTATTCGTTGAGCAGACGCACGGACCGATAAGGCTCGTGGTAGAGATTTATCTGCTCCGATGCATGGTCCCAGAGGGTCCAAACCACGGGTTTGCCCTCGCTGCGATCAATGGTGTCGAGTTCGATGTAAACGGTTGCATGTTCGGCCGTTCGTATCGGGTGCAGTTCGGCCGCACTCGCGACTATAGCCATTGCCCCGCCAACGGCTGACAACGCCAGGATCGCGAAAAACTTTCGATAAGTCACGACATTCCCCGGTCAATGTACCCACCGTCGGACTTCGACGGTGAATAGAAATCCTGCAGCCGGCGAATAACCGCCAATAAGGTTTTCCGCTAAGCTATCCAATGACCTTAGCAATGGTTTGTATCAGCCGCATGACTGGGGGCCGCCGGCGCGTCCTGGTTAGCCTCATCGGAAAAGGCGCCGCTTACGCCTCCTCTCATCGGAACTTCCGATAAGCATCTGATATTGCTGTCCGTTCGCTTGATTGTGACAGCTGAGCCTACGACCTTAGTCAATGTAAGCCCGCACCAAGGGCTCGCCGGCGAGCCGGAATTCGCCGAAACCTTTGATTAGGATTTTCAAACCATGACCAAGACGAGCATGATCATTGGCCTTGCCAGTGCGGCGGCCCTGTCGTTCGCCTTGCCGGCTCAGGCTGTCGAAGGCCGCATGGGCGGCGTCACGACCTGCAGCAAAACGAACTCCAGCAAGTGCGTTCAGGGTTCTGTTCAGAACTACAATCTCGGACAGAAGGTCCAGTTGCCGGGCGGCACGTGGGTCGATTGCGCCGGCGACTGCAAGAACAAGCTGCGCGAGAAGACCGTCGATTTCTGGTATGAGCAGATGAACCGCAACTAATCGCGACTGACGCAATTCGAATGCAGCTGATTTGTCTGAAGCCGCGCGTCGTCGCGGCTTCTTTCGTTGCAAGGATCAACTCAGCGCGCCATCGGCGGCGTCATAACTGTTTCACACTCAAGATATGTCACAGAGTATCGGCCCTCAACGCGAGCCCATTAGGCGCCTTCGCTTCGGCAACTGTGTCTGCGTTCGCGATTGGCACCTCCGTCCCTCCGCCACCTGCACGACAATAAGTGAAGATCAGTAGACCGCAGGGCGTGCATTCCGCTGTCATTGAAAACTTGCAGTAGTCGCGGGCGTATGTTCGCAATGGGCCGATTCTGTTGCAGAACTGGCTTGAGAGGTCGGGCGAACCGTGATTCCGTCTCTGTGGGGCGGCCATCGACGGAGCGGTTCAATGATGGGGCGGCGCAAGAGTGAGCATGGCCAGCTGTTCTATGTATTCGATCTTGAAGCCATCGTGCCAGACGATCACCAGGTCCGGCGGATTGCGGCAGTTCTCGACCTGACGTCGGTTCGCACCGAGCTGGCGCCGCACTACTCGCACACTGGATGGCCGTCGATTGATCCGGAACTTATGATCCGGATGCTCATCCTCGGCTACGTGTTCGCGATCCGCTCGGAGCGCGCGCTGTGCCGCGAGGTGCAGCTCAATCTCGCCTATTGCGGCCGCGGCATCGAAGATAAGATACCCGATCACTCGGCCTTCACGCGCGCCGCCCGCAACGAACGCTTCCGCGAGCATGATGTCTTCCGCACGTGTTCGAGCGCGTCGTGGCGGCCTGCATCGACGTAGGTCTGGTCGGCGGCACTAGTTTCGCAGTCGATGCGAGCCTGATCGCGGCGGACGCGAACAAGTGCCGCTCAATGCCGGGCGACGCATGGAGTCGTGACATCGATCCGACGACCGTCGAGCGCGCCGTGCAGGACTATCTCGTCAATCTCGACAACCCAGCCTGGGAATCCTGCCACGCTCAAGCGGATCACGCGGACCGCGCGGCGACACGATCTCCTACTTTTCGCGCGCTGCCGATTGCCGCGATTGCCCGTTGAAGCCGCAGTGCTGCCCAAAGTCGCCTAGCCGGAAGATCACACGCCACGTGCACGAGGCGGCGCGCGATGTCGCCCGCGCCATCGACAAGACCGCCGCTTATGAGCAGACGCGGCGCGATCGCAAGAAGGTCGAGATGTTGTTCGCGCACTTGAAGCGGATTCTTCGGATGGGACGACTGAGGCTTCGCGGACCGGCCGGCGCGCAGTTCGAGTTCACACTTGCCGCCATCGCCCAGAACCTACGCCGCCTCGCCATGCTGGCGGTTCACCCGCCGGACACTGCTGCCCCGCGTGTTGCGTAGCGTCTCGTTACATCAGTCGCGTCAAGAGTCGGTGCCGATGCGTCGCCGCCGCCCATAGCGGGCAGGCAGGCGAACGAGCCAAATTTCTAAGAAATCAGCCCGGGCTGAGACGTCGATCCCGCCGACTTCTGCAACAACATCGGCCATTTGCAGACTTGGCACGCCGTTGAAATGAGCTGTAAACCTGTTGAGGTAATGTGAAGGCGTGCGACTGATAGGTTGATCACGCTTGCGCGAGAAACAGCACGTTCGGGATTCGTTGCCAATACTTGTGGCGCGCATGATCCAACCATCATATGAAAAATTAAGCAGCTGCTTCTCGCGAGGCGGGCCACCCAAAGCTGAAGGAACGGAGGGTCTCAACTTGAGCACAGAGGTGGCGGAACATACCTTTTACTCTAATTACCGTCGGAAACGAGCAGCTATAGGCAAAGCAATGCGGAGTTTAATCTCGTTCACCAATCAGAATGGCATGTCGCGACTTTGCATTCTCACGACCTTAACGTTGATTATCAACGCCGCTACATCAAACGCTGTCAGGTCGCTGGAACTTTTGCCGGTTCGGATTGTCGGTATCGCGGTAGTATATATTGATTCAGCGACCGTGGACCGAACAGACGGCAGGTCTCAGGTGTGGTCACTTTGGAATTACGCCAGTGACCAGCTAAATGTCTATGAAGAGCCTTATCAATCGGTGCGTTTCCTGAACAACTACGACTGCGAACACAGGACGGTGCGCATAGTGGAAGTTCGCGAATACAGCGAGCCGTTCGGGCGAGGCAGCCCTCTTCGAGTCTATGGAGGCAAAGGTTTGAATGAACGCAACGTACCAAGAGGCTCCGTCGGGGATGAAATCCTAGAGCGGGTATGTTTCCCATAAGCAGCAGCGGCGATCCATTAAGGCGCTTGCAGCAGGGTTTGCAGGAGGTTGGCGGCGCTTAAGCGGCACATATTGGAGTCGTGTGCATGGGAGTTGGAATACGACTGAGCCGGCAATCCGCTCAAAAAGGTCAGGCTGCCACAAGGTCAGGGGTCCCCAGTGCGTCAACTTCACCGACTTTCTTATTCGCTCGTCATGCGGTCTGACGCGGCGAGGTGATGAGTTTGCTGGGTGGGTGATCAGATTTTTGTGTTGTAGAACGCTGAGGCGCTGGCTCATAGCCAATTCGCAATCCTATGCAGTCCCCAGAATCAAAGCGCATCATGAACTGCGCACTCAAGCGCCCCTTCTCCTCTCCTGCCTCGTCCCAGCGGCGGCTTCTGAAGAAGTCGCCGCTTCTGCGTTGGCGAGATCTTGTTTGCGAAGCTCGCAGGTCGGAACCTCTGCGGGCAATGGCTGGGTGCTGAGCTGACGGCTGTTCGTTGCCATCAAGAAAGAAGCCGCGACGACGCGCGGCTTCAGACAAATCAGCTGCATTCGAATTGCGTCAGTCGCGATTAGTTGCGGTTCATCTGCTCATACCAGAAATCGACGGTCTTCTCGCGCAGCTTGTTCTTGCAGTCGCCGGCGCAATCGACCCACGTGCCGCCCGGCAACTGGACCTTCTGTCCGAGATTGTAGTTCTGAACAGAACCCTTAACGCACTTGCTGGAGTTCGTTTTGCTGCAGGTCGTGACGCCGCCCATGCGGCCTTCGACAGCCTGAGCCGGCAAGGCGAACGACAGGGCCGCCGCACTGGCAAGGCCAATGATCATGCTCGTCTTGGTCATGGTTTGAAAATCCTAATCAAAGGTTTCGGCGAATTCCGGCTCGCCGGCGAGCCCTTGGTGCGGGCTTACATTGACTAAGGTCGTAGGCTCAGCTGTCACAATCAAGCGAACGGGCAGCAATATCAGATGCTTATCGGAAGTTCCGATGAGAGGAGGCGTAAGCGGCGCCTTTTCCGATGAGGCTAACCAGGACGCGCCGGCGGCCCCCAAGTCATGCGGCTGATACAAACCATTGCTAAGGTCATTGGATAGCTTAGCGGAAAACCTTATTGGCGGTTATTCGCCGGCTGCAGGATTCCTATTCACCGTCGAAGTCCGACGGTGGGTACATTGACCGGGGAATGTCGTGACTTATCGAAAGTTTTTCGCGATCCTGGCGTTGTCAGCCGTTGGCGGGGCAATGGCTGTAGTCGCGAGTGCGGCCGAACTGCACCCGATACGAACGGCCGAACATGCAACCGTTTACATCGAACTCGACACCATTGATCGCAGCGAGGGCAAACCCGTGGTTTGGAAAGCGGCCCAGGTGCACGTCGATTGTGCGATCGTCGATCTCGACATCATTAGACCAGATTTTCTCGATTTGCTGCGCTCGGGTCAGAACTCGACCTTTGTTCTCCATCGATAGTTCGAGCAAGCGATATTCAGTTGGACCCGGTGCCATGGGGTGGGCTGTCACGCTCCGCGTAGTCGGTGTGACTTATCGGACATAGCCTCCGCAGAGCGCGGAGGAGACGGTCAGGGATCAGGCGGCGAATTGCACGACGCCAGCCATAGCTTTGGTGGTGCTAAACCAGTCTTGTTCCATGTCCCAATTCGTAAAACCGGTTTAAGCCACTGTTGGCATTCATCCACACAAACCGGCGCGGAAGAGGTTTGCTCTCGGAGCGAGGTCGTGGGCAAAATTCCGATCGTTACCAACGGCTAGGCAAGGGACTCCGCACCTTACCAAATCCTCCGAGACGCAGGCTTCGAGGTCGCTCTACAAAGTACGGTCCACGGGCTTAGCCGGTGAACGGGGGGTGAATGGGGGGCTCAAGGGCGGTTCAGGCTCGCCATGAGATACCTTCGCCATATCCGCGTCACGGGAGCTGGCGACCATGGGTTATCCGAGCACGACCTTCGAGGAGGGCTTCACGATGTCCGAGAGTTCCGTCCCCGCCCGTTCGGGCGGCGACTACGACCGTCTCATTTCTTTTCTGAAAAACCTGGCGCTGGTGGTGACGATCGTCGGCGCGGTGCCGACGGCGATCACCGCGTATCACGCCTATACGTTCGGGGTGCCGTTCAGCCAGGTGCCGCAGCGGCTTGCCCAGTACGATCTGTGGGTGAAGAACATCGACTGCCAGATCGAATACAAGGCGCTGGCGACGGCGGAAGGTACGCGTGTCGACGTGGGGGCGTGTCCGAAGACGGGCGACATCGCGCTGAAGCTGTCGTCATCCGACGGCAAGGCGGCCTACCAGTGGATCGCCTACAACGAATTGCAGAAGCCGGGTGAAGCGCCGAAGTCGTCGAGCTTCATCGACATGCTCATCTCGGCGGCGCGGGCTGAAGGTCCGGTGCCCCAGTCGTTCAAGGTCGCGCAGGGGCTGGAAGTCGTCTGTCAGGCGATCGACGGCAAGAACGTGGTGCGCGTCGTCAAGGAAGGCGGCAAGTGCTTCAAGGAAATTTTCTCGCCGATCAAGGGCGCGGTTGAAAAGCGCGACGAGGTCGCCTGCTCGACGCCGTGTGGGTGAGTTGTTGCTAGTTCTGGAATCGAAGAGGGCGGTGAGGGAAATTTCACCGCCCTCTGCATTTGCGCGATCAATCTTCGTCGTGGTTCGTGACGGCGACGAATTCGGCGTCTTTCTGGCAGCGGCGTTCGTGCATGAGGAAGTCGTAGTAACCGCAGCGACCCTGGCCGGGATAGCTGCGACAGGTGGCGGGCCGCGCGTGATAGATCGTGCAGCGGCGCTCGGTGGTGTCGAAGAAGCGGCAGATGCGGCCGTAGATCTCATCTTTCTTGCGGCGCATCGTGTACTTGTGGCCGTGCGCCTCCTTCGTGAACTTGGCTTTTGCGTCCTCGTAGGAGAGGTCGTGATGGCGTGCGAGGCGCTCCACATCGCGCTTGGTCAGCGGGATGACGGGATAGGAACAGCAGTACCCCGGGCACTTCGCGCAATTGTAGAGAGCCATGGTGATCGATCGCCTGCCGGCAAGTTGATGACGAAGCGCGATCGCCGGTGACCGCGCACCTACGCGGGATAGAGCAAGATGCTCACGCGTCAAGACAGTCGAGAAGAATTTGAGCGCGTTTGTCCGTCGGGGACTGTGATCGCAGTTCAAAATGGAGGGGTGTTGCCGGTCGGAGACAGCTCAATTTCCGGACTCATCTATATGTCATATCTGCTGCGGGAATGATTATTACGCAGGCAGTGTGCGTGGGTTCTGGGCGGGGAATGACCATGCGAACGAAGAGCCTTGCGGCTATGGCGGCCGGACTTCTCGGCTGCGCCAGTCCCTTACACGCGGATGAGTGGACCGGTGTTTACATCGGCATCGGTGGCGGCATGGGGGCGGCCAACCACGACCTTTCTCTCGAGAATGGTCCGGACTTTCCATCTCCTCCTCTCCCGCGTTTGCCGCGGAACTTTCTGGGCTGGGGGGCGACGGCGGATTTTTCTCGTTGGGCGTCGGGCTCGACTATCAGGTGAACAGCCGGTTCGTGGTCGGAGCTTTCTTCGATTACGATTGGGCGGATCTCGACACGTCGCTCGACGCGTCTGTTAATTTCCTCGGCACGACGTTCGGCGCGGGTGCCGATATCGAAGTCGAGGACATGTGGTCGATCGGCGGGCGCCTGGGCTATCTCGTCTCGCCGAGCACGATGCTCTTCGTGACGGCCGGCTATAGCCAAGCGGATGTGAGCGATCTGACGGCGAACGCGTCGGGTCTTGGCTCCGTCACGCTCGCCAGGGTCGGTGACTTCGACGGGTACTTCATCGGCGGCGGCGCCGAGATGAAAATCACCAAGGCGATCTCGATCAAGGGTGAGTATCGCTATACCGATCTCGACTCGGAGGTGATCACGCTGCTGCCGGGCACGGCACCTGAGATAAACAATTTTGTCACGACGAAGCTGGATCCGGACATCCAGACGGCGCGGGTGTCGCTCAACTATCGCTTCGGGTTGGGCGGCGATACGGGTGTCGAACCTGAGGAGCCGTCTGCTCCCATGGGATCATGGACGCAATTCTATCTCGGCATCGGCGGCGGCTATGCATTCACGAACGAAGAGCTGACGCTTGGTTCGGGTCCTGCGCTCGCGGGTGCGCCATTCGGCTTCAACGTCGGGTTCGATGGATTTGGCGGGGAAGGCGGCGCACTCACGATCGGCGGCGGCTACGATTACCAATTCGCGCCCAAGTTTGTTGCGGGTCTGCTGATCGACTACACGATGCATGGCGCGGACACCGATCTCGATCTGAACATTGGCGACTTCTATCACCGCAAATGTCGGCTTTGGCCTCGACAATGAGCTCTCAATCGGCGGACGCCTTGGGTATCTGGTGACGCCTGCGACGCTGATCTATGGCTCGATCGGGTATTCGCGGATCGAATTGGACGATGCGCGATTAAGTGTGAACGTCGACGGCCTCGGTAGTTTCGGCACGCGCGTCGCATCGAGCGGTGCCATCGACGGCTTCTTCCTCGGTGGCGGCATCGAGACAAAGATCACCGATAACATCTCGCTCAAGCTCGACTATCGCTACACGAACGGCGACAGCGAACAGATCACGCTGCTGCCGGATGTGTTGCCGGAGGCCAACGACTTCGTGCGGGCTGAGATTGATCCGGATATCCAGACCGTTCGGTTGTCGCTGGATTATCGCTTCAACTTCGGCGGCGTCGATCCGGCACCTTTGAAGTAGGCCGGTCGCTCAATCGCTAGCGGATGTCTTGTCGGGGAGGGCTTTGGCTCTCCTCGATTTGTTTCATTTGCAGGTCGAGGGCGTAGAGGCCGATGTCCTTGGCACCGGCGCGACAGTAAGAGGCGTAGCTGATGCGATCGCCCTTGGCGGGATAGGCCCAGCCGCCGGTTCCGCAGCGGATGTACTCGGCATTGGGGATCAGCGGGCGGCAGTCACGCTCGATCAGGAGCTTGGCAGTGCTGGCATCCTCCCCTTCGATTTCGCTGACGATGAACATGAGCGTTCGGTGGTCGCGGCAGCCAGTGGCGGGATAGGGGCTGCCGTCCTCCTGGATGAAGCGGTGCTTGGTCCCGAGCTGGTGGATCAGGGGCGCCTCGTCGGCGGCCTGTGCGAGCCAGGGCGCGAGGCTGACAAGCGTGGCCGCGATCATGGTTTTGACGGCGTGTTGCATTGATGCCTTCTTGTGCGAACGGTGCTTGACGGAACGTCGCTGGCGTCGGATCGGATGACTGACGGCAATCCTAAGCGCGCGCGTGGGGCTCCCCTGTGAGTTCGTTCAATCTATCGCATTCCGTTCTCGTCGCCGTAGGCGCGTTTTACGCGTTTGCAGGGCTGGTGGGGTTGCGCGCTTCCTTGCAGGGACGGCTGATCGATATTGCGATCGCCGGTATCTCGATGAAACCACCGGCGAAAGCGGAGACGGCACGCGGGCTGTGGCTGCTCGTCTCGTCGCTTGTGGTGCTGGCGGGCGGATTGTTTCTGGTGCTGAGGCTCGACTGGGCGGCGGCGGCCTTCGTGGTGTCGGCTGCCGGGCAGGCCATTTATCTCCTGCTGATCGCGCCCAAGTACTTTGATCCGGAGGATCCGCCGGATGCGACGGGGCGGCAGCAAACCATCAACGCCTTCATCCTCTATTCGGCCGCGACGCTGTTTGTCCTGTGGGCCTATCGCACGGGCAAACTGATGCCGCCGGCTGCCGTGGGATGGCCTATCGTGGTCGGGTTCCTGGGCGTGTTGGGCGGTGCGACGGCTTACGGCCTTTACCGCTTCCTCTATCCGCTTGCGAAAGGGCCCTTCGGGTTTGCAAGCGCAGGCGACACAAACGCCGACGGCGGCCATTCGGGCGAGCCGTCCGAAGACGACATCGGCAAGGAGCCTGGACCGCCGCTTGCGGACAGCCGGCGCATCCTCGTCATGTCGGAGTATCAATGCGATCCGCTATGGACACATGATCCTGGGCGTTCGGGCACGTTTTCTCCGCGTGACCTGCCGCTGTCGGAGGCGCTGATCGAGGATCTGGAAGCGTGGTCACGAAACTACGACACGTCTTTCAATTTCGAAGACTTCAATGATCCGCATTGGAGCGAGGCCCAATACGCGGCCCACGACATGGCCGGGGTCGCGCTGGCGCGGCGGCTGAAGCGGGAGCTGCCCGATAGGCAGATCTTCGTTTGGCGCAACAGCGACGGGGGAATGGGGCATGTGGAGATCACGGCGGAGGAGTGACGTGAGAGGCGGTTGCGCCGGCCGTGCAGTCGGGCTAATGTGAACAAAAGCGGAACGTGACGTGCCTCGGGTTGGTTGTGTCAAAGCGGTGGACAAGCCGGTCAAGAGGCGCGGCGCGTTTGGCTACACAGGTTAAGGTCGCTGCAACTCGATTCGATGAGCGGGGTTCTGGGCGAAGGTTTCGCCTGATCCGCGGCGTGATTGCGATGTGATGCAGAAAAGGAGTTCGATATGGCCGGATCGGTCAACAAGGTGATCCTCGTCGGAAACGTCGGCAAGGATCCCGAAATTCGCCGGACGCAGGATGGGCGCGCGATTGCAAACCTGTCTCTGGCCACGAGCGAGACATGGCGCGACAAAGCCACGGGCGAGCGCAAGGAAAAGACCGAGTGGCACCGGGTGGTCGTGTTCAACGACAACTTGTGCAAGGTCGTGGAGCAGTACGTGCGCAAGGGCTCCAAGCTCTACATCGAAGGCCAGCTGCAAACGCGCAAGTGGACCGACCAGTCCGGCGCGGAGAAGTATTCGACGGAAGTCGTCCTGCAGGGCTTTAACGGCACGCTGACGATGCTCGATGGTGCGCGCGGGGCTGCCGGTGGCATGGCCGAGAGCGGTCAGGTCGAGTACGGCGGGGACGCGGGCTACGGTTCGTCGTCGGGATCTTCGGGTGGGTATGACAGCGCGCCGAAGCGCGGCGGTGCTGCGAAGAGCGGCGGGGCCAAGTCTTTCGACAAGGCGCTGGACGACGAAATCCCGTTCTGATCACGGGCTTCATGAGCTAAGCAAAAAGCCCCGCTGCACGAATGCAGCGGGGCTTTTTATTCAAGTGTTGCTCGCGTTTGAGCGCCAAGCAATCAAGGCGTGGCGGGAGCCGGAGCGGGGGTTGCAGGAGCCGGAGCCGGGGTGTCGGCGGGCTTGGCAGCTTCCGTTGCCGCATCGACGGCTCCGCCAACCGCTTCCTTGGCCTTTTCATAAGCCGGGGTGGCGGCTTCCTTGGCCTTCTCGTAGGCTTCGGCAGCCTTCTGCTTGGCTTCCTCGAGAGCGGGCTTGGCCTTTTCGACCGCGTCGTTGGTTGTCGCCGCCGTCTTGTCCTTCAGCTCGAGTGCCTTTTCCTTGGCGCGGTTCCAAAGCGACTTCTTCGGCTGTGCGCGTTCGTAGGCAGGAGCGGCCTCAAGCGATTCCTTGGTCGCCTCGGCGAGCGTGACCGACAGTTCACCGGCTGCTTCTTCGAACTTCAGCGCGGAGAGTTGCACGCCGATTTTCTTCTCGGCCATGCCAAGGAAACCGCCCGTGCCCATCACGACGCCGACGACGGTGTTGCCGTCGGTGATGATCAGATCCTCGATGTCGCCGATGATCTTTCCGTCCGGGCCTTTCACCTTGACGCCGATGAAGTGGTCCTTGGCGAGGTATTCCTCCGCCGTCTGGCTCTTGATGAATACGCCGGCGGCCGGCGCGGCAGTCTCAGCCACGGCTGCGGTCGCGAGGAGGGCGAGGGCGGCGGCGCCGCAGATGAACGTCTTCATTGTTGATACCCCTTGAATCTATGACCGCCTATCCGGTGACAGAGCGGCGTCGTCACGCGTGACTCGGGCTCTTGAGGGCCCTGGACGAACGGGCTGCAGATAGTGCGGGAGTGTGGCTAGAGCAAGTCACTGTTCGAGGACTGAGGAGTTTTCGATGGAAACAGCGCCTAAGTTCAACAATGGCAAGGCTATTTGCGCGTAAACTGATCTGGGGAGAATGCCCCGAGGCGGCATCACGCGCGGTTGCCGGACCGGTCAGGGCGGGCTAGACAACCTCATCATCCAACAGCGGGCTCCGATCGGGGTCGGCAAGCGACCTGGAAACGGGCCGACGGGACGGCGGATCGACCGCTCTTCCGGTGCGACGAGGAACGGACACTCTTGGCAGACAATCGCGACGACGACACGCCCGGCTCCGACGGGCCAAGCGACATCCGGCCGGTGCAGATCGTCGACGAGATGAAGCGCTCGTATCTCGAGTACGCGATGAGCGTGATCATTTCGCGTGCGCTGCCCGACGTGCGCGACGGCTTAAAGCCGGTGCATCGCCGCATCCTTTACGCCATGCAGGAACTGGGGCTCGACTGGAACAAGAAGTACGTCAAGTCGGCGCGCATCGTCGGCGAGGTGATGGGCAAGTATCACCCGCACGGCAACCTTGCGATCTATGACGCGCTCGTGCGTCTGGCGCAGGACTTCTCCATGCGGCTGCCGCTGATCGACGGGCAGGGCAACTTCGGCTCTGTCGATGGCGATCCGGCCGCGGCCGAACGCTACACGGAATCGCGGCTGCAGAAGGTGGCCGGTTATCTGCTCGACGATCTCGACAAGGAGACGGTCGAGTTCAAGGAGAACTACGACGGGACCTTGCAGGAGCCGTCGGTGCTGCCGGCGAAGTTTCCCAACCTGCTGGTCAACGGCGCAGGCGGCATCGCCGTCGGCATGGCCACGAACATCCCGCCGCACAATCTGGGCGAAGTGATCGATGCGTGCCTGGCGCATCTCGACAATCCCGAGATCACGATCGACGAGCTTTGCCAGATCGTGCCCGGCCCCGATTTTCCGACGGGCGGCCTGATCCTCGGGCGGGGCGGCATTCTCTCGGCCTATCACAAGGGCCGCGGCTCGATCATCATGCGCGCGAAGGTGCACACGGAGAACGTGCGCAAGGACCGCGAGGCGCTCATCGTCACGGCGATCCCTTATCAGGTGAACAAGAAGACGCTGATCGAGAAGATCGCGGATCTGGTGCGGGAGAAGCGTGTCGAGGGCATCTCGGACCTGTGGGACGAATCCAACCGCGAAGGCATGCGGATCGTCATCGAGTTGAAGCGGGACGCGATCGCGGACGTGGTGCTCAATCAGCTGTGGCGGTTCTCCGATCTGCAAACGACGTTCGGCGCGAACATGATCGCGCTCAATGGCGGACGGCCGGAGCAGCTCAACCTCAAGGACATGATCGAGGCCTTTACCAACTTCCGCCAGGAGGTGGTGACGCGGCGCACGAAGTATCTGCTGCACAAGGCGCGGGACCGGGCGCACGTCTTGGTGGGCTTGGCGATCGCGGTGGCCAACATCGACGAGGTCATCCGGGTCATCCGCTACGCGCCCTCGCCGGCGGAGGCCAAAGACCAGCTGATGGCGCGCGATTGGCCGGCCAAGGACATGGCGCCGCTGATCGATCTCATCGCCGATCCGCGGCATCGGCTCAATGCGGATGACAGCTATCGCCTCTCGGAAGAGCAGGCGAAGGCGATCCTCGACCTGCGCCTTGCCCGCCTGACGGCGCTGGGCCGCGATGAAATCGCAGACGAGTTGAAGAAGCTGGCGCTTGAGATCCAGGACTATCTCGACATTCTGTCGTCGCGCGCGCGCATCTTTGACATCATCCGAAGCGAACTCACCGACGTGAAGACGCAATTCGCGACGGCGCGCAAAACCGAGATTGTCGACATCGAGGGCGAGGTCGAGGACGAAGATCTCATCCAGCGCGAGGACGTCGTCGTCACCGTCAGCCATAAGGGCTACATCAAGCGGGTGCCGCTTTCGACCTACCGTGCGCAGCGGCGCGGCGGCAAGGGCCGTTCGGGCATGGCGACGCGCGACGAGGATTTCGTCACGCAGATGTTCGTGACATCGACGCATACGCCGGTGCTGTTCTTCTCCTCGCGCGGCATGTGCTACCGGATGAAGGTCTGGCGGCTGCCGGCGGCGACACCGCAGTCGACTGGCAAGGCGCTCGTGAACCTGCTGCCGCTGGAGGCGGGCGAGGTCATCACATCTATCCTTCTGCTGCCTGAGGACAACGAGACGTGGGCGTCGCTGGAACTCGTGTTCGCGACGCGCTCGGGCAACATCCGCCGCAACTCGCTCACGGATTTCGAGAACATCAATCGCAACGGCAAGATCGCGATGAAGCTCGATGAGGGCGACCGCATCGTATCGGTGGCGATCGCGCGGCCCGACGACGACGTGCTGCTGACGACGGCGCAGGGGCAGTGCATCCGCTTCCTCATCGGAGAAGAAGTTCGCCTCTTCAAGGGGCGCGATTCGGATGGCGTGCGCGGTATTCGCCTCGAGGACGGCGACGAGGTGATCTCGATGGCGATCCTCAATCACGTGGACGCGTCGCCGGCAGAGCGTGTGGCCTACTTGAAGCAGGCCGCTCAGATGCGGCGCGCAACGGGCGATGAAGAGGCGGAGACAGTCGGTGCCGAGCCAGAGCAGGAAGAGGGTGCCGATGAAGGTGCTGACCTGACGCCGGAGCGGTATGCGGAGTTGGGCGCTCGCGAGCAGTTCGTGCTGACGGTTTCGGAGCGTGGCTTCGGCAAGCGCACGTCGAGCTACGAGGTGCGCACGAGCGGTCGCGGCGGCAAGGGCATCGTTTCCATGGTGGTGAACGATCGCAACGGCAATCTGGTCGCGTCGTTCCCCGTCGAGCACTCCGACCAGATCATGCTGGTCACGGATGGCGGGCAGCTGATCCGGTGTCCGGTGGATGATGTGCGCATCGCGGGGCGCAACACTCAGGGTGTGCGCATCTTCAAGACCGATGCGGATGAGAAAGTCGTATCCGTCGAATGCATTTCCGAGGGTGACGACGAGAACGGCGAGGCCGGCGCGGAGGACTAGCCCGCGCGCCTCGTCAGTTCAGCGGTGAGGGGCGATTGCGTTCGATCGCCATCAGAGCCGGCGACACGGGGCACATATCGGCGATGGCGCGCCAGTTGCGCAGCGCGATCTGGTGGCGGCTCTTTTGCGTGATGAGGCCATCGGCTTTGAAGCGCGACATGAGCCGCGACAGCGTGTCGGCGTTGAGGGCCAAATGCTGCGCGATTTCGGTGCGGGAGAGCGGCAGATCGATGGCAATTGTCGAGCCCGCTGCAACGCCCAGTTCCAGAGCCATTTCAATCAGGAAAGCTGCGAGCCGTTGCGGGCCGTCGAGCGTCGCCAAAATCGCTGCATGGAGGCCGGCGCGAGTGGCTTGACGATCGCGCTGGCGATCGTAGGCGGCGAGCAGGTCCGGATCGGTGGCGAGCAGGCGGAGCATCGATTTCGACTTGTAACGCAGGGCCTCCGCCGGGGTGGCGGCGACGAGCGCGCGTTCGGAGAAGTTCGGCACGGCACCGGCTGCGATCACGTCGCCCGGGAAATAGAGCGTGATGAGGCCGGCATTGCCGGTCGCCATGGCGATACGGGTCGAGACGACACCGGACTGCACGGCGAAGATCAGATCATCCTGTGCGGGGGTGAGGAGGACGCGCTGGCGCTGGCGCAGCTTCAGAGAGGTGGCCTGGGAATCGAGGGCCGCGAGGCGGGTGAGAAATGCGCCGGGCGTGCGCTGTGCGGGTGGGAATGTTGGGGCGCGAGAGTTGGTTTGCTGGCGCTCGCGATCTCTGAGGGTCATAGCGTGTCCGATCCCAGTTGAGGGCTCGATGAGCCCCGGTGTCGAGATCACGGTCTGCGCATTGCACGGCCCGAGCTTTGACGAACATCAACATTCGGCCGAGGTGCGACGCGATGGACGGGCGGAGCCGCATCGCCGACGCAGGCGGGTTGATCCACGTCAAGCCTTGCGTGGCGGCGGCGCAACACTGGCCGGCTGGGTCGCCCGACGCTGATCTCAGTCAGGCAACGGAACGACGCGGCGCTGGGCGAATCTCGTGGCGGAATTATGGATGGAGGGGAGAACGGTTCCGGCGGAGTGGGGAAGACTTCAGCTGGTCCGGAAAGACAGGGGATTGCACATGCTCAAGATGGGATCGCGTTTCAAAACGTATATGGCGGGCCTTGCCGTGGCGGGCGTGATGGCCGGAGCGGCCGTGCCTGCGCAGGCGGGCGATTACAGCGGCGACATGCTGGTGCGCGTGCAGGGCACGTATTTGAACTTCAACGACGAGAGCAGCAACCTGGCGTCGCGCCGGGTGGTCTCGAACTAGACGATGAGTTCATTCCAACGCTGACGTTGACGTACTTCCTGAACAAAAATCTGGCGCTCGAACTGTTCTGCTGCTTCGCCAATCTCGATGCGAGATCTCGCAGGCTCCGGCAACGTGGCCGAGTTCTGGGTGTTCCCGCCGGCTCTGACGCTGCAGTATCACTTCGACAGCATGGGTGGCTTCAAGCCGTACGTCGGCGCTGGCATCCAGTACATCGCTGCCGTTCGACGAAGATGGTGTCGGCGCTCTCGACGGGCGTCAACGTTGAGGTTGATGATGCGCTTGGCTTCACGCTGCAGGCTGGCGTCGACATCGAGATTGGGCAGGGCTGGTATCTGAACGCAGACGTCAAGAAGACCTGGATTGAGCACACCGTATCTGTCAGATGGCGCGGACGCTTTCGACGTCGACATCGATCCGTGGATCTTCTCGGTTGGTCTTGGCTATCGCTTCAACCTGTCGGACGTCTTCGGATCGCGGCAGGCCGAAGCGGTGCCGATGAAGTAATCCCGGTTTCACCTGGGGAAGAGAAGAGGCCCGCTCCACCGAGCGGGCTTCTTTGTTCGCCATCCGTTTTGCACCCGGCGACTCCGCTTCGCGGAGCCGGCCGCCGGGTGCATGTCGGGTGCGATGAGTGGATCCATTCATCTTAACGCCAGGGCCGGCGGTGGCGTGGCCTTGCCGGACATGAGCGATGCGGGCTAGATGGCTGGTATGGCAGCGCGCATCGGCTTTTATTCCGGCTCTTTTGATCCCGTCACACATGGCCACACCGACGTGATCGCGCGGGCGTGCCGCCTCGTCGATTCGCTCGTCATCGGCATCGGGACCAATCCCGGCAAGGCGCCTCTGTTCACGGCGGGCGAGCGCGTCGAGATGCTGGACGAGGAGACGCGGGGCATCGCCAAGCGCTCCGGCACCGAGGTGCGCATCGTGACGTTCCAGGGGCTGGCAGTGGACGCGGCGCGCTCGCATGGGGCGTCGATCATTTTCCGCGGCCTGCGCGACGGCACCGATTTCGACTACGAAATGCAGATGGCCGGGATGAATGGCGAGATGGCGCCCGATGTCGAGACGGTGTTCGTGGCAGCCTCTCCGAACGTGCGGCACATCGCGGCGAACCTCGTGCGGGCGGTGGCTTTGATGGGGGGCGATCCGTCGCCGTTCGTGTCGAAGGCCGTGGCGCAGCGGCTCTCCGCCAAGGCGCAACGCAAGGACTGACACGCCATGGCGAAATCGCCGGCGTTCGCGCGCATCAAATCCGACGTTCTGGCGATCGTCGCGGCACTTCCGCAGGGGCGGGTTGCGAGCGCGGCTGACATCGGGCGGCAGATCGATGTGCCCGCGCGGCATGTGGCGTACATTCTGACCACGTTGGACGAGGGCGAGCGAGCCGTGTCGCCGTGGTGGCGGGTGGTGGCGGATGGCGGAGCGATCGGGCGACATAAGCGGCGCGAGGATCAGATCGCGGGTCTGAGGCGGGATGGGGTGACCGTCTCGGCAGCCGGCGTTGTCGCCGACTTTGCGGCGCGCCGCGTGACGGCGTTCAAGGCTGCGCCGTCGGGTGTCACGCGACGACCGGACGTCCCTGTCGAGCCAGCCAGGGGGTCGAGCGAGGCACCACGGCGGGCGCGGGGATCGAAGGGCGCACCGAAATCCTCCGTCTGAGCGGAAAACCGAGAGGCTCGTGGAGCGTTGCGCGGGGTCGCCTTGCCAGCGGCAGGCTGAGCCGCCATAAGGGCGCCATGCGGCGGGCGTCCTGATGGCTGTTCGCAGTAACGATCAATGGCCTTTCGAGGACCTCCGCCGATGCGCTTTTCCGTCATTCTGTCTTTCCTGATGCTGGCCTTCGGGCTGGCCGCTTGCGGCAACAGCTCGACCGCGGAGGTGGGTGGTCCTGCGACGGGGGCCATGCCGGCAGCGGCGGGTGCGGCCGGGGGCGATGTTCTCGTGCTCGAACTGACGACGGGCACGGTGAAGATCAAACTGCGTCCGGATCTCGCCCCGCAGCATGTGGCGCGGGTCAAGCAACTCGCGGGCGAAGGCTTCTACAACGGCATCATCTTCCATCGCGTCATCCCTGGCTTCATGGCGCAGACGGGTGACCCGACCGGAACGGGCACGGGCGGCTCGAAGTATCCCGATCTGCCGGCCGAGTTCACGCCGACGCCGTTCGAGCGCGGAACAGTGGGTGCGGCACGTTCTTCGAGCCCGAACTCGGCCAACAGCCAGTTCTTCATCTGCTTCACGCATGCGCCAAACCTCAACAGCCAATACACGGTCTGGGGTCAGGTGATCGACGGCATGATTGCCGTGGACAAGATCGCCAAGGGTGAGCCGCCGCCGAAGCCCGACAAGATCGTGAAGGCGTACATCGCGCAGTAGCGCCGCCTGAAAGCGCAAAACATCAAGATAACCCGCACACAACGGAGAGCCGGACTATGGCCGCTATCAAGGACCCCGAGAACACGCTCATCATCGAAACGAGCAAGGGGACAGTGACGATCGAATTGCGCCCTGATCTGGCGCCTCAGCACGTGGCGCGGATCAAGCAGCTGGCGCGCGAGAAGTTCTACGACGGGATCGTGTTCCATCGCGTCATCGAAGGCTTCATGGCGCAGACCGGCTGTCCGCAGGGGCGCGGTACGGGGCAATCGAAACATCCAAACCTGCCGGCCGAATTCAACGCGGAACCGCATGTGCGCGGCGTGTGCTCGATGGCGCGTTCGTCGCTGCCGAACTCGGCCAACAGCCAGTTCTTCATCGTGTTCGATGACGCGCGGTTCCTCGACAAGCAATACACGGTGTGGGGCAAGGTGATCGAGGGCATGGAGGCTGTGGACAGCCTTGCGCGTGGCGAGCCGCCGCGTGCGCCCGACAAGATGATCACGGTGCGCGTCGCCGCCGACGTGGCCTGAAGGATAAACCCGGCATGAGCCGCTTCGATGAAACGCCGCGGGCTGATCTGGGGATCGCGGTGGCAGCCGGATTGCTGGGTGCGGCGGGGGTTACGCTGGCCGCGGTGGCCGCGCATCGCGTGCCGACACCGGCCATGGCGAGCGCGGCTCAGATGCTGATGGTGCACGCCGTGGCGGTGCTTGCCATTTCGGCGTGGGCTGTGCGGTCGGCGAATGCGGCCGGCTGGTGGCGGACTGCGGCGCGCGTGATGCTGCTCGGCGTGGCGCTGTTTTCAGGCGACATCGCGCTGCGCGGTTTCGAGATGGGTCAGCTGTTCCCGAGGGCCGCGCCGGTCGGCGGCAGCCTCACGATCTTCTCGTGGGTGCTCGTTTCGATCGCGGCTGCGATCGAGTGGCGCCGGAGTTAGAGAAGCGGCCTACTTCTTCGGGGTCGCCGGCTTTTCCTTCTTCGGCTTGCGCTTTTCCTTGGTGGAACGCTTTTCCTTGGCCATGTCAGTCCTCCGTGGTTGAGGCGCGAAGATGAGCGTGTTCGCGTGCCGGCGCAAGGCCAAGTCTTCTTGCCGAGCGGGTACGGCGAGTGCTACGCGGCGCCCCAACCCTCAACCCTGGATTTGGCGAGACAGCCCCCGTGCGGACCGACCTGTTCGATTTCGAATTGCCCGAGGAGCGGATTGCGCTCTATCCGGCGGACCCGAGGGATTCTGCTCGCATGCTCGTGGTCGATCCGCGGTCCGGCCGGCTGCGTGATTGCGGTGTTCTCGATCTGCCGGATCTTTTGCAGCCCGGCGATGCGCTCGTCTTCAACGATACGCGCGTGATCCCGGCGGCGCTCGACGGGGTGCGGGTGCGCGACGGCGTCGAGGCGAAGGTCGCGTTCAACTTGATCAAGCGGGTGGATGGAGCGCGGTGGCGCGCGTTCGCACGGCCGGCAAAGCGCCTGGAGGCCGGGGATCGCGTCCGCTTTGGGCACGCGAACACGGCGTGTCTGATGGGAGCGCTGGACGCGACGGTGACGGCAAGGCTCGATGCGGGCGAAGTGGAACTCGCGTTCGATTTGACAGGCGATGCGCTCGACCGGGCGATCGAGGCCGTGGGTGACATGCCGCTGCCGCCGTACATCGCGCTGAAGCGGCCCCCGGGGGAGGCGGACCGGGCGAGCTATCAGACGATGTTTGCGGCCAAGGACGGTGCGGTTGCCGCGCCGACGGCAGGGCTGCATTTCACCGAGCGGCTGATTGAAAAGATCGATGCGCGCGGGATCTCGCGCCATGTCGTGACCTTGCATGTGGGGGCAGGGACGTTTCTGCCGGTGAAGGCTGAGGACACCTCAGGCCATACGATGCATGCGGAATGGGGGTCCATCGATGCGGCGACCGCGGCGGCGCTGAATGAAGTGCGGGCGCGGGGCAACCGCGTGGTGGCTGTCGGCACCACGCCGCTGCGCACACTGGAAAGCGCGGCGGCGGAGGATGGGACGTTGCGCGAATGGTCGGGCGAAACGTCGATCTTCATCACGCCGGGGTATCGTTTCAAGGTCGTCGGCGCGCTGATGACGAACTTCCATCTGCCGCGCTCGACGCTGTTCATGCTGGTGTCGGCGCTGTCTGGCCTGGACATGATGCAGGCCGCGTACGCGCATGCAATCAAAGAGCAGTATCGCTTCTATTCCTATGGCGATGCCAGCCTGCTGTTCCCGGCGGCGGAAACGCGGTAAGGGCGCAGCATGGATCAGGCGGTCAAGCACTTCGGATATAAGCTCCTCAAGCAGGACGGGGACGCTCGGCTCGGGGAGATCGTGACGCCGCGAGGTGTCATTCGCACGCCCGCGTTCATGCCGGTCGGCACGGTGGCGACGGTGAAGGCGCTTTATCCAGAGCAAGTGAAGGAAGCGGGCGCGGATATTCTGCTGGGCAATACGTATCACCTGATGCTGCGGCCCGGAGCGGAGCGCATCGCGCGGCTGGGTGGACTGCATAAGTTCATGCGCTGGGACGGCCCGATCCTGACCGATAGCGGCGGGTTCCAGGTGATGAGCCTTTCGACGATCCGGAAGATCACGGAAGAGGGGGCGCAGTTCCAGTCTCATATCGACGGGTCGAAGCACATGCTGACGCCGGAGCGGTCGATCGAGATCCAGTGTCTGTTGGGTTCCGACATCCAGATGCAGTTCGACGAATGCATTCAGCTGCCGGCGGAGCGCAAGGAAGTCGAGCGCTCGATGGAATTATCGCTGCGCTGGGCGGAACGCTCGAAGCGGGCGTTCGAGCAGCAGGTGGCAATGGGCGGGGCAAAGCCGGGGCAGGCGCTGTTCGCGATCGTGCAGGGTGGCGTCGATCGCGACTTGCGGCAACGGTCGGCGCGGGCGCTCGTGGAGATGGGATTTCCGGGCTACGCGGTCGGCGGGTTGGCCGTGGGCGAGGGGCACGAGGCGATGGTGGCGACGCTCGAAGAGACGGTGCCGCATCTGCCGCAGGATAAGCCGCGTTATCTGATGGGGGTGGGGACGCCGCAGGATCTGATTGAAAGCGTGCGGCGCGGCATCGACATGTTCGACTGCGTGATGCCGACGCGGAATGGGCGTCACGGCATGGCCTTCACCTGGAACGGGCGGGTCAATCTGCACAACGCCAGACATGCCGAGGATCTGGCACCGCTCGATCCCGAGAGCACGTGCCCGGCGGCGCGGGACTACTCGCGCGCGTACCTGCATCATCTCGTCAAGGCGGGGGAGTATCTCGGGGCGATGATCCTGTCGTGGACGAATACGGTGTTCTACCAGGACCTGATGGCCGCGATGCGGGCCGCGATCGCGGAGGGCCGCTTCGAGGCGTGGGCGGAAGAGACGAAGGCGCGGCTGGCGCAGAAGGTCTGAATCAATTCGCGAATGAAATTTGCGCAGCGCCAATGATGGGTCCTGGGGCTTCGGGCGTTCCCGTCTGAAGCAAGATGAATGCCCCATCGGCTGCGTCAGGGTTCGTTACTGGCCGCTCGATCGTGCTCGCCTTGCCAGTCCAGGTTCCGATGATTTCAATCTTGCGAGCGATGTTCGTGTACGCAATTGCCCGCTTGGCGTTCTCGCCGCGGCCGATCTTGACCTCGCGGCGCGCGAGATAGGGGATCAGGACGAGAGTGGCGGGCTGGACGACCGCCGTGGTCGGGGCGGCGCCGACGGTGATGCGCAATGTTGCGCTCGATCGGCTGACATCGAGCGGGACTGTAAGCGAAGATCGCGACTGATCCAGGCTCGCTTCGATTTCGCTGCGGTCTGCACCATTCATGTGCCGAGCGCCGTTGACCACGGCCTGGGGCGTGTAGACGGCGCGGTCGCCCCGTGCGGCGGCATAGCCGCGCTGGCGGGCGGAATGGGCAGGAGAGCCGTATGTGTCCTTCCAGCCGAGGCGGTCCCAGTAATCCACCGGGAGAGAGAGGACCGCGAGGCCGCGCTGCTGGGCCAACTCCTCGAAGAGTGCATCGGCCGGAGGACAGGACGAGCATCCTTGGCTCGTGAACAATTCCACGACGCCTCGGATCGGATGATCCGCGATTGCAGACGTGCAGGTGAGCAGGGAAAAGGCGATGGACAGGCTGAGGCGCATGAAACAGCTCATGAAATAGCTCCGGCGGCGCGTGGTTTTATCTACGCGCCGCCGGAGCTGAAGTTTCAGTATTCTGGACTAAAGGAACTGGATGAGCGCCAGACCGGATACAACCAAGGCCAGCGGTGCTCCCAGAATGATCGTCAAACGCCGGGCCCATTCGTCAGAACGGCCGACGCTGCTGCTGCTGTCGTGATGCTCGGGCTGCTGCATGGCATAGCCCCTCCATCGTTGGCGGGTCCGGGCCCCGGCGGGGCAAGCAGTCGACCGCGTGCCAACTTGTCGCGGGACCATGCCCCGAAACGACGCCAGAGGCAACCCTGAGTGTAAGGGGGTGCTGACAGTATAAGTTGTCCTATGTCAGAGAATCGCGTCCGACGTGGGCTAGCTATCTGAAATTATTGAAGTTCTGCGGCTGAGGCGCGCTGGGCGGCTTTGCGCTCCTGTCGAAAAAGATATATTCCAGATGCAACTACAATCGCTGCGCCGGCGAGCGTTTGCACATCGGGAAGCTGGTCGAAGACCAGATAACCGAACGAAATCATTGAGATGAGTTGGAAGTACAGGAATGGCGCTACCGCTGACGCCGGGGCCAGCCGATAGGCGTGCAGAAACAACCAGTGACCGAGGCCGCCGAAGAAGCCCAGGCTGGCGAGCATGATCCACGCCTGCAGGTCAGGTGGCGTCACCCAGGCGAAGTAGGCGAGGGGTGCCCCCAAGAAGGTGCCGACGAACATGGAATAGAAGAGTGTGACCATCGGCGGATCGAAGGCCGCCATGTAGCGGGTCAGCAGCATGAAGAGCGCGTAAGCCAACATGCCGGCGAGCG
This sequence comes from uncultured Alphaproteobacteria bacterium, assembly GCA_963778225.1. Lineage (GTDB taxonomy): Bacteria > Pseudomonadota > Alphaproteobacteria > Rhizobiales > Hyphomicrobiaceae > JAGVSR01. Next base: position 119,283 of record CAVZTR010000002.1, read on the forward strand.
AATAGAGAACACCCGGGCTCAGTTCGCCGACGCCGGGGTTCATCGCCACCACGATCCCGGAGAAGCCGATGGCAATGGCAATGAGGCGGCGCCAGCCGACCCACTCGCCCAGGATCGGTCCGGCCAGTAGGGCGACAACCAAGGGTGCGAGGAAAACGATGGTGATGGTCTGATCGAGGCGCAGATACTGGAGCGCCAGGAAGTTCAGCACCGTGGTGGAGGCCATCAGGACTGAGCGCACGAGTTGGAGTTTCAGATGTCCGGTCCGAAACAGTTCGGGCAGCGACAGGGAGCCGAACAGCGGCACGAGAAGCACGAGGGCCACGAACTGGCCAATGAATCGGGACCAGGCGACCTGCGTGACCGGCATGCCGTAGTTGGCGCCGAGATACTTCGCGGACGTATCGAGGGCGGAGAAGAACGTGATTGCCAGGATCATGAGGGCGATGGCGCGCGGGCGGTCTCCCGGATGATCCGAGCGCTCTTTGCGAGCGGCGCCAGGCGGCGGGCTGTCGGAGGCTTTATCCATTGTTCGATCGTTCGCCGACATGCCTTCAATGCGCCGACCGGAAGGCTGGACGCGGCACCCTCATAACCGATGCGCGGCGGGCGGGTCAGGCGGCAAATTGGATTGCTGCCTTGCAGAGACACATTGCGGTGCCGCGCGAAACCGCCGCGGCGGTCTGTAAAACGATGAAGTGAAACCCGGTTCGGGTCGCCTTGACCCTCCCGGCAAGCCCCCCTACAAGCAGCGCACGAATGGGCCGGTAGCTCAGTGGTAGAGCACGTGACTTTTAATCATGTGGTCGTCGGTTCGACCCCGACCCGGCTCACCATTCGTTTGCTCAGTCTCGAGTCTTGAACCGTCATTGGTGCGGGGCTGGAAGTCGAGGCGGAAGACCCTATGTGAGAAGACACCGCGCCGACGTTGCGCGGCCAATTTTTTGCCCTGCTGACCTCACGGAGACGCCGTCGTGCCGCAAAGCGCCAACAACTGGATCGTGGACACCGATTGGCTGGCGCAACACCTGGGGACACCGGGGCTCGTCGTTCTGGACGCGTCCTGGCATCTGCCGGACTCGGGCCGCAAGGGCAAGGACGAGTATCTGGCCGAGCACATCCCGGGTGCGCTGTTCTTCGACATCGACGATATCCGCGATGAAACGTCTGACCTGCCGCACATGCTGCCGTCGCAGGTAAAATTCGCCTCGCGCATGAAGAAGATGGGGATCGGCGACGGTATGCGGATCGTCGTGTACGATTCCCACGGGTTGTTTTCGGCCGCGCGTGCATGGTGGACGTTCCGGGCGATGGGCCACAAGGACGTGGCGGTGTTGAACGGTGGCTTGCGCAAGTGGAAGGCGGAAGGGCGTCCACTGGAAGATGGTCCGCCGGTGCCGCGGACCGCACGACACTTCACGCCGCTGAAGGACAACGATCTGGTTCGCGACATCGACGACATGCGGCGCTATCTGGCCGACGGCAACATGCAGATCGTCGATGCGCGCCCGGCCGCACGGTTCGAAGGCCGCGAGGCGGAGCCGCGTCCAGGTCTGCGTGCTGGTCATATTCCCGGCGCGCGCAATGTGCCGTCCTCCAGTATTCTGAACGAGGACGGGACGCTGAAGTCGCGTGAGGAATTGATCGCGATTTTTAAAGAAGCCGGCATCGATCCTGCTAAGCCGGTCGTGACGACGTGCGGGTCGGGCGTAACGGCGGCGATGCTCTCTTTTGCGCTTGCCGTAATTGGGCAGACCAACGCGCCGGTCTATGACGGGTCGTGGGCGGAGTGGGGCCGCGAAAACGGCCTGCCGGTGGCGACTGGGCCGGCGTAACGCCCGGTTGTTTTTCGGCGCAAGGCGCAGCGATGAGCCAGGACTTCCAGTCGTTCGAGGATCTGGTGCGCTGGCGCAGGGACGTGCGTCGCTTTCGTGCCGACCCGGTTGCGAACGATGTCCTGGACGAGGTCCTCGCCATTGCGGATTTGTCGCCATCGGTTGGCAATAGCCAGCCGTGGAGGATTGTCGAAGTCTGCGACCGGGAGAAGCGGGCTGCCATAGCCGGCAGCTTCGCGCGCGCCAACGAGGCTGCCGCGTCCATCTATGACGATGAGCGATCGCGGCATTATCGCTCGCTGAAGTTGGCGGGTTTCGACTGCGCTCCCATTCACCTCGCCATCTACTGCGAACCCGATGCGCCTCAGGGGCATGGGCTCGGACGGCAAACGATGCCGGAGATGCTGCCATACTCCTGCGTCTCGTTCGTCACGACGCTGTGGTATGCCGCACGCGCCCGCGGATTGGGACTGGGGTGGGTGTCGATCGTCCGACCGGACGACGTGACTGCGATCCTCGAGGTTCCCGCCGACTGGTCGCTGATCGGGTACCTCCTTTTGGGATGGCCCGAAGAGGAGCATCTCGACCCGGAACTGGAGCGGGCCGGCTGGCAGGAACGCACGCCGCTGCAGGCCCGGCGGATCGTGCGCTAGGTTTTCAGTCTTCGGGGAAGAACTGGTAGACCCACGTCTCAGTGAGGGCACGGCCGTTGCGCCGCAGAAAAGCGCGGATGTCGACGGGCTCGCGGCCCTGCGCTTCCAGATCGAAAACGGCGCGCCAGCGTTCGCGCTGATCGACCACGGGGTGGTTGTAGGCGGTGCCGAGTTTCCCGCGCGAGGGCGTGACGACAAGTTCGACGCCGTCGTTGCGGCCGAGGCCCGCGAAAGGCTGGCCTTGGAAATCGATGACGAACTTTCGCACTCCCGCGGGACGCTTGTGGCCCGGGCGGCCGCCCAGACCCGTCCAGGTGTTGGTGGCGCGGGCGAGTGTGTCCGGGAACGCGATGTCGTCAAGCCAGGAGAGTTTATAGCGATAGGTCCGCTGCTCGCCGGCTTTGAAAACGCCGGCAGGGCACCAGTAGGCGGCGATGTTGTCGTGGATCTCGTCGTCGGTGGGAATTTCGAGAAGGTGGACGGCACCATCCCCCCAATCGTCGAGCGGTTCGACCCACGTGGAGGCGCGGCGCTCATAGAAGACGCCATCATCGAGATAGTGGACGAAGTCGCGGTCGCGCTGGAGAAGGCCGAAGCCTTTGGGGTTCCGGTCCTGAAACGCATTCGTCATGACGGTCGGCGGGTTGTTGAGGGGGCGCCAGAGGCGTTCGCCGTTGCCGAGGTGAAGGGCTAGCCCATCGCTGTCGTGGATTTCCGGGCGCCAGTCGGCGGCTTGCTTGCGGCTGCTCTCGCCGTACCAGAACATCGACGAGAATGGCGCGATGCCGAGGCGCGTGATGTCTTTGCGGGCGAAGAGGCGGGCTTCGATGTCCATGACCACCTGGTGGACGTCGCGCGCGTCGGTCAGGCGGTCGATGGCGAAGCGGTAGGCGCCGGAAACGCTCGGACTATCGAGCAGGGCGTGGACGATCAGAGGCCCCCGTGGTCCGGCCGAGAGATAGAAGTCGCTGAAGCGGGGAAACTCCTCCGGCGTGGGCAGCCCGGTATCGATGGCGAGCGCGCGGGCCGAGAGGCCATATTGATTGAAGGGGCCCGACGATCTGAAATAGGACGCGCCGAGGAAGGCCAGCCAGTCGGTTTCCAGATCCTCCGCCATGATGCGAAAACCGGCGAAGCCCAAGCCATCGGGCAGCTGGCGGGCGGGATGGTCGGCTGGGATATCGAACAGGCTGGGCGTGTAGAGGACTTCGCGTGCCTGGCCCTCCTCGACAACGTGGACATGCACGGGCTCCCGGAAACCTTTGCCCATGTGGAAGAGCTGGACGGGGTGGCGACCGTCGCGCTCCACCTGCAAGGTGCGGTCGCGGCGGAACTTGATCTGCTGGTAGGCGTCGTAATCGATTTGGTCCAGGACCTCGCTGGCAGCAACGGGGCTCGTGACGAATGGGGCGCCTGCCAAATCGGCAGCGCGCTTCGCGAGAAGATCAAAAGAGAAGGGTCGCGGAGCGGCCAAGTCAGGCCCCTGGTTCGATACGGCGGCACGCGCTGCGTGCAATGGTCCCGCACCGAGGCCCGAAAGAGCCGCGGCAAAGAGCGAACCTGCGAACTGCCGGCGAGTGAGATCGTTGCTCATGAAATCGGATAACTGGTTGGGCGATTGGGCGTGTCGCTTGGCTGTCATACCCACAGTGCAGATCGGCGATCAGCTAGCAGCGAAAGCGTGGCGTATAAAGACTGCGCTTCGGCGGCATTGTGACATTCGGGGGCGGCGCTGCAGGGCGGGTGCGGCGCAGGATCCGCTCGGGGCAGTCTTGACTTGAGTCAGCTTGTGAGTGCCCATGGCACTCTCGGACGGAGAATTCAATGCTTTATCAGACCTCCACACATCTCAAGCGACTGGCGCTGGGGATCGTACCGGTGTTGGCTATTTTGGCGGCCGGACCTGGATTGGCCGCAGATCCGCCGGCTGGGCCGCCTTCTCCCGCGGTGACGGTTGCCAAGCCGCTCGCCAAGCGGGTGACGAATTGGGACGAGTATTCGGGTCGCTTCCAGGCTGTGCAAATGGTGGAAGTTCGGCCGCGCGTGTCCGGCTTCATCGACAAGATCCACTTCAGGGACGGCGAGAACGTGAAGGCGGGCGCCTTGCTGTTCACGATCGACCCGCGGCCGTTCGAACTGGCGCTGGACAGTGCCAGGGCGGAGGTCGCCCGCGCGAACGCGCAGGTGGAACTGGCGGCGACGGAAGTGGAGCGCGCTCGACCGCTCGTCCGATCGGGCGCAGTGACGGAGCGGGATTTCGATCAGCGCGCCGCTAACCTGTCGGTGGCGCGCGCGGCCTTGCAGGCGGCGCAGGCGGCGACCAAGAACGCGGAACTTAATCTGGAATGGACGAAGGTCACGGCGCCGATCGATGGACGTATCTCCGATCGCAAAGTGGACGCGGGCAATCTCGTCAATGGCGGATCGGGCTCGACCACACTTCTGGCGACGATCGTAACCGTCGACCCCATCCACTTTCTATTCGAGGTCTCGGAGGCCGATTACCTGCGTTACACGCGCCTGGCCGAGAACGGGCAGCGTGCCTCCTCGCGCACTACGGGCAATCCCGTGCGCATCAGGTTGTCGGACGAAACCTCGTTCACGCACATGGGGAACATGGACTTCGTGGATAACATGCTCAACGCCCGGTCTGGGACGATGCGCGGGCGCGCGGTTGTCGAGAACAAGACCGGGCTGATGCAGCCGGGATTGTTTGCCCGCATGCAATTGTTTGGCGGCGAGGTCGATGCGCTGCTGGTGCCAGATGCGGCGGTGGTGTCCGATCAGGCGCGCAAGATCGTCTTCACAGTTGGCGACGACGGTGTCGTCAAGCCGAAGCCGGTGACGCTCGGGGCTGTCGAAGGCGGGCTGAGAATGATCCTGTCAGGGCTGACGGCTGAGGACCGGGTTGTGATCGACGGGATCGCCAATCCGATGGTGCGGCCGGGCGCGAAAGTGACGCCGCAGGACGGCAAGATCGAAATGGTCGCGAAGTAAAAAGAGTCGTTGGTGAAGCGTGGCGACTCCGCTGCGCGGAGCCGGCCGCCACGCTTGGTTGATCGTTGAAGGACCCCTCGCATGCGCTTTACGCACTTCTTCATCGACCGCCCGATTTTTGCGACCGTACTGTCGGTTCTCATCGTCATCATCGGGGCCATCGCGCAGATGCGATTGCCCGTGGCCGAGTATCCCGAAATTGCACCGCCCACGGTGAACGTGCGTGCGGTTTACCCCGGTGCATCGGCGAAGGTGGTGGCCGAGACGGTGGCGACGCCGCTGGAGCAGGAAATCAACGGCGTCGATGACATGCTCTATGTGTCGTCGCAATCGACGGGTGACGGCGCGCTCTCGATCAACGTGGTGTTCAAGCCGGGCACCAACATCGACATGGCGCAGGTGCTGGTGCAGAACCGCGTGGCGGTGGCCGAGCCGCGGCTGCCGGAAGACGTGCGCCGCGTCGGCGTGACGGTGCGTAAGGCGTCGCCCGACCTGATGATGGTCGTGCACATGATCTCGCCGGACGGGTCGCGCGATCAGCAATACATCTCCAACTATGCCACGCTGAACGTGAAGGACGTGCTGACGCGCGTCGACGGCGTCGGCAACGTGAACGTTTTCGGTGCGCGCGACTTCTCGATGCGCATCTGGCTCGACCCCGACAAGCTGGCGACGCGCAGCCTCACGGCGAACGACGTGGTGACGGCGTTGAGGGCCTCGAACCTCCAGGTCGCGGCGGGATCCGTGAACCAGCCGCCTGCGCAGTCGGACGGCGCTTTCCAATTGCAGGTCACGACGCTCGGCCGTTTGACCGACGTTTCGCAGTTCGAGGATATCGTTGTGCGGGCGGAGCCCGATGGGGCGGTGACGCGGCTGCGCGACGTGGCGCGGGTGGAACTGGGCGCACAGGATTATCTCGTCAATGCGTACCTGAACAACCAGTTTGCGACGGGCATCGGCATCTATCAGCGACCGGGCTCGAACGCGCTTTCGACAGCCGATCAGATCAAGGCCACGATGGAGCGGCTGGCGGAGGATTTCCCGCCGGGTGTGGCTTACACGATCGTCTACAATCCCACCGAATTCATCCGCTCGTCGGTGTCGGCCGTGGTGATGACGCTGTTCGAGGCGGTGGCGCTCGTCGTGCTGGTCGTGATCCTGTTTTTGCAAACCTGGCGTGCGGCGATCATTCCCATTGTTGCGATCCCGGTGTCGCTGATCGGCACGTTCGCGATCATGTCGGCGGTGGGCATCACGTTCAACACGCTGTCTCTGTTCGGGCTCGTGCTTGCGATTGGCATCGTGGTGGATGACGCGATCGTGGTGGTGGAGAACGTGGAGCGACGGCTGCGCGAGGGCATGTCGCCCAAGGAGGCGGCGCACGCGACGATGGACGAAGTCGGCGGTGCGGTGCTCGCGATTTCACTTGTTCTGATCGCGGTGTTTGTGCCGACGGCTTTCATCACCGGTCTGCAGGGTGCGTTCTATAAGCAGTTCGGCATCACGATTGCGGCGGCCACGGCCATTTCGGCGTTTGTTTCGCTGACGCTGTCGCCGGCGCTGGCCGCGCTGTTGTTGAAGCCGCACACGGAGACCCACGGCGACGTTGGGATCATGGCGAAGATCGGCGCGCCGGTGCGTGCGTTCTTCACCGGGTTCAACCGGATGTTCGAGCGGTTCTCGCACGGCTATGCGTGGCTGACGGGCAAGCTCATCCGGCGCACATTCGTCATGCTTCTTCTGTTCGCGGGGCTGCTGGGCCTCACCTACGAACGGCTGGTGGCGACCCCCACCGGGCTCATTCCACAGCTCGACCGCACCTATTTTATCGTCGCCTTTCAGCTGCCGCCGGGGGCGACCCTCGATCGCACGGACGAGGTGGTGCGCAAGGCGAGCGATCTCATTCGCGCACGGCCGGGCATTTTCGCGACCGTGCAGTTCGTGGGCTTGGATGGCGCCACGTTCACCAACGCGCCCAATGCCGGCGTGATCTTCGTGCGGGTGAACTCGTTCGAAGATCGGATCGCTGCGGGACTGACGAAGGACGGCATCATCAACGACATCCGAAAGGAGATGCAGAAGCTGCGCGAGGCGTTCGTTCTGGTGATCGAGCCGCCGTCGGTTCCCGGCATCGGCACGGGTGGCGGCATCAAGGGCTACGTGCAAGATCGGTCGGGGCGCGGATTGCAGGCGCTCGAGATGGCGGCGTTCACCGCGATGGGTGCTGCCAACCAGCGGCCGGAGTTCGCGCAGGCGTTCACGCTCTACAACACCCGCACACCGCAGATCTTCGCCGACATCGATCGCGTCAAGGCGGAACAGTTGGGCGTGCCGATCGCCAACGTGTTCGACACGCTGTCGATCTACATGGGCTCGAGCTATGTGAACGACTTCAACTTGCTGGGCCGGACGTTCCGCGTCACCGCGCAAGCCGACAATCCGTTCCGGCTGAGCGTGCGCGACGTGCAGAACTTGAAGACGCGAAATGCGGAAGGCGACATGGTGCCGTTGGGGTCCGTTGCGACGTTCCAGGACATCACAGATGCCTACCGTGTGCCGCGCTATAACCTCTATCCGGCGGCGGAATTGCAGGCGGCCATGAAGCCGGGGTTCTCCACGGGCCAAGGCATTGCCGCGATCGAAGAGATTGCGGAGACGAAGCTGCCATCCGGCTTCGGGTTCGAGTGGACGGAAATTGCACTGCAGGAAAAGCTCGGCGGCAGCACGGCGTTGATCGCGTTCGTGCTGGCGGTCGTCTTCGTTTTCCTGCTGCTGGCTGCGCTCTACGAGAGCTGGCTGTTGCCGCTGGCGGTGATCCTGATCGTGCCGATGTGCATTCTGGCGGCGATGATCGGCGTGAATATTCGCGGTTTCGATCGCAACATCCTGGTCGAGATCGGTCTCGTGGTGCTCGTCGGCCTTGCGGCGAAAAACGCGATCCTGATCGTGGAGTTCGCGAAGCAGGCCGAGGAGGCGGGCATGAACCGCTACGATGCCGCCGTCGAAGCTGCCAAGACGCGCCTGCGACCGATCATCATGACGTCGCTCGCATTTATTCTCGGCGTGGTGCCACTCGTGTTTGCGAGCGGGGCAGGTGCTGAGATGCGGCAGTCGCTCGGGACGGCTGTGTTCTCGGGTATGATCGGCGTGACCGTGTTCGGTCTCATTTTCACGCCGCTGTTCTACGTGCTGGCGAGCCGCTTCCAGCGGAAGAAGACAGCCGACACGGCCCCGGTGCCCGATATAGCTTCTTAGTGGCGCATGGGATTCTTGGTTGCGCATGGCGACTCCGCTTTCGCGGAGCCGGCCGCCATGCGCGAGGTCTTGGTGCGCATAGCGCCTCCGCTTTCGCGGAGCTGGCCGCCATGCGGGTTGTCTCAATTCCGTACGCCTCTTAACGCGCCTTTTACTGGTCCGGCTGCACTCTGCCCTCACAGACACGAGGCATCGGGTTCGGCCGGCTGCCGGTACGAGAGGGTTAAGAGATTATGAAGACCATCCTGAAGGCGGGGGTGGCCGCTGCCGCTCTGGCAATCGCCATGTCCGTGACGACCGACACGTTCGCGGCAGATCTCGGCTCGATCAAGGACGGTTATGCCGCCGCGCCCGCTTACGTCGCTTCGGCTGTGGGCCCCTGTTACTTCCGCGGCGATGTGGGTTATTCGATCTCGCAAGATCCGTCGGTGACGTGGCCGGTGAACAACGGCGTGTTGGACGGATACGAATACCGACGGCATCGTCGATGCGAACGAAGTCGTTTCGACGTTTGTGACCGATCGCGTCACGAACGTGAGCCTGGAAAACACCTGGCTGGCCGAAGGCGGTATGGGCTGCGGCTCGGGTTCGCGCGGTTTCCGTGGCGAAGTCATGCTCGGCTATCGCGGCGATCGAGAACTCGAAGGTGAGCCCGGCGTCTATGATCCGGGTCCTCCGGTCGGATCAACGCCCGCCGGTCCCACGACGCCGATCGACGATCCGCTGCACACCAGCATCCAGACCTACACGCTGATGCTCAACGTGTATAAGGACCTCGGCAACTACAATCGTTTTGTGCCCTACATCGGCGCCGGTATCGGTCTGGCGATCCACGATGTCGATGAAGTCTACTTCACCGGCAACCCGAACCTCGTCAATCGCATCGAAGGCGATCGTGACGTGTCGTTCGCCTGGTCGCTGATGGCGGGCGTCGGCTACCAGATCTCTGACCGTGCGATCCTCGACGTGGGCTATCGCTACATCGATATGGGTTCGGCTCAGTCGGGCCGCGTCGATAGCGCGGGCTTCGTCAATCCGGCCGTCAAGATCGACGACATCGCCGCTCACGAAGTCAAAGTCGGTCTGCGCTACCACTTCGGTGACACGGGCGCTGACTACGCAACCTTCAAGTAATCGCTCTCTCCCTGAATTTTTGTCTGCGCCATCCGACTCCGCTTTCGCGGAGCCGGCCGGATGGCGCGGAGGAAGCCGGGTTCCTGCCCCCAGGAGCCCGGTTTTTGTTTTGCGCCATCAGTTGTTTGCGCCATCCGACTCCACTGTGGCGGAGCCGGCCGGATGGCGCGTTTTTCATACAACCTTACTGGGGTGCCTTGGGGGTGAGCGACAGACGGGGCATTTCTAGAAACTGGATTGATCTTGCTCCCCCTTGCTGCCTATATGAGCGCCCTGTCCGGACTGCTGTCGTCGGCGCTTGCCGCGTGGGCCGATAGCTGCACGGACGCACTCGTTTCTGCCCGGTTTGCGCCGGGCTCGAGCTCTCCCAGCGGGCGTGGTGGAATTGGTAGACACGCCAGATTTAGGTTCTGGTGGCCTTGGCTTTGGGGGTTCGAGTCCCTCCGCCCGCACCAGTATCTGCCCGCCCTGAGATGTGCCGAGACGACAAAATCATATCGAGCGGCCGTCTCACCTTCGTGGACGGCCATAGACGACGACAACGCGAGCTGAAAAAGGCAAGGACGATGCAGATTATTGAGGCCAACGTTGACGGCCTGAAGCGGACCCTCAAGGTCGTGGTTGGTGCGGCCGAGATCGAGCAGCGTCTTGCCTCGCGCCTCGATCAGGTCAAGGACAACGTTCAGATCAAGGGCTTTCGCAAGGGCAAGGTGCCCGTGGCGCACATCAAGAAGGTCTACGGCCGCTCGCTGATGACCGAAGTGCTGCAGGATGCCATTCGCGAGACCAGCGATGCCGCGATCCGCGACCGCAAGGAACGTCCCGCGCAGATGCCCAACATCTCGTTGTCGGAAGACCAGGACGAGATCAATCAGGTGATCGAGGGCAAGAAGGACCTTGCCTATCAGATGACGTTCGAAGTGGTGCCGGAAATCGCGCTGGCGGACTTCGAGACGATCGAGCTGGAGCGGCTGGCCGCGGATGTCGATGACGAGACGCTGCAGAAGTCGATCGACGATCTATTGAAGCGCGCCGGTAGCTTCGAGGCCGACGCCGAGCGTAAGGCGGAAACGGGCGATCGCGTCACCATCACGTACAAGGGCACGATCAACGGCGAGGCGTTCGAAGGCGGCAGCGGCGAGGGCTTGAGCCTCGTACTCGGCAACGCCGGCTTCATTCCTGGTTTCGAAGACGGCATCGTCGGCATGGGTAAAGGCGAGACGAAAGACGTGTCGTGCCGCTTCCCGGACGACTATTCGGTCGAGACGCTGGCCGGCAAGGATGCCGTGTTCAACGTGACGGTGAATGAAGTCGAGAAGCCGGTGGAAGCAAAGCTCGATGATGAGATTGCAAAGGCTTTTGGCGCGGAAAACGCCGATAACCTGAAGGATCTCGTGCGCAAGCAGATCCAGTCGGAGTTCGACAAGGCGGCGCGCGTGAAGATGAAGCGCGAACTGCTCGACAAGCTCGAAGCATTGCACAGCTTCGAATTGCCTCGCTCGCTCGTCGACCGGGAGTTTGAAGGCATTTGGCGGCAGGTGGAAGCCAGCCGCAAGCAGGGCGAGAATGAAGAGGACGCAGGCAAGTCGGAAGAGGACCTGCGCGCGGAATACCAGAAGATCGCGGAGCGCCGCGTCCGGTTGGGTCTCGTCGTGGGCGAGATCGGCGCGAAGAACCTGATCGAAGTCACGCAGGACGAGATGCGCATGGCCCTCATGGAGCAGGCGCGTCGATATCCGGGCCAGGAGAAGTTCGTCTACGAATACTTCGAGAAGACGCCGGGTGCGCTGCAGGAACTGCGCGCGCCGATCTTCGAAGACAAGGTTGTCGATCTCATTGTCGGCAAAGCCAAGGTGTCGGAGAAGAAGGTCAGCCGCGAAGAGCTGTTCGAGCAGGTCAAGGCCGCAACCGAGGCCTGATACCGCTCGTGACCGCCAGAGCCGTGTTCACCCATCCCGTTACCCATCCCTTTTGGCGACTTCGCTCGAGGTCTTGCGGGGAGGGGAGGGATGGCGGAAACCTTGGGGGCGACCGACCTCGATTCCTGATGCGTCATCTACAGATGTTTTCCGGGCGTTACCGGCCGCTTTCCGTAGGGGGCTTGGCTTCCCATATGCTAGAAGCCGGACGCATATTGGCAGGCGCCCAGACTTTCCCGATCGATCGGCGCTCGCTGCCGACCGAAACAGCCGTTTGAACGAGGAGCACGAACCGATGCGCGATCCTATCGCTACGCTGACCAACACCTTCTGGCCGATGGTCGTGGAGCAGACTGCGCGCGGGGAGCGCGGCTACGATTTGCCCTCGCGCCTCTTGAAAGAGCGGATCATCTTCGTCACCGGCCCGGTGGAAGACCACATGGCCTCCTCGATCTGCATGCAGCTGCTGTTCCTGGAATCGGAGAACCCGAAGAAGGAAATCTCCATGTACATCAACTCCCCGGGCGGGGTGGTGACCTCTGGGATGGCCATTTACGACACCATGCAGTTCATCAAGCCGCAGGTTGCGACCCTGTGCATCGGCCAGGCGGCCTCGATGGGCTCGCTGCTGCTATGCGCCGGCGCCAAGGACATGCGCTTTGCGCTGCCGAATGCCCGCGTCATGGTTCACCAGCCGTCGGGCGGGTTTTCGGGTCAGGCCTCCGACATCGAGCGGCATGCCGAAGACATCATCAAGATGAAGCGCCGCTTGAACGAAGTCTACGTCAAGCACACCGGTCAGCCTTATGAAAACATTGAGAAAACGCTCGATCGCGACTACTTCATGACGGCCGACCAGGCGAAGGACTTCGGAATTGTCGACAAGGTTCTGAACAACCGCGACGATGTGGAAGGAAAGTTAGCCGAGGTAAAGGCGACCTGATCCGGAACGGCGGTGCCGGTCCGCTCGTTTTGGCTTACACGGGTCGACCTTCAACTTGAGGCCGTACCGCCTTCTTTGAGGCGCTTTCCGGGGTGAAAACAACACCCTGCGGTGGCACGATTTGTCACCGGTATCTGCCGGTGACTTAAGGTAACCTCAGGGCTTCGGGTAGACGTTCGCCCGTGTGGCGTTAGGGTGGCGCAAGCCGGGATCGGCCCCGGCTATGCATTAATCCATTCTTGATCTGCCGAGCGTTAGCGTGCTGTGATTGGCCTGGAGATTCCAGGGTGGAGCAGTCCGCAGACCTCGGGTTCCCTTTTACGCCACCGGGAGCGACCGTGCTTCCAGTGGTTTTCAGTCCCGGCAAACGGGTGCGAGAGACGCGATGGCTCAAGAGAAAAACACTCTCTACTGCTCCTTCTGCGGCAAGAGCCAGCACGAGGTTCGAAAGCTTATTGCCGGTCCGACCGTGTTCATCTGCGATGAATGCGTCGAACTGTGCATGGATATCATTCGCGAAGAGAACAAGAACACGCTCGTCAAGTCGCGCGACGGCGTTCCGACACCGCAGGAAATCTGCACGGTTCTCGACAGCTATGTGATCGGTCAGTACCACGCCAAGCGCGTGCTTTCGGTCGCCGTTCACAACCATTACAAGCGGCTCAGCCACGCGGCCAAGAACAACGACGTCGAACTGGCGAAGTCGAATATCTTGCTCGTCGGTCCGACGGGTTGCGGCAAGACGCTGCTCGCGCAGACACTGGCCCGCATCCTCGATGTGCCGTTCACGATGGCGGATGCGACGACACTCACCGAAGCCGGTTATGTTGGCGAAGACGTCGAGAACATCATTCTGAAGCTCCTGCAGAACGCCGACTACAATGTCGAGCGGGCGCAGCGCGGCATCGTCTACATCGACGAAATCGACAAGATTTCGCGCAAATCCGACAACCCGTCGATCACGCGCGATGTGTCGGGCGAAGGCGTGCAGCAGGCCCTGTTGAAGATCATGGAAGGCACGGTTGCGTCCGTGCCGCCGCAGGGTGGCCGCAAGCATCCGCAGCAGGAATTCCTGCAGGTTGATACCTCGAACATCCTCTTCATCTGCGGTGGCGCGTTTGCAGGGCTGGAGAAGATCATCTCCGGCCGCGGTCGCGGCACGTCGATTGGATTTGGTGCGAAGGTGACGGGTCCGGACGAACGCCGCACCGGTGAAGTGCTGCGTCAGGTCGAGCCCGAGGATCTGCTGAAGTTCGGTCTTATCCCCGAGTTCATCGGACGACTGCCGGTCATCGCAACGCTGGAAGATCTCGACGAGACCGCACTGGTGCAGATCCTGACCGAGCCGAAGAATGCGCTCGTCAAGCAGTATCAGCGCCTGTTCGAGATGGAAGACGTCAAGCTCACGATCACGCTCGATGCGCTCAAGGCCATTTCCCGCCGCGCCATCGAACGCAAGACGGGTGCTCGCGGTTTGCGCTCCATCATGGAAGCGATCCTGCTCGACACCATGTACGACCTGCCCGCCATGAAGGGCGTGGAAGAGATCGTGATCAGCCCGGAAGTCGTGGAAGGCGGGGCACGGCCCCTGCGGATCTACAGCGAGCGGGCCGAGGAAAAAGGCACGGCCTCGTAATGAGTTGACCGGCAGGGTTCGCGCACAAAGCGCGCGAACCCTGGCCCGCCCGCTGCGACGCAGCGGTGCATAAGGGCGCATCAACCGGTGTGGCGTCTTGATCCTGGCGCCGCGATCCCCAAATGTTCACTCCGGACCAGCGGCCTGACTCGTCGGTTCCCTCCTTCCGCTTGCGGACGTAGGGTCGGCGTGCGCCGCGGGTAGCCAGCTCTAGACCGGGCCGAGGGACAGTCCGCCTCATTGGGGACATGCCTCCGGGCTAATAGGCTTTTAGAGCATGAAGCTAGGCGAGGAGATTTAGCGTAAGCTAATTCAACTCCAGTCAAAGGTAGAGCCATGAGCGAAGACAAGACGGCACGCGAAAAGGCAGGCGGACGGACGCTTTATCCGGTCCTCCCTCTGCGCGACATCGTCGTGTTCCCGTACATGATCGTGCCGCTGTTCGTCGGGCGTGAAAAGTCGATCAACGCACTCGGCGAGGTCATGAACGCCGACAAGCACATCCTGCTTGCCGCGCAGAAGAACGCCGGCGACGACGATCCCGCAACCGATGCGATTTATGAGACCGGCACGCTCGCGTCCGTGCTGCAGCTGTTGAAGCTGCCGGACGGCACCGTGAAGGTGCTCGTCGAAGGCGTCGCGCGCGCGAAAATCGTCCGCTACACGGACAACCCGGATTTCTTCGAAGCGGAAGTCGAGAAGATCCCGGAAGTCGAAGGTGCGAAGGACGAGATCGAGGCGCTTGCCCGCTCGGCCGTGTCGCAGTTCGAGAGCTATGTGAAGCTCAATAAGAAGATCTCGCCCGAAGTGCTCGGCACCGTCGCGCAGATCGAGGACTACTCCAAGCTCGCCGACACGATCGCGTCCCATCTCGCGATCAAGATCGCCGACAAGCAGGAGATCCTCGAGACGACGACGATCTCGGAGCGGCTCGAGAAGGTCTACACGCTCATGGAGAGCGAGATTTCCGTTCTCCAGGTCGAGAAGCGCATCCGCTCGCGCGTCAAGCGCCAGATGGAGAAGACGCAGCGCGAGTACTATCTGAATGAGCAGATGAAGGCCATTCAGAAGGAACTCGGCGACAACGACGAGCGTGACGACATCTCCGAGTTCGAAGAGAAAATCGAGAACACCAAGCTGTCGAAGGAAGCCAAGGACAAGGCGCTGGCTGAGCTGAAGAAGCTCAAGCAGATGAGCCCGATGTCGGCTGAAGCGACGGTGGTGCGCAACTACCTCGATTGGCTCCTGTCGATCCCGTGGGGCGTCAAGGGTAAGGTCAAGAAGGATCTCGACGAGGCCCAGCAGGTTCTCGACGCGGAGCACTATGGCCTGGAAAAGGTCAAGGAGCGCATCCTCGAGTATCTCGCCGTGCAGGCGCGCACGAACAAGCTGAAGGGGCCGATCCTGTGCCTCGTCGGGCCTCCCGGCGTGGGCAAGACCTCGCTCGGCAAGTCGATCGCGAATGCCACGGGCCGTGAGTTCGTGCGCATGTCGCTCGGCGGCGTTCGCGACGAAGCGGAAATCCGCGGTCATCGCCGCACCTACATCGGCTCGATGCCCGGCAAGGTCATTCAGTCGATGAAGAAGGCGAAGCGGACGAACCCGCTCTTCCTGCTCGATGAGATCGACAAGATGGGCCAGGACTTCCGCGGTGATCCCGCGGCGGCTCTGCTCGAAGTGCTCGATCCGGAACAGAACTCGTCGTTCAACGATCACTACCTCGAGGTCGACTATGACCTGTCGGGCGTGATGTTCGTGACCACGGCGAACACGCTGAACATTCCGCCGGCGCTTCTGGACCGCATGGAGATCATTCGTCTCGCCGGTTACACGGAAGACGAGAAGGTCGAGATCGCCAAGCGGCACTTGCTGGCCGAGCAGGCGAGCGCGCACGGCCTGGAAGCCGGCGAGTGGACCGTCGACGATGCCGCTATCATGGAAGTCATTCGCCGCTACACGCGGGAAGCGGGCGTCCGCTCGCTCGAGCGTGAGATGGCGAAACTCGCGCGCAAGGCCGTGAAGGAAATCCTGACGACCGATCACAAGACGGTCCACGTCACGGCTGACAACGTGAAGGATTACCTTGGCGTTCCGAAGTATCGCTATGGCGAGGCGGAACTCGAGGACCAGATCGGCATCGTGACGGGTCTTGCCTGGACGGAAGTCGGCGGCGAGTTGCTCACCATCGAAGGCGTCATGATGCCCGGAAAGGGCAAGATGACGGTGACGGGCAACCTGCGCGATGTGATGAAGGAATTGATCTCTGCGGCGAACGCGTACGTTCGCTCGCGGTCCGTCGACTTCGGCATCCGTCCGTCGCTGTTCGAGAAGAAGGACATCCACGTGCATGTGCCGGAAGGCGCGACGCCGAAGGATGGTCCGTCTGCCGGCGTTGCGATGGGCACGGCCATCATCTCGGTTCTCACCGGCATCCCGGTGCGTAAAGATGTGGCGATGACTGGCGAAATCACGCTGCGCGGTCGTGTGCTTCCGATCGGCGGGCTGAAAGAAAAACTGCTCGCTGCGCTGCGCGGCGGGATCAAGACCGTCTGCATTCCCGAGGAGAACGTCAAGGATTTGGCGGACATCCCTGAGGAAGTGAAGAAGAAGCTCGAGATCGTTCCGGTGGCGCGGATGGAGGACGTTTTGAAAGCGGCTCTCGTGCGTTTGCCCGAGGCGATCACGTGGGAAGAAGTGGCGGCGGAAGCCGCTGCAGAAGTGGACGGCGTTGGGAAAGACGGCTCGCGCATCACTGCGCACTGACTTGAGCAACGTGATTTGGGCCCCGCGGCAGGTTTGTCGCGGGGTCTTTCTTTTCAATGTGTTCTAGCTTTTTGCGTGCGTCCGATCCGCGCAATCAGGCCGCTTTTCGGTCGAAAAACGCCGGTTTTTCCGCTTGACGCTCTGGTCGTTTCAGCGCTTTGTGCCAGCGCAAAAATAAAGCGACGCGGTGCGCTTTCTCTGCTGCTTGCCGCGCTCGTTGCAGGCATTTTTTACCTTCAAGTTCGATCCACCCACAAGGACGTGACCTATGAGCAAGAAAGATTTGATCGATGCTGTTTCGCGCGATTGCGAACTGACGAAGGAAAAAGCGACCGCTGTCGTTGACGCTGTTGTTGGGCACATTCGTTCAACGCTGGCCGGCGGCTCGGAAGTTCGTTTGCCCGATTTCGGCACGTTCAAGGTTTCGGCTCGTAAGGAGCGCGAAGGACGCAATCCATCCACGGGCGCTACGATCAAGATCCCGGCCTCGAAGGTCGCCAAGTTCACGCCTGCGAAGGGCCTGAAGGATGCGCTGAATTAAGTCGCTCACGCCGGCGGTTCCGAGCGCGGTTCGCTCGGGCCGGCTCTGCGGGGGCGGCGCTTGCGCCGGGCGGCCTTGCCGCCTTGGCCCTGCGGACCACCCACACCGCAGCGGGAGGTTAGCTCAGCGGTAGAGCGCTTCGTTTACACCGAAGATGTCGGGGGTTCGATCCCCTCACCTCCCACCAGTTTTTCTCTCACGCTTGCTGATCCTCGCTACGCTCGGGCAAGCTCCGAGGGGCGCGGCTTGCCGCGGGCGCCCTTGGCGCCTTGCCGCTTTCGCGGCGGGAAGTTGCTTTGCATCCGGTGCGTTGCGCCGAGCGGCACTTGCACAAAACTTGATGCGATGGGTTCACGACTTCGGGACTTGGCGGCGGCGTCGGGGCGGGTTAGTTGCGGACGGCCATTCAACCCGGAGAGCTTCATGTCCGTCACGATGTATCAGATTGCCGTTCCGTCGTTTCAGAAGCACTTGCATGCGCTCGACGGGATCATCGACAAAGCTATGGCTTATGCGGCCGCGAAGAAGATCGCGCCCGAGACGTTGCTGACGGCGCGGCTCTATCCCGACATGTTCAACTTTACACGGCAGGTTCAGGAGAGCTGTAAATTTGCGTCGCTCTCCGTGCAGCGATTGGCGAACATCGATGTGGTGGCCGAAGCCGATGGCGAAAAGACGTTCGAGGATCTAAAGGCGCGGATTGCGCGGACGATCGATTTGCTCGCAAGCGTCAAGCCCGAGCAGATGGACGGGTCGGACGAGCGGCAAATCACGATCAAGGTCGGCCCGAACGAAATGAGCTTCTCGGGTCGCGATTACCTGCTGCATTTCGCTTTGCCGAACTTCTATTTCCACGCGTCGACCGCGTACGGCATCCTGCGCCACAACGGGGTCGAGATCGGCAAACGGGACTTCATGCGGCGGACTTGAAACGGCGGGCACGGCTGAGGAAAGCCGGGTCCCGGCAAATGGCGGGATGACGTCCTGTGGAAGCCGGGCCGTACAACATGGCTGTGCGGCCTGCAGCCTCGGAAAATCCAGGAAGTGCGCTTGACTTCAAGGGGGCGAACCCGTAGTGAACGGACCGTGACACTCGCGATGCTTCTGGCTCGCGTGATCTACCGGTTTGCGGGAGTAGCTCAGTTGGTTAGAGCGCCGCCCTGTCACGGCGGAGGCCGCGGGTTCAAGTCCCGTCTCTCGCGCCACTATTCCTCTCACGCTTGCTGATCCTCGCTCCGCTCGGGCAAGCTCCGAGGGGCGCGGCTTGCCGCGGGTCGCGTTGCTCCCCGGCGCTTTGCGCCGATAAGTTCTCTCATGCTTGCTGATCCTCGCTGCGCTCGGGCAAGCTCCGAGAGGCGCGGCTTGCCGCGGGTCGCGTTGCTCCCCGGCGCTTTGCGCCGATAAGGTCTCTCATGCTTGCTGATCCTCGCTGCGCTCGGGCAAGCTCCGAGAGGCGCGGCTTGCCGCGGGCGCCCTTGGCGCCTTGGCCCTTTCGGGCCCTTTTCGTCTGCTTCCGGCTGGGTGTTATTCGGGACTGCCGAGAGGGAAATGTGCGGGTGGGTTGCGATGGACTGGCTTTCGGATCTCGCAAGTTGGGCTTGGGCGCGGCACCACAATGAGTGGAGCTGGTACATCCGGCCGGTTTTCCTGATCCCATATTGCTGGTTCGCCTGGCGGCGCAGCTTGGCCGGGATGGCGTTGACCTTGCTCGCGCTTCTGACCAGCATGTTCTGGTTCCCGGCTCCCGACACGCCCTCACCCTTAGCGGTGGAGGTATTGGCGGCTGAAAAAGAGTACCTGCTCGGACCGTGGACCTGGTGGAAACTGGCGATCGCGCTTCTCGTGCCCGGGACACTCGTTGCGCTGGCGCTGGCGTTCTGGAAGCGTTCGTTCGCTTGGGGCCTCGTGGTCGTCAATACGATGGTCCTGGCTAAAGTCGCCTGGACCTTCGTCTTTTTCAGCCGTGACGGTGCGCTGTACCATCTGATACCCGCGGCGCTCGGGTTGGTAATCTGCAATGCCGTCCTCGGAGCCGCTTGGTGGTGGAGCCGCCGCCCCAAGACATCTGGTCCGGTTGCGCGCGGGGGAGGGGTGCGTTAACAGGGGCTGGAGTGTGATGCGCTGCTTGAGCTTGGCGCAAAACCCAGGAGAACCCGGTGGATCAACTGCTCACCGACTATCTGCCGCTCGCCGTGTTTATCGGCGTGTCGCTCGCCTTCATGGGCATCCTGATGATCGCGCCGTTCCTCGTGGCCGTGCGCAATCCGGATTCGGAGAAGGTCTCGGCGTACGAATGCGGGTTCAACGCCTTCGACGACGCGCGCATGAAATTTGACGTGCGCTTCTACCTGGTGTCGATCCTGTTCATTATCTTCGACTTGGAAGTGGCGTTCCTCTTCCCGTGGGCCGTCGTGTTCAAGGACCTCGGCGTCTATGGTTTCTGGTCGATGATGCTGTTCCTCGGCGTGCTCACCATCGGCTTCATCTACGAGTGGCGCAAAGGAGCGCTCGAATGGGATTGATCGTACCGCCCGACTACCGCGAGCGGCTGACGTACGAGACGGCGAAGGAAGGCCTCGGCGGTCCTGGCATTATCAAGCCCGGCGATCCGAGCTTCACCGCGATCTCGAACGAGCTCGCCGACAAGGGTTTCCTCGTCACCACCACGGATGATCTCATCAACTGGGCGCGCACCGGCTCGCTCATGTGGATGACGTTCGGTCTTGCGTGTTGCGCGGTGGAGATGATGCAGGCGTCGATGCCGCGCTACGATCTGGAGCGTTTCGGTTTTGCGCCGCGCGCCAGCCCGCGTCAGTCGGACGTGATGATCGTCGCGGGCACGCTGACCAACAAGATGGCGCCGGCGCTGCGCAAGGTCTACGACCAGATGCCGGAGCCGCGGTACGTGATCTCGATGGGATCGTGTGCCAACGGCGGCGGCTATTATCATTATTCATACGCGGTCGTGCGCGGATGCGACCGCATCGTGCCGGTCGACATCTACGTTCCGGGTTGCCCGCCGACGGCGGAGGCGCTGCTCTATGGCGTGCTTCTGCTGCAGCGGAAGATCCGTCGTACCGGCACGATCGAGCGGTAACATGAGCGAAATTCTCAAAGAACTCGGCGAGTATGTCGAACTGAAGCTTGGCTCGCATGTGCGCGGCGTGGATGTGCGCTACGGCGAACTGACGGTGACGATCGATCGCGATCAAATCGCCAAAGCGCTACGTTTTCTCCGCGACGACGGCCGGTGCCGGTTCGAGGTGCTGATTGACATCTGCGGCGTTGATTACCCGGAGCGCGCGGAACGGTTCGATGTGGTTTATCACTTGCTGTCGCCCCGGCTGAACCAGCGTATCCGGGTGAAGCTCTCGACCGACGATACGACTCCGGTTTCAAGTGCGGTCGAGATTTTTGCCGCCGCCAACTGGTTCGAGCGCGAAGCCTACGACATGTACGGAATTCTGTTTTCGGGCCATCCGGATCTGCGTCGTCTCTTGACGGATTATGGCTTCCAGGGCTTCCCGCTGCGGAAGGATTTCCCGCTCACGGGCTATGTCGAGGTCCGTTACGACGATGCGAAAAAGCGGGTCGTCTATGAGCCTGTGAAGCTGACGCAAGAATTTCGCACATTTGATTTCGAAAGCCCCTGGGAGGGGATGACCGGAAACGTCCTGCCCGGCGACGAGAAAGCCACACGTTCCTGAAACGCCCGGCAAGAGGGCCGTCCATGCTCGAAGACGATCCGAGGCTTGCGATGATCCGCGGCAACGCCGCGCTGGTGCTTGAAGAGCTGGGCCCGATCTCCGGCATTGCGTTTGATTATGGTCCGCAATCGGTTGCGTGGGTCGATGGCTATATCGAGCGCCAGCGGCAGCGGATGGACGATCCGGACGCCGTTGCCGGTCTCGTCTCGGTGCTCGGCTCCTATCTCGGGGAAGCGGTGATCGCGGCGGCAGGCGGTTCATGGGACGTGCACGAGCGCGATGAGATCGGCGTCCGCTTCGATAATGGCGACTGGTGCTTCCCGTTCTCCAAGGTGGCCAAGCAGTTCGCGTGCGGCACGGCGGAGAGCGGTGAGTCGATCCTGTCGTTCTATAACGTCAGCATCGCCTTCATCGCCGGCGGTCAACTGGCTGAGGTTCAGGCCGCCAACGACGCGGAGGCGCCGCAATGAAGGATACTCTCAAGACCGGCGATACGGCGCGCCTCGAATACAAAGTGCCCGCGAATAAGACGGTGCCTCATCTCTATCCGGAAGCGCACGATTTTCAGATGATGCCAACGGTATTCGCCACCGGGTTCATGGTGGGGCTCATGGAATGGGCCTGCATGAAGGTGCTGGAACCGCACCTGGAACCTGGAGAAGGCAGTCTCGGCACTCACATCGACGTATCGCACATTGCAGCGACGGTGCCGGGCCAAGTGGTCAGGGTCGATGCGACGTGCACGGGCGTCACGGGACGGCGCATCGGTTTTACGGTCGTGGCCCATGACGGTCTGGAGAAGATCGGCGAAGGCCGGCATGAGCGCATCGTCGTGCCGTGGGAGAGGTTTGTGGGGCGCGTGAACGAAAAGGCAAAGCGGGCGCGGGTCGGCGAGATCGGCACGCCCAATGGGCCTGCAAGGGCGCTGCATGAGTGAGGACATTCCGGTTTCGGGACATTGCCTATGCGGCGCGGTCACGTTCACGGCCGCAGCCCGCTCGCCAGACGTGACGGCTTGCCATTGCACCATGTGCAGCCGGTGGGGCGGTGGCGTCGCGCTGTCGATCGATATTGAAACCGCCCCGATGTTCACGGGTGAGGACAACATCGCAGTCTACAAGTCGTCCGAGTGGGGCGAGCGGGGTTTCTGTAAGGTGTGTGGGTCCAGCCTTTATTGGCGACTTTCGGGCGCGGACCGCTATACCTTCTCGGCCGGCGCCCTGGACGATACGTCCCACCTCAGGCTCACCAAGGAAATCTTCATCGACGACAAGCCGGGGTATTACACTTTCGCGAACGATACCGTTAAACAGACGGGCGACGAGGCGACCGAGGCGTTCCTCGCCGAAGCAGAGCACAGGACCTGAGCACGTTTCATGCCCGAGACAGACATTCGCCAGTTCAACATCAATTTCGGGCCGCAGCATCCCGCGGCACACGGCGTGCTGCGCCTCGTCCTGGAACTCGACGGCGAGGTCGTGGAGCGGGTGGACCCGCACGTAGGTCTACTGCATCGTGGCACGGAGAAGCTGATCGAGGCGAAGACCTACACGCAGGCGATCGGCTATTTCGACCGGCTCGACTATGTGGCTCCGATGAACCAGGAGCATGCGTTCTGCCTCGCGGCGGAAAAGCTGCTCGGCATCGAAGTGCCGCGTCGGGCGCAGCTCATCCGCGTGCTCTATTCGGAGATCGGGCGACACCTGTCGCACCTGCTCAACGTCACGACGCAGGCGATGGACGTCGGTGCGCTGACCCCGCCGCTGTGGGGCTTCGAAGAGCGCGAGAAGCTGATGGTCTTCTATGAGCGCGCGTCGGGCTCGCGGATGCATGCGAAGTATTTTCGCGTGGGTGGCGTGCATCAGGATCTGCCGCCGGAGCTGATCGACGACATCTACAATTGGTGCGATCCGTTCCTGAAGACGCTCGACGATATCGATGGGCTTCTGACCGACAACCGGATTTTCAAGCAGCGAAACGTCGACATCGGTGTGGTGTCGCTACAGGAGGCGTTCGACTGGGGCTTTTCGGGCGTGATGGTGCGCGGGTCAGGTGCGGCGTGGGATCTGCGCAAGGCGCAGCCGTACGAATGCTATGAGGAGTTCGATTTCGACATTCCCATCGGGAAGAACGGCGACTGCTATGACCGCTATCTCTGCCGCATGGCCGAGATGCGCGAGAGCGTGAAAATCATGAAGCAGGCGTGCGATAAGTTGCGCCAGCCGGACGGCCAAGGGCCGGTGATGACGGCGAACAAGAAGGTGGCAGCGCCCAAGCGGGGCGAGATGAAGCGCTCGATGGAAGCGCTCATTCACCACTTCAAGCTCTACACGGAAGGTTTCCACGTGCCGGCCGGGGAGGTCTATGCCTGCGTCGAAGCGCCGAAGGGCGAGTTCGGCGTGTATCTCGTGGCGGATGGCTCCAACAAGCCGTATCGCTGTAAGATCCGCGCGCCGGGTTTCCCGCATCTTGCGGCCATGGACCACCTCAATCGCGGCCACATGCTGGCGGATGTCTCCGCCATTCTCGGCTCGCTCGACATCGTGTTCGGCGAGATCGACCGCTAGCCCTCAGCCCTGCTGACGGGGAACCAAGTTGACGACATTGCCGCTTGCCTGTCCCTGCTGCTCGTAGACTTCGAGGAAGGCGATCAGGCTGTCGAGGTGGACGAGGTAATCGGTCCGGTTGATCTCGGTCTCATCGAGCGTGTGGCTGGTGAAATCTGCCCCTTCTATGGCGTCCGCGAGGAGCCCCACGGCATTGTCGTATGGGGTGGTGTTCCAATAGTGGACGTCTTCATGGTCCGTTACCCGCTCGCGGATGCCGCGGAGACTGGCGGCGACGGCGCGGATGCGGCACAAGTCGACGGTCATGGTCAGCTCCTCGAATGGGCAATTCGTAACGAACGGTTAGCAAATCATTCACGTTACGCTTAGGAGTTTATGGATCGCGGTGACGATACAGCTATAACCGGTGGCTGTGTCATAACCAGCGCGGTTTCGTGCGATGTTCGAGTTTCAAACTCAAACCGACCTTGTGATTTCGCTCACCTTTTTAGTCTGGGCGCTGATCCTTTATCTCGTCAACGTTCGCGGCAAGCGTCGGCGGACGCAGCACGAAGCCTGGCGTAAGGATTCCCTCACTCGCTGGAATTGAGCATTCAGGTCTGCCTGCCTCCTTGATTTAACCGCTGCGTCACGGCGATATGGCCGGGAACGGCCATTTTTGGCAGAACGGTGCAGGCTGGACGGCGGGGCTGTTCCACCTATAAAGGTTTAGCTGCAACTTGGCCGAGCGACCGGTTCAAGCCGGCGGGAGGGGCTGAAATGATCGACGAGCGCTTTTTGCTGGCGGTGGCAGCGTTGGGCTGGGGGCTTTCGCTTTCGACCTATCGCGTTTTCGCACGTCGAAACGGTTGGCCCATGGGCTCGCTTCAAGCCGACCTTCCGGCAGTGCCCGTAATCCTTGGGCTTGGCGGCGTTTCTGGCAGGGGTCCTGTTTGCAGCCGCTCGCGGTCCGGACGACGGCGGCTGGGTGATCGTGCTGTTCGGTCTTCTACTTGCTGTGTTCTGGACGGGGTTCCTGCGGGTAGGATCACAGATCTCGCTGTTCCTGGCCCCTGTCGCGCTGATCTTCTTGCTGCTCGCTTGGTTCAGTGACTTCGATAAGCTCCTCTATTGGACCTAAGTCCTGCGGGCCAAGCCTTCGCTTGGGCCGGCGGAGAGCCCGAATGCGGCCGGTTCGGGCGTACGCGCAAAATTCTGATTCGCGTCGCCTTCCTCGCGACATCGCAGCGCGGGCGGTCCGCCGATGGGCGAACCCATCCGCGCTTGCTTTGCCCGCACCAACACCGTAACTGAAATCCGGAACCGTCGAAGGGTTCGCGGGGTGGGGACGCCCTTTGAATTCGCGTGTTGAGGTGCAATGCGTGCTGCGCATTGAGCCACACGCCGGACCCGTTTCGATGAACTCACAGTGGCAGTCCGGTGTGGGAAGACATTGACCCGCGCTTGGCAGTTTGGAGCCGTGCATGGCCGTTCGCCGCTTACATCCAGATCAACCCGCAGGATTTGCTTTCACGTCGGAAAATCTGGCGTGGGTGAATGCGACCATCGCCAAGTATCCGCCGGGCAAACAGGCCTCGGCGGTGATCCCGGTGCTGTGGCGCGCGCAGGAACAGATCGGCGGGTGGATTACGGAACCGGCGATCCGCGTCGTCGCCGACCTGCTCGGAATGGCGCACATCCGAGTTCTTGAAATCGCGACGTTCTACACGATGTTTCAGTTGGCTCCGATCGGGTCCAAGGCGCACGTCCAGGTGTGCGGAACGACACCGTGCATGCTGCGGGGGTCGAAGGATCTCATCAAGGTCTGCAAGAAGCGGATTGCCGAAGATCCGTTCCACCTGTCGGCCGACGGAGCGTTCTCGTGGGAAGAGGTGGAGTGCCTCGGCTCATGCGCGAATGCACCCATGGTACAGATCGGCGCTGACACCTACGAGGATCTGACGCCGGCAAGTTTTGACGCCCTGCTGGATGGTTTCGCTCAGGGCATGCCGCCCATGCCCGGGTCGCAAATCGGTCGTACGGCCTCGTGTCCTGAAGGCGGGCCAACGACATTGTCGGATCCGTCGCTGTTCGATGGGTCTCGTGTGGGCCAGTGGCAGAAGCGGCTGGAGCATGGCTCTGGCGGTTCAGCGCCTTCGGCTCCGACTACGCCTGCGGCGCCGTCCACGCCCCCGGCTCCTTCAGCGCCTGCGGCGTCGGCTGCTCCGGTTGAGGGTTCAAAGCCCTTCGTGCATCCAGCGGCGCTTGCCGCGATGGCCAACGCAGGGATCGTGAAGGAACTCGAGGATCGTGGCAGCGCGGGTGGCAAGCCCATCTCTGCCGGCGAGTTGGCGAGCCTGGCGCAACTGGCCCGCGTCAAGGGGCCTGCCGCTTTCGGCGCGAAGCCGGACGAAAACGACGGCGTGAAGGGATAACGCAGTTCATGGCGATGCTGGCCGACAAAGACCGGATTTTCACCAACCTGTACGGGCTGCACGACTCCGGCCTGAAGGCAGCGATGAAGCGCGGCCAGTGGGATGGAACGAAGCTGCTGATCGACCAGGGGCACGACTGGATCATCAACGAGGTCAAGCAGTCGGGTCTGCGCGGGCGCGGCGGGGCAGGGTTTCCCACTGGGCTCAAGTGGTCGTTCATGCCGAAGGCCGATCCGCGGCCGAGCTATCTCGTTATCAACGCGGACGAGAGCGAGCCCGGCTCGTGCAAGGATCGTGAGATCCTGCGCAACGACCCGCAGCTTCTGATCGAGGGCGCG
Organism: uncultured Alphaproteobacteria bacterium; assembly: GCA_963778225.1. Taxonomy (GTDB): domain Bacteria; phylum Pseudomonadota; class Alphaproteobacteria; order Rhizobiales; family Hyphomicrobiaceae; genus JAGVSR01. The sequence continues at coordinate 145,985 of CAVZTR010000002.1, forward strand.
CTGCTGGCAGCGTTCGCGATGCGGGCGCACACCTGCTATATCTATCTGCGCGGCGAATACATTCGCGAGCGCGAGGCCCTGCAGCGGGCGGTGGACGAAGCGTATGCCGCCAAGCTGATTGGCAAGAACAATATCCACGGCTGGGATTTCGATCTCTATCTTCACCACGGCGCGGGCGCATACATCTGTGGTGAAGAGACCGCACTTCTGGAGAGCCTCGAAGGCAAAAAGGGGCAGCCGCGGCTGAAGCCGCCGTTTCCTGCCAACGTCGGTCTTTATGGCGCGCCGACCACGATCAACAACGTGGAGAGCATTGCGGTCGTCCCCGACATTCTGCGGCGCGGGGCGCAGTGGTTCGAGGCGCTGGGCAAGCCGAATAACTCCGGCACGAAGCTGTTCCAGATTTCGGGCCACGTAAACAAGCCGTGCGTGGTCGAAGAGGAAATGGGCATTCCGCTGCGGCAGCTCATCGAAGAGCATGCAGGCGGCGTGCGCGGCGGATGGAACAATCTTCTGGCTGTGATCCCCGGCGGGTCATCGGTGCCGCTTGTTCCGGCGGAACTCTGCCAGGACCTGACAATGGATTTCGATGCGCTGCTCAAGGTCAAGTCGGGCCTGGGCACCGCAGCGCTCATCGTGATGGACAAATCAACCGACATCGTGCGGGCGATCGCGCGCATCTCGTATTTCTACAAGCACGAGAGCTGCGGCCAGTGCACGCCGTGCCGCGAGGGCACGGGTTGGATGTGGCGCGTTCTGGAACGCATGGCAGAGGGCCGCGCGGAGAAGCGCGAGATCGATCTGCTGTTCGACGTGACCAAGCAGGTGGAAGGGCACACGATCTGCGCGCTGGGAGACGCAGCGGCGTGGCCGGTGCAGGGTCTCATCCGGCACTTCCGCGACGAGATCGAGAAGCGCATCGATACCTATCACAGCGGCCACAAGGAAGCGGCCGAGTGAACTGAAGTGTTGTGGCCGCGCTTTCGCGCATGGCCATCTTGAAGCCTATGGGACGAGAACAGACGCATGGCACGTAAGCTCATCGTCGACGGTGTTGAGATCGAGGTGGAAGACGGCACCACGCTGATGCATGCGTGCGAGGCTGTCGGCGCCGAGATTCCGCGCTTTTGCTATCACGAGCGCCTGTCGATCGCCGGCAACTGCCGCATGTGCCTCGTGGAAGTCGAGGGCAGCCCGAAGCCGATCGCGTCCTGCGCGATGCTGGTCAACGATCTGCCGCCCAACCGCGACGGATCGCCGAAGAAGATCTTCACCAAGAGCGCAGTCGCCAGGAAGGCGCGCGAAGGCGTGATGGAGTTCCTGCTGCTCAATCATCCGCTAGATTGTCCGATCTGCGACCAGGGCGGCGAGTGCGACCTGCAGGATCAGGCGATGGCGTTCGGCATGGGGGGGTCGCGCTACGAAGAGAACAAGCGGGCGGTCGAGGACAAGTACATCGGGCCGCTGATCAAGACGGTGATGACGCGCTGCATCCACTGCACGCGGTGCGTACGCTATATGACCGAGATCGCCGGTGTCGAAGAATTGGGTCTGATCGGACGCGGCGAGGATGCCGAGATCACGACCTATCTTGAAAAGGGCATCCTGACCGAGATGAGCGCCAACGCGGTGGACCTGTGCCCCGTCGGCGCGCTGACGCACCGGCCGTGGGCACATAACGCGCGGCCGTGGGAATTGAAGAAGACGGAAAGCGTAGACGTGATGGATGCGGTCGGCTCCGCAATTCGGGTCGACACGCGCGGTCGCGAAGTGATGCGCATTCTGCCGCGCAACAACGATGCGGTGAACGAGGAGTGGATCTCCGACAAGACGCGGCATGTCGTGGACGGATTGAAGATGCAGCGGCTTGACCGGCCGTATGTGCGCCGGAACGGGCGGCTCGTGGCGGCCACGTGGGCCGAAGCGCTGGATGCAGTGGCGCAACGGCTGAAATCGACGATCCCGGCGAGGATTGGTGCGATCGCGGGTGATCTGGCGGGAGCGGAGGAGATGTTCGCGCTGCGGGAACTCATGACTGGCCTCGGCGTCACGAACCTGGATTGCCGGCAGGCTGGTGAGGCATTCGAGCCGGCGGCAGGGCGCGCCGGCTATACTTTCAACGCCACGATCGAGGGCATCGACGTTGCCGACGCGATCCTGATTGTCGGCGCCAATCCGCGGCTGGAAGCGCCGGTGCTCAATGCACGCCTTCGTCGCCGCGCACGGCAGCCGGGCGTTACGGTGGCGCTGATTGGCGAACCCGTGGACCTCGGGTTCAAGTATCTGCATCTGGGTACCGATCCGTCGGCGATCACGAAGGTGTTGCAGGCCCCGGCGGCACCGGCGCAGCATCCGATGATCATCGTCGGCAGCGGGGCGGTGTCTCGGTCTGACGGAGCGGCCATCCTTGGCGCGCTGGCGAAGGCGGCTTTGCAGTTCGGCGTCGTGAAGGACGGCTGGAACGGGTTCTCGGTGCTGCATACGGCGGCGGCGCGCGTGGCGGGACTCGACCTCGGCTTCGCGCCGGGGGCCAAGGGATTAACGGCGCAACAGATGGCGTCGGGCGGGGTGGACGTGCTGTTCAATCTCGGCGCCGACGAGATCGATATCGCTCCGGGGCCGTTCGTGATCTACCAGGGCAGCCACGGCGATCGCGGCGCGCACCGCGCCGACGTCATCCTGCCTGGCGCGGCCTACACGGAGAAGAGCGCGACCTACGTCAACACGGAAGGCCGCGCCCAGCAGACGGTGCGTGCCGTCTTCCCGCCGGGAGAGGCGCGCGAAGACTGGACCATCCTGCGTGCGGTCTCGGCTGAGATCGGCAATCCGCTGCCGTTCGATACGCTGGAACAGTTGCGGGCGAAGATGTATGCGGCAGTGCCGCAACTGGCTGCGCTGAACACGGTGGCCGCCGCGGATGCCAAGGCCATTGAGGCGCTGGCCACAAGGGCCGGCGTGATGCGGGACGACCGATTTGTTGCACCGATCAAGGATTTCTATCTGACAAATCCGATCGCGCGTGCATCGCAGGTGATGGCGGAATTGAGCGCGCTGCGTCATGCGGCGGCGGGTAAGACGCTGTCGGCTGCGGAATAAGGAAGGGCAAGGGACGCGATGGCGGAACAGTCGAGCCTTTGGGACAGTTTCATCTGGCTCGCGGTCAACGTGGGGCTTAGCCTTGCGCTGCTCACGGGGCTCCTGATCATCATCGCCTATCTGCTGCTGCTCGACCGCAAGGTATGGGCGGCGGTGCAGTTGCGCAAAGGTCCCAACGTGGTCGGTCCGTGGGGCCTGCTGCAGTCGTTCGCGGATCTCATCAAGTTCGCCGTGAAGGAGCCGATCATTCCTGCGGGCGCCAACAAGGGCGTATTTCTTCTTGCTCCTTTGGCCACCGCCGTGTGCGCGCTGGCCGCATGGGCGGTGATCCCGATCAGCGAGAACAGCTGGGGCAAGTGGGTGATCTCCGACTTGAACGTCGGCATCCTGTACGTGCTCGCCATTTCCTCGCTCGGCGTTTACGGCGTGATCATGGGCGGGTGGGCGTCGAACTCGAAGTATCCATTCATGGGCGCGCTGCGTTCGGCGGCGCAGATGGTTTCGTACGAGGTCTCGATCGGCTTCGTCATTATCACCGTGCTGCTGCTGGTCGGCTCGCTCAACATGACCGACATCGTCCGCGCGCAGGCAGACGGGATCGGAACGTCTGCGGGGTTGCCGGCGTCGTTCCTCGACTGGCACTGGCTGGTGCTGCTGCCGATGTTCGTGATCTTCTTCATCTCGGCGCTGGCCGAGACGAACCGCCCGCCTTTCGATCTCGTGGAAGCAGAATCGGAACTCGTCGCCGGCTTCATGGTGGAATACTCATCGACCCCGTACCTGCTCTTCATGCTCGGTGAGTACGTGGCGATCGTGACCATGTGCGCTTTGGGCACGATCCTGTTCCTCGGCGGATGGCTGCCGCCGCTCGACATCGTTCCGTTCAACATGGTGCCCGGGATCGTCTGGTTCATTCTCAAGGCGACGTTCCTGTTCTTCATGTTCGCGATGGTGAAGGCCATGGTGCCGCGCTACCGCTACGACCAGCTGATGCGGCTCGGCTGGAAGGTTTTCCTGCCCCTGTCGCTTGTTGCCGTGGTCGTCGTCGCGGCCGTTGTGCAGTTCGGGGGCGTGTCGTGACAGGTCCGCTGGTCGGGTTAGCGGTGGGTTTCGTTGCGGGGCTGTTCGGCTTCGTCGCGATCCGCCGGCTGGCTGATCGGATCCAGGCGGCCCGTCCGGACGACGCCGGGCAGCGAACGGCGTCGCTCTTGAGGTCGACGGCAGTCGTCGATCTCGTGTTGTTTACGGCGGGCGGTGCGCTCGTCGGCTGGTATGTGTTTCCGAATGGTTGATCTCAAGGCCATCTGACCCATGAACATCGCCCAGGGCGTGAAATCACTGTTTCTCATCGAGTTCGTGAAGGCGTTCGGCCTCACGATGCGGTACTTCTTCGCGCCGAAAAAGACGCTGAACTATCCCTTCGAGAAGGGGCCGCTGAGCCCGCGATTCCGCGGTGAACATGCGCTGCGCCGGTATCCGAACGGGGAAGAGCGTTGCATCGCCTGCAAGCTGTGCGAGGCGATCTGCCCGGCGCAGGCGATCACCATCGAAGCGGGGCCGCGGCGCAATGACGGCACGCGGCGCACCACGCGCTACGATATCGACATGACGAAGTGCATCTATTGCGGCCTGTGCCAGGAGGCGTGTCCGGTGGACGCGATTGTGGAAGGGCCGAACTTCGAGTTCGCGACGGAGACGCGCGAGGAACTTTTCTACGATAAGGACAAGCTGCTCGCGAACGGCGACCGTTGGGAGCGCGAGATCGCGCGCAACATGGCGGCGGATGCGAAGTACAGGTGAGGATTTTTGGGATGAGTGGTTCGTGCAAACGGCTGCTACTCACCCCGACCCTCTCTCCGTCAAAGGCGGTGGGGTGATGGGGCAGGATCGGATGACCGGGATATGCTGACGGCTGGGTTCTTCTATCTGTTTGCGGTACTGGCGATCGCGTCAGCGACGATGGTGATCGTGGCGCGCAATCCCGTGCACGCGGTGCTGTTCTTGATCCTGACGTTCTTCAACGCGGCGGGGCTGTTCATTCTGCTCGGCGCTGAATTTCTCGCGATGCTGCTCGTCATCGTCTACGTGGGCGCGGTGGCGGTGCTGTTCCTGTTCGTCGTGATGATGCTGGACGTGGATTTTGCCGAATTGCGCGCCGGCTTCATCAACAATGCGCCCATAGGATTGCTGGTTGCGGGCATTGTGCTCGTCGAACTCGTCGCGCTGTTCGTGACCGGGGCCTCCGATGGACTGCCGACCGCCATTCCGGCGGCAGCGCCCGGTGTGGAAACGGTGACGAACACGGAGCAGATCGGTCGCGTGCTTTATACGAAGTACGTTTATTTCTTCCAGGCGGCGGGCCTCGTGCTCCTCGTTGCGATGATCGGTGCGATCGTGCTGACGCTGCGCCATCGTGAAGGCGTGAAGCGGCAGTCCATTTCGGCGCAGAACGCACGCACCCCGGCCATGGGTCTTGAAGTGATCAAGGTGGCGCCGGGTGGCGCTGTTATTCCCTCTTCGGAGGGGCCGCGATGACGGGGTTTCTGCTCAAGGGTCTGGGCTTCTTTCTGGCGGCGGCGGTTGTGAGCGCGCTGTTGACCTGGATTGTGCCGGGCAAGATCGTGCCGGCAGTCAAGGTGCTGGTGTGGCTGTTGCCGCTCGTGTTTCTGGGCATCGAGTTCTGGGCGATGCGTGCGTCGCATGACATCACCTGGGCGGCTGCCTGGCGGGGGGCCATCTCGGCGGGCGCACAGACACTCATCTTCTGGCCCGGGGCGCTGGCCGGGCACTATGGCGTTGAGGCGCTGCGCGCCGATCTTCAGGGCCCGCGGGGGAACACTTTCTGATGACCATCGGACTTGCCCACTATCTGACGGTTGCGGCGTGCCTGTTCACGCTCGGCATCCTTGGCATCTTCCTCAACCGGAAGAACGTGATCGTCATCTTGATGTCGGTCGAACTCATGCTGCTGGCCGTCAACATCAACCTCGTCGCGTTCTCGGCCTTTCTCGGCAACATCACGGGACAGATCTTCGCGCTGTTCATTCTGACGGTGGCGGCAGCGGAGGCGGCCATCGGGCTTGCGATCATTGTCGTGTACTACCGCAACCGTGGTTCGATCGCGGTCGAAGACATCAACATGATGAAGGGCTGAGGCGGCGATGATCTATTCCGCAATCGTCTTCCTGCCGCTTCTGGGCGCGCTCATTGCCGGCCTGTTCGGCCGCGTGATCGGCGACCGGCCATCGGAAGTGATCACCACTGGTCTCATGATGACGGCCGCGGCGCTGTCGTGGTTCGTATTCATCGAAACCGGGTTCGCGCACGACGCGGCGAAGGCTGCGATCAAGGTGCCGGTGATGCGCTGGATCACGTCCGGCGACCTGGAAGCTGCGTGGGTGCTGCGCATCGATACGCTGACGGCGGTCATGCTCATCGTCGTGACGACGGTGTCGTCGCTGGTGCACCTTTATTCCATCGGCTACATGCACGAGGACGACAGCCGGCCGCGGTTCTTCTCGTATCTGTCGCTGTTCACGTTCGCCATGCTCGCGCTGGTGACGAGCGATAACCTCCTGCAGATGTTCTTCGGCTGGGAGGGCGTGGGGCTGGCCAGCTATCTGCTCATCGGCTTCTGGTATCATAAGCCGGAAGCGAATGCGGCGGCCATCAAGGCGTTCGTGGTCAACCGCGTCGGCGACTTCGGGTTTGCGCTCGGCATCTTCGGCGTCTTCTTCATCTTCAAGACGATCAGCCTCGATGAAGTGTTCCGTCAGGCCCCCGATATGGCCGGCAAGACGATGAACTTCCTCGGCTACGACGTCGATATTCTGACGACGCTGGCGCTGCTGCTGTTCATGGGGGCGATGGGCAAGTCGGCGCAGTTCCTGCTGCACACCTGGCTGCCGGACGCCATGGAAGGTCCGACGCCGGTTTCCGCGCTTATTCATGCCGCGACGATGGTGACGGCAGGTGTGTTCATGGTGGCGCGCTTGTCGCCGCTGTTCGAGCAGGCGCCCGCAGCTCTGGAGTTCGTCGTTCTCATCGGGGCGATCACGGCGTTCTTCGCGGCGACCGTCGGCCTCGTGCAGAACGACATCAAGCGGGTGATTGCGTATTCAACCTGTTCGCAGCTGGGCTACATGTTCGTCGCGTGCGGCGTGGGTGCGTATACGGTCGGAATATTCCACCTGTTCACGCATGCGTTCTTCAAGGCGCTTTTGTTCCTTGGCGCCGGCTCGGTGATCCACGCGATGCACCACGAGCAGGACATGCGGAACATGGGCGGGCTCAAGTCCAAGATCCCGATCACCTGGGCGATGATGCTCATTGGAACTCTCGCGTTGACGGGTGTCGGCATTCCGCACGTGGGCGGCTTCGCGGGCTTCCATTCCAAGGACGCCATCGTGGAAGCGGCTTATGCCGCGCATACGCCGGGCAACTACGCGTTCTGGCTGCTGGTCGTCGCGGCGCTTATGACGTCGTTCTATTCGTGGCGGCTGATGTTCATGACGTTCTACGGCAAGACGCGCGCGGAGCCGGACACCTACAAGCACGCGCACGAGAGCCCCTCTGTAATGTTGATCCCGCTCTATGTGCTGGCCACCGGCGCGGTGCTCGCGGGCATTGTATTCGCGCCATACTTCATCGGGCACCATCTGTCGGAGTTCTGGGGGACATCCGTCACTCCCGACAAGGACATCATGCACCATATGCACGAGGTGCCGGTGTGGGTGATGTGGGCGCCGTTCGGAGCGATGGCTTCGGGCTTCGGTATTGCCTACCTCTATTACATTGCTCGGCCGGACCTGCCGGAGAAGACGGCCAACGCATTCCGCCCGCTGTATCTCTTCCTGCTCAACAAATGGTACTTCGACGAGTTGTACGATTTCATTTTCGTACGGCCGGCGAAGGCGCTCGGACGGCTCTTCTGGAAGGGCGGTGACGGCGCGATCATCGACGGCACCATCGACGGGACTGCGGCGAGCGTGGGCTGGGCGACGGGCAAGATCATCCGGCTGCAGACCGGGTATGTGTACCACTATGCCTTTGCCATGCTGATCGGGGTCGCGCTGATCGTGACGTGGTTCGCATGGCCTACTGGATTGGGGCCCTCAGGGATTGGGGCAGGGATTCCGAAATGACCATCACGACCCAACCGATCCTTTCGATCGTCACGTTCCTGCCGCTGGTCGGCGCGCTGTTCATCGCGACGCTGCCGAAGGCTGCGGCGAGCAATGCGCGCTGGGTGGCGCTGTGGACCACCATCGTCACGTTTGGCGTCTCGGTTCTCATCTGGACGAATTTCGATGCGTCCACGCCGGCCTTCCAGTTCGTGGAAGAGTACGCGTGGCTGGGCCCGATCAAGTACAAGGTGGGCGTGGACGGCATATCGATGCTGTTCGTGATCCTGACGACGTTCCTGATGCCGCTCTGCGTGCTGGCCAGCTGGCAGTCGATCGATGAGCGCGTGAAGGAGTACATGATCGCGTTTCTCGTGCTGGAAACGCTGATGATTGGCGTCTTCTGCGCGCTTGATCTGGTGCTCTTCTACCTGTTCTTCGAGGGCGGCCTGATCCCGATGTTCCTCATCATCGGCGTGTGGGGCGGGCCGCGCCGCGTCTATGCGAGCTTCAAGTTCTTCCTCTATACGCTGCTTGGCTCGCTGCTGATGCTGATCGCCATTCTGGTAATCTACGGCTATGCGGGCACGACCGACATCCCCGCGCTGCTGACGACCACGCGCCTGCCGGCCGATATGCAGTTCTGGCTGTGGCTCGCGTTCTTCGCCTCCTTCGCTGTGAAGATGCCGATGTGGCCGGTGCATACGTGGCTGCCGGACGCGCACGTGGAGGCGCCCACCGCAGGGTCGGTGATCCTGGCGGCGATCCTGCTCAAGATGGGCGGCTACGGCTTCCTGCGCTTCTCGGTGCCCATGTTCCCGCTGGCGACAGAGCAACTGGCGCCGGTCGTGTTCGTGATGTCGGTGGTCGCCATCATCTACACATCGCTCGTGGCACTCGTGCAGGTCGATGTGAAGAAGCTGATCGCCTACTCGTCTGTCGCGCACATGGGCTTTGTGACGATGGGCATCTTTACGGTGACGACGCAGGGCGTGGACGGGGCGATCTTTCAGATGCTGTCGCACGGCATCGTGTCGGCGGCGCTGTTCTTGTGTGTCGGTGTCATCTACGATCGCATGCATACGCGCGAGATCGCGGCTTACGGCGGGCTCGCCGACAGGATGCCGCTCTATGCGGCTTGCTTCATGGTGTTCACGATGGCCAACGTCGGGCTTCCCGGCACGAGCGGCTTCGTGGGTGAATTCCTGACGCTGCTTGGCGCCTTCAAGGTGAATACGTGGGTTGCGTTCTTTGCCACGACGGGTGTGATCCTGTCGGCGTGCTATGCGCTCTATCTCTATCGGGCGCTCGTGTTCGGGCCACTGGACAAGCCGGCGCTCAAGCTGTTGCCGGATCTCTCCGCGCGCGAAATCGCGGTGCTCGGTCCGCTCGTCATCCTCACCATTCTGTTCGGGTTCTATCCGGCGCCGATCCTCGATGTGACGGCGGTGTCGGTACAGAATCTCGTCGCGCAGTACGAGGCCGCCGTCGCGGGCGCCGCCAAAGCCGCGACCTTGCCCTGATCCGGAGCGCCTCTGATGAACACACTATCGAGTTTCGCTCCTGTCCTGCCGGAAATCGCACTCGCGGTCGGCGCCATGGTGCTTCTGATGCTCGGCGTGTTCCGTGAGGACACGGCGCGGAACGGAACGTCGGTCGGCTGGCTCGCCGTGCTGCTCATGGCGACTGTTGCCGTTGTTGTGGGCTCGGCGGGTGCGGAACGGGTGGAACTCTTCGACGGTGCGTTCGTCGTCGATGCGTTCTCGCGTTTCTGCAAAATCTTGATACTCGGCGCTGCCGCAGTGTCGCTGATCCTCAGCTTCGGCTACTTCGAACGCGCCAAGATCATGAAGTTCGAGATTCCGGTGGTCGCGCTCCTGTCGACCGTCGGCATGTTCATGATGGTGTCGGCGAACGATCTCATCTCGCTCTATCTCGGGCTCGAGTTGATGAGCCTTGCGCTGTACGTTCTGGCGGCCGTGCGGCGGGATTCGCTGCGGTCATCGGAGTCGGGGCTCAAGTATTTCGTTCTGGGGGCGCTGTCGTCAGGCATGCTGCTCTACGGGGCGTCGCTGATCTACGGGTTCACGGGGACGACCTCGTTCACGGCGCTCGCCGCCGCGCTGAAGGACGGGGCCGGCGCGCAGAACTTGGGATTGATTATCGGGCTCGTGTTCCTGCTCGTGGGCCTCGCATTCAAGATTTCGGCCGTACCGTTCCACATGTGGACGCCGGACGTTTATGAAGGCGCGCCGACGCCGGTGACGGCCTTCTTTGCCGGGGCGCCGAAAGTGGCGGCCATGGCGCTGCTGCTGCGCGTGCTGCACGACGCTTTTCCCGGCATGCTGTTCCAGTGGCAGCAGATCATCGTGTTCCTGTCGGTGGCGTCGATGCTGCTGGGCTCGTTTGCGGCCATCGGCCAGACGAGTATCAAGCGGCTCTTGGCGTTCTCTTCGATTGCCAACGTCGGCTTCATTCTGATCGGGTTGGCGGCCGGCACGGAATACGGCGTCTCGTCGGTGCTGATCTATCTGGCGATCTACGTGGTCATGACGCTCGGCAGCTTCGCGGTGGTGCTGGCCATGCGACGCAAGGACGAGATGGACGAAACGATCCAGTCGCTCGCGGGTCTGTCGCAGACGAACCTGCCGATGGCGGTCGCGTTCGCAGCGTTGCTGTTCTCGCTGGCCGGTATTCCGCCGCTGGCCGGGTTCTTCGCCAAGTTCTACGTTCTCGATGCAGCCATCAAGGCCGGGCTGACGCCGCTCGCCATCATCGGTGTGCTCGCGAGTGTCGTGGGCGCGTTCTATTACCTGCGCGTCGTGAAGATCATGTTCTTCGACGAGCCGGCGGATAAGTTCACGCAGGCCGAACCGGCGGTGCGCTGGGTGATGGCGGCATCGGCATTGCTCGTGACGTTCTACGTCGTCTATCCCTCCGCGCTTCTGGACGCGGCCGGGTCCGCCGCCCGCGCGCTCGTCCCGTAGCGATGACGGTTCAGCACCCCTGGCCGCCGCTCGATCAGGGCCGTGTGCTGCACCTTGACGAGACCGGCTCGACCAATAGCGAAGCGATGCGGCTTGCCGGCGAGGGAGCGCCGAGCGGCACCTGGGTGATCGCCGATCGGCAGACGGCGGGGCGTGGTCGGTCAGGCCGAGCTTGGGTTTCGCCGGCGGGAAATTTTCATGCGAGCGTGATCTTGCGGAACGTGTCGCCGCTCGAGAAGGCGGCGCAGCTCGCTCTCGTCAGCGGTGTGGCTTTGCATGCGGCGGTCATGGCGTCCACGGGGGGCTCTCTAACCCAACTCGTTGAACTCAAATGGCCGAACGACATTCTGCTCGGGCGACTGAAGCTTGGGGGCATTCTGGTCGAGAGCAGCGTGTCGCGGCGGGAGCAGAGCGCACTGGCCGTCGTCGGTATCGGTCTTAATCTGGCGCACCATCCGGAGTTCGCTGACCGGCCGGCGACTGATCTTTCTGCGCACGGTGCGTCGATTGCTCCGTTGAATTTTCTTCCCAGCCTCGACCGGAGCATGCAGGAATGGATTTCGAATTGGGCATCGGGCGACGGTTTCGCGACGGTTCGTGAAGCTTGGCTTGCGCGGTCTCTGCCGCCGGGCACGCGTCTCACGGTGAATGCCGGCCAGAATATTGTGTCTGGCGTGTTCGCGGGGCTCGATCCCGTGGGTGCGCTTCTCCTCATGGCTCCGTCCGGAGCTTTGCAGACGGTGACGTTCGGCGACGTGGCGCTCACAGGCTGAGCTGCCGCGCTGGGTATTTGCATTTGTTTAATTCGATTAGCGGCGAGGGCTGACGCGCGGATGGCGAAGAACGGTAAACCCGAGGTCAAGAGCGGCCAGAGCGAACTTGTGTTCGCCTCGCTCGGCGGCCTCGGCGAAGTGGGCATGAATGTCTATCTCTACGGCATCGGTCCGGCCGAAAATCGCGAGTGGCTGATCGTCGATCTCGGGATCACGTTTCCCGAAGGCGAGAACGATCCGGGCGTGGACGTGATCCTGCCGGACGTGCGCTTCCTGGAGGCGCAAAAGAAGCAAATCGCCGGTCTCGTCGTCACGCATGCGCACGAGGACCATATTGGTGCGGTGCTGGAATTGTGGCCGCGGCTGCAGTGTCCGATCTATGTGACGCCGTTCACGGCCGGCATGCTGAAGTCGAAGATGGCCGACTACGGCCGTGGGCGCGACATGCCCATGAAGGTTGTTCCACTCGACAGCCGCTTCACGACCGGGGCGTTCGACATCGAACTCGTGAGCGTCGCGCATTCGGTTCCGGAGACAAGCGGGCTGATCCTGCGGACGCCGCACGGCACGGTTTATCATACGGCGGACTGGAAGCTCGATCCGACGCCCTACATCGGGACACCGGCCAATCCTTCGCGTCTGTCGGCGATAGGCGATGAGGGCGTGCTGGCACTGGTGTGCGACAGCACCAACGCCATGCGCGAAGGTGAAAGCCCCAGCGAAACCGATGTTGCCGAAAGCATCGCCAAGATCATCGCCAAGGCGCCGTTCCGCGTGGTGGTGACGACGTTCTCGTCCAACGTGGCGCGGATCAAGGCTTGTTACGAGGCGGCGCGCCGGTCGGGTCGGCGGCTCGTCGTGGCGGGGCGGGCGCTGCACCGGGTGATCGAGGTTGCAATCGAGACGGGCTATCTGCCGAAGGATTTCACATGGTCCGATCAGCAGCAGTTCAAATACTTCAAGCGTGAAGAGGTCGTGCTGCTGTGCACGGGCAGCCAGGGCGAAGAGCGCGCGGCGATGGCGCGGATCGCGGACTTCCAGCATCCCGACATTTCGCTCGATAAGGGTGATCTCGTGCTGTTCTCCTCGCGCGCCATTCCCGGGCAACGAGAAGGGCATCGGGCACATCCAGAATGCTCTCGTCCGGGCCGGATGCGAGATCATGACGGACAGCGATGGGCTGATCCATGTCACCGGACATCCGCGGCGGGGGGAGCTGCGCCAGATGTACGGATGGATCCGTCCGAAGATCGTGGTTCCCATGCATGGCGAGGCGCGCCACCTGATGGCGAATGCCGCGCTGGCCCGATCGCTTGGCGTTGGCGAAGTGGTGCCAGCTTTCAACGGCGAAATGGTGCGGCTCGCTCCTGGGCCCGCGCGCAAGATCGACGACGTGCCGGTGGGGCGTCTTTTCCGCGACGGCAATCTGCTGGTGCCGGAAGGCGAGGGGCCGGTTCGCGAGCGGCGTAAGCTGGCATTCGTCGGAATGGCGGTGGCCAGCGTCGTGCTTTCGCGCAAGGGCGAACTCGTGGCCGATCCCATCGTGGAACTCGACGGCGTGCCGATCGAGGATGCCGAGGGCGAGAGCATGCTCGATATCGCCTACGATGCGGTGGAAGGCACGCTGAAATCGCTCCCGCCGGCCCGGCGCCGCGATCCCGATCTCGTCGAGGACGCGATCCGCAAGGCGCTGCGCGGGGCGATCCATGCGGCCTGGGGCAAGAAGCCTATCTGCAAGGTGATGGTGTCTGTGGTCGACATGCGCTGAGATGGGGCGGGGGTGGAAACCCCGGCTGACCCGCGCTAGATAGCGCCACAAGAACCTCATTCGCTCAATCGAGAAGGGCAGGACATGATCGGACGACTTAACCATGTGGCGATCGCCGTGCGCGATCTCAACGCCGCGGTTGCCACCTACAAGACGACGCTGGGGGCCAAGGTTTCCGAAGCCACGGCGCAGCCGGAGCACGGTGTTACGGTGGTGTTCGTGGAACTGCCAAACACGAAGATCGAATTCCTGGAGCCCTTGGGGGATAATTCGCCGATCGCGAAGTTTCTGGAACGCAATCCGGACGGCGGCATTCATCATGTCTGCTACGAGGTCGAGGATATCCTTGCCGCACGCGACCAGCTAAAGGCCCAGGGGGCCCGGGTTCTCGGCGACGGCAATCCCAAGATCGGCGCGCACGGCAAGCCGGTTCTGTTCCTCCATCCCAAGGACTTCCTGGGCACGCTGACGGAACTTGAGCAGGTGTGAGCGACGTGTGTCGCCGGCCTCGTTCGCATTGATATTTGACGGGGATATCCGATGACCATCGCTCTCGGCTTCGCGCTCTATTTCATGATCTGGTGGCTCGTGCTTTTCGCGGTGCTTCCGTTCGGAGTGGTGACGCAGGACGAGAGCGCGGATGTTGTACCCGGGACACCCGGTAGCGCGCCAACGCGGTTCAACTGGCGAAAAGTCTTTCTCGCAAATACCGTGGTTGCTACGCTGGCCTTTGCAGTTGTTTGGACGGCGCTGGCTCGGAATTGGCTCGGCACGACGCCGCCGATCGAGGACGCTCCTGCCGTTTTGCGGATGGAACCGCCCAAGCCCGGCTGATGGGTACGGCCGGCGGGTGTGTGTGACTGCCCACACTCTGCGGTCTGGTTGATGCGTGTCCCCGGGGGGTGTGACACGCATTAAACTCGTTCAGTTGTTGGCGTACGGGGTTGGGGCGGGTCATGCGTGTGTGTGTCGGGGGGTGGGCGCGGGTCGCTGCGGCGATGATCGCGTGGCTGACGGCGGGGAGTGCGACGGCCGCCGATCTTCGCATCGAATTCAAAGAATTGGCGGCGATCGCGCAGCAGGCTCTGGGCGGGGCGACCTTGCGCTTGCATAACGCTCCGGCGAGCGGCTTCATCGACTTCTCGCAAGGCTCGTATGTGGCGATCGGATCGACGCAGGTGCCGATCAGCGTGCCGGCGCGGACGTTCCCGATCGCTGGAGGTACCTACGCCTACTACGTCAATGATATCAATTCGACGGCCGTTTCCTTCGAACCCGTTTCCGGAGCGGTGCGGCTGACGCTGCGGTTCGAGAGCGACAGTCCCGAACTCGTGGGGCGGTGCCGGTCCGGGATCTGCGCGCCGGTCAACGCGCTGCCACGGATCGAGTGGACCGATGCGTCGGTTGCGATCGATCTGGCCCCGGTGGGTGTGGCGGACAGTCTGTCGCTCGAAGCGAAGGCCGTAAAAATCGGTGGAAATTTTGCGCCGGCGTGTTCGCCGAGCGCGGCGCTGATTTCGGGAGAGATTTGCCGGGCCGTCTTGGCCAAGGCGCGGCAGGCGATCGCCAAGCTGCGCGGGGATCTCGATGGAATGCTGCGCGAGCAGGTGAACAAGCCCGACGTCCAGGCCAAGATCGCCGGCGAACTGAAGAAGCGGCTCGTGCTCGGGCCGGCGGGAGAGCTCAAGGTGCGGTCGGTCGGGGTCAGCGACAGCGCGGTGACGATCTCGTTTTGCTTGGCGTGCGCCGGGTGATCTCAACCGGTGGTTACGGGCACCCGGTTGCCGGGGGCCGGGGGAGCCGGTAATGACGGCGGGTGCAACGTGGCGACTCGCGGATGTCAGTCCCGGTTGCCGCTCAGCCGTGCGTCCGCACGGGATCTTTCCTCGCTATTCAAGGCTCTCCACCCCATGCCTCTGTGTTGTTCCTGTTCGGCTCTCGGCAAACTCCTGATGGCGGGAGCGGCCCATGAGTAAGCGCGCGCTGAGCGTCACTCGCGAGAAGAGCTTTCCGGAGTGGTACCAGGAGGCGGTGCGCGACGGTGATATGGCCGAGCAGAGCCCGGTGCGCGGCTGCATGATCATCAAGCCGTGGGGCTGGGGCGTGTGGGAGCGTATCCAGCAGGAACTGGATCAGCGCATCAAGGATACGGGCCACGAAAACTGCTACTTCCCGCTGTTCATTCCCATGAGCTTCATTGCGAAGGAGGCGGAGCACGTCGAGGGCTTCGCCAAGGAAATGGCCGTCGTCACGCATCACCGGCTGAAGAACGAGGGCGGCAAGCTGGTGCTCGATCCCGATGCGAAGCTGGAGGAGCCGCTGATCGTGCGGCCGACATCGGAGACAATCATCGGCGATGCTTTCCAGCGCTGGGTGAAGAGCTATCGCGATCTGCCGCTGCTCATCAACCAGTGGGCCAACGTGGTGCGCTGGGAGATGCGCACGCGGCTGTTCCTGCGCACGGCGGAATTCCTCTGGCAGGAAGGGCACACGGCGCATGCGGACCGCGACGACGCGATGGCCGAGACGCTGAAGATGCTGGAGGTTTATCGCGAATTTGCGGAGAACGTGCTGGCGATGCCGGTGATTGCGGGCGAGAAGCCGGCGAACGAACGCTTCCCCGGCGCCGACAATACCTATTCAATCGAAGCGATGATGCAGGACGGCAAGGCGCTGCAGGCAGGCACGTCGCATTATCTGGGCACGCATTTCGCTGAAGCACAGAACATCCAGTTCCAGAACCAGGACGGCAAGCTCACCTACTGCCATACGACAAGCTGGGGCGTCTCCACGCGGCTTATCGGCGGCGTGATCATGAGCCACGGCGACGACGATGGCCTGCGCATGCCGCCGAAGATCGCGCCGCGTCAGATCGTGATCGTGCCGATGCTGCGCGAGAAGCCGGAAGATGCGGAATTGAAATCGTACTGCGCGGAATTGGAGGCTGAACTCAAGGTGCAGGGCATTCGCGTGCTCGTGGATCTGAAGCCCACCAAGTCGGCTGAGAAGCGGTGGAATTGGGTGCGGCGCGGGGCTCCGGTGATCGTGGAGATCGGCGGGCGTGATGCGGCCGGGGGCAACGTTACCTTCATGCGACGCGATCGGCTGCGCGACGGCGACAAGGTTGTGTCGCACACGCAGTCACGGGCAGACTTCGTTGCCGGTGCAAGAACGCTGCTAGAGGCGATCCAAGACAGTCTTTTCGCCGATGCTAAGGCTCGGCTGGACTCAAACATCGTTTCAAACATCGGGACGTTTGCTGAACTTGAGGCCTACTTCGGTGCTGCGTCAGGCGACGACGAGGGCGGAGAGTTCAAGGGCTGGGCCGGCGTGATGTGGGCGAAGCCCGAGGGTGCCGCGCTCGATGGCGTGGCCGAGCGGCTCAAGGCGCTGAAGCTGACGATCCGGAATGCCCCCTTGGCGCAGCCTGATGTAACGGGGCGTCGCTGCCTGTTCACGGGCGAACCGGCGCGGGAGTACGTGCTGATCGGGAGGTCATATTGATGTGGTTTTTCAGAGGGCTCGCCAAGCTTGGATGACGAAACGTAATCTGGCCTGATTGCGCGGCTAGGCGTGCTACAGCGAGTTAGGGCCGGTCTGATGATCGGCTATGGGGATGCACCGTGAGGGAGTTGCAGGGGATGGCCGGGACGCCTGACACCAAGCCGTTTTCGCCATTCGAGTGGCTCCTCGCCGGGCGATACCTGCGCGCGCGGCGCAAGGAAGGATTCATTTCTGTCATCGCGGGGTTCTCCTTTCTCGGTATCACTCTCGGCGTTGCGACGCTGATCATCGTGATGGCCGTGATGAACGGGTTCCGGAAGGATCTGTTCTCCAAGATCCTCGGGCTCAACGGCCACGTGATCGTCTATAAAATCGGCGAGCCATTCACGGACTATGTGGATCAGGCATCGAAAATCGCCAAGGTGCCGGGCGTAACGCATGCGATCCCGATCGTTGAAGGTCAGGTGATGGTTTCGTCGAGCGCGCAGGCGCTGGGCGCACTAGTGCGCGGCATCGCTGAGCCCGATCTGAAATCACTGAAGCTCGTTGCTGAAAACATTCGCGCCGGAACCCTCGATGGGTTTGACGGGTCGCAGTCGATCGCCATCGGGCAGCGGCTGGCCAACACGCTGTACGTGAACGTCGGCGATACGCTGACGCTGGTTTCGCCGCGTGGCGCGTCAACGCCCTTTGGAACAGCGCCGCGATCGAAACCGTACGTGATCTCAGCTGTCTTCGAACTCGGTATGTCGGAGTACGACAAGACGATGATCTTCATGCCGTTGCAGGAGAGCCAGCGGTATTTCAACAAGGGCTCAGAGGCGGACGTTCTCGAAGTTATCGTCGACAATCCAGAGCGGGTCGATCAATTCGCCGCCGAGATCAGGGGTGCGGGCGGGCCAACCATCAACACCACGGATTGGCGACAGAAGAACGAGACGTTCTTCACCGTTCTGGAAGTCGAGCGGAACGTGATGTTCATCATCCTGTCTCTCATCATCCTCGTGGCTGCGCTCAACATCATTTCCGGCATGATGATGCTGGTGAAAGACAAGGGCCGAGACATCGCAGTCTTGAGAACCATGGGCGCATCGAAGGGGTCGGTGATGCGGGTGTTCCTGATCACGGGCGCTTCCATCGGAGTGGTGGGGACGCTCGCCGGGCTCGTTCTTGGGATCGTGTTCTGCTGGAATATCGAGGGGATACGCCAGGCGATCACCTGGGTGACGGGGACGCCGATGTTTGATCCGAACATTTATTATCTCACGCGGCTGCCCGCCGAGATCAACCCGGTCGAGACGGCGTGGATCGTTGCGATGGCCATGTCGCTGTCGGTGCTGGCAACGCTCTATCCATCGTGGCGAGCTTCCAAGCTCGATCCCGTCGAAGCGCTCCGGTACGAGTAAGGAAGCTTTCGATGCTCGATACGCCGACCACCACAGCCATCCTGAAACTTGACGGCCTGATGCGCACGTTCAAGCAGGGCGAACGCGAAATTGCCGTTCTGAACGGCGCCAGTGCTGCGATCTATCCGGGGGAATCGGTGGCGCTCGTCGGCCCATCGGGTGCCGGCAAGTCGACGCTGCTGCATATCGCCGGGCTGCTCGAGACGCCCACGGCGGGTTCCGTCATCATGGGCGGGCGGGACTGTTCCAAGCTCGGGGATGACGAGCGCACGCGCATTCGCCGCTCGGACGTGGGATTCATCTACCAGTTCCACCAGCTGCTGCCGGAGTTCTCAGCGCTCGAAAACGTCGTGCTGCCGCAGATGATCTTGGGCACGCCGCGCAAGGCGGCCAACGCGAGAGCGACCGAACTGCTGACCACGCTCGGACTTGGCCACCGGCTCGATCATCGACCCGCGCAGTTGTCGGGCGGTGAGCAGCAGCGCACCGCGATCTGCCGGGCACTCGCCAACAAGCCGAAGCTCATTCTGGCGGATGAGCCGACCGGCAATCTCGATCCAAAAACATCTGAGCTCGTGTTTCATGAATTGATCGGGTTGTTCAAGAGCGAGGGCGTGGCCGCGTTGATCGCGACGCACAATCTCGAACTCGCCTCGCGAATGGACCGCGTGCTCCGGATGGAGAACGGTCAGCTCGTTGAGGTCGCACCGGCTGCGGTGCACTGAGCCTTTATTCGAGCCGGGGGTCGCCGTCGCGAAGCGGCGCGCCGGGGAAATCTTCGTTCTGCATCATGAGATCGATCAGGGCGGTCATGGGTTGCTCCATCGGTTTGCTCGTTCAGTGAAGCGACCTTAACCCTGACCGTGGCTGCATTCTGTTCCGTGCGGGACAACTGCGTGACACTGTGGAAAACGTGCGCATCGGCGGGCTCAGCCGGGCTAATGTCGACGCATGACCCAGACGATTCCGCCGCCCAAATTCATCCATCTCAAAGTCCACTCGGCCTATTCACTGCTCGAGGGCGCGCTGCCCATCGGCAAGCTCGCGAAGCTCGCGGATGGATATGGCTTTCCCGCGTTGGGCATCGCCGACACCAACAATATGTTCGGTGCGCTCGAATTTTCGGACAAATTGGCCGGCTCAGGCATTCAGCCGATCGTGGGCGTTTCGCTCGCCTGCCTGCTCACGGAGAAGACGGCAAAGCCAGGTCAGTTGGCGGGTCCGCCGGTGCGGCAGCATGCGTGGCGCGACGGGTTGATCGCGTTTTATGCGATGAACGATGCCGGCTATGCGAACCTCATGAAGCTTGTGTCGGCGGCGCATCTTGGGACGGAGGGCGAGGATGCCCCGTTCGTGACAGCGGCGCAGATCGCGGCTCACGCCGAGGGGCTGATTGCTCTAACAGGTGGCCCGGATGGCCCCATCGATCGTGCGCTGCTCGACGGACAGCCGGGACACGCGGAGGAACGGCTCCATTTCTTGAAGCGTGCGTTCGGCGACCGGCTTTATGTGGAGGTGCAGCGTCACGGCACGCGGGCGGAGCAGGAAGTGGAGCCGCAATTGCTCCGTCTCGCTTACGATCATGACGTGCCGATTGTGGCCACCAACGAGGTTTACTTCGCAACTCCCGATGACTTCGAAGCACATGACGCGCTGCTGTGTATCGCGGAGGGGCGGTATGTTTCGGAAGACGACCGGCGGCGCGTGACGCGCGAGCATCATTTGAAATCCGCAGATGCGATGGCGGTTCTTTTTGCCGATTTGCCGGAGGCGCTGGCGAATACGGTGGAGATCGCCAAGCGCTGTGCCTTCCGGCCGAGGGGGAAGAAGCCGATCCTGCCGCGGTTCGTACAAACGAGTGCGGATTCGGAAGTCGATCAGCTTGCAGCAGAAGCAGCCGAATTGAAGCGTCAGGCGGAGGAGGGGCTTCGCGCGCGGCTCGCCGTTTTGCCGCTCGCGCCGGGATTTTCAGAAGAGGATTACTGGCAGCGCCTCGCGTTCGAGGTGGACGTCATTACGAAGATGAAGTTCCCGGGATACTTCCTGATCGTGGCCGACTTCATCAAGTGGTCAAAGGCGAGCGGCATCCCGGTGGGGCCGGGGCGTGGATCGGGTGCAGGCTCGCTCGTTGCCTGGTCGCTGACGATCACGGATCTCGACCCGCTGCGGTTCGGGCTGCTGTTCGAACGCTTTCTCAATCCCGAACGTATCTCGATGCCGGACTTCGATATCGACTTCTGTCAGGACCGGCGCGACGAGGTGATCCGCTACGTGCAGCAGAAGTACGGATCGGATCGCGTGGCGCAGATCATCACGCACGGCAAGCTGCAGGCGCGCGCGGTGCTGCGCGATGTGGGCCGCGTCTTGCAGATGCCGTATGGGCAAGTGGACCGGCTGTGCAAGCTAGTGCCGAACAACCCGGCGAACCCGGTGACGCTTGATCAGGCGATCGAGGGCGAGCCGAAATTGCAGGAGGCGCGTGACACGGACGAGGTGGTCGCGCGGTTGCTGCAAGTTGCGCAGAAACTCGAAGGTCTTTACCGGCACGCCTCGACGCACGCGGCTGGCATCGTGATCGGTGACCGGCCTCTGGACGAACTCGTCCCGCTCTATCGCGATCCGAAATCGAATATGCCTGTCACGCAGTTCAACTGGAAAATGGTTGAAGCGGCGGGGCTCGTGAAGTTCGACTTTCTCGGCCTGAAGACGCTGACGGTTCTGGAAAAAGCCGTCGATCTGATCAAGCGCGGGCGCGGGATTAGCGTCGATCTCGCGGTGCTGCCGCTCGACGACGTGCCAGCCTACCAGCTGCTTGCGAAGGCCGATACGGTGGGGGTGTTCCAGCTCGAAAGCACCGGTATGCGTGAGAGCTTGAAGCGGCTGAAGCCCGACCGCTTCGAAGACATCATCGCCATGGTGGCGCTCTATCGCCCCGGCCCCATGGACAACATCCCCACGTACATCAACCGCAAGCATGGCGAGGAGCCGGTCGACTTCCTGCATCCGATGCTCGAGGGCATTCTCAAAGAAACCTATGGCGTCATCATCTATCAGGAACAGGTGATGCAGATCGCGCAGGTGCTCGCGGGCTACTCGCTCGGAGACGCCGACTTGTTGCGCCGCGCGATGGGCAAGAAAGACAAGGCGGAAATGGCGCGTCAGCAGGCGCGTTTCGTCGATGGCGCGATGAAGAACGGCGTTGTTAAAGACGATGCGGTCTTCATTTTCGAACTGGTCGATAAGTTCGCCGGCTATGGTTTCAATAAGTCGCACGCGGCGGCATATGCGCTCGTCAGCTATCACACGGCTTATCTGAAGGCGAATTTCCGCGAGGAGTTTCTGGCTGCTTCGATGACGCTCGACATGGGGAACACCGATAAGCTCTCCATGTTCGCAGCCGAGGCCAAAAAGAGCGGCATTCCGGTTCTGCCCCCGTGCGTGAATGCGTCGGAGGTGGATTTTCTGGTGGAGCGTCCGAAAGCGGACGAGACGCACGGCGCGATCCGGTATTCGCTGGCGGCATTGAAGAACATCGGTGCGTCGGCGGTGGAGACGATCGTGGCGGCGCGCGCGGCGGAGGGGCCCTTTCGGTCGCTTTCGGATTTCGCGTCGCGGATCAATCCGAAGGCGCTGAACAAGCGTGGCCTCGAAACTCTGTCGATGGCGGGCGCCTTCGATGGGCTGGAGCCGAACCGCGCGCTTGTGCGCGGCAATGTGGAAGGCATGCTCGCGCTCGCGAACCGGCAGGCGGAGAATGCGGCGCAGGGCACGAGCGATTTGTTCGGTGGCGGCGGCGGTGGTGCGCCGTCGCTCGACTTGAAGCCGGCAAAGGCGTGGACGCCGATGGAGCGTCTGCAGGAGGAATTCGATGCAATCGGGTTCTTCTTGTCGGGGCATCCATTGGATGCGTACGAGACGGTGTTGAAGAAGCTCGGCGTGCGGCGGTTCGTGGATTTCGAAGCGGCCACCGCGCGGGGTGTTTCGAGCGGGCGGCTGGCGGGCATCGTGATCTCGGCTCGCGAGCGGCGGTCGCAGAAGGGCAACAAGTTCGCCTTCGCCTTGTTCTCGGATGCAAGCGGGCAGTTCGAGGCGGTGATCTTTTCCGACACGCTCAATGCCTGCCGCGACCTGCTCGAGGGGGGCACGCCGGTCGTACTCAACGTGGAGGCGGAGCGCGACGGCGACACGGTGAAGATGCGCGTCCAGAGCATGGAGGCGCTCGACAAAGCGGCGGCCGAGATCGACCGGGGTCTGAAAATCGTGTTCGACACGGGGGTGCTCGCCGCGCGGCGCGGCGTGGTCGAGGAGTTCAAGGCGCAGCTGAAGCCTGGTCAGGCGGGGACGAAGAGGGGCGGCGAGGTGCGCCTCGTGCTGCCCGTCGGCGCGCGGGAATTGGAGATCATCCTCCCAGGACGGTACGACGTGTCGCCCGCGCAGGCAGGGCAGCTTTCGACAGTTCCGGGGGTGGTTGAGGTGGTGGAGATCTAGTGTGAGCACCCGCTAGCGGTCGTCCGCTTGCCTTTCCAGCCATTCTCGGTCATAAGCCGCGCATCTCACACGTGGTTCGCGCGCTGGACGGATTGAAAGCCCCGTTCGACGCTCCGGTGGACGATATGCAACTCGGGTGACCGAGATGCCGTCTTCACAACGAACCGCGGAGGATTAAACCGGAAAAAGGATATCCGCTGATGACGCTTCCCGCGTTCAACATGCGTCAGCTTTTGGAAGCTGGCGTGCACTTCGGTCACCAGTCGCACCGCTGGAACCCCAAGATGCAGCCGTTCATCTACGGCGCGCGCAACAACATCCACATTCTCGACCTGACGCAGACGGTGCCGATGCTGCACCAGGCGCTGCTCAAGATTTCGGACACTGTCGCCGGCGGCGGCCGCGTGCTGTTCGTGGCCACGAAGCGCGCCGCTTCGGATTCGATCGCTGACGCTGCCAAGCGCTCGGCGCAGTATTACATCAACCATCGCTGGCCCGGCGGCACGCTGACCAACTGGAAGACGATTTCGACGTCGATCCGCCGTTTGCGCCAGCTCGATGACATTCTGGCCGATCCTCAGGGTCGCACGAAGAAGGAAATCCTGACGCTGCAGCGCGAGCGCGACACGCTCGAGAAGGAGCGCGGCGGGATCAAGGAAATGGGCGGCGTGCCCGACCTCCTGTTCGTGATCGACACCAACAAGGAAAAGATCGCGATCCAGGAAGCCCGCAAGCTGGGTATCCCGATCGTCGCGATCGTCGATACGAACTGCGATCCTGACGGCATCGACTACCCGGTTCCGGGCAACGACGACGCCGGCCGCGCGATCACGCTCTATTGCGATCTCGTGGCGCGTGCCGCTCTCGACGGTCTGGAACGCAGCCAGTCGGCTTCGGGCGTCGATATCGGGGCGCTCGCCAGCCCGCCGGTCGAAGCCTTGCCGGTCAAGTTCAAGGGCATCGACGCGCCGCGTGGCGAAGCCGACGACCTGAAGCGCATCACCGGCATTTCGCCGAAGCTGGAACAGCGTCTCAACGATGCCGGTGTGTTCCACTTCTGGCAAATCGCCGACCTCGACGCGGACAATGCCAAGGCGCTCGACCTGCTCTTGAGGCTCAAGGGTCAGATCGAAGCCGACGGCTGGATCGCGCAGGCGAAGAAGTTCGTCGACGCCGCAGCAGCGTAACAAAATACAGCTAATGGATGCGGAACGGCAGGCAGGGCTTTCCTGTTGGCCGTTCCGCTCTATCCGCATTTCTCAGACCCAATCACACTTCGCTACTCGCTCGACAGAGCGGAAGGAGCCGACATGAGCACGATCACCGCCGCCATGGTGAAGGACCTGCGCGAGAAGACCGGCGCGGGCATGATGGATTGTAAGACCGCGCTCACCGAGACCAACGGTGACATGGACGCCGCCATCGAGTGGCTGCGCAAGAAAGGCCTTTCGAAGGCCGCTAAGAAGTCCGACCGTATTGCGGCCCAGGGCCTCATCGGCGTGATCTCGACGGTGAAGTCGGGTGCTGTCGTCGAAGTGAACTCGGAGACGGACTTCGTCGCGCGCAACCCGCAGTTCCAGGAGATGGTGCAGAAGATCGCATCGCTGGCAGCGGCTGTGAACGGCGATGTGGCGAAGCTGCTGGCCGCCACCTATCCCGGCACGTCGAACACCGTCGAGACGACGGTGAAGGATGCGATTGCCACCATCGGCGAGAACATGGGCGTGCGCCGCACCGGGGCACTCTCGGTCAAGGATGGCGTCGTTGCCGACTACGTGCACAACAAGGCAGCCGATGGGCTCGGCAAGATCGGCGTGCTTGTCGCGCTTGAAAGCGCGGGCGACACCGACACGTTGATGGCGTTCGGCCGTCAG
Source organism: uncultured Alphaproteobacteria bacterium (assembly GCA_963778225.1). Taxonomy (GTDB): domain Bacteria; phylum Pseudomonadota; class Alphaproteobacteria; order Rhizobiales; family Hyphomicrobiaceae; genus JAGVSR01. The sequence goes on from CAVZTR010000002.1 coordinate 171,004, forward strand.
GTGGCCATGCATGTCGCGGCCGCCAAGCCGCTGGCGCTGACGTCGGCTGATCTCGATCCGGCTGCGGTGGAAAAAGAGCGCGCGTTCTACACCGAGCAGGCGCTGGCGTCCGGCAAGCCCAAGGACATCGTCGACAAGATGGTGGAAGGACGCCTCAAGAAGGAGTTCTTCCAGCAGGCCTGCCTGTTGAGCCAGGTGTTCGTTCTGGACGGCAAGGCATCGGTCGAAGAGGCCACCAAGGCAGCCGAGAAGGATGTCGGGGCGCCAATCAAGATTACCGGGTTCTTGCGCTACGAACTGGGCGAGGGCATCGAGAAGAAGGAAGAGGACTTCGCCGCGGAAGTGGCCAAGACGGTCGCCGCCTCCAAGGGCGGTTGATTCTCTGCGATTTCCACTACCTTGCATTGCATGCGGCCGGCGAACTTCGCCGGCCGTTTTGTTGTCTCGGCCGCGGCACATCGCGCGACAGGGTCGCGGCTGGCCGGAAAGTGCTGGAATGTGCGTTCCCGCGCCTCTAATGACGCACTCCTGCAACAACTGGCTCTGCGACTCGGCATAGGGTCGCGCGTAGGATTGAGTTGACCACGGCTCGATCCGGCGGGCACCAGGGAGCTGACCATGACGTCCGGTCCGGGCGGGCTCAAATACAAGCGGCTACTGATCAAGCTGTCAGGCGAAGCCCTGATGGGGAACGGCGCCTACGGCATCGACATGTCCGTGGCGGACCGGTTGGCCGGTGATCTCGTCGATGCGGTGAACGCAGGGGCCGAGATCGCGGTGGTGGTCGGGGGCGGCAACATTTTCCGCGGGCTCCAGGCGGCCGCCAAGGGCATGGACCGGGCGACTGGCGATTACATGGGCATGCTGGCCACCGTCATGAATGCGTTGGCTTTTCAGCAGGCGCTGACGGCACGCGGGGCGGATGCACGGGTCATGTCGGCGATCCCGATGCCAACAGTTTGCGAGAGCTATGTGCGGCCGCGGGCACTCGCCCATCTGGCCCAGGGACGGATCGTCGTCTTCGCGGCGGGGACGGGCAATCCCTTCTTCACGACGGACACGGCTGCAACGCTGCGGGCCATTGAGACATCCTGCGACGCGGTGGTGAAGGCGACGCAGGTGGATGGGGTCTATTCTGCGGATCCAAAGAAAGATCCGTCCGCGGTTCGCTATGACCGGCTCACGTACGCCGAGGTTCTGGCGCGGGACCTGAAGGTCATGGATGGTGCGGCGATCGCGCTTGCCCGCGATAATCGACTTCCGGTAATTGTGTGTGCCATCGAAGAGGCCGGGAATTTGTTGAAAGTCCTGAAGGGGGAAGCCCGGGCGACCGTGATCCACACATAGGGCGCCGGTGGTGGAAGATTTCTGCCGCCCCCGTTATTGCATTCAGCCCGTCAGCCATGGGGGCCTTCAGCAAGGACCTTGGGGCGCGGCGACGACAAGGAACGACGATGTCTGCAACTTACGATATCAAGGAACTCGAAGGCCGGATGCGCGCGTCGCTCGATGCGTTCAAACGCGAATTGCAAGGGTTGCGTACGGGCCGCGCCAGCGCCCATCTGCTCGATCCGGTGCATGTGATGGTCTATGGCTCACGCATGCCGCTGAACCAGGTGGCGACCGTCACCACGCCCGAGCCTCGTATGATCGCGGTGCAGGTCTGGGATCGCTCGAACGTGACAGCGGTCGACAAGGCGCTGCGCGAAGCCAATCTCGGCGTCAATCCGATGGTCGACGGTCAGCTGATCCGGCTACCGCTGCCCGCCCCCACTGCCGAGCGGCGCACCGAACTCGTCAAGCAGGCCCACAAATATGCGGAAAGTCACCGCATTGCTGTGCGCAACGTGCGTCGAGACGGCCTCGACCTTCTCAAGAAACTCGAGAAGGACGGCAAAATGAGCGAGGACGATCACAAGAAGAATGCTGCCAAGGTGCAGGAACTGACCGACAAGCTGATCAAGGAGATCGACCAAATCCTGGCGTCGAAGGAAACGGAAATCCAGAAGGTCTGATCCTAATCGCGTTTCAATCGAGGCAACCCGCTCTCCGACGAGCCAAACCGCAGGTCCGGCCGAGCCCATGAGATCGCAGACGAGCCCCGGTGCATCGCCCGACCTCGTGCCCCCGCGGCATGTCGCCATCATCATGGACGGAAATGGCCGGTGGGCGGCCGAACGGGGACTGCCGCGGACGTGGGGCCATCGGCAGGGCGTGGAAGCCGTGCGGCGCACCGTTCGGGCCGCGCGGGAACGGGGCATCGGCTATCTCACCATCTACAGTTTTTCGTCGGAGAACTGGTCGCGGCCGGCAGCCGAGATCGACGATCTGATGGGTCTGATGCGGCGCTTCATCAAAAGCGATCTGGTGGAACTGCATCAATCGAACGTGCGCATCATCGTGATCGGCGAGCGGGACCGCGTGGATCCCGAACTGATGGCTCTGATCGACGAGGCGCGGGATCTGACCTCGCTGAATACGGGTATTACGCTCGTGATCGCCTTCAATTATGGGGCGCGCGCCGAGATTACGAAAGCGGTGCGGGAGATTGCGCGCAAGGTCGCGCGCGGTGAACTAGATCCAGACGCCATCGAGCCGGAGCATCTTTCGGGGGCTCTGGATACGGCGGGCATTCCCGACCCTGATCTGCTGATCCGCACGAGCGGCGAGATGCGACTTTCGAATTTTCTGCTCTGGCAGACGGCCTACACGGAATTCGTGTTTCTCGACGCCTATTGGCCGGAATTCGGGTCGGAGTTGCTCGACGAGGCCATCAAAATCTACCACGCGCGTGATCGCCGGTTCGGCGGGCTGACGCAGCGGTCTACGGCCTGAGGACCATGATGGGCGGCGAGCCGGCGGAGCCATCGCAAGCGACAGCTCCCGTCATGAGCGGGTCCTCGAGGGAAATACGACTTCGAACGGCGTCTGGCCTCGTCATGGCCGCAATCGCGGGCGGCGTGGTTTACATGGGAGGTCTGCCGTTTGCTGTTCTCGGCGCGGTGGTCGGCGTTCTCACAAGTTTCGAGTGGTCGCGGATCGTGCGGGATGGCGCAATCGATGCTGGACTGGTCGTGCAGGCTTTCGCCGTCGTTATTGCGGCGGTTCTGGCTTGGCTGGGGTTGGCGGCTCTGGCACTCGCGGCCGTCATCGCCGGGTCCATCCTCACGGGGCTGCTGTGCTTCCAGCGGCGGCCACTGTTGTCGGCAGAAGGCGTGCTTTATGCCGGACTGCCGGTCGTGGCTCTGATCTGGCTGCGCGAAGACCAGCCCAATGGTTTCGCAGCGGTGCTGCTCATCCTGATCGCGGTCGTGGCGACCGATGTTGCTGCCTTCGTGTTCGGGCGGCTGATCGGCGGACCGAAACTGGCGCCGGCGATTTCGCCAAACAAAACGTGGTCGGGGTTTCTCGGTGGCATTTCGACGGCGGGGTTGGCGGCGGCCGGGTTCGCCCATACGATTGGTGCAGACCCCTTGATGGTCGGCATTTCGGGCGTGTTTCTCGGCATCGTGGCGCAGATCGGGGATCTGACGGAATCAGCCTTGAAGCGGAGTTTCGGGGTGAAAGATTCCGGCCACATCATCCCTGGCCATGGCGGTATCATGGACCGCATCGATGGACTGGTTTTCGCCTCGGTGGCCGCGGGTTTCGTGGCTCTGGCCCTTGATCCGCAAGCGCCCGCGAGCGCACTTCTCTTCGGCGGATGACACGATGAGCAGACATTTCACACGGGCAGCCGCAATCAAGCTCGGCGATACGGCCGAGCGCACGCTGTCGTCGCCGCAGCGGCTGACGGTGCTCGGCGCGACGGGGTCAATCGGCGAGAGCACGCTCGATCTGGTCGGTCGCGAGCCCGAGCGTTTCGAGGTGGTCGCGCTGACTGCGCAGTCGAATGCGGAGAAGCTTGCGCGGCTGGCGATCTTGCATAAAGCGCAATTTGCCGTGGTGGGCGACGAGCGTTGCTTCGCCGAGCTCAAGTCGCATCTCTCCGGTACGGGCATTGAGGCGGCGGCGGGAGAAGATGCCCTGATCGATGCCGCATCGCGTCCGGCCGATTGCACGATGGCAGCCATCGTCGGAGCTGCCGGCTTGAAGCCGACGTTCGCGGCGGCGCGCCAAGGGCGACGGGTGGCGCTCGCGAATAAGGAATGTCTCGTTTCAGCCGGCGATGTGTTTCTTGCCGAAGTCCGCGCGTCGGGGGCGGAACTGCTGCCTGTCGACAGCGAACATTCGGCGGCGCTGCAATCGCTGGCCGGCGCGGAGCGGGTGGCCGTAGAGCGGATCGTGCTGACGGCGTCGGGTGGCCCGTTTCGCTGCTGGCCGATGGAAAAGCTGAAGGACGCGCGGCCAGAGGAAGCGCTGAAACATCCAAACTGGGCGATGGGTGCCAAGATCACGATCGACAGCGCTACGCTGATGAACAAGGGTCTGGAACTCATCGAGGCCTATCACCTGTTTCCCGTCGGCGTCGACCAGCTGGACGCGGTCATCCATCCGCAGTCGGTGGTGCACTGTCTGGTGCATTACATCGACGGGTCGGTGATCGCGCAGCTCGGTCCGCCCGACATGCGCACGCCCATCGCGCTGGCTCTCAATTGGCCGGAACGGCGTGCAACGCCGACGGCGCGGCTCGATCTCGTCGCAATCGGATCGCTGACCTTCGAGCCGGTGGACACAGCGCGGTTTCCCGGCCCCGGCTTGGCCAAGGCTGCGTTGCGGCGAGGGGGCAATGCACCTGCGATTTTGAACGCGGCGAACGAAATCGCAGTTGCGGCATTTCTCGCCGGCGGCCTTGGATTTCTGGACATCGCTCGGGTTGTGGAACGGACGATCGAGGAAGCCGAGGCACGGGGGCTGATCCGTGCTACGGAAACTCTCGAAGACGTGCTTGCCGCAGACTCGGAGGGCCGGGATCTGGCGCGAATGGTCATCGAAACCCCATATTAGGCAGCCAGTGGCGACTGTCGGGCCTAAGCCTGCCGCGTCCAGTGCGGCCCTACCGGAGACGACTTATGGAAGCCCTTTCGAACGCGTTGTCGGGACCGTTGCTCTACGGCTTCGCGTTTCTCACCGTCCTGACGATCGTCGTTTTCTTCCACGAACTCGGCCATTTTCTTGTCGCCCGCTGGTGCGGGGTGAAGGTCAAGGCCTTTTCAATCGGATTTGGACAGGAGATCGCGGGCTTCGATGACCGCTACGGCACGCGCTGGAAGCTTTGCTGGATACCGCTCGGCGGCTACGTGAAGTTCATGGATGACGAGAACGCGGCCAGCGTCCCGTCGCGCGATGCGATCGAAAAGATGAGCGCCGACGAGCGCGCCGGGTCGTTCCATGCCAAGCCCATCTGGCAGCGGGCGGCGGTGGTGGTGGCGGGTCCGGTCGCCAACTTCATTCTGGCTATCGTCATCTTCACATTCTGGTTCTGGGTGAACGGCGTTTATTCGACGGAAGCCCGCATCGATGAGGTGATCCCGGAGGGACCTGCCGCCAAGGCCGGCATCAAGGCGGGCGATCTCGTGACCGCCATCGAAGGCCGGCCCGTCACCGCTTTCGAACACATCCAGCGCTTTGTCGGCACCAGCGTAGGAGAGGGGCTGACCTTCACCGTCGAACGGGGTGGGGAAAAGCTTGATCTCGTCGTTGTCCCCGAGGTGCGCGAGCAACTCGATGACAAGGGCGACAAGCTCCAGATGGTCATGATCGGGGTGAAGCGCATTCCCGGCCAGCAGGGCGTCAAACTTTATGAGCCGTCATTCTTCGAGTTGGTCGGGATTGCCGGCGACCGGACCTGGTTCATCGTGACGAGCACGCTGGGGTATCTCAAGGATGTCATCGTGGGGCGGCAGTCTGCCGACCAGCTTGGCGGACCCATCCGTATTGCGGACGTAGCCGGCCGCGTGGCGACCCAGGGCTTCGAGTACATCATTCAGTTAGCAGCGTTCATTTCCGTCAGCGTGGGACTGATCAACCTGTTTCCGATCCCGCTGCTCGATGGTGGGCATCTCATGTTCTACGCCATAGAAGCGGTACGCGGACGACCGCTCGACGAACGGCATCAGGAGCTTGGTTTCCGGATTGGTTTGGCACTTGTTTTAAGTCTCATGATCTTTGCCACTTTCAACGACTTACATATCCTCAAACGGTGGCTTGGTGGGGCCGGTTAGATTCGCGACCTGTGACGTATTCTTGCCACTTCCAGACCGGTTACTGAATCGTTAAAAGCTTAAGGCTGACGTAGGCGTGGCGTTGAGTTTGTCATAGGCTTTTCGTGCGTCGGTGGGACCGTCAGCTGCCAGTGGGGCTGGCATTGCATGAAATGCGCATGGATCGCCGGTGGGGTGTCTGTGTGGATCAGGGGGAACGGCAAAAGCATGAGGGCTGATCCGCGTCATGGGTTCTCCCGGTTTCCGGCCGTTGCAGGCGTCCGCCTGCTCGCCGCGATTCTGGCGCTCCTCGCGATCGAGATCTCTGCTCCGCACTTCGGCGGGTCCACGGCTGCATTGGCCCAGGGCGTCGTGCGTAGCATCGAGGTCGAAGGTAACCGCCGCGTCGAAGCCGACACGGTCCGCTCCTATCTTCAGTTCAACGTGGGCGATGCCTACGATGCCGGCAAGGTAGACGGCTCGCTGAAGGCGTTGTTCGCCACCGGTCTGTTCGCGGACGTGGCCATCGACAACAACGGCAGCACGGTCGTCATTCGCGTTGTGGAAAATCCGGTCGTCAACCAAGTCGCTTTCGAAGGCAACAGCGAGGTCGATACCGATACGCTGCGCAATGAAGTTCAGCTGAAGCCGCGCACCGTCTTCACGCGCGCTCGCGCTCAGGCCGACGTGCAGCGGATCCTCGACGTTTACACCCGCCAGGGCCGGTTTGCCGCGTCCGTGGAGCCGAAGATCATCGAGCTCGAGCAGAGCCGGGTCAACGTCGTGTTCGAAATCGTCGAGGGTGGCGCGACCAAGGTCAAGGGCGTCAACTTCGTCGGCAACAGCGCGTTCACCGACGAACAGCTGCGCGACATCATTTCCACGACCCAGCAGGGTTGGTTCGACTTCCTCAAGGGCACCAGCATCTACGATCCGGATCGTATGAACCTCGATCGCGAGTTGCTGCGTCAGTATTATTTGAAGAACGGCTATGCCGATGCCCGCGTGACCGCCGCGCAGGCGGATCTCGATCGTGACGGTTCGGGCTTCGTGATCACGTTCGCGGTCGAAGAAGGGGTGCAGTACAACTTCGGCGCCGTGACGGTTGAGAACGGGTTGCCCGACCTCAACGCGTCGTCTCTCAACGGCGAGGTCACCACCTATCAGGGCGACATCTACAACGCCCAGGCTGTCGATAAGACGGTTGAGCGGTTGACGCTTGCGACGGCGGAGCAGGGCTTCCCGTTTGCTCGTGTTCGCCCGCGCGCCAACCCGGATCCGACGACTCGCACGATCGGCGTCGTCTATGCGATCGACGAAGGCCCGCGCGTTTACATCGAGCGGATCAACGTGATCGGTAACACGCGGACCAAGGATTACGTGATCCGTCGCGAGTTCCGTCTGGCGGAAGGCGATGCCTACAACCCGCTGCTGGTCGATCGCGCCAAGAAGCGTCTGTCTGGTCTCGGCATCTTCAAGACGGCGGATGTGAAGCGCCGCCCTGGTTCGGCTCCCGACCGCGTCGTTCTCGACGTGGAAGTGGAAGAGCAGTCCACGGGTGAGCTGTCGTTCGGTGCCGGCTTCTCGACCAACGAAGGCATCATCGGCGACGTCTCGATCACCGAGCGCAACTTCATGGGCAACGGTCAGTTCCTGCGCTTGAAGCTCGCCGGCTCGGTCGAGCGCATGCAGGTGGACTTGTCATTCACCGAACCGCGCTTCCTGGACCGCAACCTGTCGGCTGGTTTCGACCTCTTCCATAAGGAACTCGACCAGCAGCGATGATGCCGGCTTCTCGAGCCGGTCGTCGGGCGGCACGGTGCGCCTCGGCTTCCCGCTGGCCGAAGAAATGTGGATGCAGGTCGGCTACACGCTGAAGCGCGACGAGATCTTTGATGTCGATACGCAACTCGTCGATCGCCGTGAAGCAGGCGTGCGGTGACACGAATCTCGACGATCTCGCAACTTCGACGGTGATACGATCCAATGCTCCTGCGAACTGCTCTGATGAGGCTTACTGGACGTCGGCCATCGGTACCTCGCTCACGTATGACAAGCGCAATCATCCGCGCAATCCGACCAGCGGCTATTATCTGCAGCTTTCGACGGACTTTGCCGGTCTGGGTGGCGACGTGAACTATGTCCGCGTGCAGGGTGAGGGCCGCGCTTACTACCCGATTACGGACAAGATCACGCTCGTTGGCCGTGCGGTGGCTGGCACGGTTCAGGGCTGGGGCGGGGATGATGTGCGCCTGCTCGATCTCTACTTCCGCGGTGGTGAAACGGTGCGCGGGTTCGATCGCGCCGGTTATGGTCCTCGCGACTCGCTGACCGATCACGCTATTGGCGGTCAGAACTACTGGGCCAGCTACTGCTGAGGTTCGCTTCCCGCTTCCGTTCATTCCCGAAGACCTTGGGATCAGTGGTGCCGCCTTCGTGGATGCTGGCTCGCTTTGGGGTACGCCGGGGGATATCACCGACCTCTATGCCGACAACAATGTTGAGCTGTTTGACGACAGCAGCGGTCCGCTCGGCGGTTGGCGTGAGCTTGCTCTGGAACTCGCCGGTTGGTCCGCTGCGCGTCGATTACTCGGAAGCCATCACCAAGGAAGCCTACGACCAGCTGCAGCAGTTGCGCTTTGGTGCTTCGACCCGGTTCTGATTTTCACAGTCAGCTGTGTGAAACATGCGGCGGCGCTGGTTCAGCGCCGCCGTTTTGTTGGTGCGGGGCGGATGCGGCTCTATAATATCGGCTTGTGATCGTCGTTTCGCCGCCGTGCTTTGCCGCCGAAGAAGGGCGCTACCATGCTTCATCCCGGTTTCTTCGAGAACAAGGGGCCGTTTCCAGCCGCCGATCTAGCGAAGGTCGTGGGTGCCGAGTTGGCGCCTGGTGCCGACGGCGCCCGCGCTGTCTTCGACGTGCGTGCTCTTGCCGATGCGGGGAACTCGGACGTTTCGTTTCTCGACAACCGTAAGTATTTGCCGCAACTCGATGCAACCGGCGCCGGTTTTGTGCTCGTGCAGCCGGCATTTGCCGCGCGTGTGCCGTCCCATGCCGCCGCGCTGGTGACACAAGCACCGTACCGATCGTTCGCTCTGGCGTTGCAGAAATTCTATCCGGAAGCGCTGGTGCCAAAGGCGGCCATTGGCACGTCGGGCTTCGCCGTCGATCCCAGCGCGCAGATCGAGGACGGTGTGGTCATCGAGCCTGGAGCGATCGTCGGGCCGGAAGCGATGATTGGGCGCGGCAGCCGGATCGCGGCCGGCGCCGTCATCGGCTATCGGGTCGCCATCGGGCGGGACTGCTACATCGGACCCTCATCGACAGTCGTGCACGCGCTGATCGGCGACCGCGTGATCGTTCATGCCGGCACGCGCATCGGTCAGGATGGCTTCGGGTTCGCGATGGGCCGGGACGGTCATCTGAAGGTGCCGCAGATCGGCCGCGTCGTCATTCAGGACAATGTGGAGATCGGTGCCAACACAACCATCGACCGCGGGGCACTTAAGGATACGATCATCGGTGAGGGCACCAAAATTGATAATCTGGTCCAGATCGGGCACAACGTGGTCATCGGACGGCACTGCGTGATCGTCGCGCACACTGGCATTTCCGGCTCAACCGAGCTGGGTGATTTCGTGGTTATGGGCGGACAATCGGGGACCGTTGGGCACATCAAGATCGGGACGGGCGCCCAGGTGGCGGGGGCATCGCACCCGAAAGAGGATGTCCCTCCCGGAGTGGCCGTGGGCGGCACACCGGCGCGGCCCTTGAGGCAATGGGCCCGGGAACTCGCCATTGTGTCGCGCCTGGCCGCGCGAAAAGGCCCCCCGAGCGACGAGGTGGATGATTGACGCAGCGCGCATGTCGCATCACGAAGGGGCACAGACAAGTCCGGGCTTAGCCGGATGAACGGATCAAGGACGGCGGCGGCAAGCGCGCCGAAGCGAGAGGACGATGGACGACAAGACGAAGGTGAAGACGCTCGGGACGGCTGATATCGCGAAGGTGATGAAATTCCTTCCGCACCGCTATCCGTTCCTGCTTCTCGACCGCATGTTCGACATGAATGGCGACGAGAGCTGCGTCGGCCTCAAGAACGTGACGATCAACGAACCGTTCTTCCAGGGTCACTTTCCGCAGTATCCGGTGATGCCCGGCGTCTTGATCATCGAGGGGCTGGCCCAGACCGCCGGCGCGTTGTGTGTGTCTAGCCTCGGCGAAGACTACAAGGCCGAGCTCGTCTACTTCATGGGGATAGACAAGGCGAAATTCCGCAGGCCGGTTCTGCCGGGCGATCAACTGCACTACCATGTGCGCAAGATCCGTAATCGCGGCCGTGTCTGGCGCTTCTATGGTGAGGCGAAGGTCGACGGCGCGGTTGTGGCAGAAGCGGAAATCAGCGCCATGCTCGCCGACACGGCGGACGCACGCGCCTTCGCGGCCTCGAAGAGCTGATGTCAAAACCTGAAATTCACGCCTCCGCCGTCGTCGCGCCCGAAGCGCGCTTGGGAGCGAACGTCAAAATCGGTCCGTTCTGCACGGTAGGACCGGATGTGGACCTGGGCGACGGCGTCGAACTCGTCAGCCACGTCGCGGTGGCAGGGCGGACAGCAGTCGGCGCGCGCACGAAGATCTTCCCCTTCGCCTCGATTGGCCATGAGCCGCAGGATCTGAAGTTCAGAGGCGAGCCGTCCACGCTGACGATCGGAAAAGAGTGCCTGATCCGCGAAGGCGTGACCATGAACCCCGGCACCGAGGGTGGCGGGATGGCGACGTCGGTCGGTGACAACTGCGCCTTTCTTGCCAACAGCCACGTCGGTCACGACTGCCATGTCGGCAACAACGTCATCTTCTCCAACAACGTCATGCTCGCCGGGCACTGCACCGTCGGTGATTACGTCATCATCGGCGGCGGAGCGGCTGTCATTCAGTTCGCGCGCGTGGGACCGCATGCGTTCGTCGGCGGCATGTCGGGGCTTGAGCATGATCTCATCCCCTATGGCATGGCGCTCGGAAACCGGGCGTATCTGTCAGGTCTCAACATCATCGGGCTGCAGCGGCGGGGGTTTTCACGGGCACAGATCCATGACCTGCGCCGGGCCTACCGTCTCATGTTCGCGCAGGAAGGCACACTGCTGGAGCGCGTGGAAGACGTGTCGGTCGAGTTCAAGGATCACCCGATCGTCGTTGAAATCGTCGAGTTCATCCGCAAGGGCGGCAAGCGCTCGTTGTGTACGCCGCAAGGCGCGGCTGAGGCCTGAGCAGAAGGCCTGATCATGGTACGCGGTTCGAAAGCCGTCGTCGGTATTCTGGCGGGGGGCGGTTCGCTGCCGCGCGAGATCGCCGATGTGCTGTTTGCCGATGGGCAGAACCCAGTGATCGTCGGGCTCGAGGGCGAGGTTCGTCCGCGCGATTTCGCCGGCCATGATTTCACACTCGTCAACTGGGGCCGGATCGGGCAGCTGCTCCGCACGTTCAAGCAGAAAGGCGTCACCGATCTCGTGATCGTCGGAAGCGTGACGCGGCCGGACCTGCGAGCGATCCGCACCGACTTCGGGTTCTGGTGGAACCTGCCGCGCATCTTCAAGATCGTGGCCGCGGGCGGCGATGATAGCGTTTTGCGCCGGGTTGTCGGGTTCTTCGAAAGCCATGGACTCGTGGTCCGGGGACCCGCGGATGTCGCCCCGGCGCTCGTCATCGGTGAAGGCGCTTATGGCCAAGTGGCGATGAGTGATGCGTCGAAGCGCGATTTCGAGATCGGGCGAGAGATCGTGGCGCGGCTGGCGCCGTTCGATGTCGGGCAGGCGGTTGTCGTGGCGAACGGAACGGTGCTTGCGATCGAAGGTGCGGAAGGCACGGACGCGATGTTGAAACGCGTTGCGGAGCGGCGAGACGGTGCGCGCGGCGGCGTGCTCGTCAAGTGGCCGAAGCCGGGCCAGGAATTGCGTGTCGACATGCCGGCGATCGGGCCGAACACCGTTGCGGGTGTGGTGGCGGCAGGACTGCAGGGGATCGCGGTGCAGGCGGGGGCGACGCTGGCGGCCCAGCGCGGTGACACGATGGACGCGGCCGATGCGGCGCAGGTTTTCATCGCCGGGTTGGAGGCTGGTGCGGCGTCGGGCTTGACGAAGACAGCGCTGCAGGACGATGGCGAGATCGGATTGGCGGTGCTTGGCGCGCTGGTGCCGCGCGTGCGCTCGCGTGGCGTAGTGGTCGTGCGGCGGCATGTGCTGGCGGTGGAGGCCGGGGAGGGACTTGGCGACCTCGTGGCGCGTGCGGCGGGGCGGCGGCAGTGGGGCAAGAGCAAGAAACGGCGCGGGGCCTTGGCGGTTGCCTCGCTCAGCGATCTCGACCGGGCTGTTATCACGGCGGCGGCGGATGCGGGGTATCAGTCGATCGTGGCCTCTACTGTGGATGGTGCGGCGGCGCTGGGGGACGATGTACGTTCTGTTGGTATGAAGCTCAGCATCGGCGGGAAGGAGGTTTGATGAGGGGAAGCGCGCGGCCGCTCAGATTGTATCTCGTTGCAGGCGAGCATTCCGGCGATGCGCTGGGCGCGAAGCTGATGGCGGAGATCAAGGCGCGTCTCGGGCACGGCGTCGCCTTCGACGGTGTCGGCGGGGAGGCGATGGCGGCAGAGGGGCTGGTCTCGTTGTTCCCGCTCTCCGACGTGGCCGTGATGGGGCCGATCAACATTTTGAAGCAGCTGCCGCGTCTCATCGATCGCGTGCACGAAACCGTGCGCGATGCCGTGGCCGTGAGCCCGGATGCCGTGGTCATCATCGACAGTCCCGAATTCACCCACCCAATTGCCAAGCGTATTCGCGAGCGAATACCTGATGTCCCCGTCATCGATTATGTGAGCCCGAGCGTCTGGGCGTGGCGGCCGGGGCGCGCGAAGAAGATGCGCGGCTATGTCGATCATGTGTTGGCGCTGTTGCCGTTCGAGCCGGACGAGCATCTGCGGTTGGGCGGGCCGAAATGCACGTACGTCGGTCATGCGTTGAGCGAGCGCATTGACTGGATCCGCGCGCAAGATGGCGCTGATCTGCGGGCGAGGCTCGGGCTCGATCCGCTGAAGAAGGTGCTCGTCGTGCTGCCGGGCAGTCGCGTGTCGGAGGTGACGCGGTTGTTGGCTCCGTTTGGGGACACGGTTCGGCTCGTGCGGCAGGCCGTGCCGGAGGGCCTCGAGGTGTTGCTGCCGGTGGTGCCGTCGGTGCGCAGCGCCGTTGAGCAAGCTGCAAAGACGTGGGCTCAGCCGGTACACTTCATCGAGGGTGACGCGAACAAGTTCGCAGCGTTCCGGCTGGCGGATGCGGCGCTCGCGGCGTCGGGTACGGTGACGCTGGAACTGGGTTTGTGCGGGACGCCCGCCGTCGTCGCCTACAAGGTCGATGCGGTGATGTCGCGGATGCGGTTTCTCCTGAAGGCGCGATCTGTGGTGCTCGCGAACCTCATCGCGGACGAGAATATCTATCCGGAGTTCATGCAAGAAAACGCAACTCCCGAAAAGTTGGCGCGGGCGCTGATGCCGCTGCTATCGCAGTCCGATGAGCGGCGAAAGCAGGTCGATGCTCTCGCGCGCGTGCCCGAGCGCATCGCGATCGGTGGCAAGCGTCCGAGTGCGCTCGCGGCGGATGTGGTGCTGGACTACGCGGTGCACGCGCGATTGCGGGCGTGATGCATTGCATCGGGCGGTCTCTACAAGTCGAAGAGTGCCGTTCGAGTTCGCGCATCTCTCAATTTCAATTTGCGCCTTCGCTCAGTCACGCGAAGGGGGCGGGGCGGCGGATGAGCCGCTGAGGTTGGTGGTGTGGTGCGGCCCATGGACCGCCCCGCGCAGGATTTCCGGCCTACGATCGACGTTTCAGCGCGTTCTTCGCAGCCTGCATTCCAGCAGGTGGCCGATCCGAGCCCCGCCGAGAGAGGATGCGTACACACCGTCAGCGACACTGCACCCCGCCCCACGTCACAAGACGCCTCTTAAGCGACGCCCCCTTCAATGAGGGACGGAGATGAGGGCGAGTGTAGGGGAGTGGAGTGGGGGCGGGGATAAGTGGGCGCAGAAAAAAGGAGTGCGCGCGAACGCTCGCCACCCAACAGGTGTCATCCCGGTCAAGCCTGCCCCGGCGAAGGCCGGGGTGCCCGGGACCCATCGAACAACGCGTGCCGTCGATGCGCCCTTTGCTACGTAACACCCATCGCCGCGAGGTTAGCCTAGCGTGTTCTGCCGGTTAGTCCGTTAAACGCAAGGCTCAGAAGCAGAGCCACGCGCCGAGGCAGCTCTTGGGTGTGCCGCCTTTGCAGGCCATCTGCGAGGAGCGGCACGTCGTCGTGGCCCCTTCATCTTCGCACGTCGTCTTCACGGGGCCCTGCTCTACAAGGCCTTTCGAAGCGATGGTATTTTTGAGGGCGTTGGTCGAGAACAGCACGGCGGTGTCGTGGGTCAACATTTGACCGACGGCAGCGATCTTCGTGCAATCGGCGGCCTGAGCTGGTGCCCAAAGTGCGCACAACATCGCCGCTGCCACAAAACCGAATTTCAAGGATTGCATTGCCGCCTCCAACAACTGGGGATCTCAGCCGGACGCTAGATGGCCGCATGGCGGTTGCCAAGGAATTCGATGTTGCAAGCAGAACTTATCCGCAACAGCAGTACTTATCCGCAACAACTGTCAACGGTGACACCGACAACAGGCGGCGCCGTCGAGAAGCAGAGGTAGCGGACGCGGGGCGGCTTGGTTGGCACTGATCTCGCACCGACGAGATAATATCCGCTCCGCCGTCAAAAGCGGCCAAGTGCGCAAGGTAGCTCAGGGCTACAAACGGACTTTAACCCCACCCGCTTCGGCAACATCTCAAGTGTGGAGGGCACTCTAAGTAGCCCGAGACGCTCGGGCGATTGTCAGAACATCGTCATTGTTCCACACCTGCTGAGGCCGCAACCCATTCGGCCAAGACGGGGCCGATACACGCTCCATCGTGGCGGCCTGCCGCCAGTACCGTGCGCGCGAACAGCGTTTGTTGGGCAGGGGGCAGGCGGCGGAACTCGTGTTCAATGGCGGCTTGGCGCAAGAATTCGGCAAAGCGTAACGGCCCGTGGTATCAGGTTTAAGCATCAAGTTGCCCTGCTTCTTCTTCTCCTCGGTCAACGCAAACACCGTCTCGCCCTCCTTAATCGTCTCGACGACCTTTAGTTGGTCGAGATCTCCGGATCAACGGCCGTCGGATCGGCCGACAAGATCAGGAGGTCAGCGAGCTTGCCCACCTCGATCGAGCCCTTCGTGGCCTCTTCAAAGTGCGCGTAGGCCGACCACAGCGACATCGACTTCAACGCGGTGATCACATCCACGCGCTGATCCGGTCCTATAATGTCGGTTCTCGGTCTCCGAGGGACACGAGTACGATCACCTGGAACGGTGGAACGCATGGGCATGCGGTGACTTTCTTCGAATCGCCAGCGATCCTCGGCCTCGTACCGCTCGATGAGCAAGACGCCATCTCCGAACGGATTAGAAGCGACCGTGCAGCAAAGCAGCGAAGGGCATCGATAACGAGCATATTATCCTCAGCTTGCTATCGAGTTGCGGACGGATCAGACACGATCCTGCGTTCCAAGCGTCACGTGCATATCGAAATCCAAGCTATCAAAATTCCGCATTTCTGGCTCGAAGACCATATCAGAGTATTCATAAGCCACCGCGACACACACAAGAAGCTCGCACACGATCTTGCTGTAGAGTTGGAAGCCTTCGGCTGTAGCGGCTTCGTTGCGCATGACACAATCGAGCCTGACACTGAGTGGCAGCAGGCAATTGAAAAGGGCTTGGCTCCTATGGAGGTGATGGTAGCCCTCATCACCGACGATCTTTTCGAGAGCGTATGGACGAATAGGAGATCGGGATTGCCCTCGGACGGGGCATTCCTGTCCTTTCCACAGGGTTGACGTCATTGCACCACGAGGCTTTATTCAGGGGAAGCAAGCGATTTCTCGATGGAGAAGGAGATATCAAGCTCCTTTTTGAGAAGATTTCTAGGCGCGTTGGTCACGACCGAGTTCGCGAGCCGCAGTTGGTGTCAAGGTTCATTGCGTCCCGGAGCTTCACCGAGGCCCGATGGAGGTTCGATCGGCTTACCCAATTCGGACCATGCGATCCTGTGGAAGCGGGACGTATCATCAAAGCATACGAGGATGACCCGGCCAGCTGTCGGCATGTTACTATTTGAATAACGAAAATCAGCTGATCAACTATCTGTCGCGCTCCACCGGCAAGCAATACGAGCGAACCAGGAATGGAATCTGTCGAGAAGCCGTAGCCAATCAAACCCGATCGACTTCCGTCAACAGCATGTCTCATTTCCAACCCACTGCGACAGAGAAAGCTTGTAGCTCTCGTGAACGTCGCCGAGGCTAGTAGCCAAGGTCCGCTTCTGTATAAAAGCCACGACCTGTCCACCCCTCCCCGCGAGGGGGAGGGGTGGGCAAGGCTTGCAGGTGTGGGTTGGCCGTTACTCCGCGGCGGCCATGGCGGGCTGGTTGACGCGGCTGACTTCGACCAGGTTGTCCGAGAACGTCGGCGCGCGGCCGAGGCCGCAGTGGGCGTCGGACGAGATCGAGTTGACGGAGCCGTCGGTCCGGTTGAGCGAGCGCCAGTAGCCGAGCGTCGCCACGACGATGCCGGGGTTCACGTCGTCGGTGACTCTCGCGACGCCCGTGAAGTCGCCACGATCGTTGTAGACGCGGACGGGATCGCCTTCCTTGATGTTGCGCTTCTCCGCATCGAGCGGCGAGATCAGAACGTACTGCTCGCCCTGCGCTTTGATCTTGTGCTCCTCGTTGGCGTAGCACGAGTTCAGGAACGCGTGGCTCTTCGGCGAGATGATGTTCAGCGAATAGAGCTTGGCGCGTTCGGGGTTGGTCTCGGGTGCTTCACGGTTCGGGATGTAGCCGGGCAGCGGATCGACGGGTGAGCCGTCCTGGTCGCCCTCGTACATGGCGCGGAAGGGACCGGCGACGAAGTTCTTCGCGTCGTGCAGCAGGAATTCGACCTTGCCGGATGGCGTCGGGAACTTGCCCTCTTTGTGCGGCGTGCGCGTATCGGCCGAGCCGACGTCGATTTTGTAGTACCCGTGTTTCTTGAAGTACTCCATGTCGATGCCGGCCATCTTGGGATCGTCCCAATTGATGTAATGGGCGGCCAACTCGCTGTCGGTCATTTTGAAGACCGGATCATCGAAGCCCATTTCCTTCGCCAGCAGGCGCCACATGTCGCTCGTGGGGCGCGCTTCGCCCGGCGGTTCGACGGCCTTCTGATTGTAGGTGAAGTAGAAATGGCCCCACGACCACATCATGTCTTCGGCTTCGCCGGCCATGGCGTTCGGGAGGACGATGTCGGCGTACTTCGCGGTGTCGGTCATGAAGTGTTCGGCGACGACCGTGAACAGGTCTTCGCGCTTCAGACCCTTGACGATCTTGTTGGTCTCGGGGGCCTGTGACACGGGGTTGGTGCAATAGACGAAGAGCGACTTCAGCGGCGGATCGAGACCCATTTCGCCGGTGAGCGCCGCACCCAGGCGCAGGTTGTTGATGGCGCGGGTGCCGGGCTTGATCCAGTCGCCGCGCGAGACCTTGGCCCAATCGACGGGGAAGTCCCACAGCGGCATCTGGAGGAGGCCGCCGCCGACGTGCTTCCACGAGCCGACGAGGGCGGGCAGCGCACAGACGGCGCGGATCGCCTGGCCGCCGCCGGCGTGGCGTTCCAGCGCGACGCCGATGCGGATGACCGAGGGCTGCGCGGTTGCGAATTCTTTCGCAAACTTCCGGATTTCGTCGGCTTTGACGCCCGTGACCTTCTCCACGTATTCGGGAGAGAACTCGGCGGAGCGATACTTCAGTTCCGGATATCCGTAGGTGTGCTTGTCGACCCATTCCTGATCGACGAGGCCTTGCGCGATGATCGAGTGGATGAAGCCCATCGCAAGCGCGCCATCGGTGCCGGGCTTGGGACAGATGTGCCAGTCGGCGGCTTTGGCGGTGCGCGACCTGAACGAGTCGATGACGACGACCTTGGCGCCCCGCTTCTGTGCTTCAAGCACGAAGGGCCAATGGTGAAGGTTGGTCGAGATGGAGTTGCAGGCCCAGATGACGATGAACTTCGCATGCACGAAGCTTTCGGGATCAACGCCGCCCGTCGGGCCGACGGTGAGGAGCCATGCGGTGGACGATCCCGACGCGCAGAACGTCTTTTCGTTCACCGTGGTGCCGAGGCGATTGAAGAAGGGGTCGCCGGAGTTGATGCCTTGCACGAGGCCCATGTTGCCCAGATAGCTGTAGGGCATGATCGCCTGGCTGCCGTGTTCGGCGATGATCTCGCGCCAGCGGCGGCCGATTTCGGAGACGGCTTCTTCCCAGGTGATGCGCTCCCACTGGCCGGAACCCTTTGGACCTTTGCGGCGGAGGGGATAGAGCAGGCGATCGGGGTTGGCGTGGTGGTCGTGGAAGTCCTTGAGCTTCACGCAGAGACCACCGCGCGTCATGGGATGGTCCTTGTTGCCGCGCACATCGACGAGTTTGCCGTCGCGGACTTCATAGACCATCGAGCAGGTGTCGGGGCAGTCGTGCGGGCACGCGCCGTGGAACACCTCGGACTTCAACTGCTCGTTCATTGCGATTCCTCTCCAGATCTTTGTTGTGTGCGCTGGGCGATGCCAGGCTTCCGTGCCGCATCGAGGCGGACCGGTCGTCAAAAGGTGCGTCACTCTGGCATTGATCGGTTGATCCGGCAATCTTGATTGGCGTCAGTCCGGAGTTGTCCGGATGGCGCGATATCGGAATGGCGATAGCTGATATTTGGGCGCGTTATGGCAGGGCGTCGCGATAGATGTGCGTGCGGCCCTGGGCATCGCGGAGTTCGCAGCCGTCTGCCGTCAGGCGGACATCCGCTGACAGGAGGGACACTTTCCCGAACGCGCCTGGAAGATCGAGGACGTAGTCGGGCCGGGCGAGGCCGGAGAGCCGGCGGTGCAGATCGCGAATGAGGGCGATGCCGCGGGCGACGGAAACGCGGAAATGTCCAGTGCCCGGCGCTAGATCGCCGTGGTGGACGTAGTAGGGAACGACGCGCGCCTCGACCAAGTCGCGCATGAGGGCCTCGAGAGTGGCCGTATCGTCATTGATGCCGCGCAACAGGACGGTCTGGCTGACGAGCGGGATGCCGGCGCGGGAGAGGCGGGCGAGGGCGGCGCGGGCGTCCGGTGTCAGTTCGCGCGGGTGGTTGGTGTGGAGACCGACAACGACGGTTTTGGACGTATCGCTGAGTGCGGAGACGAAGCTGTCCGTCACCATGGAGGGGGCGACGACGGGTACGCGGGTGTGCCAGCGGACGATCTTGACGTGCGGGATGGTGTCGAGGGCCTGCATCAGCGCGCGGATGCGGCGCTCGGAGAGCATAAAGGGATCGCCGCCTGTCAGAATGACCTCCCAGACGGCGGGTGTGGCGCGAATGTAGTCGAGTGCGGCTGTCAGTTCGGCGTCGGTGAGGTTGTGGCCGGCATCGGGGCCGACCATCTCGCGGCGGAAACAGAAGCGGCAGTAAACCGGGCAGACGCCCACGATCTTCAGGAGCACGCGGTCGGGGTAGCGGTGCACGAGGCCGGGCACAGGGCTCTTGGCGTGATCGCCGATCGGGTCGGCGTGCTCAGCAGCGTGGGTGATGAGTTCGGCGGCGCTGGGAACGAATTGGCGGGCGATTGGGTCGGCAGGATTATTCGCCTCGATGAGGGCTGACATCGTGGGCGTGATGGCGACGGCGTAGCGTTCGGCCACGGCCGCAAGGATCTCGGCGTGTGCGGGCGCTGCCAATCCGGCCGACACGAGATCGGTTGCGGAACGAATAGTTTTTTCGCGGGCCGTCACGTGAGCGGTCGAGGTTGCGGCGGCCAAGTCTCGGTGTCGTGATCGGGATGCTGGAATGACACGAGTTGTGCCAGGAAAGGGGCAGCGACGGAATCGGCCATCGTGTCCAGCGACGGCAGGGACGGGATGCCGTCCACGTAGGGGATCTTGCCTTCGATGCCGAACTGCACGGTGGGCGGGATCTTTTCGGGGTGATCGAAGGCGGCGATGGACAGCGCAATGCCGTCGGGGGCTTCGTAGCTAAGGGGAGTCCCGCAGTTTTCGCAGAAGCCGCGCTTGACGAAGTTCGATGATGCGAAGTGTTTGGGTTGACCGCGCGTCCAGGTGAGCGTGGCGCCTTTGGTGTTCACGAGGGGCGCGAAGAATGCGCCGAATGCCTTCTGGCACATGCGGCAGTGGCAGACGGAGGCATCGGTGAGTTCGCCTTCGACGCGGAAGCGTATGGCGCCGCATTGGCAGCCGCCGGTCAGTACATTGTTTGTCATGGGGGCCTCCGGTCTCACTCGCCCTTGCGACGGCTCATGAAGGCGATGCGCTCAAAGAGGTGGACATCCTGCTCGTTCTTGAGGAGCGCGCCGGCCAGTGGCGGGATCAGCTTGCGGCTATCGGTTTCCTTCAAGGTTGCGAAGTCGATGTCTTCGGCAAGGAGAAGTTTCAGCCAGTCGATCAGTTCCGATGTGGAGGGCTTCTTCTTCAGGCCCGGCACGTCGCGCATGTCGTAAAAGATGCGCAGGGCTTCGGATACGAGGCGGCCCTTCAGGTTGGGAAAGTGCACGTCCACGATCTTTTGCATGGTGTCGGGATCGGGGAACTTGATGAAGTGGAAGAAGCACCGGCGCAGGAAGGCGTCGGGCAGTTCCTTTTCGTTGTTCGACGTGATGATCACGATCGGGCGCTGGGCGGCCTTGATGGTTTCGCCGGTCTCGTAGACGAAGAATTCCATGCGATCGAGTTCCTGCAACAGGTCGTTGGGGAACTCGATGTCGGCCTTGTCGATCTCGTCGATGAGCAGAATGGGGCGGCGGTCCATGATGAACGCCTCCCAGAGCTTGCCCTTCTTGATGTAGTTGCGGATGTCCTTGACGCGCTCGTCACCGAGCTGGCTGTCGCGCAGGCGTGAGACGGCGTCATATTCGTAGAGACCCTGCTGGGCCTTTGTCGTTGATTTGATATGCCACTCGAGGATGGGCGCGCCCAGTGCGCGGGCGACCTCCAGGGCGAGGACCGTTTTGCCGGTGCCGGGTTCGCCCTTGATCAGCAGCGGACGCTCGAGCGTGATGGCGGCATTGACGGCGACCTTGAGGTCAGGGGTTGCGACGTAGTTTTTCGTGCCCTCGAATTTCATGAGTGGGTTCGCTGGTCCTGTTCCGGGGAAAACACTGCCTACCGTAGGGCCGTGTGTTGCGGGAGGAAAGGGGACCGAACGCCACCAGCGGGACTGCTGGGCGAATACTTAAGCTGGCGCCGCACACGGGAACCCCACCGTGTGCGGCGCCGGCTTTGTTCAGAGAGCCCTGCCCGTCATGGCCTCACGTCCCGTCGTGTTGGGAACGCCGAGACGTTGAGGCGCAAAAGGATACCGCGTGAGACGCGGATGGCGCTCGTCACAGAATTGCCGGGAGACGCGTAGCCCGCAAGGGTTGCCCCGTGACATCTGAACAACCATAGATTGCAGCTAAAGTGTTAAGCTGCGATTAACGGTATGGGCGTGTGAGGGACGACTCCACACGTCGTCGCCGAACCAGAACCTCAAGTCTCGGAATTTACGAGCAAAATAAAAAGCAGGTGGCGCCAGCGCGGCTTGCCTTGACTCCGCCACCCGCCCGCGACAATAGCTGCGCCACTGCGCGGCCCCTTCTTCGAGTCCAGCGGGTCCGAGACGCAAAACGCGAGTGTGCCTCCAGCGGAGAACGGTCCATGGGCAAACGCGATGACAAATCAATGGGGACGAAGGCAGGAGCGGGCGCTCGGGCTAAGGCGCCTGCAGCCGGCAAAGCCCGTTCGGCTGTACCGGCTGAGCGCAACGTGAAGGGGCGGTCCGGGGCGGCCGCCAAGCCTGCTGTGAAAGCTGCTGCGAAAGGCGGCTCGAAGCCTGCCTCGAAGCCGGCTTCCACCAAGCCGTCGGTGTCTGCCGCATCGAAGTCTGCTCCATCGGTCGCCACCAAGACGCGCGCAGTAACGAAAGCGGCGCAGAAACAGCCGGACAAGAAGCTCGTGGATCGGGCGAAAGCCTCCGCAATCGTATTGCCGCCGGATTACCGTCCGTCGGAAGACGAGCCGTTCATGAACGAATACCAGCGGCTCTATTTCCGCCAGAAGCTGATCAACTGGAAAGAAGACATCATCCGGCAAACTAAGGAGACGCTGGAGGGTCTGCACGAGGACAGCGTGCAGCATGCGGATCTCGCCGACCGTGCAACGTCGGAAACCGACCGTGCCTTGGAACTGCGCGCGCGCGACCGCCAGCGCAAGCTCATCTCCAAGATCGACGCGGCGCTTGCCCGGATCGAAGACGGCACGTACGGCTATTGCGAAGAGACGGGCGAGCCAATCGGCTTGAAGCGGCTTGATGCGCGGCCAATTGCGACGCTGTCTCTGGAAGCTCAGGAGCGGCACGAGCGGCGTGAGCGCGTGTATCGGGAAGACTGACCCGTGCCCGGGGCACGTTCCGTTTCGAAGCAGCCATTAACGACCGCGCAATATTTGTAGCTCACACTGGCAGAATGTAACCGCATCGTGCGGTGTTCTGGAGTGTGATTTTATGCAGTCCATTTTGAAGTTCAGTGGCACGCATTGGTCGCGCAGCGCGATCGCATGGCTCGTCTTCGCGTTTGTGGTCCAGGGGCTTTCAGAAGCTGGCGCGGAATCGGCCGCTGCCCAGATCGCGGCATATAACGCGGCGGTCGCTCTGGGAGTGCTCAACGTCGCCGAACGGTCCGGAAACCACGGGCACTATCAAGTCGCAAAGGTGGCGATCAGCGACTTCAATTTGAGTGAACTCGATCCGGCAGTTTTTGCGGATCAAGATGGATCTGCGGCGACCGCACCTCGCTGACGCGCGACTTAGCTTCGCCGTTTCATCCGGAAGTCTGGTTTCTGTTCGGGTTCAGGCTCCACGGCCGTGGTTTCGGGCTCGCGCGGCGGTGGCGCTTCAGGCGGTAGGTTTCACGGGAGGAGCCGCTTTTGCCGCTTCTGCCGCCCGCACGTCTTGCACGCGCTGCACCAACGTCTTGACGAAGTCGAGGTCGCGCAGGTGTACGTCCTGCTGGGCGTAGGGCATCTCGATCCCGTGCTCGCGGAAAGCGGCCACGATGCGGTGCCGCAGATCCGACATCGCCGCTCCGCGCTTGCCGAAGTCGGCCACGCTCGCGGACAGTGAGAATTCGAAGCCGTTCGGGCCGAAGTTGTCGAAGGACGCTCCCGGCTTTGGCTGTTGCAGAATGATGGGGCACTCGCTCGCAACCTTCTCCAGGATATGGCGCACCTGATCAGGGTCGGTGGCGTAGCTTGTTTTGACCGGGATACTGATGCTGGACAGTGAGTTGCGATGCGTCCAGTTGAGGAACGAGTTGGTGATCAGTTCGGAGTTCGGCACGATCAGCGTGGCGCGATCGCCGGTTTCGATCTCGGTTGAGCGCACGGAGATGTTGCGAACGCGACCGGTCTGGCCGTTGACGACGATGAGGTCGCCAACCTTCAGCGGCCGTTCGAAGAGCAGAATGAGCCCGGACACGAAGTTGTTGATGATCGACTGCAGTCCGAAGCCGATGCCGACGGACAGGGCGCCGGCGACGATGGCAATGTTCGTAATGTCGAGGCCGGCATATGAGAGTGCTGCCAACACCGCAAAGGCGAATCCGGCGTAGCCGATGGCCTTGTGGATGGAATTGGCGACGCCGGGATCGATGCGGGCCGTTGTGAGGAACGAGCCATTGATCCAGCGTTGCAGCGTGCGGGTGACGAAGAGCAGCGCTGCAAAAAGTGCTACGGCTGTTGCGATCTGCGCCAGCGAGATGCGGACGTGGCCGATCTCGAAACCGAAAATCAAAGATTTGAGCCATGCCATCGTGTCGGGAAGGGCAAAGCCCCACGTCACGAGAATGAATGGCAAAGCCACCAGCGCGAGCAGGCCGTCGAGTGCGAAGGCGGCGACCTTGGTCACGTTGCGAGATTGCGTGTCGTCAAGGCCGAGCCGTTCGTACATGGCGCGGCCAAGGACGCGCTCTTGGCGGACCTCTTCCCCGACCAGGGCCCGGATCGCGAGATGAAGCAGGATCACGAGCACGACGACGCTGCCGGTGACGATCACTTGTCCGGAGACAAAGCGGCCCAGCGCAACATAACCGGCGAGCGAAGCGCCCAGAATGAAAAGTGCGACGGCGAGAAGTGGGATTTTGAGGAGGCGAGGGGCCAGCCAACTGACATCGAAAGGTCCGGTTGCCGGTGGCGCGTCTTTGGGAACGGCCGTGAGCGCGTCTGAGGGCTGTTCCGGATCGCGCGGTTGGGGAGGGCGGCGCGTAAATGGCGTGCGTACGATCTTGAATAGAAGCGCTGCCAGCGCCACGCTCGCGATGGTCGCGGCTGCCACGCTGACGGACAGCGGCATCGCAAGAATGCGGATGGCTTCCTTGAGCAGCAGGTCGATGGCGTAGATCGCACCGATCCAGGTCAGCGCCGTTGTGAGGGACGCGGCCGGCTTGTCGGCGAGATCAACAAGGCGCCATTCGGCGCGTTTGGGCTGGAAGATGGCGCGGGCCAGTGCCCGCACGGCAATGAAGACCAGGGCGGCCGGAAGGACAGTGAAAACGATCCGGTCGCTATCCAAGAACCAGAGGCCGAGATTGTCGAAGCCGAAGGCGACGAGCGTGACGGCAAGCGCGGCCGGCAGCACGTTGAGGCTCGCGACCAGTCCGGCCGTTCCAGCGCGCTGGAAGAAGTCAGGCTCGGTGTCGCGTGGCGCGTCGAGCCGGGCTGCGAAGACACGGCGGCGCAAGCGCGCCAGAACGAAATAGATCGCTGCGGCACTGCCGAGCAGGGCGAAGATCGAAAACAGGTTGTCTTCGGCCGACCGTCGCCAGCGCCAGAACGTCCATTTCAATTCGGTGGCTGCCTGCGGTAGGGCGTCCACAACCGTCGACCATGTGTTGAGGCTGAGCGGCGAAGCAATGCGGCGGAACAACTGGCTGGTGAAGATCCGTGTCCGATAATCCTGAACCCGCGAGAGAAGCTCACGCGCACGGTACTGGATGAGGCCGGTCGCTTTGACGGCGCCGTCGATCTCTGCCGAGAGAACACCGAGACGTTGGCGCTCGGCGGCAATCGCAGGGGCTTCGGCAGGCTGGTCCTTTGCGGGAGGCGGTCCCAGCTTTTCGATCTGCGACGTGACCGCTTTGAAGCGGGGCTGGAGGCTTTCCAGGAACAGGTCGGAGGCTTGGATCAGAGCCTCGATTTCCAGCCGCTGCCGGGCCAATTCCTCATCATTCTCGCGTGCGGCTTCGACGTTGGCTTCGAGCCCCTCGATCGCTGTTCGCAGGTAAGACGAAGGCTGGCGGATCTCGTCGAGTGCTGCCTGATCTGCCGCATTCTCCGGAGCTGGAGCCGGTGGCGGCGGGACGGCGGGGGCTGGCGCGGCCGTGCCTGGCGCAGCAGGGCTTGGCGCCACGGCTTCTGCCGCAGGAGTTGGGGCCGGATTAGCTGGAGCGGGGGGTGCGCCGGGTGAGGCCGCTGACGATGGCGGGGACTCGGGCGCGGCAGGTGGAGCGGGCGCTGGATTGGTGGCGGGAACTTCGGCCTGTACCGTAGCGCCCGCGCTTTCAAACAACGCCTGGGCACGCACGGGGGCGGCGGAAGACATCAGCACGAGGGCGGCGGCGAAAAACCCAAGCAGGGCGGCAGCGCGAACTCGATCAGCGAAAAGCATTATCCGTCCTTGAATGTTGCTTGGCGTGCTCGAAATCCCAAGGGGTGCCGCCATCAGCATGCGAATACTTGTTCGGCCAAGCGCCGGACTTGACGGCGGAACTGTGGCCCTGAGGGGGCAGAGCCGCGCGCGTGCGGCGGTCGGCCTCAACTTGTTCTGCCGCCTCCGACTGGCGTTTGCTGATTGGCCGGGTCCGAGACCTCTGTCGGGTAGCTGGCCAGAGGCTAAAATGAACACGCGCGAAGATCGTTCATTTTTCCACAGCGGTGGCTTGACCGAACGTGCGCGCGGGGCGGGAGAACACCGGCTGCGGTTCGACCACCTCGGGGTGGATCACGGCGCGTGGAGAAATCCCGGTCTCGATCACCACGTCGACGGGGCCGCCGGTCATGATCAGATGTTCGACGTTGTCGCGGCGAATGAGCACCAGCCTGCGGCGGCCATCGACCGACGTGTGTTCAACCACATCCAACCTCTTGTCAGGCTTAGGGCCGAAGAACCCATCCAGTGGGGACGTGCCGCTCATGTAGCCACGCGTCACGAGAGCCGCGGCGATGAGTGCCCCTGCAATCAGCACGATCAGCAACAGATACGTGAGGATGTCCCACATCGTGCATCGTCTCCCCAAGGCCGAAATCATCAGCCGGATTTGTGCTGCAGCCGGCGCAACTGAACTTCATTGTGAAGTTCAGTGGCAGAGGCTGTTGAATCATCGCCCCATTTTCGCAATGGCGTTGAGGCATTCGAAAGAAGCCGTGCTCCTTTCGGTCCGCCGCTGCTCAAAACGAAGCAGCAAGTAACGTGACCTATAGCGCGAAGTTCACCCCAATTTAACCCTGATGATCGAACTGTGGACAACGTGCCCGTGCAGCGAAGCCGATCTCCACAGATCGCTTCGTCTCCGGGGAAGAAAAGTGAAGTGACCTGCGTAACGAGGCCGTTGATCCATGCCGCCATTCGAAGCCGCCCCTTCTTCGAATCAGATACCCTTCGACTTCATGAGCGATAGTGGTGTTGCGGCCCCCCGGGGACCAGCTTCAGCTGGTCCACAAGGCCCGTTTGCCGAAGGTACGCTTTCCCATTTGCCGGTGCTGAGTGCGGTTTTCGCGCTCGGCGTCGTGGCCGTCGCCGTGGGCGTGAGCACTGCCGGCACCCCGATCCTTCTGACAGCGCTTTCGTCGTTCGCCATCCTCGGCGTCTTCTTTGTGCTGGGGGCGCTCGCGGGACATGTGCGGATTGGCGAGCGCGTGCAGACAACAGATGTTGCGCGCAGTATCGCTGAAGGCATCGACCGCGGGCTGATGGTGGCGGGGCGCGACGGGGTCGTGCTGTTCGTCAATCGCAAGCTCGAGGAACTCGTCGGACGGCTTTCCTCCCGTGATGTCTCGGCGCTCGATATGGCCTTCGGTGCCGATCTGGCCGTGCGCGAAGCGTTTTTCCGTTTGAACCGTGCGGCCGAACGGGGCGACCGTCATGGCGAAGATTTCCGCCTGGCGGCCGGTGGGGCGCTGCCGCAGCGCATCCTGAGGATCGACGTGGCGCCGCTCGAATCCGGGCGCGTCCACGAAACCGGACCGATGGTGCTGTGGACGGTGCAGGATGTGACCGAAGACCGGATGCGCACGGCTGCTGCGCGGCAGGCACTCGTCGATACGCTGGGTTACTACGACGCCGCTCCGATCGGCCTTTTGACGGTCGACCAAACCGGCGTCGTCCGAAACATCAATGGCACGCTTTCGCGCTGGCTGGGCTATCCCCATCAGCCGCTCGTCAATCGCGTCGTGCGGTTGTCGGATATCGTCACGGCCGAGACCGTTGAACTGATCGAAGGCGCGCGGCGTGCGGGCGCGGAGGATATGATCTCGCTCGATATCGATGCGACCCGCGAGGACGGTCGTCTTCTGCCGGTGCGGCTCGTCGCGCGAACCCATCGGGACGGTTGCCGACTGATCGCGTTCGTCAACCGCGAAACGGATCACGGTCTGGGATTTGATGCCTCGGCCAGTGACGTGCGCTTTGCGCGCTTCTTCCAGTCAGCTCCGTTCGGAATTGCGAGCGTATCTGCGGACGGCCGCGTGACGAGTTCCAATGGCGCCTTCGCGCGCCTGATGCTCGATGCCTCCGGTGGCATCGGCAAACGCGCGGTCGACGTTCTGACGCGAACCGACGACAAGGCGGCGCGTGTCGAAATTGAAGAAAACCTGCGCCGCGTTCTCGCCGGAAAGGCTGGCGGTCAGGCCGTAGAAACGGAGCTGTCGGCAAACACGGTGCGCCGCGTCTACATGAGCCCGATGGTGGAGCAGGCGACAGACCGCGAAGCCGCCATGCTCTATGTCGTCGATGCCACCGAGCAGAAGGCGCTGGAGGTGCAGTACGCGCAGTCGTCCAAGATGGAGGCTGTCGGCAAGCTCGCGGGCGGCATCGCACACGACTTCAACAACGTGCTGACGGCGATCATCGGCTATTCCGATCTTCTCCTGCAAACGCACGCCATGTCGGATCCGGCCTACAAGGACATCAAGAACATCCAAGGCAGCGCGTATCGCGCGGCGGGCATGGTGCGCCAGCTTCTTTCATTTTCACGCCGGCAGACGCTGCAGGCCGAGTCGCTCCTTCTCGATGAGGTGATCAACGAGAACACGTCGATGCTGCGCACGTCGCTCGGCGAGAAGATCACGCTCAAGATTCAGCCGAGCCGTGATCTCTGGTACGTGAAAGTCGACAAGGGTGAGTTCGCCCGGGTCATCCTCAACCTGACCGTCAATGCGCGCGATGCGATGCCCGATGGTGGTGTTCTGACCATCAAGACACGCAACGTCACGGAGCGCGAAAGCCAGAAGATCGGCCGCGAAGGCATGCCTGTCGGCGAGTATGTTGCTGTGGAGGTTTCTGATACCGGTACGGGCATGCCGTCCGACGTGCTGGAAAAGATCTTCGAGCCCTTCTTCACGACCAAGGGCGTCGGCAAGGGCACGGGGCTCGGGCTCTCCACCGTCTACGGCATCGTCAAGCAGTCGGGCGGCTTCATCTATGCCGACAGTTCACCGGGCAAAGGCACGACGTTCCAGATGTTCGTGCCGCGCTACATTCCAGAACTCGACGAGGAAGAGCCGGCGGTGGCACTTGCCCCGCCCAAGGATCTCGGCCCCAAGGATGCAAGCGGGAAGGCTGGCGATCTGACCGGCACTGGCCGGGTGCTGCTGGTTGAAGACGAAGATGTGGTTCGGTCATTCGCTGTGCGCGCGCTGACGCGGCAGGGATATGAGGTGCTGGAAGCGTCGGATGGTCAAGAGGCGCTCGACATCGTCGCCGCGCACAACGGCGAGATCGATATCGTTGTCACGGATGTCGTCATGCCGGAAATGGATGGGCCGACCATGTTCCGCGAATTGCGCAAGACCAATCCATCGATCAAGGTGATCTTCGTCTCCGGCTATCCCAACGAAGCTTTCCGCGAAACGCTTGGCAGCGAAGACGTGGCCTTCCTGCCCAAGCCGTTCTCGCTGCCGCAGCTTGCCGAGAAGGTGAAGACCGAATTGGCCCGCTAAGGCGTTTCGCAGCTCGTCGCGATCACATGAAAAAAACGCCCGGGTTGATCCCGGGCGTTTTTCCGTTGCGATGGATTGGATCAGCGGCGGCTGCCCGACGAGGAGGGTTTGTCCCAGTGCAGGTACAGCACCGTGACAACCGAGGTCAGGAGCATGGTGCCTATGACTTCCGGACGCTGGATGAAGGCGAGCCAAGTCGATAGGCCCGAGGCTGAGCCGCCCTTGGCGGTCAGCATGCTGTTGGCGACGATGATGGTGAGGGTCAGTAGGGCTGTGAGCCCCATGGCGGTCAAAACCTGCAGCGCGCGTTTTGCCAGTCTGGGAACGAGCAGGGTTTTGCCTGCCACGTCGATCATGGTGCGGTCCGACATGCGTGTCCGTCTCCTCCCTTGGAGTTGAGACCTCCGCCGCGGACCACTTGTGTCCCCCCTGCGACGGAAATCGAATCATCAGACGTTAACCGAACACTGGGGCAAACCCGCGGCAGAGGATGCGCGTTGATCGGGTGCGCGCGTTGCAGCGTCGTGGCTAATGCCTTGGAATCGATCTACAAGCATGAGAACAAAAGGTGATTGACGGGTGAGAACGAATAGGGTACAAAGTTGGTAAATTGTAGCCCTGCAACTTTGACCCTAAGGTGCGCCCGATGACGAACAAGCCCGACTTGAAAGTGATCGAAGGGGGATCCTCGAAGATGGACAAGAAGCAGGCGCTCGAAGCGGCCCTGGCTCAGATCGACAAGAACTTCGGCAAGGGCTCAATCATGCGATTGGGTACCAACGACAAGTCGATCGATGTCGAGGCGATCTCGACGGGTTCGCTGGGGCTCGATATCGCGCTCGGGATCGGCGGTTTGCCCAAGGGCCGCGTGGTTGAAATCTACGGACCGGAGTCGTCAGGCAAGACGACGCTGACGCTGCACGTGATCGCGGAAGCCCAGAAGAAGGGCGGTATCTGCGCCTTCGTCGACGCGGAACACGCGCTTGATCCCGTTTATGCCCGCAAGCTCGGCGTGAAGGTGGAGGATCTCCTGATCTCCCAGCCGGACACGGGCGAACAGGCGCTCGAAATTGCCGACACGCTGGTGCGCTCCGGCGCGGTCGACGTGCTCGTCATTGACTCGGTGGCGGCGTTGACGCCCAAGGCCGAACTCGAAGGCGAGATGGGTGACAGTCTGCCCGGCCTTCAGGCGCGCCTGATGAGCCAGGCTTTGCGTAAACTCACGGCTTCGATCTCCAAATCGGGCTGCATGGTGATCTTCATCAACCAGATCCGTATGAAGATCGGGGTCATGTTCGGTAATCCGGAAACGACGACGGGCGGCAACGCGCTGAAGTTCTACGCGTCCGTTCGCCTGGACATCCGCCGCATCGGGCAGATCAAGGACAAGGATGAGCCGGTCGGCAACCAAACGCGCGTGAAGGTGGTGAAGAACAAAGTGGCGCCGCCGTTCAAGCAGGTCGAATTCGACATCATGTACGGCGAGGGCATTTCGAAAGTCGGCGAGCTGGTCGACCTCGGCGTCAAAGCCAACATTATCGAGAAGTCGGGCGCCTGGATGTCCTACAACGGCGAACGCATTGGCCAGGGCCGGGAGAACACAAAAGAGTTCCTGCGGACGAACCCGAAGGTCGCGAACGCCATCGAGGCTGCGGTTCGGGCCAACGCGGGGCTGATCGTGGACAAGATGCTGGCGGAGCCCGAAGCAGACGCTGATGGCGAGACACCGGATGAGGACGGCGTGCTGCCGGACGTGGACGAGACCCCGCGGAAGGGCGCCAAAGCTAAGCGCTGAGGGCGGCGCGTGGAAACCAAGGACGGGGGCGGATGCCCCCGTTTTTGCGTTTCGGCGCCGGTAAACATCATCCGCCGACGAAATGCGCCGTTGCGGCGGCGGGGTTTCTGGACAAAGCCCGCGGGCGGCGGCTAGAACCGCGCACACTTCATCGGGTCGGCCTGCGCTCAAGCGCGGCTAGCGGGCCGGTGGACCTGCGGAAGAGACGGCTGGAAGATCAGGGCACATGCGCCCCTTCTGCCGGTTCTCCTCCGGCCCAGAACGATCATTCGGAAAGCACGGGACCATGGCGGGCGTCAACGAGATCAGAACGGCGTTTCTCGACTACTTCAAGCGGAATGGCCACGAGGTCGTCGCGTCGTCACCGCTTGTGCCGCGCAATGATCCGACCCTCATGTTCACCAACGCCGGCATGGTGCAATTCAAGAACGTGTTTACGGGGCAGGAAACGCGGCCCTATTCGACGGCGGCGTCGTCGCAGAAATGTGTGCGGGCGGGCGGGAAGCACAACGACCTCGACAACGTTGGCTACACGGCGCGGCATCACACGTTCTTTGAGATGCTCGGGAATTTCTCGTTCGGGGACTACTTCAAAGAGCGCGCCATTGAACTCGCCTGGAACCTGATCACTAAGGATTATGGTCTCGACAAGTCGCGCCTGATGGTGACCGTCTATCACGACGATGAAGATGCATTTCGGATCTGGAAGAAGCTGACGGGCTTTCATGACTCCAGGATTGTGCGCATCGCGACCGCCGACAACTTCTGGGCCATGGGAGACACCGGCCCGTGCGGTCCGTGTTCGGAAATTTTCTATGACCATGATCCGGACGGGAAGAAGGGCATCGCCGGAGGGCCGCCCGGTTCTGCGGATGCGGATGGGGATCGCTTCATCGAAGTTTGGAACCTTGTGTTCATGCAATTCGAGCAGCGCGCGCCGGGCGATCGTGTGCCATTGCCCAAGCCGTCGATCGACACCGGCATGGGGCTCGAGCGCATTTCCGCCGTGCTGCAAGGCGTGCACGACAACTACGATACGGATCTCTTCCGGGCTTTGATTGCGGCGTCTGTCGATGCGACCGGCGTGAAGCCTGAAGGCGAAGCGCGGTTCTCGCATCGCGTAATCGCCGATCACTTGCGCTCAACGAGCTTCCTCATTGCGGACGGTGTGCTGCCGTCGAACGAAGGGCGGGGCTATGTCCTTCGCCGCATCATGCGTCGTGCCATGCGTCATGCGCATCTTTTAGGTGCGAAAGATCCACTGATGTATCGGCTCGTGCCAGCACTCGTGCGTCAGATGAGCGATGCCTATCCGGAACTGTCGCGGGCGCAAGCGCTCATCACCGAAACGTTGAAGCTGGAAGAGACGCGTTTCCGCAAGACCCTTGAGAATGGCTTGAAGTTGCTTGGCGATGCGTCATCAAAACTGACGCAGGGAGCTGTTTTCCCAGGTGATGTCGCGTTCAAACTTTACGACACGTTCGGCTTTCCGCTCGATCTCACCGAGGATGCTCTGAAGCCGCGCGGAATTACGGTGGATACCGCAACCTTCAACACGTCGATGGAGAAGCAGAAGGAGGATGCGCGCAAAGCCTGGAAGGGATCCGGCGAAGCGGCCACTGAGACCATCTGGTTTGAGATCAAAGAGAAGACCGGCGCCACGGAGTTCCTTGGCTACGACACCGAGACAGCAGAGGGCGTCGTGACGGCCATCGTGTCTGGCGGCCGGGAGGCGACATCGCTGAAGGCTGGTGACGAAGGCGCTCTGATCCTCAACCAAACGCCGTTCTATGGGGAGAGCGGTGGTCAAGTCGGTGATCGCGGCATGATCCGTGGGCCCAAGGGTGCGCTGTTCCGCGTGAGCGATACCCAGAAGAAATTCGGCGACCTTTTCATCCACATCGGCAAGGTCGAATCGGGATCGTTCAAGGCGGGTGATGCCGTCGAACTCGACGTCGATCATCAGCGCCGCACGGCGACCCGCGCCAACCATTCCGCGACGCATTTGTTGCACGAGGCCTTGCGCCAAGTGCTCGGCGAACATGTGGCGCAGAAGGGCTCGCTCGTATCGCCCGATCGCCTGCGTTTCGATTTTGTGCATCAGAAGCCGATGAGCCCTGACGAAGTACGCCAGGTCGAAGCGCTCGCAAATGCGCTGATCCTGCAAAACTCGGCCGTTGAAACGCGCCTTATGGCGCTCGACGATGCCAAGGCATCAGGTGCGATGGCCCTGTTTGGTGAAAAGTACGGCGACGAAGTGCGCGTCGTGTCGATGGGTGAGCCGGCACCTGGGGCAAATAAGGCTTGGTCGGTTGAACTGTGCGGCGGCACGCATGTGAAGCGGACCGGTGATATCGGCCTTGTGAAGATCGTCGGCGAAAGCGCCAGTTCGGCCGGTGTGCGCCGCATCGAGGCGCTGACGGCGGACGGCGCGCGCGGTTATCTGGCGGAAGCCGACGAGCGCTTGAAGGAGGCCGCAGCGATCCTGAAGACGCGTCCGGAGGATGTGGTCGAACGGCTGAAGGCCGTTGTCGAGGAGCGAAAAGCACTCGAAAAGCAGTTGGCTGACGCCAAAAAACAGATTGCGCTCGGGGGCGGCAGCGGCGGCGGAACGGGATCCGGCGCAACTCAAGTTGGGAAGATCGGCGACACCAATTTCTTCCGTTTATCGGTTGCCGGCGTGGATATGAAGGACTTGAAGGCGATGGCCGACGAGGGCCGCGCCAAGGTTGGGTCGGGTGTCGTTGCGATCGCCAACGCATCTGCCGACGGAAAGCTTGGCATCGTCGTGGCCGTCACACCAGATCTCACCGGCCGCTTCAACGCCGTGGACCTGGTCCGTGCCGCGTCGGAAAAATCCGGCGGGAAGGGCGGTGGCGGGCGTCCGGACATGGCGCAGGCCGGCGGGCCGGACGGTAGCAAGGCGGATGACGCTCTGGCGGCCATCGAAGCCATGATCGGGGCATAAGATTGCCGCGTAATGTGTCTAAGTGCATGGCCTTCGATGCCACAATGATAAAATATGATCTGGGAGTGAGCCTGTGATGAGCCTGATCGGAAGACTGTTCGCCGTTGGCAGTGTCCTTCTGTCCGCGGTGCCGGCGCACGCTGAGCAGCCCGACACCATCTGCGGTTCGAAGCCCGACATGGTGGGCATTATGCTGCGCATGTACGAAGACGGCGTGGAGAAGGTCGCCGGGGACAACAAGATGTTCGTCAAGCGCGACAGCCGCGACGGGTCTCTTTGGGTCATCGCCTTGCCGAACACAACCGCACATCCGGCTGTCGCCTGCCGCAGCAAGACCAAAGAGTTCTCGATACTGTGCAGCTCCGGGGAAAAGGCATGCGCCTCGTTCCGGGATCAGGC
This sequence comes from uncultured Alphaproteobacteria bacterium, assembly GCA_963778225.1. Lineage (GTDB taxonomy): Bacteria > Pseudomonadota > Alphaproteobacteria > Rhizobiales > Hyphomicrobiaceae > JAGVSR01. Next base: position 205,696 of record CAVZTR010000002.1, read on the forward strand.
GACCCAGCGTCTCGACAAAGTCGAAGCGGGCGGTTGATGGGGCCAGCATAGCCGGCTGCAGCATTTCGCGCCGTATCGCGGCTTGCACTTCCCATTCCGGGGCCCGACAGTGGTATCGCTTAAGTCGTCGATTTAAGTGATGCCGGAGCGGTGAATGTCGGGAGCGCAGGACATTGGGGCCTACAAGGATGGCATCGTCATCCTCGCCACGGCGGCCGTTGCGGTTCCGTTGCTACAGCGTCTGCGCATCAGCCCGGTGCTCGGCTATCTTCTGACGGGCATGCTGCTCGGCCCGCATATGATCGGCGCGCTCACGCGCTTCATGCCGGCGGCCGAGTGGTTCACGATTTCCAATCCCGACAACCTTGCACTCGTCGGTGAGTTGGGGGTCGCGTTCCTTCTCTTCATCATCGGACTCGAACTGGCGCCGCAACGATTGTGGATCATGCGGCGACTGGTCTTCGGGATGGGATCGCTGCAGATTGTTGTCAGTGCGGTCGCTATTGCCACCATCGCAGCCCTGCTCGGCCAGGAGCCGGCAGCAGCCCTCATCATCGGATCGTCTCTGGCGCTTTCTTCGACGGCGATCGTGGTTGAACTGCTGTCGCAGCAGAACCGCCTGTCGCTTGGGACGGGACGTACGAGTTTTTCCATCCTGCTGATGCAGGATCTCGCCGTCATCCCGCTGTTGATGCTGGTTCCTGCTCTGGCGCCGGGAAACAGCGAATCTCTTGTCACGGGCATCGCGATGGCGCTCGGGCAGGCCTGTCTCGCGGTGGGGCTGATCGTTGTCGTCGGGTATCTGGTGCTGCGGCCGCTGTTTCGATTGGTCGCCCACACGGAAAGCAGCGATTTGTTCGTCGCTGCTGTTCTGTTGGTGGCGGCTGGAAGCGGGATCATGACGGCAGCGGCGGGGCTGTCGATGGCATTGGGCGCGTTCGTCGCCGGCCTGCTGCTTGCGGAAACGGAATTTCGACGAGCGATAGAGGCGACGATCGAGCCGGTGAAAGGGCTGCTACTCGGCTGCTTCTTTTTCACAGTCGGTGCCGGGCTCGACCTCAGCGTCATCGCGGATAATCCCGGCAAGGTCTTGCTGGGCGTGGTGGTGTTTCTCGCCATCAAATCGGCCATCGTGGGCGGTCTCGTGAAGCTGTTCGGATTTAGCACGGCGGTAGCCGGGCGGACGGCGGCGCTGCTTGGACCGGGTGGTGAGTTCGCGTTTATCGTGCTTGGGCTGGCCCTCACTGCCAAGATCATAACGCCGGATGTTGCAGCATACGTGCTGGCCTTGACGTCGCTCTCGATGGCGCTGATCCCGCTCCTCGACAAAGCCGCACAAGCTCTGTTCCCCATTCCGGTTTCGGTTCCCTCGGACCCGGCGTTGAAGGAGCTGCCGGGTAGCGAGGAGGCTGTGACCGCTATCGTCATCGGGTTTGGTCGCGTGGGTGCGCTCGTGGCCGACATGCTGAACGTGCACAACGTCAGCCACATCATCACAGAGAAAAGACCCGATCTCGTTTCCAGCGGGCGGGCGGAGAAGCGGCCCATCTATTACGGCGATGCACTCAACACGAGCTTCTTGCAGCACTGCGGACTGATGCGTTCGAAGGCTGTGATCATCACCATCCACGACTGGGAAGCGACGGACAATATCGTGAAGACCGTGCGGGCGCTCAGCCCTCAGATCACGATCGTCGCCCGTGCCCGCGACGCAGATCATGCGCGCTATCTCTACGAGCTCGGTGTGTCGGACGCAGTGCCTGAAACGATCGAAGCCAGTTTGCAATTGTCGGAGGCCGCGCTCGTCGACCTTGGCGTGCCTACGGGGCCGGTGATTGCGTCGATCCATGAGAAACGCGACGAGTTCCGGGCCGCGTTGCAATCGGCGGCCGGCAAGGCTGGGCGAAAGACCACGCATGCCGTCCGATCCAAGGCGCGCGATCGCGCCGGGGCCTGATGCGCGCGTCGGACGGCCCTATTCTGTCACCCTCGACCAGTCGATGATGTCGAAGTCGGCGATGAGGGCTGCGAGTTTTCCATCTGCGTCGATACCGGCATAGACGGAGTACACGCCTTCGCCCCAGCCTGGATCGAACGCGACGACGTTGGCCGGGCCAATATCGACGGCAAGCCGGAAGGCGCCCGCTGCGCCCTTGGCGCGGATCCCTGCGTTCTGGCCGTTTTCAAGCCAGCTGTCGAAGAAGGTTTCATCTGCCTTCACGGCCTCGGACGTGGCGCGGCCCGCATCCTGATCGAAGAACGCGGCGACGCCGCTGTCGACACTGAGACCCCAGGTCGCTTCGGGGTTTTCCGCGTCGCGCTTCATGTCTTCAGGTTTGGCCATCTCCCAGCGCACCACGGGCCGGTCGCTGATATCAACGCGCGCGAATGCGATCCGGCCGCGGCCCATCGTGCCTTGGAGAATGGCGAGGTTGACGGGGTATTCGCCTTTCGGAACATCGAGGGCGAGTGGCTGCTGATCGGTGCTGACGAAGGGATCGGCGGCGATAACTTTGCCGGAGGTGACCTTCAGCTTCGCGAGTTCGGTGGTGCGAAAGTAGATCTTTACCGGGCGCGGCTTTTCACCGGGAAGACTGTCGTCTGCGGTGGCGACGAAGTCTGGTGAGAAGACACGCGTGAAGAAGGCAGAGTGCAGGGGTTCTTGGGCGCGAAGCGGAGCCGCGCCCAGCGCCGTCGCGACAAAGATGGCAGCCATGAGTGTTGGGATGAATGTGCGCATGGGAAGCTGATGGTGATTGCGATTGCTGTCTCACCTAGCACGGCGCAGGCGCGCATTCATGGAGAGCCGCCCGACAGCGTCAATTCGGCGACAACAACCGTGGTTGTGCAACTTTAGTCAAGTTTCAGTCAGTGGCGGAGGGTAGGTCGGACGCGACGCCCAGGCGCTCGAGACCTTCCACGAGCATCGTGCCCAAGAGCGGCTGCCCCATGAGATAGACGGGGGTCGGCACCTCACGGCGTTCCAACGCCTCCCCGATCGCCTCCTCCCACTCTTCCGGCTCGAAGTCGCCGCGGCCGATCCAGAAGAGAGCCACGAGTTCGGCCTGCTGGCGATCGTCGAGGCCGGCGATCTCCTTGGCAATCTCCTGGCGGCTGAGATCGCCGGGGGTCTCTTGCAACGCGTCGATCATGTCGTCGTCGGTCGCGTTCGACCCGCTGTCAGGATCGGTGACCGCTTCGCGCCCCTGCACGCCGCTCGCCTTGAACGCCAGCCGTTCGACGTATTCGACGGGGATGGACAGGTCAGGGATGATCTGAGGCTCGGCCATACGACTGCAACGCCGGGCGATGCTGCAGGTTCCGTTTGGCCTCGCACTGGAACGGTCCTGCGGGCCGATGGGGTCCCGGTTACGGCTTACTTTGGCGCGAAGCCAGGTTGCAGGGAGCGGATGTAGGAGACGATCTTCCAGAGGTCCTGTTCGTCGGAGATGGCCTGGCCAAACGCCGGCATGGGGCCTGCGTGTTTTTCTTTGTCGCCGCGGCTGTAGCCTGCTTTGGCGATACCTTCGCTCCCGAGTGCGACGAGGCGGAAGAGCGTGTCGTCATCGCCGCCGTAGATCCAATTTTCGTTGATGAGCGACGGGCAATGGATGCCGCCTCCGTTGCCGCCGTGACAGGCCCCGCACGTCTTCGTCTGATAGAGCTCTTTGCCTTCGGCGATGATCTCCGGTGTGATCGTCAGCGGATTTTCGAGTTTGCCCTTTTCTGTCGCCACCACGCGCTCGAGGGATGTCTTTCTTTCGGCATCGGCGGCATGAAGGGGCGAGTGAATGGGCAGTGTAAGAAGCGCCAAAGCGCTCAGAATGTAGACCTTGATGGTCGTGCTCATTTTCATGTTTAAGGAGGGCCTGCTGTCAATTTGCTGACGGTCGTGGAGCGCAGCCGCACTGCAGGGAAGCAGTGCGGCTGCGCGAAGTGTCAGTTCGGCTTCAGCGAGATGATGCTGCCCTCGTCCGTTGCGACATAGAGATTGCCGTCCGATCCTTGCACCATGGAACGGAAACGGCCTGCGGGCATCGGCAGGTTCGCCATGGTGCGGGTCGCGGAGGAGCCGTCATCGGCGATAGCGAGCACGTCGATCCTGTTGCCGACGGGCGTACCGTGCACGCCGATTCCGGCGAGGCCGACGACCATACGGCCGTCCCATGATTTCCACTGCTTGCCGCTCAGGAACGTCGCTCCAAACGTACCTTGCGAAAGACCGTCGTTGTTCCACGCCGGCTTCATGGCGTTCGGATACGTTTTCGTATCCGTCATCGGCATGAACGCCGCTCTCTCTTTTGGATCGACGGCGCCCATCTGGTTGGGTGAGTAGCCGCAGTACTTGTCGGGACAATCGCCGCGGCCTGCCATGTTGGGACGCGGATCCCAACCGGCGTTGCCGCCATTCACGAGTGCGGTGATTTCGTCGGAGTGCCACGGGCCATTCTCAGCCGTGTAGGGCTGGTTGGTAGCGGGCCGGAATGTGATCCCCTGTGGGTTGCGATGGCCGTACGTATAGATGCGCTTGTCGAAGCCCTCAGGCGCCTTGTTGTCGGGGGCAGCCTTTCCATCGCGATCTATGCGCAGCACCTTGCCGCCGACTTTCGTCGGCGATTGCGGCACCTCGCCATTGTGCGTGTCACCGGTCGTTACGTAGAGGAATCCGTCGCCGGGGTTGAAACGCAGACGGCCGCCGTTGTGTGCGCCGGGGCCGCCGAACGGATGATCGCTTGCTTTCGGCTTGTAGGGTATGTCGGCGACGATATCCGTCCGATCCGACACTTTGCCGAAGTCGTCGCTGACTTTCAGACGCAGCACGCGATTGGTGCCGGGTTCGGTCATCGACGACGTGGAATACACGTAGATCAAGCGGTTTTTGGCAAAGTCCGGGTCAGCCGTCACACCTTGCATTCCCGCCTGGCCCTCGCAGAACAGGTCGGCAGCGGTATCGGCGTAACCCTTGCTGTCTTTCATTCCGAGAAGCGGATTGACTTTGCCATCCGCTGTCCGCACCGAGAGGCCTTTGCACTTCTCAGTGAAGAACATGGTGCCATCCGGCAGAAACGCCATGTCCCATGGACTGTCTAATTTGGACAACACGACGGTGTGCGTGAGGACTGGAACGTCCGCCGATGTCTCGGCAGCAGCGGTGTGCGCGAAAGAGATCGTTCCAATCAGTGCGCAGGGCAACAACAAGCAACGACGGCTTACGTTCATGTGCGTTTCCCATTTGAGCGCAGCTCAGCGTTTGTCGCTGCGTACGCGCCGCGACACTGAACTGTCCTTCTATTTTTTAATGGCTAGAATTTACGCGCGTGATCGTCACCGCGCGCGATGTCCTCTAGACCGGCGGGACATTCGTATGTCGCGGCCTGCAGGGTCTATGGGTGGAATTCCTGCGCTAGGTCAAAACTCGACTATCGGCGTCAAATTAAATGTGATCGGTCTGTGTGCTCGATCGTGTGATCTCTTTTCAGATCTTGGCGCAATGAGCCGAATTCAATCAGCTCATCGCTTTTTTCAGGTTCTCGTCGATCTTGTCGAGGAAGCCGGTGGTGGAGAGCCACTTCTGATCGGGGCCGACGAGGAGAGCGAGATCCTTCGTCATGAAGCCGGCCTCGACCGTATCGACGCAGACTTTCTCCAGCGTGTCGGCGAAGCGCTTCAGGTCGGCATTATCATCGAGCTTGGCGCGATGGGCGAGGCCGCGCGTCCATGCGAAGATGGAGGCGATGGCGTTGGTGGACGTTGCCTTGCCCTTCTGGTGTTCGCGGTAATGGCGCGTGACGGTGCCGTGGGCCGCTTCCGCTTCGACCGTTTTGCCATCGGGCGTCATCAGAACGGACGTCATGAGGCCGAGCGAGCCGAAGCCTTGGGCCACCGTGTCGGACTGGACGTCGCCGTCGTAGTTCTTGCAGGCCCAGATGTAGCCGCCGGACCACTTGAGAGCCGAGGCGACCATGTCGTCGATCAGGCGGTGCTCGTAGGTCAGCTTGCGCTTTTGGAACTCGGCCTTGAACTCGGCGTCGTAGACTTCCTGGAAGATGTCCTTGAAGCGGCCGTCGTAGGCTTTGAGGATCGTGTTCTTGGTCGAGAGATAGACGGGATAGTTGCGGTTGAGGCCGTAGTTGAGCGAGGCGCGGGCGAATTCGCGGATGCTTTCGTCGAGGTTATACATCGCCATCGCCACGCCGGCGTCGGGAGCCTTGAAGACCTCCTTTTCGATCACCTTGCCATCGTCGCCGACGAACTTGATCGACAGCGTGCCCTTGCCGGGGAACCTGAAATCGGTCGCTTTGTATTGATCGCCAAACGCGTGACGGCCGACGATGATAGGCTGCGTCCAGCCGGGCACGAGGCGCGGCACGTTCTTGCAGATGATGGGCTCGCGAAAGATCACGCCGCCAAGGATGTTGCGGATCGTGCCGTTGGGGCTCTTCCACATTTCCTTGAGGTTGAATTCCTTCACGCGGGCTTCGTCGGGCGTGATGGTGGCGCACTTGACGCCGACGCCGTGCTTCTTGATCGCGTGCGCGCTGTCGATGGTGACCTGATCGGAAGTCTTGTCGCGGTTCTCGACGGAGAGGTCGTAGTATTCGAGATTCACGTCGAGATAGGGATGGATCAGCTTGTCCTTGATGAGCTGCCAGATGATGCGAGTCATCTCGTCGCCGTCGAGTTCCACGACGGTGCCGGTCACCTTGATCTTCGTCATACGGGCGGGCCTATTCGGTTTGCGCGGGCAGGAATGATGCGGCGCACCATAGGACGCAGACCCGGCTTCGCCAAGGGCCGACGGGCCGCACCCAGGACTGGACCAAACGACCTGGGTTGGCTGGCGCCCAGCGCTTCGCTATAGGCGGGCACAGCCCGGCAGCATGACGGCAGGGCGGTTGAAGGGCGACCATGCAGATCGAGACCATTGAAGGCGAGCCGCGCTTCCGGGACGTTCCGCTGAGCGTCATCGTGCACGCGTGCCATGAAAAGACGGTGGATGCCGGCCTTGCGGCGCTGGCGTTGCCGGGGCTCGACCGGGAAACGCTCGAACCCGTCCTCACCTATTGCGCGGAACTCAGATGCGAGGCCGATGCCGTCACGTGTCCGGGCTGCAAGCGGCGCACGGAAGCGCAAGGCATCACGACGCTGGACGATTTCATTGCCCAGCATGAAGAAATCATCGTCGGCGACGGATCGGTGCGGCTCAAGGGGTCGGGCACGGGGCGGCTGACGACACCGGCGCTCGCCGCGTTGGAAAAGACTTGGTCTGGCGAGAACTACTGGTTCTGGGCCCGTCGCGTGCTGCGCAAGCTGAGGCATGGGATCCGGCGGGCTCATATCCGGGGCAATGCGATTGCGCCGCCGGGCACGACGCCATCGGTTATCCTCATTGAGCCTCAGCTTCCCGACAACATCGGCATGGTGGCGCGGGCGTGTGCGAATTTCGGTCTGGATGACCTGCGGCTCGTCGATCCGCGGGACGGGTGGCCGAACGAGAAGGCGCGCATTGCTGCCTCGGGGGCTAACTACGTCATCGACGATGCGGCGGCGTACGACACCTTCGATGCGGCGCTCTCCGACCTCAACTGGGTCTGTGCGACGACCGCCCGGCAACGGGATTTGCGCAAGCCCGTGCTGACGCCGGAGGAGGCGATCGCGGAGATGCGAAAGCGAATCACGGCGGGCCAAAGGTGCGGGGTGATCTTCGGGCGGGAGCGAAACGGGCTCGAAACCCATGAAGTGGCGCGGGCCGATGCCGTCGTCATGATTCCGGTCAACAGCCGCTTCGCCTCCCTCAATCTGGCGCAGGCCGTGTTGATCCTGGGTTACGAGTGGATGCGGAACTCCGAGCAGGCGACGCTGGGACGGGTGACGACGTTCGAGCAGGCGCTGCGTCCTGGCCTTTATCTGGGTGACCAAGTGCCGGCGACGCGCGAGGAACTCACTGGTTTCTTTGAACATCTGGAGCGCGAACTGGAACGCCAGGGTTTCTTTTCGTCGCCCGACAAGCGCCCTTCGGTGGTCAATAACTTGCGCACTATGTTCCTGCGCGCAGAACCGACGGGCCAAGAGGTAAAGACACTGCGTGGCATTGTTGCCACTCTCGTCAAAGCCAAGGGCGGAGGCCCAAAGTGATCCACAAAGCCTGCCTTGTTCTGGCCAAGTTTTGAGCCGAGCGATGCCTGGGAAAACGTCACTGGTCGTCAGTCCAAAACGGCGCCGGGATGCGGGTCTTGCGGGGACCGGCCGGCGCTAGAGAAGTTTCAAGGTTTGCAATACGGGGCGTGCCGGCCATTCCTGGCGCACTCGACCTTGGAACGGGCCCGAACAGATCAATCGAACAAAGGGGCGATTCAAATGCGAATGACGGTCTGGGCGGGGGTGATCGGGGTGTGCGCGGCAGCGGCGACGCTGACGGGCGCGGCGCATCCGGCCGCGGCGCAGGAGTTGAGCGAGAAGTCGGTGCGCTCCTTCATGGATTATGCCTGGTCGTTGACGCCGCAGCAGTTCTCCAAGCAGGACGGCACGGTCATCGTCATCGACAAGAAGAAGAAAGAGGCGGTGATGGTGCCGATGGATGTGGCGCGGGAAGTCATCCGCGTCGGCCGTCTCTCGGCCCATGCGCAGATCTGCAATCTTGCCGATCACCAGATCATCAACCACCGCTCGCTGATGAAGCGTGAGGAAGAAAAGAAGACGTGGACCGATCAGCAGATCGTCTACATCAACCAGTTGCACCTCACGACCGTGATGCTGCTGACGGGCCGGATCCGGGTGGTCGAGAAGGAAGGCGACAAGGAAGTCGTCGTCGACGATGGCAAGGCCGCGCAGAAGACCTGCACGGACGAGGAGCGCACCAGGGTTCGCGATACAATCATCGCCTATGTCGAGAGCGGTCCGAACTTCAAGGTGAACGTGGCGCCAATCGCCGGAGGCCCTGCGGCTCCCGGTGGAGCGGCTGCAGCTACTGCGCCGGCCGCGGCGGTCGCGCCTGCCGCCCCGACGGCGACGGGTTCCACCACGGTGCCGAAGTCCAAATAGCCAGAGCCGATCCGGCGCCCGACGCGGTTGACGAGCGGGCAGATTGGCTATACCTACCGACTGCTGCGCGGGCCTTTTGGGCCCGCGTTCGTTTTGCGCACCCGCGGTTTCCGGCTGTCACGCCGGAGACCTGTCAGTTCAAAGCCTTGCAATATCAGGCTCGAACAGAGGAGGGGGCGCTCCAATCCGACACCGCGCCGGTCGCGCTGTGTCTGCAACATACAATGGAGTGCTAGACCATGACCAAGCGCCATAGCGCTAAGCATAAGATCGACCGCCGTCTGGGTGAAAACATCTGGGGCCGTCCGAAGAGCCCGTTGAACAAGCGCGAGAGCCGTCCCGGCCAGCACGGCGAGCGCCGCGTTTCGAAGCTTTCGGACTTTGGCCAGCAGCTCAAAGCCAAGCAGAAGCTGCGCGGTTACTACGGCAACATTTCCGAACGCCAGTTCCTTCGGCTGTTCAAGGAAGCGTCGCGCCTCAAGGGTTCGACCTCCGAACAGCTGATCGGCCTGCTCGAGCGCCGCCTCGACGCCGTCGTCTATCGTGCGAAGTTCGTGCCGACGCCGTTTGCCGCTCGCCAGTTCGTCAGCCACGGCCATGTGTCGGTCAACGGCCGCCGCGTCACCATCCCGTCCATGCGTCTGCGCATCGGTGATGTGGTCGAGGTCAAGGAAGCTTCGCGTCAGATGCCCTTGCTGCTCGAAGCCATCAAGAGTTCGGAACGTGACGTTCCTGATTACGTCGACGCCGATCACTCGAAGATGACCGCCAAGCTGTCGCGCATTCCGGCGCTGGCCGACGTGCCATATCCGGTGGTGATGGAACCGAACCTCGTGGTCGAGTTCTACTCGCGCTAAGCGGCACAGCTCTGATATCTCGAAACGGCCGGACCCCAAGTCCGGCCGTTTTCGTTGCAGTCGGGTGATGGGGACTCACACATGCAGAATCCAATGTGGCTGGCCGCGGGCGGGGTGTTCGTTCTGATCGGAGCGCTGCTGATGCGCTGGGCCGGCCGCTACGATGCCACCGGTATTGCAGTCGATGCCGCGTGGCGCATGGCGAAGACCGGCAGCACGACAGGTGCTCGGGATGAACTGGGTCGGGTCATCGACGAACAGCTCACCGACATCAGGGCCGATACAGCGCGGATTGGACATACGCGCACTGCGATCAAGCACGGCTGGCGATTTTTCATCGCCCGCTTCGTCAACATCGCAGGCCTCATCCTGATCGCTGTTGGTGCCGTCCTGATCGGAATTGCATTCTGGTGGACGTGAGATCTCAGCTGCGCCAGCGGCGGGCCGGATGCGTCGGTAGAGCGATGGGTTCGCCTGCAATGGGCTGTGGCGATGGATGGGGCGCAGCGCTGGGGCCACGCGAGGGACGGCGCGCGGGCACTGTGTTGGCCCAGCCGTAGGCCAGCATCGTGATCAATGCGCTGGCGGCGAAGAAGTAGATGCCGGGCAGAACGCGCGCTTCCGTATAGCCGGACGAGTTCACGTAGAAGATCATGAGGGCGAGCACCATCACGTCCGTCATCGAATAGCGGCCGAGCCACTCCATGGTCGCGATCGACTTTTTGCGAAACTCGGGCGGGATGTCAGGCGAGGCGACGAGTGTCAGCAGGTAGAGCAGCTTCAGGAAGGGAAACAGCACGGAGAACAGGAACAGCACGGTGCAGAGGAAGAATTCCTCGCTGTCGTATAGGGCCCAGATGATGGTTCCGATCGAGTGCTCGTTGGTCCAGACGTAAATGGTCGTGAAGCGAATGCTAGGCAGGATGATGCCCAGCGCGAAAGAGACCGTCGCGACGATGATGAGAAACGACAGCACGAAGTTGCGGAAGGCCGGCACGGGGCCCGTCGGTTCCGGTTCCTGTACGGGCGACGCGGCGAGACCCTCGGTTCTGAGCCACGCGTAGGACAGGATCATCAGCATGACGGCTGCGGTGAAGAAGTAGACGCCCGCGAGGCTCGCGGCATCGTACAACCCCTGCGCCTTGATGAAGAAGATGGTCAGCGCGAGCACGAGCACATCGTGCATCGACCACTTTCCGAGCCATTCGAGCGCCTTCAATCGACGGTGATGGCGGACGAGTTCGGCGGTGGGTAGCGTCGAAATCAAGAGCAGATAGAGCAAGTTTCAGAATCGGAAGGACGATCGAAAAGATCAGCACAGTGAGCCCGAGGAACATCTGGCCATCGTGGATCAGCACCTGCACGGTCGAAAGCAGGGAGTGTTCCGTCGACCAGAACACATATTTGGTGAGACGGATGATCGGGAGCGAAATGCCCAGCGCGAGGCACACGGCTGCTCCGATGATGGCGAAGCTCAACAGGAAGCGCCGTCCGCCCAGCCGCATATCCCGCCTACGCGATCATTGAGACATGAAAAACCCGGCCGCGCAAAAGGCGACCGGGTTTCGGTATCGTTCCAACTCGTGGCAAAAACGGGGCTGAATCACCCGTGATGATGCTGGTGTGGGATGCCCTTCTCGCAGACCAGGTCGTGCAGTTCGCCGGCCTCAAACATTTCCCGCATGATGTCGCAGCCGCCGATGAACTCGCCCTTGACGTAGAGCTGGGGGATCGTCGGCCAGTTCGAATAGCTCTTGATACCTTCGCGGATGCCCTGGTCATCGAGCACGTTCACGTCCTTGAAGGGTACGCCCAGGTGCTGAAGGATCTTCGTGGCGGTGGCGGAAAACCCGCACTGGGGGAACCGCGCGTTGCCTTTCATGAAGAGCACGACGTCGTTGCTGTCGATCACTTCCTTGATCCGGGCGTGGACGTCTTGTTCGCTCATGGTCATGTCTCCTTGTGGTGTCGGAAGCGTCGTGTTCTGCCGCCGTATTCGTCCGCAATTGAGGTTAGATGGGGGACGAGGGCAGTGAAAGTCAATGGCGCCGTATGGCCACGTTCGCGGGTCGGAGCCGGTTATTCGGCGGGGGCTGCCGTCGTCAGCTGCAAGGCATGCAGCACGTTGCCCATTTGCCCTCCAAAGGCATCATAAACAAGCTGGTGCTGGCGAACGCGTGGCAGGCCCTTGAAGGCCGATGAGACCACGTGCGCGGCCCAATGGTCGTTATCGCCGGCCAGATCCGTCAGGCGGACCTCGGCATCCGGCAGCTTGGCTTTGATCCTGCGTTCGATTTCAGCGCCCGACATCGGCATGGTGGCAGCGTCCTTTTCAGCTTTTCGTGGGCTATGCACGCTCAACCTCCAGGTTTCAAGGGGTTGTCTTCCGAAAATGCGTTCCCCACGTGAGGGGAAGTGGACGCCGCATTGGGGAACCGTTGCGGCCAAGGCTGCGTTTGGAACCCATGCAAATTCACGTCGTCGTCAACGAGCGCGCCGGTACCGTGCTGGACTGGGAAACCGGTCCGCTGCGCAATGAGATCTTGTCGGCGTTTCGGGCCCACGGCCATGACGTTACTTTGCATGTTGTGCCGCCCGAAGCTGTGCTCGATACGATCGCAAAGGTGCTTGCGGAGGGCTGTCAGGCGCTGATCGTCGGGGGTGGCGACGGCACGGTGCGGGCAGCCGCTGGGGCGTTGCTCGACTCCGACGTTCCTCTCGGCATCTTGCCGCTCGGAACTCTCAACCGGCTTGCGCGCGATCTCAAGATCCCGCTTACGCTGCACGAAGCGGCGGCGACGTTGGCCGGCGGCGACGTCACCGCGATCGATGTGGCGGAGGTCAACGGCCGGATATTTCTGTGCAACTCCACGTTTGGACTCCCCGCGCTATTCTCGGCTCACCGGCAGTCTCTTCGCGGCAAGCCCACATGGGAGCGATTGAAAGGTTATCTCTCGGCGTTGAAGGAAATGCTGCAAAGCCGGCGGCGCATGGAATTGGATATCGATCATGGTCAGTCGCGCATGCGCTTGCGGGTGCTGTCCATGGCCGTCTCTAACAACCGCTACATCGAGAAAGCGAGCCTGATGCTGGAGAAGGACGGCCTCCATCACGGGGTGCTCGCCGCTTACGTCTCGCAGCATCCATCCGGTTGGGGGATGGCGCGCGCCGTTGTGCGGGCCATGCTCGGACGGTTCAAGTCAGATCCGCATATCGTTCATTTCGAAGCCCACGAAATTGATGTTTCAGCGCGGCGGTCTCGTGTGCGGCTCTCCAATGATGGAGAATTGGAGATCGTCAAATTGCCATTACAGTATCGCATCCGCCCGGGTGCCCTTAAAGTGCTGGTCCCAGCCAACGCCTCGCGAGCCGATGTTGAACAACCCAGAGAATCCGCTGTCCTCCGCTGAGACGGGCCGCCGCCGGCGATGGCTTGATCGGTGGCCTGTGGAAGCCGAGGTCCTGCTGGCGCTGTCGGCGACGGCGGCCGGAATTCTATTGTTTCTGCTGATTGGCGGCACGGTCATCAATGGCGGTTTCCGCGGCCTCGATGAGGCCTTGCTGCTCGCCCTGCGCAATCCCGCAGATGTGTCCGATCCTGTCGGGCCGTTGTGGTTCGAAGAACTCGTGCGCGACATGACAGCGTTGGGTTCGACCGCGGTGCTCACGCTTCTGGTGATTGCGGTATCCGGGTTTCTCTACCTCACCGGTCGAACGCGCAAGGCGGTCGGCGTGCTGGTGTGGAGCGCGGCCGGAACGGCGCTTAGTCATCTCAGCAAGCTCGGGTTCGCGCGGCCGCGGCCCGAACTGGTGCCGCATGCGGCCGAGGTGTTTACGCCGTCGTTTCCCAGTGGCCATGCCATGCTGTCGGCGGTGATCTATCTGACGCTCGGCGCGATGATTGCCACGGCGCAAGACGACCGGCGGACGAAGTTCTACGTCCTGGCTTTTGCGATCATGCTGACACTGCTCGTGGGCTCGAGCCGCGTTTACCTCGGCGTGCACTGGCCCTCCGACGTGCTTGCCGGATGGGCGTTGGGTGCCGCCTGGGCCTGCCTCGGCTGGCTCGTTTTTCGACGGATGGAGCCGCGCACCAATCGGGTTCAGTGACCGCCGAGGACCAGGGTTTTCACCGGGATCAGCAGAGCTTGTGCGCGAATGATGATGGCATGGACGATGCCGACGGCGTCAACCCCGTGCAGCCAGAGCCGGCGAAAGAAGTTCCCCTCGGTCGCGATTGTGTCGTGGTTGTTGGAGTAGGCATTGACGATGCAGCTGGATCCCGGTGTCACGCCTTCAAGGCCGCCCTCGTACAACGGTTCGAGGTAAACAGTGATTGTGCCGGGTGCGCGGGTCTGCTGCAGGTCGACGAGTTGTTCACCGGCGCGAAACTGGCCTGCTGCAATGAAATCCTGCACGTCCGTGATGACCAGTGGGATGATTGAAAGTGGCTTTGAGTAGCAGGTCGCCTCTGCCACCATCCCGACCTTCATGATCTGGGCTTCGATCTGGCCGAAGCCCGCATGGAGTTGCCGCTGGGCGGTTCTGGCTGGAATGAGAATGCCTGCGGGACGCAGGACGGGACTGACGAAGTCACCGCGCTTCAGCACGAACTGCTCGATATGACCGTCGATCCCGGCGTAAACGACCGTTTTGTCGAGATCGACCTGTGCTTGGGCGAGGGCCGCCTTTGCGCTTTCCTTCTCCGCAGGCAGCAAGGTCGACAGCCGTGTTTCGGCCGCTTGTAATGCAGCATCCGCAGCGGCGACCTGACCTTTGCGCGCCTCAACCCCCACCTGGAGCTTTTCGATATCGCGCGCGGCGACGACGCCGGGGCTGCGCTGGACCAATTCCTGTTTGGTCCTGAGTTCGTCGAGGGCCTGTTGCAGTGAACCCTGAGCTTCCTGGATCTGGCCGTTGGCTTTGGCGATATCGGCTCGCGCCATTTCCATCTGCGCGTCGAGTTCGGCTACGCGACGCTTGGCCGTCTCGAGCGCGGCTTCTTGTTTCGCACTGTCGAGTTTGAAGAGTTTTTGGCCCTGCTTCACCTCGTCGGTCAGCTTGACATAGACCTCTTCGACGCGGCCCCCCGCTTCAGGCAAGATGGGGATCGTTCGGAAGAAAGACACAGCACTGGTGGTCGATGGGTGGTTGTAGAAAATCACGGTGATCAGGAGCACCGTGAGAATGAGGCAGCCGGTGATGCCCCAGCGTAGTTCATACCAAACGGAATAGAGCGTGATTTCCTTGCCGATCTCCTTGCCCTGGTAAAACCGGCGGTAGAGATAGTCGGGCACAATCGTGAAGAGCGAACAGACGAGAATTTCCAGCATGGATCACGCCTCCCGCGAGGCTGTGACGGTCGTCAGCGCAGGTCGCGGCAGAGGTTCGACCGGTGGTTTTTTCGTCGTCGTCGAGGCCGTCGATACTTGATCGTGCCCATCTTCGTCGGGCGTGGTCTCGGGCGGAGGCTCGATGCCCGAAAGCTTTTCCAGCGCGCTTGCCATCCGCTTCAGCGGCGTTGTGAAATCCGGCAGGTCGATGAGCGCGAGGAGGAGGCCAGCAACCCAAAAGGCGTGGATATGTGTGAATAGGGATAAGAGCCCGAGAACGGCAACGACTTCGAATTGCAGTTTCTTGTGGCCCATGCGCTCGGGCAGGGAGTGGAGCGTAAAGAAGAGGACGCCAATCCCGATCACGGCGGTCAGCAGCATGACCGTCGTTATCACGTAAAGCGGGTCTCCCTCGTGCGGGCCGCTGATGAATGCTGGCATGTGATGCGGGGCGAGGGGGTGTAGACCGGCGCTCACGACTAATCCTTTAGATCGCTAACGTTAACACTCGTCGGGGAACACTTCGCGGATTGTAGGTTGCCGTCAAGTGCGTAGTCTAAGCGGAACGATTATTGTGAAACGGCGTCTCCTAACATGCTCGGTGTAAAGCGCGATCTGCGGCTCTGGCTCGCAATGTTGGTGTGTGGCGGGCTGAGCGGTATCGCTTGCTCGGCCGGCGCTCTCGCGGGTTCGCTGCAGGGTTTGGAGGTCGCGCAGTACCAGCCGCGCGCATTCGATAGCCGTCCGCCGGATGGCCCCCCGACGCCCGCACCGCGGTCATCCAGCGGAGGGACAATGGTTCTCCCGCGCGTGCCTTATGACAACCGGCTCGACAATTCGCGCCGGTACGTTCCCGAGCGGCGGTTGCGGAGAACACCCGACAGCCAGCGCGTCGTGCCGAAACCACCACCTGCGGGCGGGGATCCGGCGCGATTCTTCGATCCACCTGCACAAAATGCGCTCAGTTGCGAATCGCTCAGGCGGCTCGCCGTCCGCACCAGTCGGCAATACTGGGTCCGACGCTACGAGCGGTGCATTGGCGCCAACTAGGTTTTCAACGTCAGCGATAAATGTAGGTGACGAAGAAGACGAGATCGGCGGGCACCGCCTTGCGCGGAGGAAATGGAAAACTCGACTGCTGTGTTGCGAACACGACGCTCTGATCGAGGCCTGCTATGTTCGAGGGCTTCAGGACTGTCGTGCGAACGAGGTTTCCGTTCATATTGAGTTCGACGCGGACCGTGACGCGGCCAAAGGTGTTGCGCAGTTGCGGCATGGTGGATTGCAGCGCACGGATCACGCCGCGGGCAAAATCGTCGTTTTCGCCTGAGCGCGTAATGCCTGCCGGTCGCTGTACACCGGCGCCGCCTCCGCCTACGGGCGCCTGGAATATGGCGGGCGGCGTCAGATCCAACTTTGCCGTCTCGGTCTTTTCAGCAGGCTTCTTGGCCGGCGGCTTAGGTTTGGCTTCGACCGGTTTATCCGCCTGTTCTTGCTTTTGCGTTGGCTGAGGCTTCTCGACGGGCTTGGCCTCTTCGGCGGCATTGTCGGATTTTGTGGCCTGCTCAGATGGCTTTGCCGATTCAGTCTTTTCCGGTGCTGGTTTGGGATCGGCTGCTTTAGGGGCAGGCTCGACGGCTTCATCCGGCAGCGTCGGGCGCAGGCTGGTCGGCGGCGTCGGCTTTTCCGCGGGCTCAGGTGCTGCGGCGGCCGGAGGTGGGGGTGGAGCAGCGGCGGCCGGCGGTTCGGCTGGAGCGGGCTGTTCGGCCGGTGGGGTCGGCGGCGGCGGTGTCGTGGTTTGAGGCGTTGGGGGAGGTGGAATTGGAGCCGGGCGTCCTGCTGCGCGATCCTCGACTGTGGCGCGGCCGTTCAGATCTCGCTCGGTGATGATCGACACGCTAATCGCGTCATCTGCGCCTTCAGGCGCCCCAAGCCGTCGAGGCTCGGCCGTTTGGACGCGAATGAGAAGAAGCGCATGCAACGCGAGCGCCACCAACAGAAAGCGAAAGAACCGGCGATCGTCGGCCTGCGATGAGCCTCGGGTCTCCCCTTCGGCGGCCGGATCGATGATCAGATCTGTGGCGGCGCTCCCCATCAAGGCGTGGTTTAGCGCGATTTGATGCATTGCGAAATGCGGCTTCCCTGATCCACCCGTCTTTTTGTGGCGTGCCGCCGCATGCGTCGGTTGAACGGGTGTCAAGCGTTTGTTCGCGGAAACGTCTTTCTTCCGGTCCTAAAACATGAATTGATGCGATCTGTTGTGGTGGACAGGTTGGCGCAAGCGCCCCTCGGTACTCGTATCGCGTTGTTTTCGAGGAGACGTGTTTTGGGTGATCTTCAAACCGAATTGCAGATTGGTGTCGCTGCGGCGGCCTCGCTTTACGTGATCTGGCTCGGCTATCGGGTCTATATGGCTCTCGGAAAGTGTCCGCGTTGCAGCCAGCGGCTCCCTCGTTCCGCTGATGTGTGTGGCGCGTGCGGCTGCCGCCCGCACGAAAAACCCACGAGCCGCTCGCAGGGCATTCAACGCCGGTCCGCCGCGAGCTGAAGTAAGGCAACATCCGATTGAGCCCGCTGCTCCGTAAGAGGGAGGCTATGTCCTTCTGAGATGGAGACTACCGAATGTCGTTTGCTCGAATTTGGGTCGCGCTCGTTGCCGTTGCAGCCGCAATTGCAGTCACCGCCCCCGCGGAAGCATTACAGACCCGTGCCTACAGCGCTGGCGCCGTAAAGAGCGCCATTGCATCGGGCAAAGAGGTCGTGGTCCACGTCTACGCGCCTTGGTGCCTCCAGTGCCGCGCCCAGGCATCGATCCTGAACAGCATTTCGAGCCCCGGCGTCACGGTTTTCCGCGTCGACCATGATGGTCAGGCCGATGTCGTGAAGGCGCTCGGCGTGTCGCGATCCACAATCATCGCCTACAAGGGCGGCAAAGAAGTGGGGCGGATGTCATGGGGCACGAGTGAAGCCTCGGTGCGGGATGTCCTGAAGCCGCTGCTGTAATCCAGCGATGTTCAGCCTCGCTTTCGCATTTGTCGCCGGCACGCTGACGATCCTCAACCCTTGCGTTCTCCCGCTGGTGCCGGTCGTTCTTTCCGGCGCCCGGGCCCGAGGTGTGGGTGCGCCCCTCGCACTTGCGGCCGGACTTGCCTTGACATTCGGCATAGTCGGGACAGTGCTCGCCAGCTCCGGTGCCGAGCTTGGCGACACGGGCGCGGTGAGGATGGTCGCGGCGGTTTTGATGACAGCGTTCGGCTTGGCCCTCGTGGTGCCGTCGATCGGCCACCGGCTAGAGAGTGTGCTGTTGCCGTTGACGCAATGGAGCGAGGGTGCGGCGGCGCGCCTGCCGTCTGCGGGATTGCTCGGTGCGGCCGGAATGGGTGCCGTGTTGGCCATCGCATGGGCGCCGTGCGTGGGGCCGAGCCTCGGTGCGGCCATTTCCCTGGCGGCGGCGGGCGGATCACAGGCGCACGTGTTCGCCACCATGACGGTATTCGCGCTGGGCGCTGCGGCGTCCCTCCTGTCGGCTGGGTACGTGCTGGGGCGGCTTACCGGTAGTGGCCGCGCAGCCGCCGGCCGGACGGCCCAGATCGGGCGGACGCTGCTGGGCGTCAGCTTCGTCCTCGTCGGGCTGGCGATCCTCACCGGCTACGACAAGATCGTCGAGGCAAAGATCGTGGAGGCGATGCCCGACTGGCTCGTGCTGTTCGCCACGCAGTATTAAGATTGTCCAGCGTTCGCGGCAGGGGCTTTGCCGGCGGTTTCGTGTCGGCGTTGACAGCGCGCCAATTCCCCCTAGAACCCTGGGCCAACACAGGAGATACCCCCATGCCGACGATGTCGAACTCGCGCCGCCGTAAGATTCAGTCTCGCCAGCGGAAGGCCAAGAACGCCAACTCGCGTGTGGCCAAGATTGCCAAGAAGGAACGCAACGCCAAACCGGCCAGCTAGGCTTCAGCGGGTCAACGCTGCGCATCCTTCTCATGTGGCTTGAGCCGCAGAAGCCCGCCGTCTTCGCCGTCCTTCAGCACAAAAAGATCACCGTTCGCGGCTTCCATGACATCGCGGACCCGCATCTTCATGTCGATCCGCTCGAATTCGCTCGCGGTGTCGCCCTTCACGTCGACAACGACGAGACCTTTGGCGGTGAGACCCCCGATCAGAGCCTTGCCGGTCCAATTCGCAAAGCGGGTGCCTTTGTAGAAGATCAAGCCGGCGGGTGAGATGACCGGCGTCCATGTTATGACGGGCTTCTTGAATTCGGGCCGTGTCTCATGCCGCGGAATCTTCTGCCGGTCGTAATGGTCACCGTTGGAAACGGCGGGCCATCCGTAATCGGCGCCGCGCTCGATCAGATTGAATTCATCGCCGCCGAGCGGTCCCATTTCATGGATCCACAGCTTGCCGGTCGCGGGATCGAATGCGATGCCCAGCGGATTGCGGTGGCCCGTGCTCCACACGTCGCGGCGTGTGTTCTTCGGTCCCTGATCCATATTGTCGGCAGGGAGCACGCCATCTGAGTTGATGCGCACGATCTTGCCGGCGTTCGTGGTGGGATCGTGGGAGAGGAAGCGCTGCCGTTCGCCTGACGTGATGAACAGCTTGCCATCACCGGAGAACGTCATCTGTCCACCGAAGTGACCGCGGCCGATCTGCTTGGGTTCCTGGCGCCAGATGACTTCGACGTTCTTTAGTTTCGTGCCGTCGAGTTCGGCTCGGGCCACCGCGAGGCCCTTCAAAACGACATCACTGTTGGGACCGTCATCGCCGACGCGCGGGTCACCTGGATCAGAGGCATTTTCGGGCTGCTGTTCGGCAGGTTCCGCGTACGACAGGTAGATGGTGTTGTTGATCGAAAAGCCGGGGTCGGTCACGACGCCGAGCAGTCCGCCCTGGCCTTCGAAATGCACTTCCGGAACGCCTTCGATGGGCTCGGACAGTTTGCCGTTTTCGAAGAGGCGCAGGCGACCCGGCTTTTCGGTGATGAGCAGGCGGTCACCCGGTAGAACCGCGATCTTCCAAGGATGCTCCAATGGAGCCAGCATCTCAGCTGCGATCGCGCCGGATTTGGCCGTAAATTCTTGTGTTTGTCCTTGTTGTGCCGAGGCTGCATCAAACATCGCTGCCGCTCCCAAAACCCAAGCGCCCAGCGCCACTTGCCTTCGCCACGTCACCGTCATCGCACCACATCCCTGGAACCTTGTTGAGAGGACACAGGCGGGGTAACCGCGAGGACGGGCGGAGGTTCCGAGCTAATGCCCGGCCATGTAATCGGGCAGCCAGGCCTCGTTGAGGGCACGGAGTTTTGCGAGAGGGTAGGGGTCCTCGTCACCGCGGATGGTGATTGCGTCGCCGCCGACTTTGCCGACCACGCGGGCGGGCAGGGCGAGGAGGCGGGCGCGTTCGAGGACCTCTTCCGCTTTCGCCGGTGTGACGGAGAGGACATAGCGGCCCTGGTCTTCGCCGAACCAGACGGCGTGAGGCGGCAGGGTGCCTTCATACGGATAGAGATCGACGCCCATGTTGCCGGCAAGCGCCATTTCCATGACCGCGATGAGGAGACCGCCGTCGGAGCAATCGTGCACGGCGGAGACGTTGTCTTCGCGGATGAGTGCGCGGACGAGGCGGCCGGCCTTCAATTCATCGGCGAGATCGACGGGAGGAGGCGCGCCTTCGAATTTGCCGGCGATGATTCCCTGATAAAGCGACTGGCCGAGCCAGCCTCGCTCGAGGCCAATGACGACGAGGAGATCGCCGTCGCGCTTCAGGGCGATATCTGCGATCTTCGATACATCGGGGACAAGGCCGACGCCGCCGATGGCGGGCGTGGGCGGGATGCCGATCCCGTTGGTCTCGTTGTAAAGCGAGACGTTGCCGGAGACGACGGGATAATCGAGGACGCGGCAGGCTTCGCCCATGCCCTTCACGCTCGCCACGAACTGACCCATGATCTCGGGACGCTCGGGGTTGGCGAAGTTCATGTTGTCGGTGATGGCGATGGGGTCGGCGCCGACAGCGCAGAGGTTGCGCCAGGTTTCGACCACGGCCTGCTTGGTGCCCATTTCCGGATCGGCGGCGACATAGCGGGGTGTGACATCGCAGGTGGCCGCGATGCCCTTCTGCGTGCCGTGGATGCGTACGACGCCGGCGTCACCGCCCGGGCGGCCGACCGTGTCGCCCATCACCATGTGATCGTACTGCTGGTAGATCCAGCGGCGCGAGGCGAGTGCGGGCGAGGCCATCATCGTGGTCAACGCGTTCGTCAGGCTGTTGGGTGCCGGAACCCATTCGGGCAGTACGGGCGCGGGTGGCACGGGATGAAAGTACGGCCGCTCGTACATCGGCGCGGAGTTGGCGAGCACCGGAACCGGTAGATCGGCTTCGATCTTGCCCTTGTGCGTGACGATCATGCGGCCGGTGTCGGTGGTCCTGCCGATGACGGCGAAGTCGAGACCCCACTTGGTGAAGATCTTTTCGGCGTCGGGTTCGCGCCCCGGCTTCAGGATCATCAACATGCGCTCCTGGCTTTCGGAGAGCATCATTTCGTAGGCGGTCATGTTGGCTTCACGCTGGGGGACGTGGTCGAGAATGAGTTCGATACCGACGCCGCCCTTGTCGGCCATTTCGGAGGTGGAGGACGTGAGACCGGCCGCCCCCATGTCTTGAATGGCGATGATCATGTCGGTCGCCATCAGTTCGAGGCAGGCTTCGATGAGCAGCTTCTCGGTGAAGGGGTCGCCGACCTGAACAGTGGGACGTTTCTCGTCACTCTTGTCGTCGAATTCGGCGGACGCCATGGTCGCGCCGTGGATGCCGTCGCGGCCGGTTTTGGAACCGACATAGACGACGGGAAGACCTACGCCCTTGGCGGCCGAGTAGAAGATCTTGTCGGTCTTGGCGAGGCCGACGCACATGGCGTTGACGAGGATGTTGTTGTTGTAGCCCGCGTCGAAATTGGTTTCGCCGCCGATGGTGGGGACGCCGGTGCAGTTGCCGTAGTGCGCGATGCCGGCCACGACGCCGTCGACGAGATGGCGGGTTTTTGGATGTTCGGGGGCGCCGAAGCGCAGCGCGTTGAGATTGGCGACGGGGCGCGCGCCCATCGTGAAGACGTCTCGCATGATGCCGCCGACGCCGGTGGCCGCGCCCTGGAACGGCTCGATGTATGAGGGGTGGTTATGGCTTTCCATCTTGAAGACCGCGCAGTCGCCGTCTCCGAGATCAACGACGCCTGCATTCTCGCCGGGGCCTTGAATGACTTTCGGCCCCGAGGTCGGCAACGTCTTGAGCCAGACGCGGGAGGATTTGTACGAGCAGTGCTCGGACCACATGACGGAGAAGATACCCAACTCGGTCAGCGAGGGCTCGCGGCCAAGGATCTTCAACAGCCGCTGGTATTCGTCGGGCTTGAGCCCATGCTCGGCAACGACTTCGGGCGTGATGGCGGGCTTTTCGGCTGCGTCTTGCATCGGCTCTCGTGCGGTCTTGGGTGAGGACGGGCGGGTTATAGCGGCTGCGCACGGGCTTGTCGCGCACAGGGGTGTCGCTTGTCCCAAGCGGATTGCGGCTTCACGCGGCGACAGCGCGATCTGGTCCGGCGGCCCAGGAACGCAGCGCGCTTTGAGTCCGCTTTGATCCGGATCATGCGAGGACGCGATGTCCGAGAGGCATTTGGCTTCGTTTTATCAGCGATCTGAGGGGGGTAGAGTTTTCGTCAAGCGCCGGGTGCGATTTGACGGACCCGTCATCGGTCGCCCGCCCCGGCCATTCAGCCGATGACCAACCAGGATTAAGCCATGAGCCGCATTCTAAGAACCATTGCCGGCGTTTCCGTCGCGGCAGTGACAGTCGTCACCTGTTCCGCAATCGGACTTGCCGGAGAACCCGAAGCCATCGACGTGAAGCCCGGCAAGGGCCTGTCGCTGGATGTCGGGCCCAAGCACACGATGACCTACTTCGAACCGAAGGAAGGGGGCTGCGGCCTGACAGTCGTGATCGCGGCGAAGGAGGGCGGCGTGACCGGCCTCGAAACGCCCGGCACGCGCTTCAGCGTCACCGTTGCGAAGGGGGCCGCGCTGCAGATCGACACCACGGACTCGCACTCGGCGTCGTTCCAGTGCGCGCCGGAAGGCGATCACCTGCACGCCAAGGTGTTCACCCGCGAGCCCCATCCCAAGGGTAAGGCTTCCTAATCTACTCGAGCCCAGCGCAATTCGCATAGCTTTGCACTGACAACACAGCCTGAGCGGGTAGCCCTACCCGTCCGGGCTGTGACCGTTTTGCGCTGCAGCAAACGCAGGGCTGGGATACCGAAGTAGCACTTTTGTACAACTCTTGAGGGGGTTAGATATGCCCTCGCCAGCAGTTGAGACCAATCATGAGCACGTGAGGCCGCTGCGGGCGCTGTTTGTGTTTACAACCCTGTTCAAACACGATGGAGCCCCTAATGACCATTTTCTCTTCGTCCAAATCTGTCTTTGCCGCCGCTGCACTCGCTGTCGCCGGTATCGCCGGTCTCAACGCGACATCGGGTCATGCGGGCGAGTTCTCGTCTGCCACAGTCGTCAAGCCGAAGGCGGGTCTCTCGTTCCCGGTCGGTTCGAAGCAGGCGGTCGGTTACTTTCTCGCGGAGCGCGGTGGCTGCGATCTGACACTCTTGGTCGGCGAAGCCGGCGAAGCGGCCTCGGACTCCGCAAAAGGCGGATCTGCTTCACGATTTAGCACGCTGGTTGCCGCCGGTCGCACGGCGCGCATGGATACCGCAGACGGCCCCTCGGTCGAATTCTTCTGCTCTACGGGGGCTTCCTTCCTGACGACGCGGGTGATCGATCGTCTCGCCTACTCTGCGCCGACCATCCGGTAATCGTTTACGCTCGCTGATAGACTGAGGGGCGCCGCGAGGTGCCCCTTTTTCGTATCAGCTACCCCGATTTTTCAACCAGTTTGGCCCTCGCACGAAACGGATCACCGCCAGCTATGCACGTGGCGCGGTGCTGCGCTGCAAAAGAATGACTTCTACGGCGTAGATGCGGATGGTAGATGTTTGTTGTTGGCGGGTGCTGGGAAGCGTTGTGTGCCCGCGAACGCAAAAACAAGACAAGGCCCGGCACCGGGCCAGGAGATCATCATGCAGGCCCTTATCCTGGCGCTCCTCCAGCGTCAGCCGGTTCGCCGCCGTCCTTCGGCTCAGTGAACCAGTTTTCCCGCCGCGCCCTTACGGGGTGAGCGGGCCAGTTTCCTCCTAGTCAGTGTCACTGCGTCTTCCTCCAAACGCGTTTTGACATGAGCCGGAACGGGGTGGCCTTACAAGGCTGCCCCGTTTTCTGTTTTGCGAGCTGAGCCTCGGCAAATTTATTCGACAAAGCGGGAGCCAGTCCGTTCCTCGTGGGTTCATCCTAAGAGAGGGTCCATGACCGAGGATCAGATTGCCATCGCACTCAATCTCGGCTCCGCGTGGGCCGCCGGCAGTGTGATTGGGCTGGAGCGCAGTCACCACGGGCGGCCGGCAGGGTTTCGAACGCATGCGCTGGTGTGTCTTGCGTCAGCGCTGCTGATGGTCGTCACATCCCATCAGTGGACATGGATTGGATCCGTGCCCATGGATACGGTGCGGACCGACCCGACCCGCATTGCCCAGGGCATCATGACCGGCATCGGGTTTCTAGGTGCCGGCGTCATCTTCAAGGATGGTTTGTCCGTTCGGGGGCTAACCACCGCCGCATCGATCTGGATCACCTCGGCGATCGGCATCCTCTACGGCGTGGGCATGTTCTATCCCGCCATTCTGGCGACTATCGCAACGATTGGGACGCTCGCTGTCTTCCGTCGCATCGAGGCGGCTCTGCCGAGCAACAATTTTGCGGTTCTCGTGCTGCGATTTCCCATTGATCGCGTGCCGCCTGAAAGTACGACGCGTGCGCTCATCGAAGGGCAGGGGTTCTCACTCACGGACGTCTCCTATCGGTACGACAAAGCCGACGGATTTTTCGAGTACCGGATGAGGATCAAAACGGCGGCAGATGACGGGTTGGAAGCCCTTGCTGCCAGCTTGCGTGATCGCGAAGACGTGACTGCATTCAAGCTCTCCCCCGCCGGGGTCTAACAAAGAAAGCCCTGCGGTACGCGATGCACCGCAGGGCTTCTCAGCAAATGTAAAGGACGGCGATCAGGCTTCCTCGGCTTCGTCCTCGTCCTTGGGAACAGCACCTTCCTCGAACATGTCTTCCGAGTAGGTTTCGATGTCGAGCTTCTCATCCTTGATGACGGTGACGTTCTCGCCGCGGGCCTGACGGTCGGCTTCTTCCTGCGAGCGGGCAACGTTGATCTGGACGGCAACCAGCACTTCCGGATGGAGCTGGACCTTGGCTCCATGGACGCCGAGGGTCTTGATCGGCTTGTCGATCACGATCTGGTTGCGGTCGACCGTGAAGCCGCCGGTGGTGACGACTTCCGCGATGTCGCGGGTCGAAACGGAGCCGTAGAGCTGTCCGGTGTCACCAGCCGAGCGAATGGCGACGAAGGTCTGGCCTTCGAGCTTGGCGGAGACGGCTTCGGCTTCCTTCTTGAGTTCGAGATTGTTGGCTTCGAGCTGTGAGCGCTGGCCTTCGAACTTGGCGAGGTTTTCCTTGGTGGCGCGCAGAGCCCGCTTTTGCGGCAGCAGGTAGTTGCGGGCAAAGCCGTCCTTGACGTTGACGACATCGCCCATCTGGCCAATGCGGCCGACGCGCTGGAGGAGAATGACTTGCATGGTCGTGATCCTTTTCGTTGAGTTTTAGAGGTTGAATGGTGATGCGGATGAAATCAGGTGGACACCGGTGCCGGAGGCGGCGGTGGGCCTGAAGGGAAGGCGCGCTCGCGCAGCCGCAGCGGACGTTCCGCCAGACCGACGAGGGCGATGAGAACGGCGATCCAGACGGCAACGACGAGGAGCCCGATGTAGAGCACCCAAAGTCCGAACGGCCGCCAGGGCTTGGCTCGCGTCACATAGTGGATGACGGCCAGGCCCGCGAAAACGTAGGCGAGGAAGAAAGCCCCCAGGAACGACGTGCCGACCGCGCCTGCGATGCCCTTGGCTCCAGCACCGAGCATCGCTGCGAGCAGCATCAAAGCGGTGCCGGGCGGGAATTCCATGGCGGAGATGTCGGGCCAGGGACGCTGGAGCTGGCCGGCTGCGAGCGTGATGCGGCCTGCGAGCCAGAGGTTGAACACAAGTGCTGTCAGCCAGGATACGGCGGACGCGGCCGGCATGACGGCGACCATGATGTTGGTCATCGTTTCGAGCTGCTGATCGTCGAGGGGCGTTCCGCTCGCGGTGGGCGGCATGTTGGTTTTGATGGCCTCGCCCAGATACTGCTTCAGGCCCGCCCGCAACTCTTCGAAATCCTGTCCGATGATGAGCAGGACGAGCAGGGTAATCGTGCCGGCCATGACAGCGGCCCAAAGGACGAGGCGCCCGACAGGGTAGTATTCCGTGATGGCGGTCTCGGCGCCGTCCGGCTGGTAGGGGCGGTTTAGAAGCGCAAGATATGTGAGGACGACCGCAGGGAGGATCTGCGTCAGGCCATAGATACCGGCCACCTGCAGTCCGGCGATCGCTGCGACGATGCCGATACTCGCTGCACCGGCCACGCCCGCGAACCGCCAGCCCCAGCCCAGTCCCGCCAGGAAGATCGGCAGCGACGTGAGCAGGAACAGGACGTAGCGCATGAGCATCGGACCGGTCGTGGCGGAGGCGAACACCACCGCCGACACGAGGCCCAGCAACACAGCAATGAGCAGTTGATTGCGCATCGGATCCCAGCTGTCCCGCTTTCGCGGTTAGGGCGCTGTCCGGCCTCAGCCGCGCGCCCAACCATTTCTTTCGCTTGGCCGCGACCGACACGCGTTCCGCGCGCCGATCGTCTTTATTGGCCCCAACCGACACGCGTTCCGCGCGCCGGCCGGTTGGGGCGGTATTTCTGTTTGCCTCGACCGACACGCCTTGCGGCGCGCCGGCTGGTCGAGGCGGTTTTACTTCAGAACGTAGGGCAGGAGGCCGAGGAAGCGGGCGCGCTTGATGGCCTTGGCCAGTTCACGCTGCTTCTTGGCAGAGACTGCCGTGATGCGGCTCGGCACGATCTTGCCACGCTCGGAGATGTAGCGGCCGAGAAGGCGCACGTCCTTATAGTCGATCTTCGGCGCATGATCGCCCGAAAACGGGCAGGTCTTGCGGCGGCGATGGAACGGCCGGCGAGCGGCCAGCTGCTGAATTTCAGCCATGGATTAGCCCTCCGAGCCAGGGTTGTCGTTACGGGGCGGACGGGGCGGACGCGGTCCGCGCGGGGCATCGCCGCCGTCACGGAAGCCACCACCTTCACGCGGGGGACGCGGGCGGAAAGTCGAGCCGCCTTCGCGGTCGCCACCACGGAAACCACCGCCGCCACGGGGGCCACGATCACCACGGTCGCCGCGATCGCCACGGTCACCGCGCTCGTCGCGATCCTGCTTGCGCATCATCGCGGACGGCTCGGTCTCGTGTTCTTCCACCTTGACGGTGATGAAGCGCAGGATGTCCGTCTGGATGCCCATGCGGCGCTCCATTTCGGTCACTGCGGCCGGCGGAGCGTCGATGTTGAGGAGCGAGAAGTGCGCCTTGCGGTTCTTTTTGATCTTGTAGGCGAGGCCCTTGAGGCCCCAATACTCGGACTTGGTGACCTTGCCGCCACCTTCCGTGATGATGTCCGTGAATTCCTTGGTGAGCGTCTCAACCTGCTGGTTGGACACGTCCTGACGCGTCAGGAAAACATGCTCGTATAACGGCATGCATAGCCCCTTCTTTGCTTGGGTTCACACTCCGCAGGCGGGTGTGAAGCCGAGTTTTGGCCCACACGCGGTAAACCGGTGTGAGGCAGTTCCGCGAACACGACTACCGTGCAAACGGGTCATCCTCCGGCGCAAAGCCTCTGCTGAACCTGGAAGGGCCAACAGGAACCCATGAGAGTGAAGACACTGGGAGACGGGACCCTGGGGTCCCTGCCGTGAAGATCAGCTTTCGCCAATACAACACGGTCCCCCGTTCAGCCTCCAACCGGAGCGGGTGACGAGGGGCCTTATACGCGAATTCGGTCGTTGTGCAAG
Source organism: uncultured Alphaproteobacteria bacterium (assembly GCA_963778225.1). Taxonomy (GTDB): domain Bacteria; phylum Pseudomonadota; class Alphaproteobacteria; order Rhizobiales; family Hyphomicrobiaceae; genus JAGVSR01. The sequence goes on from CAVZTR010000002.1 coordinate 234,044, forward strand.
ACGCGGCCGGCCTCTTGTTTGCGGCCGGAGGTCCCAGACGGGCTCGGCTCGCGTATAGACGTAGCGAATGCTTACAGGAGGCGGCGACGTGCTGCGCAAGGATGAATTAAAGACCGCGAAGCCCACGGCGGATGCCGCCGAGGTGGCGCGGTTTAATGCGTTGGCCGAGGAATGGTGGAAGCCGAACGGCGCCTTCAAGGTGGTGCATGCGTTCAACGCCTCCCGGATCGCCTACTTGTCACAACAACTCCCGGCGTTGTCTGGGCGGTGTCCGGTCCGGGCGCAGCCGCTTGCCGGTCTCAGGCTGCTCGATGCGGGCTGCGGCGCTGGGCTCGTGTCGGAGCCGATGGCGCGCCTTGGCGCGGAGGTCGTCGGCATAGACGCATCGGAGCGCAACGTCATGGTCGCCCGGCATCATGCCGAGCAGGTTGGCGTTGCCGTCGCCTACCGGCATGCACTGCCGGAGGACCTGACGGCTGAAGTCGAGACGTTCGATATCGTGCTGTCGCTGGAGGTGGTCGAGCATGTGGCGGACGTGGGCGACTTCCTGCAGGCCGTGGGTCGGCTGGTGAAGCCCGGCGGGCTGATGGTGATCGGGACGCTCAATCGGACACCGCAGTCGTACGTGAAGGCTATTGTGGGGGCCGAGTACGTGCTGCGTTGGCTTCCCCGCGGGACACATGACTGGGCGAAGTTCGTGCGGCCGGACGAGGTGCACCGTCACGTGGCGCCGCTCGGGTTTGAGCCCGTCGAGATCAAGGGTGTGTCGCTCAATCCGCTCACCTTCCGGTGGAGTGTGGGCGACGACACGAGCGTCAATTATTTGCAGGTGCTTCGGCGCGCAGCGTGAGCGCAGCTAGTGGCCGATCACGATGTCATCGGCGCTGGGGGCAAACTCGGTATCGGCTGCTGCGACAAGAATAGATTTGTCGGGCTTGATCGCGAGGACGGGAACCCAGCGCGCGTCTTTGCTGGCCAACAGCTGGCTCAAGTCGAACTTCGATGTCAACTTAGTGGCGCTGAAAGCCACGTCATCGCTGCCACGCGCGAATTCATTGAGCGCGGATTGGCCGGCAAGCAACGGACGGCCGCCGAGCGTGAATGCCGCCTCGGCTGCGGTTCCCAGTTTGCGAGGAGCGGGTGCGAGTTGGAACACGTTGCGGCGGCCGAAGTCGAAGGCGTAGTCGTTGATGACGAGGGTGTTGTAGGCGTCGTTGTCGGTGGCTGCGATGAACGTGCCGTAGCTGCCGAAATCGACGGCGAATTCGGCGGTTTCTGAGAGGATTTCGCCATAGTGGGTGGTGAGGCCTGCGGCGCGGGCGTCGCGCAATTCGTTCCAGTTGTTATCCACGATCAGGACGGGAATTCCATATTCCTTGAGCTTCAGGGCGAGGCCGACGCTCCAGGCACTGCCGCCGACAATGATGACGCCGTTGCGCTTGGCGGCAGCAAGACCGAGCCATTGGGCGAGGGGGCCGAGCGAGAAGCCGTGCAGGACCACGGTCGTCATGACCATTGCGAAGGCAAGCCCGATCATCTCGCGCGAGCCGTCGATGTAGAGCTCCGTGAGTTTGGCCGCGAAAAAGCCGGTCACGGCGATGGCGACGACGCCGCGCGGCGCGATCCAGCCCGTGAGGACACGCTCTTGCCAGGTGAGGCCGGAACCGATGGTGGCGAGAAAGATCGTAAGCGGCCGAACCACGAACAGCATGACGGCGACGAACGCGGCGGCGCGCCAATCAAGCGCTTGAATGGTGCTCTTGTCGATATTGGCGCTGAGCAGCACGAAGACGCCGGCCACGAGCAGGGTCGTGATGGTTTCCTTGAAGCGGCGGATTTCGACGAGGTCGGTGAGATTGGAGTTGGCGAGCGTGATGCCGAGCACGGTGACGGTGAGAAGTCCGCTTTCTTCCAGCACTTCCTGTGAGGCGACATACGAGCCGAGCACAACGACCAGCAGTACGGGCGCCTTCAAGTATTCGGGAACGTGACCACCGTTGAAGGCCCACACGACCGCACGACCGGCCGCAATGCCAAGACCGAGCGCAAACAGCAGCGCGGCCAGCGCATGCATGATGAGATCGGGGAGGGAGCCTCCCGATTGCGCGACGAGCAGCGTCTCGAAGGCGATGACGGCGAATAGCGCGCCGACGGGATCGTTGATGATCGCCTCCCAGCGCAGAAGCGACGCCGGACGTGGCGTGAGGTTTGATTGCCGCAGCAGCGGCATGATCACCGTGGGGCCGGTGACGACGAGGACGCCGCCGAGGATCACGGCGGCCGGGAACGGCAGGCCGGCCACGTAGTAACCGGCGGCGGTGTTGAGTATCCACGCCAGCGGGGCGCCGATCATCACAAGACGGCGCACCGCGGTGGAGGTGTGACGGATCTCGTGAAAATTGAGCGTGAAGCCGCCTTCGAACAGGATGATCGCGACGGCAACCGCCACCATCGGCTTGAAAAGCTGGCCGAAATCCCGCTCTGGAACCAGGAATCCCGTGGCCGGTCCCATGATGAGCCCGGCGAGCGCCAGCAGCACGATACCGGGGACGCGAAAGCGCCAAGCAATCCATTGCGAACCGATGCCGGCGAGACCTACGGCAGCAATTTTGGCGATCAAGAGCTCCAAGGGTGGCTCCAAGCTTGAATCGAATCACGAGTGCTGCGGCCGTCATCAATCCTGCGACGGGATGACAGATGCAACTGCGCCGGACCAGCCCCGTTATGCAACGGGGTTCCCTTGGGGGCGCCTTTGATCTGTTGCGCGCTTGCGGGAGAAGGGCGGATCAGGTCAAAACGGGCGCTGCGCGGTTGGCGCGCAGCGGCAGGGGAAAATCGGCGCATGAGTGGCTTGCTTGCACTTCTCGATGACGTCGTTGCCCTGGCCAAGGTCGCCGCCGCCACGATCGACGACGCGGCCGCACAAGCCGGCAAAGCCGGTGCCAAGGCTGCCGGCATCGTGATCGACGATGCGGCCGTGACGCCGCGCTATGTCACGGGCCTCGCAGCCAAGCGCGAATTGCCCATCATCGGTCGCATCGCGCTGGGTTCGCTAAAGAACAAGCTGCTGTTCCTCCTTCCTGCGGCGCTGATCCTGTCGAAGTTCGCGCCTTGGGCCATCACGCCAATCCTCATGTTGGGTGGCTTCTATCTCGCGTTCGAAGGCTACGAAAAAGTCCATCAGATGCTCGTCCCCGAGACGAAGGACGTGACGGTGGTCGATGTCAAAGAGGGAACGCCGGAAGCGGCCAGGCTCGAAGAACAGCGCGTGGCGGGAGCCATACGCACCGATTTCATCCTCTCCGCCGAAATCATGGCGATCGCGCTCAACACGATCACGCCTCCCGATGGTCCCCAGCCTGAGCTGTTGACGCAAGGCGCGGTGCTGGCGGTTGTCGGCCTGTTCATCACCTTTCTTGTTTATGGCGCAGTGGCGTTGATCGTCAAAGCGGACGACGTGGGGGTTTGGCTGGTCAACCGGGGCGGCGTTCTCGCACCGGTGGGCCGGGCTCTCGTGAAGGGCATGCCGCCGTTCCTGAAGCTCCTGAGCTTTGTCGGCACGATCGCGATGCTCTGGGTCGGTGGCGGGATACTGATCCACAGTCTCGCGATCTACGGTTTCGACGGTCCAGAGCATCTCATCCACGACGTGTCCGAGGCCGTTCGCGCTGCTATTCCCTTCGCATCCGGCTTCTGGGCTTGGCTGACAGGGACGCTCGCCTCCGCCGTGATCGGTCTGGTTGCCGGCGGCATCACGGCTGCCGCGGTCGGTCTGGTGAAGCCGTTGTTTGGGGTCCGCGCTGCCCACTGAATTCATCAAAATTAGCGTAGCGGTGTCAGTGGGTGGTCATCCGTCCTTGACGCCGCTTCCCTGCATAGGGCATTGCCCGCGCCAGCAGGCGAGGGCGGCATGGCCGCAACGTGAGAGGCGCAACGATGGCGATCGCATTCGTGTTTCCGGGGCAGGGCAGCCAGGACGTGGGCATGGGGCGCGAACTGGCGGCGACATACAAGGACGCCGCCGACGTGTTCGCCGAGGTCGATGAGGCGCTGGGGCAGAAGCTCTCGGCCATCATGTGGGAGGGTCCGAAGGAGACCCTGACGCTCACGGAAAACGCCCAGCCGGCGCTCATGGCTGTATCCATGGCGGTGATGCGGGTGCTGGAGCGCGAGCAGGGTTTCTCGCTCAAAGACAAGGTCCGGTTTGTCGCCGGGCATTCGCTGGGGGAATATTCGGCGCTTGCGGCGGCCGGCACGTTCTCTCTCGCCGATACGGCAAAACTACTCAAGCTGCGTGGTCAGGCCATGCAGAAGGCCGTCCCGGTTGGCCAAGGCGCCATGACGGCGCTTCTGGGCGTGGGCATCGACGTGGCGCAAAAAGTTGCGGAAGCGGCGGCTCAGGGTGAGTGCTGTCAGGTGGCCAACGACAACGAACCGACGCAGGTCGTGCTGTCGGGCCATAAGACGGCGCTTGATCGCGTGCCGGAAGCGGGCAAGGCCTATGGCGTGCGCCGTGCAGTTCCGCTGCCCGTGTCGGCACCCTTCCATTGCGCGCTGATGCAGCCGGCCGCCGATGCGATGGCCGAAGCGCTTGCAAACGTGCAGGTGAATGCGCCCGTCGTGCCGCTCGTGGCGAACGTGCTGGCTGCGCCGATTTCCGATCCCGACGAGATCCGCAGGCGGTTGGTCGAGCAGGTCACCGGCACGGTGCGTTGGCGCGAATGCGTGCAGTTCATGGCAGCAAACGGGATTACCGAGGTGTACGAGATCGGCGCTGGACGGGTGCTGTCGGGTCTCGTCGGCCGTATCGAGAAGTCGATCAAGGCGACGCCCATCGGCACGCCGGGCGACATCGAAGCGGTCATCGCTGCGCTGGTGTGACCCGTCACCGTGCAGGCGTCCGTGGCGCCGCAGGGGTGTGTCAGCCCCCTTGACGGGGGAAAGGGCGGGTTCCACAAGTCCGGCGCTAAGGAACGACCCGATCTGCAACTTGGGCCCAATCTGCACCTCGGGCCCGATCTGCAATTCGGGAAAGACACAACCCAGGGACGGCACTCATGTTCGATCTGACAGGCAAGACCGCGCTCGTGACGGGCGCGACGGGCGGCATTGGAGCCGGCATTGCGCGGGCGTTTCACGCCGCGGGCGCGACGGTTGCCATTTCCGGCCGTCAGGTCGAGAAGCTGGACGCACTCAAGGCGGAACTGGGCGATCGCATCGTGGTGGTGCCCTGCGACCTCGCCGACCGCGCGCAGGTGCAGAAGCTGATCGACGAAGCCTCCAAGGCGCTGGGCGGACGACTCGACATCCTCGTCAACAACGCCGGTCTCACCAAAGACAACCTGTTCATGGTCATGAAGGATGAGCAGTGGGACGATGTGATCGCGGTCAACCTGACCTCGACGTTCATGCTCTGCCGGGCCGCCGCTCGCGCCATGCTGCGCAACAAGTCGGGCTTCGGGCGCATCATCAATATCTCGTCGGTCTCGGGTGTGTTCGGCAATCCGGGACAAGGCAATTATGCCGCCTCGAAGGCCGGCATGATCGGCATGACCAAGAGCCTCGCCCGCGAAGTGGCCAACCGGGGCATCACGGCCAACTGTATCGCGCCGGGCTTCATCAGGACGGCCATGACGGACGTGCTCAACGACAAGCAGCAGGAAGAGATCGCCAAGATGATCCCGGCCCAACGTTTCGGCTCGGTGGAGGATATCGCTGCCGGCGCGCTGTATCTGGCATCCAACGAGGGCGGGTATATTACTGGCCAAACGCTGCATATCAATGGTGGGATGGCCATGGTCTAGCAGCTTCGCCAAAGGCTTGGCCCGGCGGGAGAATTCCTGGCCGCTCTACGGCTGCGGCAAAAGTCCACCACGGTGGCCAAAGGGTGAGGAACTGTGTTACCGAGCGATGTTTTTTGCTGCGGAAGCTGGGGAAAAGCCCTATCGATCGTGGCGATAGCGCTGGGGAGCCGCAAGGACTCAGATTAGCCGGACGGATGGAGTAGGGGAGGGCCTGCTCAGCCGTTCGAGGCGGTGGCCGGCAACGGTTGCAGCCGGATCAACGAACGAACACTGCCAATTCAAACAGATCAAGGGACGCGAGGAAGACGATGAGCGATGTCGCAGAGCGCGTGAAGAAAATTGTTGTCGAGCATCTGGGCGTCGAGACCGAGAAGGTGACGGAGAACGCCAGCTTCATCGACGACCTCGGCGCCGACAGCTTGGACACGGTCGAGCTGGTGATGGCATTCGAAGAAGAATTCGGATGCGAAATTCCGGATGATGCCGCCGAGCACATCCTGACCGTCGGCGATGCCGTTCGGTTCCTCGAGAAGAATGCAACGGCCGCCTGAACGGCGCCGGGTACGCTGCCGCTGATCGTTTTGCGACGGCGCGGCGGCATTGAGACTTGTGCGGCGTTCGGGCTCTTTTGATCCCGGACGCCGTTCGTTCATCTGGCAGCGCGTCCTGACGTGCTGAAATTCGGCGAGATGACCGGCGGAACGCCGCCGGGCGAGACATAAGGAACTGGGGATGCTGCGGCGCGTCGTCGTGACGGGACTGGGATTGGTGACGCCCGTAGGCGTCGGGGTCGAGGCTGCGTGGAAAAACCTTCTCAACGGCGAGAACGGAGCGCGCCGGATCAATGGCGAGTTCGAGGCTTCTGATCTGTCCTGTCAGATCGCAAACTTCGTCCCGCGCGGCGCCACAGCCGATGGCAAGTTCAATGCCGACGACTGGATGGAGCCGAAGGAACAACGCAAGGTCGACGACTTCATCATTTTCGCGATGGCGGCGGCCGAACAGGCGATCAAGGATTCCGGTTTCACGGCCGACACGACGGAGAAGCAGGAAACGACGGGCGTTCTGATCGGCGCCGGCATCGGCGGGCTTTCTGGAATTGCCGATACGTCGATCCTGCTCAAGGAGAAAGGTCCGCGTCGCGTATCGCCGTTCTTCATTCCCGGACGTCTCATCAATCTCGCCGGCGGCTACGTCTCGATCCGTCATGGCCTCAAAGGTCCCAACCACGCCGTCGTGACCGCGTGCGCCACGGGTACTCATGCGATTGGGGATGCCGCGCGACTCGTTGCGCTGGGCGATGCCGAAGTCATGGTGGCGGGTGGCACCGAAAGCCCGATCTGCCGCATCGGCATGGCTGGCTTCATCGCCTGCCGTGCATTGTCGACGGGGTTCAATGACAACCCGACCAAGGCATCGCGGCCGTACGATCGGGATCGCGACGGCTTCGTGATGGGCGAGGGTGCCGGCGTCGTCGTGCTCGAGAGCCTGGAACATGCCAAAGCGCGTGGCGCCAAGATCTATGGCGAGATCATCGGCTACGGGATGTCGGGCGACGCCTTTCACATCACGGCGCCATCCGAGTCGGGCGATGGGGCTTACCGCTGCATGCGGGCGGCTTTAAAGAGCGCGAAGATCGACACGTCCGACATCGACTACATCAACGCGCACGGGACCTCGACGCCGATGGGCGACGAGATCGAGCTCGGGGCGGTGGAGCGTTTGTTCGGCAATACGGCCGCGAAACTGTCAATGTCATCGACCAAATCGGCCATCGGGCATCTGCTGGGGGCGGCCGGCGCGGTCGAAGCGGTGTTCTCACTCCTGGCGATGCGCGATCAAATTGCTCCGCCGACGCTCAACCTCGACAACCCCTCCGTCGCGACGGCGATCGATCTTGTCCCGCACACGGCCAAGAAGCGGCAGATCGATACCGTGCTGTCGAACTCGTTCGGCTTCGGGGGCACGAACGCATCGCTGATCATGCGCCGGGTGGCTTGAAGCAGGGCTACAACGGCCTTTTCGATGTTAAAGCTGCCCACGGTCGCCATAATTTGCTCCGCATGCCGGGCATAGTGGACACGGGAAAAGCGCAACACAGCGAAAGACGCCGCGGGGCCTTGTGCCGGTTGCGACCTACGAGGAGCCGTGATGGTCCAGCGCCGTGACATTCCGCCGACGATGTCGCAGCACGGGAGCATGCGTCCGCGTTCGCCGTCCGAGGCGCTGGAGCCGACACGCGCTCCGCAACGCCCGCGCGGCGGCAAGATCCGGCAGCCCTCCCGCGTGCTCTCGACCGTGGCTCGCGTCGGAAGCGCCATCATCACGCTCAGTGTCGTTGTCCTCGTGTTGACGGGGGGTCTCGCGTTGCTGCTCGGGCACTACTACGAGCGGCCAGGTCCGCTGACGCAAGCGCGCAACGTCGTCATCGAGAAAGGCGCTGGCCGGATCGAAATCGCTGAGCAACTCGAGAGGGAAGGGATCATCTCCAGCCGCTGGGCGTTCGTTGCCAATCATCTGCTGCGCAACATCATGAGCGGCGGCAAGCCCGTGGAGATGAAAGCCGGTGAATACGAGGTCAAAGCCGCAGCCAGCATGCGCGACGTGCTCGAACTGCTGGGAGAGGGCAAGTCGCTTCTGTACAAGGTCACGCTGCCCGAAGGGCTGACCAGCCAGCAAATTGTCGAACGTCTTTTGGCGGAACCGAACTTGTCGGGCGAGATCACGCAGATCCCGCCAGAGGGATCGTTGCTGCCGGACACCTACCGCGTCTCGAAGAATATGCCGCGACAGGAACTCCTCGACCAAATGCAGCAGGAGAGCGCTGAGTTTCTTGCCCAGGCGTGGGAAAAGCGCGCGCCCGACTTGCCGGTCTCGACGCCACGAGAAGCTTTGATCCTGGCGTCTATCGTCGAGAAGGAAACGGGACAGGACGATGAGCGCCAGCGCGTGGCGGCGGTGTTCGTCAACCGGCTGAAGAAAAAGATGCGGCTGCAATCGGATCCGACGATCATCTATGGCATCGTCGGTGGGCGCGGTTCGCTCGGTCGTCCCATCACACGCACCGACATCGATACAAAGACGGATTACAACACGTATCGCATCAATGGCCTGCCGCCGGGGCCGATCTGCAACCCGGGTCGCGCGACCATCGAAGCGACGCTGAACCCGGCGGCGACCAACGACCTCTACTTCGTCGCCGATGGATCAGGCGGGCACACGTTCTCAGAGACGCTCACGGCTCACAACGCCGCTGTTCAGAATTGGCGCAAGATCGAGAAGTCGCAGGCAGCAGGTCAGGAGCGGACCGCCGGACCCGGCGTCGCCGAATCCGACGAAACACCCGCTGCGGAGGCCGGGATTGTCCCTGCCGCGGCATCCACAGGTCTACCGGCTACCCCGGCCGCCGCCACAGCACCGGACGCTAAAACCAGCACCGTTCCGCTGCCTGTCCGGAAGCCTAAGCCGCCGGCCAACTGACGCTTCATGGGCAACGACGCCCGCGCTGCCCTTGGCGGATCGATATGGTGCGGGTAAAGCTCAGGGCCACGTTCGCGGTCTCTCTGCTTTTTCACCCGGGTCCTCATGACGCTCAACAGCATGACAGGTTTCGCGCGCGCCGATGGATCGGTTGCGGGCGTGCGCTGGTACTGGGAGGTGAAGAGTGTGAACGGGCGCGGTCTCGACGTGCGCGTGCGCCTTCCGCAGGGTCATGATCAGCTCGAACCAAAGGTGCGCGAGGCTGCTGCCAAGCGATTCGTGCGCGGCAGCCTGACGATCAATCTCAATGCCCAGCGCGATGCCGCCGCGGTCGAGGTGCGCGTGAATGAAGTGGCATTAGCTCAAGTCCTGCGCGCGGTGGAGGAGGTGCGGCGCTTGACCGGCGCGCCGCCGCCCACCGCTGATGGGCTACTCGCCTTACGCGGCGTGCTAGATGTGAGCGAAGCGGACGGCTCGATCGATGCGAACGTGGCTGCGGCCATGCTCGTTTCGCTCGACCAGGCGCTCGATGCGCTGACAGGCGCTCGGGCCGATGAAGGGCGACGTCTGACTGCGGTCCTCGCAGCGCTGGTCGACGAAATCGAGCGGCTGACGCGTCAGGTGCAGGGTTCGCCGTCGCGGTCGCCTGACGCGATCCGTGGGCGGCTCGCGGAGCAGGTGGCCAAACTGCTGGACGCCAATTCGGCATTCGATCCGGTGCGGTTGCATCAAGAGGCCATCCTGCTTGCGACCCGGTCGGACGTCGAAGAGGAACTGCAGAGGCTGACGGCGCACGTCGCATCCGCGCGCGCGCTGCTTTCGGAAGGAACGCCCGCCGGCCGCAAGCTCGACTTCCTGGCTCAGGAATTCAATCGCGAAGCCAATACGCTCACCTCGAAGGCCATCGATATGGATGTGTCGCGCGCGGGGCTGGCTCTGAAGACCGTCATCGATCAATTGCGAGAGCAGGTGCAGAACATTGAATAGCGCCGCCACATCCGCTCATCCCGCCATTGCACGCCGCGGCGTGCTGCTTGTGCTGTCGTCGCCTTCGGGTGCGGGCAAAACGACGTTGTCGCGCGCGCTGCTCGAGGGAGACGGCGGCATTCGCCTGTCGATCTCCGTGACGACCCGCAAGCCGCGTCCGGGCGAGATCGACGGCAAGGATTACATCTTCGTCGATGCGGCGCGTTTCGAGATGATGCGGTCGGGCGGTGATCTGCTCGAATGGGCGCAAGTGTTCGGCAATTCGTATGGAACGCCGCGCGCTCCAGTGGAGGCGGCGATCGCGCGCGGAGAGGACGTGCTGTTCGACATCGATTGGCAGGGTGCGCAGCAGCTTGCGGAGAAGATGGCCGGCGATCTCGTGCGCGTGTTCATCCTGCCGCCTTCGGGCAGCGTTCTCGAAACCCGGCTTCGGGGACGGGCGCAGGATCCGCCGGAGGTTGTCGCTAAGCGCATGGCGGAAGCTGCGGCGGAAATCAGCCACTGGGCTGAATATGATTATGTGATCGTGAACGCGGACCTGCAAAACAGCATCGATGGCCTCACGTCGATCCTTGCAGCCGAGCGCTTGAAACGCGAGCGGCTCCTGGGTCTTTCGCAATTCGTGCGTGATCTTCAGACGGGTTTGTGATCGCCGCGTTCAAAGATTTGTGCGAGGCGTGCGAAGTCTTCGACCGTCAATTGCTCGGCTCTGAGTTCCGGTGAGATGCCAGCTTCGCGTAGCAGCAACTCGGGCAGCGGCGTCAGAGTTTTGAGAGACTGGCGCAGCATCTTGCGGCGCTGTCCGAACGCCGATCGGGTGACGCGGCCGAGCGTTTTCACCGAGCACGCGGGTTCGGGCTTGGGGCGCGGTTCGAAGACGACGACGGCCGAGGACACCTTCGGCGGCGGCGTGAAGGCAGCGGGCGGCAGCGTCAGAGCCAGGCGTGCTTTGGCCCGCCATTGAGCGATGACGGCGAGGCGGCCGTAGGCTTTCGAGCCGGGTTCGGCCACGATGCGCTCGGCGACTTCTTTCTGGAACATGAGCGCCATGCGGTTCCACCACGGCGGCCAGGGTTCGGTTTCGAGCCAGCCGATCAGCAGCAGCGTCGCGATGTTGTAGGGAAGGTTGGCGACGATCGCCACGTCGCCGCCGGCATCGGCCGTCAGCGCGCGCCAATCGGTGTCGAGCGCGTCGCCTTCATGCACGGTGAGGCGATCCGGATAAGCGGCGGAGATGTCGGCAAGGGCTGCCAGGCAGCGCGCGTCGCGTTCGATTGCGATGACGCGCTTGGTGCCTTCCAGGAGCAGCGCGCGCGTCAATCCACCGGGTCCGGGTCCGATCTCCAGAACGGTCGTGTTCTCGAGTGGGGCTGCCAGACGCGCGATGCGCCGGGTCAGATTCAGATCGAGAATGAAGTTCTGGCCGAGGCTTTTCTTGGCGGCGAGATCATGCAGGCGGATGACGTCGCGCAACGGCGGCAGGCCGTCGCCCGCAGGCGCACCCGAGGGAGCGCTCATGCCGCGAGATCCCGCGATCGGCGGCGTTCGGCAAGGTCGGTCGCCATGCGGATCGCAGAGATCATGCTTTCCGGAGATGCGATGCCCTTGGCAGCAATGTCGAAGGCTGTGCCGTGGTCGGGTGACGTGCGCACGAACGGCAGGCCGAGGGTGACATTGACGCCGGTATCGAACGAGAGCGTCTTGATCGGGATGAGCGCCTGATCATGATACATGCAGACGGCCGCGTCGTAGTTCTTGCGGGCGGCGGCATGGAAGAGCGTGTCGGCCGAGTGTGGGCCGGACACCGACAGGCCCTCTCGGCGCAGTTCCTCGATCGCAGGCGCGATGAGATCGATATCCTCACGGCCAATGGTGCCGCCTTCGCCCGCGTGCGGGTTGAGGCCGGCCACCGCGACGCGCGGCTCATCAATGCCGAAATCGGATTTCAAGCTGCGCCAGGTGATGTTGATCGTCTCGTAGAGCAGGCGCTTCGATAGCGCGCGGGGCACATCCGACAGCGGCACGTGGATGGTGACGGGGACGACGCGCAACACGTCCGAGGCCAGCATCATGACGGGATGATGCCGCTTTCCCGGCACCAGCGAGCCGGCAAGGGCTGCAAGAAATTCCGTATGACCGGGATGGATGAAGCCCGCGGCATAGAGCACGGCCTTGGCGATGGGCGCGGTGACGACTGCGGAGGCATCGCCGGCCACGACGGCGCGGACGGCCTGCTCGATCGCCGAGATCGTGCCCATGGCGTTTTCAGGCAACGGCGTTCCCGGCTTGACCTCACGGGCCACCGCAATCGGCAGGACAGGGAGTTCGCTTGAGAAGCGAGAGAGTGCATCTGAGGGTGCGGAGATCTCGCCAATGGCCACGTCTAGACCTAAGAGGCGAGCGCGCTCTGCCAATGTCTTGGGGCAGCCGTAGACCGCAAACGGTGCCAGGCCTCGGTCGGCGCGGCGGGCATAGGCTTTAAGAACGATCTCCGGTCCGATGCCGGCCGGATCGCCCATGGTCACGGCAAGCGGGAGCGCACGCTCCGAGGACTGCGCGGGCATCAGCGATACTCGATCGCCGCGTCCTGGCGCAGGTCCTTCAGATGTTTCTTGGCGAGCACTTCAAACTCCTTCTGGCGCAATTCGGCTTGCACATTCTGACGCCGTTCGGCATCGGCCGCCACCGTTTTGCGGCCGCAGACGGCCCAGATCTCGACACCCTCCGTGCCGACCGTGGGGGGCAGAAGCTCGCCGTCGCGCGCATTGAGAAGAAGACTGCGTGTCGGTTCCGGGATCGCCGACGGCAGGCGGCCGCCGAGATTGTCGAAGCGCGCGCCCGCAACCGCTGTGGCATTGGACGACATCTGCGCGCAACCGCCACCGCGCTGGGCCAAGCTTTCGCCCTCGGCCATCCGCTGGGCGAGAACCTTTTGATTCATGCCGGCCGGAATCGGCAGGACAATACGCTGGACCTGCAACTCGAGCCCATCAGTGTTGGAGCCGGGGGAATTCGCCACGATCCGGTCGACATCGCGATCCGTGACGGCGATCTGGGCGCCGAACTTGCGGCGGATGACTTCCTGCCAGGACATGTTGGCCTTGAAGCGCTGGCGCATGACGGTCGGATCCGCGCCCATCTTTTTCAGGTGGGCCTGGAATTCGACGGCGGTCATTTTGTTCTTTTCAGCGATCGATCCCATGATTTTGTCGACTTCCTCTTCGCCGACCAGAACATTGAGCTTCTTGGCTTCCTGGAGCTTGAGGCGTTCGTCGATCAGTTCTTCCATCGCTTCCTTGCGCAAGCCGGGCATCACGGTTTGCCGCGCATTTTCGACCGCTTCCTGCTGGAGAGACTTGGCGAAGTCGGTCTTGCGCTTTTCAAAGATCGCGATGATCTCTTCGCGCGATTTGCCCTCATTTTCCTTGATCGTTTTTTCAAGGATGGCCTTCAGGCGGTCGCTTGTCGTTTTCGATTTGATCAGCGATTGGAAGTTCGCCTGCGCACGCTGGCCGATATTGGCGTTGCCCATGCCCATCAGACGCTGGCGCTGCTGGATCTCGTAGCCCGTGATCGGTTCATCGTTGACGAGCACGGCAATCGCCTGACCGGTGCCGGAGATCTTGCCGCTCTTGCCGTCGCCGCCTGGCTTGATGCCGGCCGAGGAGCCGTCGCCTGCTGGCTTGGCCGGCGGCTTGGGCTTTGCCTTGGGCTTCTCGGCCGCGGGGGGAGCATCGTTCGGGACGACGACTTCGGGCAGGGGGGCGGTGCCTGGAGGCACTGTGACGGTCACGCCCTGCGCGAAGGCGAGCGCCGGCATGACCAGCGCGCAAAGCGCGCCTGCCGGGGCTGAGAGGCGGTGTTTCAAGGAGCGCGACGGCATGCGCATGCGGGGTTCGGATCGCTCCAGCGGCTTGAGTTGGGTTGCGGCGCGCAGCCTGTATGCGGCTACCGCCGATCGCGGGGCTTAGCCTATAGGCTGGCACACCCCCCGAGTTGACCGCAGGAGTGTACCTAGCGGCTCGTCTCGAGAATATCCGGTTATCCACCGGAACCGTGGCCACCGCGTGGCGGCGACATGATTACGGCGGCGGCAGTAACGCCTGCTGATCCGTCGGCACGTTCTGCGAGATGTTGGTGCTGTAGTTGAAGCCGCCCAGGTACTTGTACTCTACGCGGAACATCAACGTCTGGTCAGGCTCGATGCCCTGTTCCGGATCGCTGATATGGTACTCGTCGTAGGTCACGCTCAGCATGAAGCAGTCGTCGAGATAACGTAGCGTCGCGGAGTTGGTGATGAACTCGGCGTCGTCGATGTCGTAGCGCAGCCCGCCGAGGATCGACCAGCGATCGGTCAGCTGAAGACCGAACAGTCCGCTCATATCCTGCTGACCCGAGATTCCAAGTTCAGGATCCTCGAGTGTGTAGGTGTAGGTGCCGGCCATGGTGAGGGGGCCGTAGTTCATGGCGATGGTGGCGTCTTCGCGCTTCAACTCGAGGTTCTCGTCGTCGAACCGGCTCTGGGAGATCAGGCGGAAATTCTCTGTCGGAGCGATGTAGGCGCCGAGCACGTAGTCGGACGAGTCGGTTTCGAGACCAGAGTTGGATGAGAACACCGGGTTGCAGTTGTCATCGACGCCGGGTGCAATAACCGTTGAGGTGACGCCGTTGGTCGTACATTCGATCGATCGGTTGGAATACGGGTTGGTGCCGGAGAGCTGATAGCTCTGGCCGGCCAGCACGCGAGCATAGCCGCCGGTCCACGGCTGGAAGGTGTACTGCACGCCGACGTTGGCGCGGGTGCCGGTTTCGAGACGATCCCAACCCGAAAACTTGTTGGTGTCGAACAGGTTCGTGTCGTCGAACACGAGGCTGCGCGCGTCTTCGACAGGGAACTCGTTCTGGTTGACGCTCGCTGTACGCGTGATGATCTGGCCGATGGGTTCGATCACATGCGAGGCACCGGCCGTGTTCGCGATCCACGGGTAAGCGACGGTGACGCCGCCGGCTGCAAGTCCGCGGGCGAGCGCGTCATCCTCGATGATCTGAGCGGTCACGGCATCGCGGTAGTTGTTGAACTGCAGGAGATCGCCGCGCAATTCGCCGAATGGTGTGTAGGTGATGCCGAGGCTGTCCGTGAGGCGGCGGCGCCAATTCACTTCCACACTGGCTCGCGCCATATCTTGATCGCCAACACCGGCCACGCCGTCCGATCTTGAGAGGCTGAGCGCGTTGCCCGCAAAAGAGAGCTCGCCACCGACGACGGGTGTGTCGACGATATAGTTGTAATCGATGACGGGATGGACCTGGCTCTCCGAGGTCGGCGTATCACTGCCGAGCAGTCCGGTGAACTGGTAAAGGTTTGTCGAGAAGTAGTTCCGGTCCGACATGCCGGTAAAGTAGATGTTGTTCACGCGGTCGGTGAGCAGAATGCTGTCGAGGCGATAGAAGCGACGGAAGCTGTCGTCCGTCTCCAGCGTGATGTCCCAGCCGGTGCGCCACCAGCTCGAGAGCGAGAAATCGCCCTTGGTCACGATGCTCCCGCGGAAGCCGTCAAGATCTTGCTGATCGGAAAGCGGCGCATCCAAATTGCTGCCGTCTTGATCGATGCCGGCGAGCTCAATCGAGTATTGCCCATTGGCGAACCGCTGCCGCCAGTCGCCCATCCAGAGGACGCCCTGTCCGGTCATATAGCGAGGATGGAAGGTGAAGTCGTAAGAGGGTGCGAGGGCGAAATAGTACGGAATTTCGGTGAAGAAACCAAAATCTCCCGAGGTGCCCATGGCGGGCGCCAGAAAGCCAGACTTGCGCTTCACGGTCGGGTCGGGGTGCTCGAAGTAGGGCAGGCCCAGGACCGGTACGCCGAACATTTCGAACTGCGCATCTTCGTAGCTGATGGTCTGAGCGGCCTGATCATGGGTCACGGTACGCGCAGAGACGCACCAGAGCGGGGGCTCTGTGCCATCGGTTTTGCAAGGCGTGAACCTGCCGTTCTTGAATTGCGTGACGTTGCCGTCGCGGCGGATCGCCTGCTCAGCTGAAATCTTGGAATCGTCCACCGCCACGACGCTCAGCGACTGGACGAAGCCGTCGCGAAAGTCGTCGGTCAGCGTGTAGCGCTCGGCGCGGATGATGTTGCCGTTGGCGTCGCGCATGACGACGTTGCCCGAAGCCGACAACGTGTTGGCAGACTGGTCGTAGATGACCTCGTCAGCGGTGAGGTTATTGCCCTCGTACTGGATTTCGACGTTGCCCTTGGCGATGACCTTGGAGCCCTCGCTGTCGTAGATCAGTTCGTCGGCCTGAAGGTGCAGAGGCAGGCCACCATCGAATTTCTGCGTTTTGCCGAAGTTCGGCTTGGGGAAGGCGGATTTGTTCTGGTTGAGCTCCATGGGCTGCTGAGCGGTCGCCGGCACGGCGGTGAGGAGCGGTGCGGCAAGGCCAGCGGTCAGCACAAACGCAAGTGCGGCCAGCGTCGCCACGAGGCGACGAGCCGTCCAAGGTTCCCATGCACCGTTCGCCTGCGAATGCCGCAGAGCACGCATCACTCAGCCATCCTCCTGGTGCAAAAGCACCGTTGTTGTGGCGACCAGCGCCAAAGTGATGGGGAACCAGACCGCGATCCTCGGGTCGACAAGGCCTGCCGAACCCAATTGTCGTGAAATCTCAGCCAGTAGGAAGAAACCGAACCCCCCGATCATCCCAGTGACGACCATAGTCTGGATGCCCCCGGCGCGGAATGACTTTAGCGACACAGTGGCCGCCAAAAGCACCATGACGAGGCACAGAAATGGTCTCGATAGGAGCAGTTCGTACTGAAGGCGCAGGTTGGCCGTCGATAGTTGTGCTTTTTCAGCGACTTCGATGAGACCTGGCAGCTCCCAGAAAGAGATGGCGATGACCCGGCCCAGCGCATCAGAAATCTGCTCCGGAGATAGGTAAGTCGAGAGCAAATACGATCCGTAGGATTCGGGTTCGTCGCCGGGGCGGGCGACGGTGACGTTCTCCAGCTTCCAGTAGCCGTCCAACAGGGTGGCTTTTTGAGCGTCGAGCCGTTCCTTGAAGTGGCCCTGGCTATCGTACACGAACGCCGTGACGCCCGTGAGTTCCAAGCCATTCCGGGCTGCCCCACCGGCGGTGAGAACGGACTGACCATCGAGGCCGTCCTGGCGCAACCACGAGCCCGCGCTCCCTGATTGTAATAAGTTGGTTTCCTTGCCGAAATATTCGTTGAACAGCTGATCGCCATACGCCCGGGCGGAGGCCGCCAGGGGGTTGTAGAGCGTAACGCTGAACACGCCGAGGGAGAACGCAACGATGAGGCCCGGGCGCAGGAATTGCCAGGCGGACATGCCTGAGGCGCGAATGACGGCGAGTTCGCTCTTTCGCGACAGCATCAGAAGCGCACCGATGGAGCCGACGAGCACCCCGAACGATAGCAAGAACTCGGTATAGGCGGGCAGCCGGAGCAAGGTCAGCCACGCGATCTTCCAACCGGCAATGCCGCCTCGCTTGCCCGACTGGCGAAGCATCTCGACCAGATCGATGACGTAGATCAGGAACGAACAAACAAGAAACGTCAGCAGTATCGCGCCGAGGAAGCGCTTGGCGACATAGGCGCCGACGGTCGACGGCAGCAGCCGGGGCACGCCCATCAGCGGCCTCCCGCCGGTTTCAGCGCATCCCGGGTCAAGCGCGCAGCGATGCCAGATGCGACAGCCGAGATGCGCTCTATGACGGCATCCATGAACCCGGGGCCAGGTCTCTGCTTGCCCGTTCGGGCAATGATGACGAGGCTCACCGCCATTCCGCCGATCGGCAGCAGATAGAGGAGGGGGGTGAGGCTGGGGTTCAGGGACACCACGTTATTGAGGCCCAGGCCGGCAAGGCGCAGGCCGGCGGCCGCCATAAATCCCGTGACGACGGACCGGGTACGATTCTGGCGGGTCGATTGGGCGGTGCCGGCTGTGGCCAAAGCAATCAAGACGAACGCCAAGGGATAGAGTGGACTGGCGAACCGTTCATGCAGTTCGGCTCGGAATTGGCCGGGGTTGCGCTTGTACAAACGACTTTCGGGATCAGGCGAGACAAGTTCTGAGTAGTAGCGTTCGCGAGGGCGCAAATCCTTATCGTCGCTCAACTTCTCATCGAAGGCGTCGAGATCGAGGGCGTAGCGATCGAAGGCGATAATTCGCGGCGGCTCGCTTGCGGCATCCTGCGAAAGGACGTGGCCCGTGGACATAATCATGAAGGAGCCGCTGTCCTGCTTCACGATCTGGCCGCGCTCCGCCAGATAGGACATCGCGCTCTTGCCGGATCGAGTGTCGTGCATGATGAGGCCGAGGATGTCACCGTTCGGCGCGCGATCCCGGATGTGGAACGTGATGCCGGGCTCGGGGCTAGAGAACTTTCCCGGTTGCAGCACCTGAGAAAGAAGGTCGGTGCGCACCTGCACGACATAGTCGCGCAACATCCTGAGGCTCCAGGGCATGCCGACATGATTCACGAACGACACGGCGACGGTGACGATGACCGCGAGCACAATCAACGGGCGGGCAACGACCCAGATTGTGGCCCCCGACGCCGTGAAGACGATCAGTTCGCTGTCGCCGTTGAGGCGGTTGAGGGTGTGCATGACGGCGATGAGGAGTGCGAACGGGGCGATCACCGCCAGCAGGTTGGGCAGCGCCAAGGTCGTCATGGCGAGAAGCGTGAAGCCGTTTTGACCCTGGCTGGTCACGACTTCGAGCTGCCGCAGGGCCAGTGCGATCCAGACCACGCCCGAGAGCGACGACAGAATGAGGAGCAGGGCGCCCGCCGCCTGCCGGAAAACGTAGCGCGAAAAGATCGTGGTCATGCGCGTTTGTAACCGGGTCGGTCGAGGATGTTCGGCAGATCGCCACTTGTGGAGGGACGCGGCATTAACCGTCAAGTCTCGCGCCCCCCAGCGTGACAAAGGGGCTCCCACAGTACGGTGGCCAAAATTCGGCCGCGCGCCGGGACTTGGGCATCCCTAAGAGCAAAACGGCTCGGCTCTGGTGATGGTTTGGGCCGGTCCGTGCACGGCCGCGACGCCGGCGGTGTCGCCACAACTTGCGCATCACCGTGAAGCGGATAATCTCCGCGCCGACCGCTTTCTTTCCCCGAGCTCTGGTGCGGCTTGGACCTTGTGCCGGTGGCGGCTGCCACATGCGCACCGGGTCGAGCCGCGCGCCAGCAGCCGTTCCCCGATATTCCCTTGATGGAGCCTGAGATGCCCGCCCCCCTGGAAATCACGTTTGCCGCACTGAACGCCTCCCTGGAGCCGACGACGCTCGTGTTCGCCGCGAACGACCTGGTGCTCGCCGACAGTGTGAAAGCACTGAACCAGAAATCGAGCGGGCTCCTGCTCAAGGCGGCGGACGCGTCCGGCTTTCGCGGCAAGTCGAAAAGCGCATTCGAATTGCTCGCGCCGGCAAAACTCGATGTCGATCGACTGATCGTGGCGGGTGCGGGCAAGACGGGCGATCTGAACGATACGGACTGGGCGATGCTCGGCGGCTATGCGTATGCGCAGATCGTGAGCCGCAAGACGCCCAAGGCCGCCCTGATCGCAGATTTCGATGAGACCGGCGGCACGAAGCCGGCGGAGGCGGCGGCGCTGATCGCATTCGGCGTTCTGTTGCGCCACTACTCTTTCACCAAATACAAGACGAAGAAGAACGGTGGCGAAGAGGGTGCGGTGCCGCCCGATGGAGCGGATGCTCCGGCGCCGCAGCCCGATGGTCTGAACAAGCTGGTCATCCACACCGCAGATCCCGACAAAGCGCGTGTTGCGTTCCAGCGCCAGCAGGCGGTGGCAAACGGCATCATGCTTGCGCGCGATCTCGTCAATGAACCGGCCAACGTGCTGGGCCCGGTTGAATTCGCCGACCGCGTCAAGGAACTCGAGCGGCTGGGCCTCGATGTCGAAGTTCTCGATGTCGATGCAATGACGGCACTCAAAATGGATACGCTGCTGGCAGTCGGGCAGGGCAGCACGCGCCCGTCTCGCGTGGCGATCATGCATTGGAACGGAGCCAAATCAAAGCGGGCCAAGCCGGTCTGCTTCGTTGGCAAAGGCGTCGTATTCGATACCGGCGGCTACTCGATCAAGCCGGCTGGCGGCATGGAAGACATGAAGGGCGACATGGGCGGCGCGGCTGCCGTGGTCGGCCTGATGTCGGCTCTCGCGGAGCGCAAGGCGAGTGTGAATGCTGTCGGCATCATCGGTCTGGTCGAGAACATGGTGTCGGGCAACGCCACCCGGCCCGGCGACATCGTGACGTCGATGTCGGGGCAGACGATCGAGATCCTCAACACGGACGCGGAAGGGCGTCTCGTTCTGGCGGATGTGCTCTGGTATGCGCAGGAGCGCTACAAGCCGAAGTTGATCGTCGACCTTGCCACACTCACCGGCGCGATCATGATCGCACTGGGCAAGGAATACGCCGGTCTGTTCGTCAACGACGAACGGCTGGCCGGCGATCTGCTGTCGGCGTCGAAGGCAACAGGGGAGAAGCTGTGGCGAATGCCGCTCGACAAGGCGTTTCATCGCATGATCGATGGCAAGACCGCGGACATCAAGAACATCGGTGGGCGCTGGGCCGGATCGTGCACGGCGGCAGCCTTCCTCGAGCGCTTCATCAAGGACACGCCTTGGGCGCATCTCGACGTCGCCGGCACCGCGATGGATTCGGGACGCACGGACATCAACACCAGCTGGGGTTCGGGCTGGGGCGTACGGTTGCTCGACCGGTTCGTCGCCGACCATCACGAGAAGGGCTGATCACAGCGGGCGCTGGCGGGCTGGCGGGGCGGACCCGCCAGTCAGCGTCTTCGACTTAACGAATTTGTTTTTGATTACCAACAGATCGTTATTTTCCATAATATATATTATGCGAATGGCGCTTAAGTTCGGGAGGGTGGTGCGATCGGCGCTATCTGCCCGGCATCGCGTCCGGCGCCGTGACCCACGTGCGTCACGTCCAACGCAGACCACGTGTCACTTCCAAGCACACGGTACGTCACTTCCAACGAACGTCCGTGTTGAGCAGCGCTTCGATCAGCGTGTCGAACCGGAGCGTCGGTCCCACCACCATCTCATGCACCAAGACGGGCGGCCTTTCGAAAAGCCGGCCGGACTCCGCGATCGACGCCGTGATCACCGGGATCGGCATCAGCGCAACACGATTGCCCTGCGTGTAGGTCCTGATCGGGGTCTTGTTGCCGCCGGTCAGGCGCGAGACGACGGCAACCGGGCAGCATAGCGCGTTGCCCGTCGGCGGACCCGCCTCGTCGCCAAACTCGATCATGAGGCCGTCGGGCAGTTCATCAATCGGCTCTTCGACGATGCAGCGATCGGCGCCCGCCGTGCATGCCGATCCCTGCCCTTCGCGAAAGAGCGTCCGTGCCGTGGGCGCACCCGGTTTCGGCGTTCTGAGGACGATCGTGCCGATGCCTTTGTTGAGAATGAGATCCTGACACCAGGCGCCGCATTCATCGTAGCGCGCAAGGCTCACGCCGCCGGAGCGTTGCGGGTCGATTGGCAGGCCGTACGAGGCTTTGACAATGAGTGTCTTGACGGGGCGGACGTCGGGCACGTCGGTCAAGCCATCCTTCAGACCTGCGTCGGCGGACAGAATGCCGGCGTGGATCTGGGAGGCTGCCGCCCAAAGGGCCAGGAATGCTAACGGTGCAATCGCGAGCGCAAAGCGCTGCGAGAGGACGCCTGCCACGGCCATGGCGATGAGGCCTGCGCACCACAGGCTATTGGCCACGAGTGACGCGAAGGGCACGTGCAGCGCCGACAGTCCGTAGGACAGTGCGATCAAGAGTACGAAGCCAGCCGTCAGGCCAAAGAGGCCAAGGAAAAAGTCACCAGTTAAAGATCGAGGTCGCAACGGAATGTCTGTCTCTTGGATCGTTGATCAAATGACCGGTTCATCGCGGCTCTACGCGACCGACAATACCGGCGATGATGGCCGAATATAGCGATGCGACGAAGCCTGCAAGGACATTGACGCTGATGATGATGCCAGCGATGCGCGCCCATGGCGGCGGAATGTAAGCCGACAGCAGCGTGACCACAAAATCGTCAAAGGCTTGCTTGAAACGGAAGAAAAGTTCGCTCGTCTGCTCGACCGTGGGGATCTTCGGCATCTCCCAGACAATCGTCCAGCCGATGTCGCTGACCGTGGGCGAAGGCACCAATCCGTAGAGCGCGAGAAACGCAATGCCACTTGAAAACAGGAGGCCGAGCGGCGGGGCAAGGCGAAAGAACCCCCAGCGCTCAGGGCGCGCGTCAAGTTTGATGGCTAGGTATCGCAAGAGAGCCGTACCGGCGTAGAGCGTCAGGCCAAAGGCAATGGCAACCCAAAACAAGCGGTCATGATCGGTGCCGGAGAACGTGAATAACGCCGCGACAGCCGCCAGCAGGCCTTTGAACAACGCTTCGCCAAACCCCACGATGGGCACGAACAGCCCGCGCAAAGAATTGCCCGGGCCAAAGTAGAACGGCATCTCGTTTCTAAGACGGAGAATTTCTAGGCGCAGCCCAAGACCAAAAGCGAGCCCGCCCGTCACCGCAGCGAAGATCAGCGGATGCGCGAGACCGAGCCAGGCCACGCCGGCGCACGCTGCGATCTCGAACACGACGAGAGTAAGGTTCAGGAGAACGCGCATGCGCTGTCGAAGCCTTTGTCAGGCGGCAGCGAAGCCCCTGCTCCACCAATCCCCCGTTGGGCAGCATAGAGAACCGGCACCCTGGCGGAAAGTGGACGAACGTCATTTGCGCCCTTCGATATCAAGAGAGATGGCGCCGACCGACACGCCTGTGGCGCGCCGGGCGGATGGCCTGATTGACGGACCTGCCGTCTGAGCGCTTCACTGGCGGCAAGTTGAGGGTGAGGTTTGCAATGTCGACAGTTGCGCGCGTGGCGCTCGGGCTTGTCTTCGGCTACGCGCTGGGCGCGGCACTCGGCTTCGGCGCGGTGCATGCCTTCTCCGGCAACATCTACGATAAGGATCTCGAAGCCGTCATGACGGCGGCCTTCGCCACGGGTCCGCTGGGCGCTGCACTCGGCGTCGCGGCCGCGTTGTGGCTGGCGCGCAAACGGTAGGCGCGATTTCCCTTAGCTTACTGGCTTCTCGTTCGCCTTGCACACGGCATCGCCGATGCGCGTCAGCGCGGTGTGAAAGGGAAACGAGCGGCGGAACCAGCGGAATTCGGGTCCCGTGTCGCCGACGATTTCGAGGGTGGCGGGGCGGCCGTCCTCGGCCGGTTCGACGGTGGCGTCGATGACGTAGCTTTGCGTGTCTTTGCCGAGCGAGAGTTTGCCTTCAAAGGCGTTCTGGCGCTTTTGATCGCTGTGGGTTTTGAGTTGCATCGCCTCGGCGGCGCAGGCGTTCGCCTTGTCGACTTCGATGCCGCACCAGCCCGCCGCGCAAGGCACGATGTCGAGGACGAGTTTGCATTCGCCATTGTCACAGCGCGTGGCGTCGTTCTGGATCGCATAGGGTTGGCCGCTCCAACGACCGGCGATCGAAGGCCTGGCAACCGAAGGTCCGGCCAACGCTGCGACGGCGACCGGTTCTTTGATCGGCGCTTCGCCAGCGATCACGTTCGTCGTGGTGAGAATAGCCGCAGTGAAGCCACAGAGCGCGCCGACGATGGCGCCTGTGATGCCAACCGCCGCGCGCCCGATGAACCTGCCCGCCCCTGCCCTTGCTGCTCCCCGCCTGACGCGCGCTTCGCGGGTCGTGACCGTGCTGGCGTTGCTGCTCTCGTCCATCGTGGCGGTGGTGGCGATCGCATCGGGTTCGGGGCTCATCGCACTTCCTTTTGAGATGTCGCTCGTTGACCGGCGCCTGCCGGTCGTCTTTCGCATTCACATGCTGTCGTCGGCGATTGTTCTCGGTCTTCTGCCCGTGGCGATCAGCCTTCGCTTCCGCCCGCGGCTTCATCGCAGGATCGGATGGCTGTTGGGCGCTTTCGTGGTGGCCGGAGGGCTGACGGCATTGCCGGTTGCCATATTCAGCTATTCGTGGTGGCCGGCGCGGGCGGGCTTCTTTGTGCAAGGCGTCGTCTGGCTCTGGCTGTTCTATGCGGCGGTGGCGGCGATCCGGCGCGGCGACCGGGCGCGTCATGCGCATCTGATGCTCGCCATGGCTGCGGTGACGACGGGCGCGGTTTGGTTTCGCGTGCTGACCGGGTCGGCGATCCTGTTCGATCTGCCGTTCGATCCGATCTATGCGGCCTCGGCGTGGATCGCGTGGCTCGTTCCGCTGGTGCTCGTTGTCCGCAACGCTGAGCGGCTCGACGCCTGGGCCTTCCGGCCACCCCTCGCCTCGTCGCAGCCTATCGGCTAGAACACGGGCCATGACAAAACCCGACACGTCTTCCGCTGCGGGCGCGCTGCAGCGGCTTCTTGAGATCATGGCTGCTCTGCGCACGCCGGGCACCGGCTGTCCGTGGGATCTCGAACAGACGTTCGAGACGATCGCGCCCTACACGATCGAGGAAGCCTACGAGGTGGCAGATGCCATTTCACGCCGCGATCTGGCTGATCTGAAGGATGAACTCGGCGATCTCCTCTTGCAGGTGGTCTATCACGCGCGCATCGCGGAGGAAGCGGGCGCGTTCCAGTTCGCTGACGTCGCCGAAGCGGTGAATGCCAAGATGATCCGGCGGCACCCGCATGTTTTCGGTTCTCCGGAGGAGCGCGCGGCGGGCGCACAGCCGGACTTCTGGCGGCGCATCAAGGCCGAAGAGCGCGCTGCGAAAGCGGCCGAGCGGGCGCGGCTGTCATCGCAGTCGGAGACGGTGCCCAGCGCTCATGGATCGCACCTTCTCTCAGATGTCCCGGTTGGGTTGCCGTCGCTCACGCGGGCGATCAAGTTGCAGGACAAAGCTGCGAAGGTCGGGTTCGACTGGCCGGATCTCGCGCCTGTGTTCGCCAAGATGAAGGAAGAGATCGCGGAACTCGAGGAGGTGGTTTTCTTGGTTGCCGCATCCGACTCCGCTGCCTCATCCGGCCGGCTCCCCGGAGGGGAGTCGGATGAGGCAATTGAAGAAGAACTTGGCGACATGCTGTTCGTGATGGCGAACATCGCGCGGCATTTGAAGCTCGATCCTGAAACGGCGCTGCGCAAAGCGAACGACAAGTTCACGCGACGCTTCGCCTACATCGAACAGCGTCTCGCAACGATGGGCAAAACTCCGGATCAGTCTTCGCTCGAAGAGATGGACGCGCTTTGGGACGAGATCCGCGCTCAGGACAAACAGCGCAAATGATCGGTACTCGCGTGGCCGGATATTAGAGGCCGGCACGGCGACGCGCACCGGCCTCATGATCATGGATGAAGGTCTGTGGCACGCACTCACATGGCCAAAGTCGTCACCTTGCCCGTGGCGAGATCATAGACGCCGCCTGCGACCTTGAGTTTGCCGGACTTGATGAGATCCGCGATCACAGGCGAGGCTTCCGAGAGGATACCGGCCTGAATACGCACGTTCTCGCGGATCGCGGTATCGAGATCGCCTTTAGCTGCTTTCGTCGCGGGTCGCAGATGCTGATAGAGCGTGCTGATCTGTCCTGGAACGGCGGTCCCGCTCATCGTGGCCGCAACGGCCCCGCAGCTCGAATGACCAAGGACGTACAAGACTTTCGCACCCAGCACGAGGCAGCCGAACTCGAGGCTGCCGATGATCGCCGGATCGGCGACGTTGCCCGCAATGCGCGTGACGAACACATCGCCAAATCCCTGATCGAAGATGATCTCGATCGGCACACGGCTATCCGCGCAGCCGAGGAATGCCGCGAAGGGCGCCTGCTTGGGTGCCACTTCCTTCACTCGGTTGATATCGCGGTTCGGCTCGAGCGTCTTTCCGGCGACGAAGCGCGCGTTTCCGGCTTCCAGTTTTGCGAGCGCTTCATCCGGTGTTTGTGCAGCCGCCTGCCCGGCGAAAGCGGGGCTCGCAGCGCCCACACCGACCACGCCGGCAGCCGCCGCGGCGCCGGCCCAGGCGAGCCAGGTTCGACGGTTCATGCCAGCAGCTTTTTTGGAGGCTTCAGGTGTCGAGCAGCCGCAGTCGCTGCTGGCGCAGATATGAGAAGAGGGAGACATCACGGTTCGCATATGGCCTCACAGTTGGTGCTGGATTGACGAAAGCGCCGATCCCTTAAGCCAAAGCCCGTGATGTCAAAAATTGATTATTTCGCGATCAATAATTTCCTTTCGCAATGCATCTGATGCGTCGGTTGCGCCCGCCAAACGGTAGCGATCTTAGCCGGCGCGTGGACTTTCAAACGCGACGTGCTCGGGCCGCACCCCGAGACCGATCAACCGCGCGGGCAACTGCGAGAGAAACGGGATCCATCTCATCGCCCGCAGAAAAAGCGGCGGCTTGAGTGGGCCGTTCGCTGCGAGTGCCGGCGCGATGATGGCGTCCTGCATCAAGAGTTGAAGGCGCTGGGTCATCTCCGTCGGCCATTCGCGGCGGGCCTGAACGGCTGCCAGATCCGTGTCCTTCAACGTGCCGGCGCGGAGCGGTGCAGCCAGCAGATTTGCGGCGGCCACGGCATCTTGAATCGCGAGGTTCACGCCGACGCCGCCGACCGGGCTCATGGCGTGGGCGGCATCGCCGATGCAGAGAAAGCCGGGTCGCCACCACGTCTTCAGTCTGTCGACTTGCACCTTGAGCAGCTTCACGTCGTCGAGTGACGTGATCTCAGTCGCGCGGTCGGCTTCGAAGGGGAGGAGCGCGCCGACGGAGTGTTGGAACGCCGCGAGCCCCTCTTCGCGCACCTTCTCATGTGTTCCCTTCGGAATGACGAAAGCGCACTGCCAGTAGTCACCACGGTTGAGCATGATGAAGACCCGACCGCGGTCAAAGCGGCCTTGGCTTTCTGAGGTATCAGACGCATTACGCGGCAGGCGAAACCAGAGCACATCCATGGGTGCGCCCAAGTCTTGAACGTCCAGCCGCGCGTCTCTTCGCAGCACGGAGGTCCTACCATCCGCGGCCACCGTGAGATCTGCAAGGACCGTGAGGGCGCCATCGGGACCTTCCGCCTGTACTCCGACGACGCGGTCGCCGTCTTCCACGAGCGTTTGTGCTTCGGTTCGCGTGAGCAGCGTAAAGCCCGGATAGGTGGCGCCCTTGGCGGCTAGAAAGTTCAGGAAATCCCATTGCGGCATCATCGCGATAAAGGGGGCGGCGACGGGCAGATTCGAAAAGTCGGCAACCGTCATGGGCTGGTCGCCGAACTGCGCCGTCAGGTGTCGAACCTGCTGATGCGGCAGCGCCAGGAACTCGTCGAGCCAGCCGAGTTCGTGGAGAACCTGCATCGTGGAAGGATGGATCGTGTCGCCGCGAAAATCGCGCAGGAAGTCGGCGTGCTTTTCAAGAACTGCAACGGTGAGCCCGGCGCGCGCGAGGAGCACGCCCAGCATCAGGCCGGCTGGGCCACCTCCTGCGATACAAACTTGATAGCGACGCTGCATGACGTCAGCCTATCGGTTGTCGGCGCTCTTTCTCAACTGCGCTTCAAGGCGGGCTTTGTTCTCCGGCGTCGTTCGCAGCGTCAGCCGCAAAGCGCCGGTCTCTTCGTCGGTGGTGCGGGTTAGAACGTCGGTATTCTCGTGAACCCATGCGAGGAGCCGGCCATCGTGCGCTGGGATTGCAATGTCGAGGATTGCATCGCTGGCGCCGAGGCGCGTGTCGATGGCGTCGAGAAGTTCGGGAATGCCATCTCCGGTGATGGCCGAGACGAGAGCGGGCCGGCGCTCCTGGAAGCGGGACATGTTGGTTGCTTCCTCGCGCGTGACGGGCGAGAGCAGATCGATCTTGTTCCAGACTTCGAGAATGTGGCTATGAGCCGGCACCGTGTCGATACCGAGATCGCCAAGCACGCCTTCGACATCGGCGGCCTGCGCGTCGGTCTCGGGATGCGAGATATCGCGCACGTGCAGGATGAGATCGGCTTCGATCACTTCTTCCAGCGTGGCGCGGAAGGCTGCGACGAGCATGGTCGGCAGAGATGAGATGAAGCCCACCGTGTCGGAGAGAATGATGCGGCGGCCGCTGCGCAGCTTCACTTCGCGCATCGTCGGATCGAGCGTGGCGAACACCTGATCCTTGGCGAGCACCGCGGCGCCCGTGACGAGATTGAAAAGCGTGGATTTGCCGGCGTTCGTGTAGCCGACGATGGCGACGATCGGATACGGCACCTTGCGGCGTCCGGCGCGATGCAGTTCGCGCGTCTTCACGACCTGGGTCAACTCGCGCTTGATCAATTCAATGCGCGCTTCGAGAATGCGGCGGTCGAGTTCGAGCTGTGCTTCGCCCGGGCCGCCGAGGAAGCCGCCGCCGCCGCGCTGGCGCTCCAAATGGGTCCAGGCGCGGACGAGACGGCCCTTCTGGTAGGTCAGGTGCGCGAGTTCGACTTGTAGCCGCCCTTCGCGGGTGCGCGCGCGGCGTCCGAAGATCTCCAGAATGAGGCCGGTGCGATCCAGCACCTTCGCGTTCCAGGCTTTCTCCAGATTGCTCTGCTGCACCGGTGTGATGGCGTGATCGACAATCACGAGGCCGGCGCCTGTCTCCTCGACGAGAAGGCGCAGCTCCTCGACCTTGCCTTTGCCGAAAAGCGTGGAGGGACGCGGCGTGGTGATGCCAACGACGCGGGCGTCGGCAATCTCCAGATCGATCGCCTCGGCGAGCCCCGTCGCTTCCGTCAATCGGTCGGCGGGAGAATGGGTGACGACGGGCGCGCCACGGCTGTCGCGCGCGCCATCATCCGCGTAGCTCCGCTGAAGCACTGGAACAATGACGATCGCCCTGCCCGTCGAGACCCGCAACAGCTCATGCCCTGGCTTTTCTTGGCCGGGCTTTTCGTAGATGTCGTCGTCTGTCGTCTTATCGATGACGTATGCCGCCGGTGCTCGCGTGAAGATCGCCTCAGCCTTCGTCGCCGCCTTCACCGTCCATGAGGTTCACGGGTGCGCCGGGCATGATGGTCGATATGGCATGCTTATAGACCAGCTGGGAGTGTCCGTCACGGCGTAGCAGCACGCAGAAGCTATCGAACCAGGTCACGATCCCCTGAAGCTTCACACCATTGATGAGGAAGATGGTCAGCGGGACCTTTTGCTTGCGGACATGGTTGAGAAACGTGTCCTGAAGACTTGGCGTGCGCTCGGCGGGCATTTTGTTGTTCTTTCCGATTGATTTGTCGGTTCTTGTTGTTGGCACAAGCCAGTTACGGCCATGCGAGCTGGAACGATCAGCGGCCGCAATCAAGCTGTAAGCGACCGATCCGGCATAAATACCCGTTTCGTTTCGCAGTTGCAGCAAAAATGAGTTGGCATTCTGACGAGTGTCGCCGCAGTCGAGGGTCAAATGCTATTCAAACTGGCGTTATTTCAGCCAAATCGTGGAATTTTTCCCGAAGGCGAAGCGTGACCGGACCCGGTTTGCCGTCCGCCACAGCCCGGCCGTCGATCTTCACAACCGGCATCACAGTGGCCGACGCAGAGGTCACGAATGCTTCTTTGGCTGCTTGAGCCTCGGCAATCGTGAATGGGCGTTGTTCGACAGGGACACCTTGAGCTTTCAAGACCTCGAGTGCGGTCGCGCGTGTGACGCCGCCCAGAAGGCGATTGTCGAGCGGGCGTGTCAGGACAAACCCATCCGGACGAACGATCCAGGCGTTGCTCGATGCGCCTTCCGTGACGAACCCTCCTTCATCGACGAACCAGGCTTCCTGGGCACCGGCCGTGCGGGCGGTCTCCTTGGCGAGCGCTGCGGGCAGCAGCATCACTGTTTTCAAATCGCAGCGACCCCACCGATGATCGGGCACGCTTTTGACAGCGATCCCGTGTCTTGCTTTCGCGGCCACCTTGGCAGGATCGATGGAGCGCGCGACAGCGACGATCGTCGGTTCGGTGTCGGGGCCCGGAAAGAGGAAATCACGCGGTGCCTGACCGCGCGTGACCTGGAGATAGACGATGCCGTCGCGAACGCGATTGCGGCGGACCACCTGGCCTAGCACGTGGCGCAACGCAGGTTCCGCCATCGGGAACGCAATCTTCAATTCGGAGAGTGAACGGGCCAAGCGCGCGAGATGGCGGGTTGTATCGATCAGCGCGCCGTTCTTGACTTCGCAGACCTCATAGACGCTGTCGGCGAATTGAAAGCCGCGGTCTTCCACATGCACGCCGGCTTCAGCGTAGGGCAGGTAGCGGCCGTTGACGTAGACGATGCGGGCCATGGTGCGAGGTCCGATGGTTCAGATCAAAAATAATCGGGGCTGACGCGGAAGAGCTGCTCGACCTGCCGGACATGATCGGCGCGGGCAAAGAGCACGGCGCGGTCGCTCACTTCGAATTCCGTGTCGCCCGTGGGCTTGATGAGCTTGCCGCGCCTGAGGATCGCGCCGAAGCGGACGCCGTCGGCGAGTTCCAGTTCGCGGATGGATTTGCCGACGAGGCCTGACGTCTCGAGGACTTCTGCCTCGAGGACCTCGCCCGCACCGTTATGGATGGTGTGGACGCCGCGAATGCGGCCGCGGCGAACGTGCTGAAGGATGCGGGAGACGGTGACGGTCTTCGGGTTCAGCTGCGCATCAATGCCGAGTGAGCGGATCATCGCGGAATAGTTCGATGAGTTGAGGAGACAGAGCGACGACTTGCATCCGATCTGCTTGGCGAGCGCTGCGGTGAGCAGGTTGGTTTGATCATCGTTGGTGACGGCAAGCAACGTGTCGGCTGAGGGTGCTTCCGCCTCGCGCAGCACTTCTTCCGACAAGGCTGAGCCGTGGAGCACAACCGCGCGGTTCAGCTTTTCGGCGATCTCGACGGCGCGGTTGCGCGACATCTCGATCACCTTGACGCGCATGTTGGCGTCGCGCTCCTCGAGCTCGCGGGCAATGAAGTAGCCGATGTTGCCGCCGCCGGCGATGATGAGGCGGCGGGCTTGCGTCTCTTCATGGCCGAAGATCTGGAGCACGCGGCCGATCTGTTCGACGTCCGCAATCACGTAGACGTCGTCGCCGACCTGGACCTGATCGGCGGCATGGGCCACCAGCAGCTTGCCGCCGCGAACGATCGCTACAATGGCCGCGTTGAGATCGGGAAACAGCCCACCCAGCTGCATGAGCGGCGTATCGATAACGGGGCAGTCGCTTCCGGCTGCGATACCGAGCAACACCGCGCGCCGATCCGCGAAGGTTACGGTTTCAAATGCGCCCGGCGTTTCCAGCCGGCGCAGGATCATGCGGCCGACTTCGATCTCGGGCGAGATCACCTGATCGATCGCCATGTTTTCCCGGTCGAAGAGTTTGCGCCAGGAGGGGTCGAAATAGGATTGCGCGCGGACGCGGGCGATTTTTGTCGGGATGTCGAACAGGGCGTGCGCCACCTGACAGGCGACCATGTTGACTTCGTCGTGCAGCGTGACGGCGATCATCATATCGGCTTCACGGGCGCCGGCCCGTTCGAGCACGTCGGGATGGGCGGCGTTGCCCTGGATCGCACGCACTTCGAGCAGGTCGTTGGCGCGCTGAACCAGTTCCGCGCTGGCGTCGACAATCGAAATGTCGTTGCCTTCCGCGGCGAGGCGTTCGGCAATGCCTGTGCCTACCTGACCTGCACCACAGATGATGACCTTCATGACGGATCCCGCCGGGTGCGGGCCTCGATAACGAGTTGCAGCTACGGCGTCGTTCGGACGTCGTGACCGGACGTAGTCTAGACGAACTCACTCACGGTCAGGTTAATTGGAGGCCATATCACAGCGGGCGGCCTTCTCCGCGCTGATCCGAGGAGACGCCCAGCGCACGCAGCTTGCGGTGCAGGGCCGAGCGCTCCATGCCGACGAACTCGGCCGTCCGGGAGATGTTGCCGCCAAAGCGGTTGATCTGAGCGAGCAGGTATTCACGCTCGAAGATTTCACGGGCCTCACGCAGGGGAAGCGACATCAAATGCTCCGCCCCGCCGTTGACGGGCAGCGGCACGTTGGAGCCGATCTCTTCGGGTAACATCTCAGCTGTGATGACCGTGTTGGGGTCGCCGCCAGCCAGGATCATCAGGCGTTCGATGTTGTTTCTCAATTCGCGCACGTTGCCCGGCCAGTCGTGCGCCTGGAGCACGGCGATGGCGTCTTCGCCGATGCGGCGCGGGGCAAGGCCCGAGGCTTGGGACAGCTGTGTGATGAAGAACTGAATGAGGTCGGGGATGTCCTCGCGCCGTTCGGCGAGGCTCGGCACGCGCAGCGGGACCACGTTCAGGCGGTGATAGAGATCCTCGCGGAAGCGGCCCTCCGCCATCTCGCGTTCCAGATCGCGGCTTGTCGATGAGATGATGCGTGCATCGACGGACACTTTCTGCGTGCCACCGATGCGCTGGAACTTCTGTTCGACGAGGACGCGCAAGACCTTGCCCTGGGTCTCGAGCGGCATGTCGGCGACTTCGTCGATATAGAGCGTGCCGCCGTGGCTCTCTTCGAGAGCGCCGACCTTGCGCGGGCCCCCGGTGCGGTCTTCGGTGCCGAACAGTTCCTCCTCGACACGGTCGGGTGCCATGGCGGCGGCGTTGAGCACCACGAACGGCGCATCGGCGCGGCGGGACTTCACATGGATGACGCGGGCGGAGAGTTCCTTGCCGGTGCCGGAGGAGCCGCGGATCAGGATGCGGCTGTTGGTGGGTGCGAGACGGTCGATCTGGCCCTTGAGCTGATTGAGCGCCGCCGATTTGCCGACCATGTCAGCCGAGACGGTCGATCGCTCGCGCAGTTCCTTCACCTCGCGCTTCAGCTGCGAGGCTTCCAGTGCTCGAAGTGCAACGAGGATCAGTCGGTCCGATTTAAAAGGCTTTTCGATGTAGTCGTAGGCGCCGCGCTTGATGGCGGTGACGGCGGTTTCGATGTTGCCATGGCCGGAGATGATGACGACGGGCAGTTCAGGATAGGTCCGCTTGATGATGGACAGCACTTCCAGGCCGTCAAGGCGGCTGCCCTGCAGCCAGATGTCGAGAATAACGAGATGCGGGCGTCGTTCTTCGATGGCACGGAGCGCTTCATCGCTGTCGCGAGCAAGGCGCGTGCGGTGTCCTTCGTCTTCCAGAATTCCAGCGATCAATTCGCGAATGTCGGCTTCGTCGTCGACAATGAGAATATCGGCAGCCATCGAAACGTCTCCTCTCGGGTCGTCAATTCATTGCAGCGCGCGCGGTAGCCTCTGCGGCCTCCGGCGCACCGGTGTGGCGTTCGTCATCGGAATTGGGATGGACGGTGGGCCGTCCATGGCGTGGGATGGTGATGCGGACCAGGGCCCCGGTTGCGCGGTCGGCGGCCTGCGGGGCGTCGTCGAGCGAGAGCGCGCCGCCGTGCTGTTCGGTGATCTTCTGGACGATGGCGAGGCCGAGGCCGGTGCCTTTGGATCCCTTGGTCGTCACATAGGGTTCGAGCAGGCGCGAGCGGTTCTGTTTCGGCAGTCCGATGCCATTGTCGATGACTTCGATGTCGATGCGCTCCGACGAGACCCGAAGGATGGTTTCCACGCGGCCCTTTTCAGCCTGGCCGCCCTGCACGGCGCTTTGCACCGCTTCGGTCGCGTTCTTGACGAGGTTCGTCACCGCCTGGGTGATGAGGCGGCGGTCGAAGTTGGTCATCACGCGCTCGTCAGGCATGATGAGATCGTAGGTGAGGTCGGGGTGACTTTCGCGGAAGAGGATGACCGACTCCTGCACCGCATCGCGCAGATCGCCCTCCTCCATGACCGGTTTGGGCACGCGCGCGAAGGCTGCGAATTCGTCGACCATCGTTTTGATGTCGCCGGCCTGGCGCTCGATCGTGGCCGTCAGCTTGTCGAAGGTTTCGCGATCCTCGGTGATGAGCTTGCCGTACTTGCGGCGGATGCGCTCGGCCGAGAGGATGATGGGGGTCAGCGGATTTTTGATCTCATGGGCGATGCGGCGTGCCACGTCACCCCAGGCCGACGTGCGCTGGGCGGCGACGAGTTCGGAGATGTCGTCGAACGTGACGACGGAGCCGACGGTGCCACCTTTCGCCTGCTCGTCCGTGACGCGGGTGGAGAACGTGCGTTCGTCGCTGCCGACGACGCGGCGGATTTCGACAGCGCCCCTCGCCTTTATGGCAGGCTCCACCGCGCGTTCGAAGACAGGCATGAATTCGGGCAGCGCTTCGGCTATCGGTTTGCCGAGGAATTCATCCTCGCGGATATCGAGCAGCTTTTGCGCGGACGGCGAGATCAGCGTGATACGCCGCTCAGCGTCGACGCCGATGATGCCGGATGACACGCCGGCGAGCACCGCTTCGATGAAGCTCGTGCGGTCTGACAGTTCGGAGTTGGCCGTGACGAGGGCATCGCGCTGGTGTTTGAGTTCGCGCGTCATCGTGTTGAAGGTGCTCGACAGGCGGCGCAAGTCGCCCTCGCCTCGTCGTTCGGGCAATTCGACGTCGAGGTTGCCGGTCGAGACCTCGCGGGCGCCGGCGATGAGGCGGCGTATGGGCGCCACGAAACGCCCGGCGAACCAGAGGCCGGCCCAGATGGCGGCGAGCAACGCCGTCATCGAAATCATGGTGTACATCAGCCCGTGCGCGAGCTTCAGGCCGCCACGCGCGCGGCGCAGACGGTTGTATTCGTCGACGCTCTGCTCGGTGCGCTGGAGGTAGGCCATCACCTTTGGGCTGACGGCGCGCGTGACGAGCAGGTATTGGCCAGGGAAACGCTGCAACCGAGACAGAGCGGCGACACGCGCGCGCTCCAGCGATTTGATGATCGCGATCTGGCCCCTTTCGGCTTCTGAAATTGCAGCGAGAGGCGGGCCTACGAAGGTTTCCTTCGCATCGTCGAATGCAGAGAGCAGCATCTGTCCGTTCGGCGAGACGAGATAGGCGCTCGCAAGATCCCGCAGACCGGCTTGCGCAATCAGCAACTGTTTCAGCGCATCCGGCTTGTCGACGATGTCGTCGGCCGCGGCATCGATATCGCGGGCCATGTTGGCGACGTCGGTGCGGATGACGGAGCCGTGTTCCTGCAGATAGGACTGCGCGACTTCCATCGAGTTGTCGATGATGGAGCGGGCACGCGCTGTGAACCAGCTGTCGATCGCGCGGGAGAACGTCGTGGTCGCGGCGACGGCGAGCAGGATCGCGGGCAGAGCGGCGATAATTGAAAAGAGGCCGACGATGCGCACATGCAGCCGGGCACCAGGCACTTCGGCTCGCCAAGCTTGCCACAAGCCAATGCCCTGCCAGACGAGGATTGCGATCATCGCGACGATGAGGGCGATGTTTGTCAGCAGCGCACCCAGCACGACATCGTCGCGCGGCGTGATCGGCGTCAGGCCGGTGAGAATGAGATACGTCGCGAGGCCTGAAACCAGCGAGAGAACGACCGTGACGAGGCCGATCCAGAAGGCGCGTTCGCTGGCGTCAAGGGACGGTGCCTGGGGCGGCCCGCCTGCGGTCTGAAATACGGCTTTCAATTTCGCTGTCACCATTGCGCCGGTCGATCATTGCCGCTGTGCGAGGCCCGGCGATAATCCAGGCGGTTGTTCAGCCGACCCGTAACTGTGTGCTGGACGGCACGCAGGCAGGGTTTAGCGAGGCGCTCGCGCAACGCTCGGGCCGAGCCGTGCAGCACCCCAGTCACAAAAGACAGCGAACTGTGACATTTTCGCGACAAGAACGTCAACCAGCATTACGTTCGTCGCTGGCGTCATCACACGAGCGGCGTGCGAAAGACCTTGATGTTGAGTTCTTTTATTCGACTGCGCAGGGTGTTGCGATTGAGGCCTAAGAGTTCAGCAGCGCGGATTTGATTACCGCGCGTCGCCGCCAATGCCGCCGACAGCAGCGGGTATTCGACCTGGCGGATGATGCGGTCATAGAGACCGGCGGGAGGCAGATCGTTGCCGAACTCTCCGAAATAGCCGGCGAGATGGCGTTCGACGAGTTCAGACAGGTCCTTGGTGTTTGCGACGGCTGCCGGCATGCGCGCCGGAATGGCCTCGGCGAGCTCCTGCTCAATGATCGGCGCAGTGATGAGATCTTGGGTGTGGAGGGCTGCTACCCGGCGGACGAAGTTCTCCAGTTCCCGCACGTTGCCGGGCCAGGGATGCTGCTTGAGGCGATCGATGGCGGCCTGCTCGATCGATTTTTGGCCAAGGCCTTCACGGGCCGCAAAACGCAGGAAGTGGCGCGTCAAGTCGCCGATGTCCTCCGTGCGCTCGCGCAGCGGCGGCAGGCGCAGGGGCACAACGTTCAGGCGGTAGAACAGGTCTTCGCGGAAGAGACCTTGCTGGATCTGCGAGCGCAGGTCGCGATGGGTGGCGGCAATGATGCGGACGTTTGTGCGGATCGGCGTGCGGCCGCCAACGGTTGTGTATTCGCCCTGCTG
Organism: uncultured Alphaproteobacteria bacterium; assembly: GCA_963778225.1. Classification (GTDB taxonomy): domain Bacteria; phylum Pseudomonadota; class Alphaproteobacteria; order Rhizobiales; family Hyphomicrobiaceae; genus JAGVSR01. The sequence goes on from CAVZTR010000002.1 coordinate 270,756, forward strand.
GAGAACGCGCAAAAGCCGCGTCTGGGCTTCGAGCGGCATGTCACCGATTTCGTCGAGGAACAGCGTGCCGCCCTCAGCCTGTTCGAAGCGGCCCTGCGTGCGCGCCTGGGCGCCGGTGAAGGCTCCCTTCTCATGACCGAACAACTCGCTTTCGATCAGTTCGCGCGGGAATGGCTGCCATGTTGATGGCGACGAAGGGACCCGTGCGGCGCTTGCCGTGATCGTGGAGCACGCGGGCGACGAGTTCCTTGCCCGTGCCGCTCTCGCCCGTGATCATGATCGTCAGTTCGGTTTGCGTCAGACGCGCAAGCGCGCGGTAGATATCCTGCATTGCCGGCGATCGGCCGATGAGGGGCAATTCCTCGCCGTCGGCGGTTTCGGGTCCGCGCTGCGGTTTGCGGCCGGGGGCGGCGAGCGCCCGAGAGACGACGGAGACGACTTCGGCGAGATCGAAGGGCTTTGGCAGATATTCGTAAGCGCCTTTTTCGGCAGCCGTCAGCGCCGTCATCAGCGTGTTTTGAGCGCTCATGACGATGATCGGCAGATCGGGCCGCAGCTTCTTGATGCGCGGGATCAGATCGAAGGCGTTCTCGTCGGGCATGACGACGTCGGTGATGACGACATCGCCCTCCCCTTGGCTCACCCATCGCCAGAGCGTCGCCGCGTTGCCGGTGGCGCGCGGCGCATAACCGGCCCGCGCAAGCGCTTGGTTCAGAACCGTGCGGATCGCGGTATCGTCATCGGCAATGAGGATCGTGCCACGAGCCATCTACTTCATTCTCCTGGGTTCTGGTCTTCACCACGCTTTCGTTCCTGCAGGGGCAGGAGCACGCGGAACACGGTCCGGCGGGGTTCGCTGTCGTATTCGATGATGCCGCCATGATCGCCGATGATCTTGGCAACGAGCGCAAGGCCCAGTCCGGTGCCGTTGTGCTTGGTGGTCACGAAGGGATCGAACAGGTGGGGCCTGAGATGTTCGGGGACGCCGTTGCCGTTGTCTTCGACCTGGATGAGCAGGGGCAGGCTGACGCGCGAGTTCGAGCCGGGCACCGAGAGGCGCACGCCGGGACGAAACTTCGTCGTGAGAACGATGCGGCCGTGATCGGGGCTTTCGCCTGCGGCTTCGGCGGCGTTCTTCACGAGGTTGAGAAACGCCTGCACGAGCTTGTCGCGGTTGCCCGGCACGAACGGTAGCGAAGGGTCGTAATCCTCGATGAAGCGGATGCCGCGCGCAAAGCCGGTTTCGGCGAGACGGCGGACATGGTTCAGAACGTCATGGATGTTGACCGGCTCTTTCGCGAGCGGCCGCTCGTCGCCGAACACTTCCATGCGATCCACGAGATTGCGGATACGGTCGGTCTCGGCGCAGATCAACTGGGTCAGCGCGCGATCTTCGTCGGACAGAGCAGGTTCGAGAAGCTGCGCCGCACCGCGGATGCCCGACAGCGGGTTCTTGATTTCGTGGGCGAGGACCGCGGCCATGCCGGAGACGGTGCGCGCGGCGGCGCGATGGGTGAACTGTCGCTCGATCATCTGCGCCATGTTGCGCTGCTGGATCATGAGCAAGATATGCCCAGCGCGCTCGGGGAATGGCCCGGCGTGCACGTCGACGAGCTTGGGCATCAGGAATTTCGGCGAATGCATTTCGACGCCGTACTCGTTGACGGTCGCACCGCTGCGGCGAACCTGATCGAGCAAGGGGAGCAATGGGCAGCCGAACGCCAACAATTCGTCGAGCGTCTGGCGCTTCAGAACGGCGATGCTGGAGGAGAGAAACGATTCGGCGGCCGCGTTGGCGAAAACGATGCGGTTCTTCTCTGCCAGCACGAAGATGGGATAGGGCAGCGCGTACAGCAGCAGATCGAGTTCGATCGGCTTGTCGGTTTCCGCCGTTTTCGGCGATCGCGCTTCGGCGGGCGATGTCATGCGGCCTGCCTCCGCGCATCGGCGGCTTCCGCGTAGGCTTCGTCCAGGCCCGCGAGAACGGACGAGGCGTTCTCCTGCGTGCACAACAGCCGGCGCCAGCGCTTCACGGCATCTTCAGGCAGTCCGCTCGTTTCGAGATACCAGCCGATGTGCTTGCGGGCATTTCTCAGTCCGAGATGCGCGCCGTAGTGGTCGAGCATTGCGGCGACATGATCCTTGGCGATGCGGCGCTGGGCTTCTGTTGACGGTGCGCCGGGATCGGTGCCGGTTGCGAGCGCGTTGGCGATGCGGCCCGGCTGCCAGGGTGCGCCGTAGGCTCCGCGACCGATCATGACGCCGTCGGCGCCGGATTGGGCCAGGGCGTTGCGCGCATCATCGACGGAGACGATGTCGCCATTGACGATGACCGGAATGGACAGCGCCTCTTTCACACGGCGCACGAATGCCCAGTCGGCGCTGCCTTTGAAAAACTGATTGCGCGTGCGGCCATGTACGGTGACGAGGCGAATACCGGCTTCTTCAGCGCGGCGGGCGAGTTCGGGGGCGTTGCGGGAGGCGTCATCCCAACCGAGCCGCATCTTGAGCGTGACCGGCACCTTCACGGCGCCGATGACTGCTTCGATGAGGGCCAGAGCATGAGTGAGATCGCGCATCAGCGCGCTTCCCGACGCCTTGCCGGTCACCTCGCGCGCGGGGCAGCCCATGTTGATGTCGATGATGTCGGCGCCTTCTGCCTCAGCGATGCGGGCGCCTTCGGCCATCAGGTGTGGCTCACAGCCGACGAGTTGTATAACGTGCGGCGAGAGGTCACCGCCCTCTGCGCGGCGGCGGACATCGGGGCGGCTGGCGATGAGTTCGGCGCTGGCCACCATTTCCGATACGACAAGGCCGGCGCCCAGCGCATCAGCCAGCCGGCGGAACGGCAGATCTGAAACGCCCGTCATGGGTGCCAGAAACACGTTGTTCCGTGGTGCTATCATCGCGATCGAGAGTGCCGGCATCGGAACGGCCCCCCTGGAGCGTGGCCGAAATGAGTATGTTTTAGGCAGGAAGCAAAACTGCCCTCAAGTTGTGCAACATAGGGTCTGCCCATTGCTTCCGCAAGCGTCAACTCGGTTGTATCATTGCGGCCATACGACCGGGACACGCATAGTGTGTGCGCTGTTCGATTGCCGCTACCTGGAGACCTGCTCGTGCGCATTGCTGCCCTTATCGTCGCCGCGGGACGCGGCACCCGGGCGGGAACGGACGTACCCAAACAATATGTCTCCATCGGCGGCCTGTCCGTGCTGGCGCGCGCTATGGCTGTCTTTTCTGGTTACGGAGCCATTGGGAGGCTCCAAGCGGTCATTCACCCGGACGACCTCGATCTCTATTTGTCGAGTCTCCCGGACGAGGCTTGCGGGCTTGCACCGCCGGTCTCTGGCGGAGCCTCGCGGCAGGCGTCGGTTCGCGCTGGGCTGGCCGCGCTCGCGGACTGGGCTCCCGATCTCGTTCTCATTCACGACGCCGCGCGGCCGTTCGTGACCTCTGCCGTTATCGATCGAGTCATCGGCGCTCTCGGATCGTTTCCTGGCGCAATCCCCGGACTAGCAGTCGCGGATACCCTCAAGCGCGCCAATTCCAGCGGGATCATCGCGGAGACCATCGCACGCGATAATCTTTGGCGTGCACAGACGCCGCAAGCGTTCCGCTATGCAGACATCGTTGATGCCCATGAGAAAGCGGCGGCGGCGGGACGCGATGACTTCACGGACGATGCGGCGATCGCCGAATGGGCCGGTTTGAAGGTCGCCCTGGTCGAGGGCGCGCCGGACAACGTCAAAATTACCACGGCGGCCGATGTCGAAGAGGCGCGGCGCAAACTCGAGGCACCCATGACGCTGGAACCGCGGATCGGCACAGGCTTCGATGTGCACCGCTTTGCTGAGGGATCGAGCGTTTGGCTCTGCGGCGTAGAGATCCCGCACACGCACAGGCTCGAAGGCCATTCGGATGCCGACGTCGGCCTGCATGCGCTGACAGACGCGCTGCTTGGCACCATTGGCGACGGCGATATCGGCCAGCATTTCCCACCATCCGATCCGAAATGGAAAGGTGCGGCGTCTCACCTGTTCCTTGCGGATGCTGCTCGCCGGGTGCGAGAGCGCGGCGGTCGGATCGTGAATGTCGATGTCACGTTCCTGGCAGAGGCTCCCAAGATCGGGCCGCATCGTCCGGCCATGCAGGCCCGCGTCGCGGAAATCCTGGCGATCACGCCTGATCGGGTCGGGATCAAAGCCACCACAATGGAAGAACTGGGCTCGATCGGGCGGCGGGAAGGCATCGTGGCGATGGCCAGCGCGCTTGTTCTGCTTCCGTTCTCCACATCTGCTGGCGTCGCCTGAGGCCCGCGACATTGACCCCTCTGGCAGAATCGCGGCACACCCGGCATAGCAGTTGTATGGTCAAAAAGACCTCAAGATCATGAGTCCGACCCTCTCAGAGGCGATGCGATGAACATTATGACCCAACCTCTCGAACGTGCGGCCAAAGAGCCGGCCAACATGGTTGATATTGCCGAAACAACGGCGTCGTCCTGTCTGGCCACAAGAGTGCGCCAGCTGTCGCGCATCATCACCCGCGTCTACGATGATGCGATGCGGCCACTCGGCATTACGGCCAGCCAGTACACGCTGCTGGCGCAGCTCGCCGCGCGCGACGGGATCACGGCGGTCGAGATCGGGCACGAACTCGACATCGAGAAGTCGACGCTGTCACGCAACCTGAAGCGCCTGCTCGCTCTTGGCCTCATCATCATGGATCCGCCGGCAGGGCGTCGCGGTCGCGGCCTTCACCTGACGCCGAAGGGCCAGGGCGTGCTGCGCGACGCGTTTCCGGTTTGGCAGAATGCGCAGAGCCACGCCACGGCGGTGATGGGCGGCGACTCGCGCGCGACCCTCGATGGGCTTCTGAAGCAGGCTGAAAAGCTCGTCGCTCCCTGAGGTTTTGCCCGCTCGCCGGATCGGCGCTAAGTTTAGGAGCCGGCGTCTCATTCGAGGCGCCGGCTTTCTCTTGTTCCGGACTGCACCTCATGCTGGCTGATGACATTCTGGAAACGGCGCGGAGCCTCGTTGCTGCTTATGCGGCGGCTGGATTGAAGCTTGTCACGGCTGAGAGTTGTACCGGCGGGCTCGTTGCGGCGGCCATTACGGATGTCCCGGGATCATCGGCCGTGCTCGATCGCGGTTTTGTCACCTACTCAAATGAAGCCAAGGCCGAGGCGCTCGGCGTGAGCCTTGACCTGCTCAGGGCACATGGTGCGGTGAGTGCGCCGGTCGCCGTTGCCATGGCGGAGGGCGCGTTGCGTCATTCGCGCGCCGACGTGGCGGTGTCGATTACGGGCATTGCGGGTCCAGGCGGCGCGACGGAGACGAAACCGGTCGGACTTGTCCATCTCGCTGTGGCCCGGTCGGGTCGTGGGACCGTAGACGCTGTATGCCACTTCGGCGATCTCGGTCGCCGACAGGTGCGGGAAGCCGCTGTCCGCAAAGCGTTCGATATGCTGGCGGGGGCGCTCGCCGAGCGCGCCATTCCGGCGCAACGGAGTTGATGATGAGCCCAATCCACCTTCTCGCAGTCGGTCTTGCGACCCTTCTGGCGGCGCCTCAGGTGCGCGCGGCGGACACGACGGCGCGGGAGGTGACCGAGCAGTTGTTTCGCGCATCGGGTCCGGTGGATCTATCCGGACGCGATCTTGAAGGGCTCGATCTATCGCTCATCGACTTCAAGAAAACACGCCTGGCGAAGTCGAACATGTTCGGGGTCAACCTGACGGGATCCAATCTCACCGGCGCCGATCTTTCCTCCGTCAATCTCGACCGGGCCAACATCATCGGCGCGAAGTTCGATGGAGCAAATCTCTCGGGCGCGAGCCTGTTGCGGCCATCCACGACGATGGGCCGGGAGCCCGGCAGCGAAACGCCGCCAAGCTTTGTTGGTGCGGACATGAAGGGTGCGAAGGTGTTCGGTCAGCTGAGCCGGGTCGATCTTTCGGGTGCCAACCTGGAGGGCGCAACGCTGGCTCCGTTCGGCAAGACCGGTTTCATCGAAGATCTCTTCCGGACCGAACTGGAAGGGGCGCAGCTCAACGGCACCAATTTCGGCGGCAGCGACCTCACATACGTTTCGTTCCGGTTTGCGAGCCTCAGGGGTGCCAACCTCAAGGGTGCAAAGCTCCACAACGCCGATTTTTCCAAGGCTGATCTGACGGATGCCGATCTCACCGGCGCCGACGTGAAGGATGCGGATTTCGACGGCGCCACTCTGACTGGCGTCAAGGGTCTCGACCGGCTGGCCAGCCGCGATACGGCGCGCAACCTCCAGAATTGAGGACTGAGGCCGTTATTTTACTTCGACCGTCAGCCCAGCGCGGGCTTCTGCCTCGGTGCCTTGAGGAAGTTGCTCGTCGAGTGTTTCAGCGGGTCCGGCGCCGGTGCGAAACTTGCGCAGGTCCTCTTGTGTCTTCTGGTACTCCGCTTCGCGCTCCGTCGTCTGAAGCAGGAACGTGCGCCAGTCGCCGAGGACGGTGAAGCGCTGGCGTTCGAAATCATGGCCTATGCCCTGCGGGCGTTTTGCCGTCGCGTTGCAGATCGCTACGACCCCGTGACGGCCCGGCTTATCCAGTCGCAGCTGGAAGGGCGCACCCTCGGGCGGGATTTGCACAAGGGTTCCGGCCGCGACGCGATTATCGACGATCGCATCATTGGGAAAGAGCACGGTGGCGAGGCCATCGGCTTCCACCGCGATGACTGTGAGATTGCAGTCTGCGCTCGGGCGCGCGTAAACGGTCAGCAGGTCGCCGGTCTTGTATGAGAACGCATTCGTCCACAAGGCGAGGTCGAGGCTCGGCGCGTCTGCGGCTGTTGTTTTGAGCGACAGTGCGCGCGCCACCGAGCGGTCCGTCAGATTGGCTTTCAGCAGTTCCCACTCGGCGCGCGGCAAACCCGTTTCGGCAAGCCGCAGCGCAAGCACCTGTTCACCGTCATCGAGGTTCGCGAGGCTATCGCGCAGGGTGCCTTCATCGAGCATCAGTTCGACCGCTGCACGCTGCAATGAGACGGTGCGGGTATATTCGCGTGCGAGTGCATCGACGGGATCAATCCCGTCGATGAAGTTCGGCGCGGGTGCGGCCATGGCTTGTGCGATCGGGCCGACGCTCGCGACCTCCGTCGGCGCCGCCGTTGCGGCCAGCGCCCGCGCTGCCAGCTCTTCGGCTGCGACCACGCCCATGATGTGATCGCCAGGGCCTGCGCGCAAATCCCACGCCTCGGCCGTCAAGCCGAAATCCGAGGGCCGAAATGCCAAGAGGACGCTAGCTTCGCCAACGGTATCCAGTGTCGTCACCTTGCGCAGTGTCAGGCGGTTCACCAGAGCGGCAACGGCGTCGCGAAAGGCTGCAAGCGTGGCATCGCTGCGGCAGAGATTGTGCAGGTTGGCGAGGGAGACAAACCGGAGCGGCTTCGACGCATCCGTTTCGAAGGCTTTGCGCCACGCGGCGATGTCGCGCGTCATGTCGGCAACCGAGACGGCCGGCTTGCCGGCGCACTGGGAGCCGCGCGGCGCCAGACCTGCGAGCCAATCCCGGACCGCGCCGACTTCGACGGGCGTTGGACCGGGCAGCGGGCCGAAAAACACCGACAGCGGGCGGTGACGTGCGAGCATGATCTGATAAAGGCGCGAAGCATCCGGATCGGACGGAACGATCAGGTCGTCGCGCTCCAGCAGCTTCTCGAGGTCGAGGAGGTTGCCGAGGCCGCCCTTCGCAGGCGGGTTCTCAAGGCGGCCGGTCTGGTGGCATCGGGCACAGTGGGTTTCGAGAACCTGCCTGGCTTTCGTGGCGGGGTCTGGCTCAGCCCTAGCGGAGGTCGCGTGCAGGAGCACTGCAACGACCGCGCCGAGGGTTGCCCATGCGCGCTGCGCTCGCCGCCAATCCGTATGTCTGTTCGATCTTCGCCGCACGCTGCGTCCGTCTCCCACGCCCCGCTCTTCGGCGGCACCATAACGGGGGCGATGCGGCGGGCCTAGGGCTGGTCGGCCACACGCAGGGGCTGAGCACGGCCACAGAACATGTCAGCGCGGCGTCTTGGGAGCGATAACGGTGACGGGAAGGCCCGTGGCGCTGCTGATGCGACCAGCGACCCGGCCGGTAAAGGCTCCGGCAAGGGCCAGACAAATCCGGGACGCCAGCGTACTGCGGGGTTCTGCGACAAAGATCTGGTCGCAGGTTTCCTGCGCCGCGACGCGCGTGACGACATCGCCCTTCTCACCCCGCTCAAGGCGTGTTCGGGCTTGAATGCCGCGTGCTGCGACGGTTGACCGGGCGCGAGAGATGATCTGCTTGGTGCCGGTGCGCAGGCGGCGGGGGCGCCTCAGTTCCCATGCAGGCGGATCCGGCTCGATACAGAGCAGGATGAGTTCTGAGCCCGCCACGGCGTCCGCCACGTCCATGGCTCGCTCCAGAGCCTCAGCGGCTTCTGGGCTCCCATCGACAACGACAAGCAGGCGGGACATCGGTCTTTTGGGCTTTCTGTGAAGCGGGGGAGTGTGGTGGCACCTCTCGGTTGCACTTTGGCCGAGGCCTCCCCAATTCAACCCATCGGCATCAGGCGGCCGGCGCGGGGTCGATTGGAGGTTCGGTGTCGTTGGCGGGACGCGGCACGGAGTTGTTTTCATTCGGTGAGGCGATCGCTTCGGACTGCAGGATGACGCTGCGACTCTGGACGAAGCCGCCCTGGGAATAGACGGCCGGCAGATCGACGAGAACGGGTGTGGCAATATTCTTTGTGCTGTCCGGCATCGTCGGCCCCTTCGGTTTCCTACCCATGGTGGTCGGCGACGATGAGAATCTCTCGTTTTACAATTTGGAGCCAGAAGGCAGGAGTGCGTAGCCCGGCGGCCTACGTAGCGTTACTAATCGAGCCGCACGCCGTGCGGTGTCACAAGCGCAGGCGAAGCGTCGTCTGCTTCAGGGAGATGGTCCGGCACGATGTCCGCTACGACAACAACACGGCATTGGCTGATCGGGCTTGGCTTCCTGGCGGCGTACGTCGCGCTCGACTATGTGAGTTACGTGAAGCCCTACCGCGATGTCGGCATCACGCCGTGGAACCCGCCGGCGGGCCTGGCCATCGCCTTCGTATTTTTGGAAGGGCTGCCGATCGTTCCATTCGTGCTGGTCGCACCCCTGCTCGCAGATGCTCTCGTGCGCCAGATCCCGCTGCCGCTGGCCGCCGACGTGCTCGGCTCGCTGTTGGTCGGCAGCACGTTCGTCGCTGCGGGACTAACGCTCCAGCGCATGGGCCACTTCGATCCACGCTTTCGCAAAGTCCGTGACGTTCTCACCCTGGTCGCAGTAGCGGCCAGCACCGCCATTCTCGCCGCAGGGATCCTGGTCGCGCTGTTTCTGGCGACGGGTCTGTTGATGCGTGAAGAGGCGCTGATCGTTATGTGGAAGTCCACCGTCGGCGACATGATCGGCATTCTCACCGTTGCGCCGATGGTTCTGCTGTGGCGAACCTATCAGCCCTGGCCGGCTCTCGATGCCTGGATGCCGCTGCAGCTGTTATCGATCATGGCCGCGCTGGTGATCGTGTTCGGTTATCAAGACGCCACCGCCTTCCAACTGTTCTACCTGCTTTTCCTGCCCGTGCTTTGGGTTGCGCTGACACATGGTCCGCCCGGGGCCGTGATCGCGCTGGCGGCGGTGCAGATCGGGATTGTGATCGGCGCGGAGATTCGGTTCGGTGCGGATCCGGGGTTTAGTGCGCTGCAGGTGCTGATGACGGCACTGGTCATCACTGGCCTCATTGTCGGTGCCATCGTTGCGGAGCGTGAAGATGCGGCGGCTCGGCTGCGGGATCAGCAGGCAGCACTTAATCGGACCCTGCGCATCCGCTCGGCGGGAGAAATCGCGGCAACCATCGCGCATGAGATGAAGCAGCCGCTGACGGCGCTTGCGACATACGGCGGGATCGCCGCCAAAGCCCTTCGCGACGGCGACACGGCCCTTGCCACACGTGCCGTTGAAAAAGTCGAGAGCGAGAGCCAGCGTGCGGCGACCGTCCTCACCGGCATCCGTGATCTTTTGCGGCAAGGTGCAATCAGCAAGACGGAAGTTGATCTCGACGCGGCGTTCGCGCAGATCTCGGAGCTGCTGCGCAGCGACCTCGGCAAGCGAGGCGTCGCGCTCTCCTTCTCCATCGACGACCGCGTGCCACCGATCATCGCCGATCCGGTTCAGTTGCAGCAGGCGCTGCACAATCTTGTCGTCAACGGCGCAGAAGCCATCGAAAGCGTCGGACGGCAGGGGCGTGTCACGGTGCGCGCGGTTCGCTCAGGCGATCGCGATATCCGTATCGACGTGGCCGATGACGGGCCCGGTTTTCCGCCCGCCTACGACATCACCGATCCGCCCCCGTTCACGTCGACCAAGTCGGACGGGTCCGGCATCGGCCTTACCGTCGTGCGCTCCATCGCGGAAGCCCACGGGGGCAGATTCAGTATCCAATCTTCGGCGCGTGGCGCCAGCGTCAGCCTCAGCCTCCCCATTTCTGGAGAACTATCATGAGCGAGACCGTTTCCATCATCGATGACGAGGCGTCGGTTCGCGATGCCGTTGCCATGCTGCTCGAGACGAACGGATACGCGGTCGCGTCCTATGCCAGCGTCGGCGAATTTCTCAGCGCTCCGTTCACGCCGGGAGCGGTCGTGAGTGATGTCCGCATGCCAGAGGCGACGGGGCTTGATCTTCTGCGCCGCATGCAAGCCGGCGAGGATCCCCGTCCGATCATTCTTCTTACCGGACACGGCGACATCGAGATGGCGGTCCAGGCGCTGAAGCTCGGCGCTTTCGACTTCATCGAGAAGCCGTTCGATCTCGATCGCCTGCTCGCTGCGGTCGCCTCGGCGCTGGAGACGTCGGTCACGTCGCTCAAGACGAACCTCGAGTTGCAGGGGCTGAAGACCAAGTACGCGTCGCTGTCCGAACGGCAGCGGGACACGATGCACCTCCTGATCCGGGGACTTTCGAACAAGGAAATTGGTCTTGAGCTCGGGATCAGTCCGCGCACCGTCGAAATCCACCGGACGTGGGTGATGACGCGCATGCAGGCGAAATCGATGGCTGACCTCGTGCGGATGGGTTTGGCGCTGGGTCTCGCCTGACGTTTTGATCGCGGCCGTCAACTGAACTGCCAGTTTTTAGCGGAAGCCGGCTGCCGCCTCGCGTAGAAAGATCGCGGGGGCTGTGCTTTTGCAGCCTGTTGGCGATGGATTGCGATGCGCACAGGTGGCCGGATACTCGTCGATCAGCTCGCCTTGCAGGGGGCGGGAGCCGCCTATCTCGTACCCGGCGAAAGCTTCCTTGCGGTGCTTGATGCATTGTTCGACTCGACCGCCGTGCGGACGATTGTCTGTCGGCACGAGGGTGGCGCGGCGATGATGGCGGAGGCGGCGGGCCGGCTGACCGGACGGCCCGGTATCGCTTTCGTGACGCGGGCGCCGGGTGCCACGAATGCGGCTTCGGGCGTCTATGTCGCCGCGCAAGGCCAGACGCCGATGATCCTGTTCGTCGGATTGCCCCCGCGCGCACGCGCACATCTCACCGCGTTCCAGGATTTCGATCTCGCCGGTCTCTACGGTGGCATGGCCAAGCACGTGGAGATCGCATCGGCGGCCGCGCGCCTGCCCGAAACGGTGTCGCGCGCCTACGCCATCGCGCTCAATGGGCGGCCGGGTCCGGTGGTCATAGGTCTTCCCGAGGACGTGCTGTCGGAGACCGCCGACGTCCCTGATGCGCCGTACATCGAGGCCGCCCGTTCGGAACCCTCACAGGCCGCGATGGACGAGATTGCGGCGCTCCTTGCAGCCGCCGAGCAGCCGTTCATCATTGTGGGCGGGCCGAACTGGTCTGCGGCCGCGCAGGAGGCCGTGCAAGCGTTTGCGTCGGCGTTTGATCTGCCTGTGGCGGCGGCGTTTCGCGCGCAGGATTATCTCGACAATCGTCACCCGTCGTATTGCGGGCACATTGGGATCAACATGGACGAGCGGCTGGCGACGGCCATCCGCGCGGCCGATCTCATCCTGGTGATCGGCGCGCCGCTGGACGAGATCGGAACGGCCGGCTGGACGGTCATCGCGTCGCCCGTTCCGGCGCAGCGCATCATCCACGTGCATCCGGGAGGTACGGATCCGCGCGACGGTGTCCGCGTTGCGCAGCAGATCGTGTCGTCGTCAGAGGGGTTCGCCCTGGCGCTCGCATCGCTCAAGCCGCCCAATGTCAAGCGCTGGCGCACGTTCCGGCGCGATCTCAGAGCGGCGTTCGAGCGGTCCCAGCGCCCCTTGCCGACACCGGGCGCGGTGCAATTCGCCAAAGTCGTGCGCATGGTCTCGGAGCAGATGCCCGAATTGTCGATCATTGCGAGCGGGGCCGGCAACTACAGCCAGTTCGTGCATCGCTACACGAGCTACAAGACTTATCCCTCGAGCCTTGCTCCAGCCTCAGGCTCGATGGGCTACGGCCTACCTGCCGCGATCGCGGCCAAGATCCAATATCCGGAACGCACGGTGATTGCTTTCGCCGGCGACGGCTGCTTCATGATGACCGCGCAGGAACTCGCCACCGCCGTTCAGTATGATCTGCCAATTGTGCTCATCATCGCCGACAACAGCATGTACGGCACCATCCGGATGCACCAGGAGAAGACCTATCCCGGACGCGTCAGCGGTACGAGCCTCGTCAATCCGGATTTCGCGCACATGGCGCGGAGTTTCGGAGCATGGGGCGTGACGGTGACGGAGACAGGTGATTTCGAAGCGGCGTTCGCCAACGCGTTGGCATTCGAGGGGCCAGCCGTGATCGTCTTGAAACTCGATCCAAACGCGATCACGCCCGGCACAACGCTCGAAGCATTTCGCAAGATCGGCAGCGCTCGAAAAGACTGATGGTTACGCCTTCGTTTCGCAGTGTCCCGCGAGGCCTTAACGAGACGTAAAAATCCGGTCGAGTGAGTTAGGCATACGCGCGGCTGTTCCTCGACTGTCAGCGAAAATTGGCCTAAATACTTTCTCAACGCCGCCGAACACAGCGAAGCTGAACACGACCTTCAAGAGCACCCGCACATGGATCTACAGGCCCACACCGTCATAGGTTCCGCGTCCTCGCGTTGGGCGAAAATGCTGGCGCTCTTCTGCTTCGCCGTTGCCTGCGCTCTTCTGATCGGTTCACTCAGCACGGGGCATAAGGCCGGTACGGCGGCCGCTCCCATCGCTGTAGTCATTTCCCACCCGCTGGTTTGATTTCATAGTTTTCCCAATCCCCCCTCCACGACGTTCGGTCCCATGCGAAGCCTCCATCCGAAAGGATGGGGGCTTCAGCATTTTCGAAGCTGGGTTTATGGACGGGCGCGACCAAACTGGCGCAGGGCGATGTCATCGAGCACGCGATGAAAGCGACGCACGGCCTCCGCAATATCCCCCGAGTGGCGAACAGTCGTTGCGTCCGGCGTGCGCCGTGCACCGGGCCGCACAGCATCCACGTCGGAGGCGAGCGGCACGACCTCGACGTTGGGCCATAGCGCGCGAAACCGGGAGATCGCATCCGGCGGTACCGCGACGACGACGATCCGCCCCGCTTGCAGCGATTCCAGCGCGCCCGCAGTCAGCCCGTGCTGGGCGTCGGCATTTTGCCAGCTGACGGCGAAGCCGCGGTTCTGTTCGATGTCGCGGAAGACGCGCCGAGGGATGCCGATGTGTTCGCTGTCGTGTTCGCAGGTCCTGGTCTGGAGACGGGCGGGAAATTGCAGGCGCGGATCACCGGCATATCGGCGGCGGGCCGAGGCGATGAGAAGATCTTCACCGCGGGCGGCCGCCCCGGAGAGCAGGACCAGCAGTCCGGCCGATTTCGGTTCTGCCGCAATCCCGGCGGCCAAGTTGGTCATCTCAGCGTTCCCCGCGCCTGCCTGATCCTCAGACACTAGCGGTGAGTCGGTCACAGAGACGTGTCGGCGGCGGCACAGGTCCGCGATTCGTTTCGGCCTTGACGATCCGGCGTCAAGTTTCGTTGGCGGACCGTTTCAGAACCACGCGATAGCCGGCTTTTTCCATTGCAGTCACCGTTGCCGTGAGATGACCGGCGTCGCGAGTCTCGATGACGAGATTCAGTTCAGTGCCCTTGGCGGGCAGGTCGGTGAAGACGCGCTGGTGATAGACTTCGACGATGTTGGCACCCGCGCTGCCGATAACGCCCGCGACCCTGGCGAGCTGGCCCGGTCGATCGGGAATGTCGATGGCAAGGCGCGCGAGGCGCCCGTCACGGGCCAATTCGCGGGTCAAGACGCTGGCCAGGAGGCGGCTGTCGATGTTGCCACCGCAGAGCACGAGGCCGACCTTGCGCTCCCGGAACCGGTGCGGATCGGCAATGATCGCCGCGAGCCCCGCCGCGCCGGCTCCCTCGACCACTGTTTTTTCAATGCCAATGAGCAGCGAAACGGCGCGTTCGATCTCCGCTTCGCTGACCAGCATGATGTCGTCGACGACGCGGGCGATGATTGATCGAGTGAGCGCGCCGGGCTCCTTCACCGCGATACCTTCCGCGAGCGTGTCACCGCCGATGGGCAGGCTTGCGTGCTTCACCAGGTTGTACATCGATGGGTAGAGACCGGCCTCAATGCCGATAATCCGAATTTTCGGATTGATCGTCTTGGCGGCCGTTCCCATGCCTGAAATCAAGCCGCCTCCGCCGATCGGCAGCACGAGATCGTCGAGATCCGGCACGGCGCCCAGCATTTCGAGCGCGATGGTCCCCTGCCCTGCGATCACCTTGGGATCATCGAACGGATGGATGAAGGTATAGCCCTTGTCGCGGGCGAGATTGCGGGTGATGCGGGCGCTGTCTTCGAACGTCGTGCCTTCGAGGATGACAGTGGCGCCAAGTGCGCGCGTGTTCTCGACCTTCACCGATGGCGTGCCCTCCGGCATCACGATCGTGGCCGGAATGCCGAGCCGCGACGCGTGATAGGCGACGCCCTGCGCGTGGTTGCCGGCCGACATGGCAATCACACCGGCGGTGCGTTCGGCTGCCGAGAGGCTCGTCAGTTTATTGAGAGCACCGCGTTCCTTGTAGGCGCCGGTGAATTGCAGGTTCTCGAATTTCAGCCAGATCTGGCACCCGAGCATGGCCGAGAGGGTCCGGCTATGGGCGAAAGGCGTCTCGACGATCGATCCCTTCAACGTGAGCGCGGCGGCCTCGATCGCCGCGAGGTCGATCTCGGCAGCCCGCTGATCCATGTTCGCCGTCATCACGCGCTCCCCATGGCCCAGATGCGGCCGTCACCGGACCATGCGATCCGGGCACTGATTCTGAAAGGTGCCGCCGCGCCCCTGGGCGAGACGCCGCGGTTCGCATCCGTTATATCGCGGCCAGACAAACATCCGAGACGGACATCAGAGCTAGAGACAGGGTTCACCTATGGCGAAGGTCGCTTTTATCGGGCTGGGCGTGATGGGATTTCCCATGGCCGGGCATTTGGCGGTTCGAGGGGGCCACGACGTCACGGTCTACAACCGTACGGCCGCCAAGGCGGCAGCGTGGGTGGAAAAGTTCCCGGGCGGCCGGTCGGCGGCCACGCCGGCAGAGGCGGCCGCAGGCGCCGAGTTCGTGTTTTCCTGTGTCGGCAACGACGACGACCTCAGGGCTGTGTCTATCGGCGCTGACGGTGCGTTCCATACAATGGTGCCGGACGCGGTCTTCATCGACCACACGACAGCATCGGCCGAGGTGGCCCGCGAACTCGATGCCAGAGCACGAGACCAAGCCCTGCATTTCATCGATGCGCCGGTTTCGGGTGGCCAGGCGGGCGCGGAGAACGGACAACTCGCCGTCATGTGCGGTGGTGAGGCCGATGCATTCGAACGCGCGCGACCGCTCATCGAAACTTACGCCAAGCTCGCCAAGCTGATCGGTCCGGCAGGGTCAGGCCAGCTGACGAAAATGGTCAACCAAATCGCCATCGCCGAACTCGTGCAGGGTCTCTCGGAGGCGATCGCATTTGCAGAGCGCGCGGGGCTCGACGTGGAGAGCGTCATTGGCGTGATCTCCAAGGGCGCGGCGCAATCGTGGCAGATGGAGAACCGGTGGAAGACCATGCACGCGCGCCAGTTCGATTTCGGATTTGCGGTTGATTGGATGCGCAAGGATTTGGCGATATGTCTCAGTGAAGCACAACGTTGCGGTGCAGCACTGCCGGTGACCACGCTTGTCGATGGCTACTATGCTGAAATTCAATCCCGCAGCGGCGGTCGTTACGACACATCAAGTCTTATTTTACGTCTCGATGATCAGAAGACGTAGGTGCGGCGCACCAATGCAGCGCACGCGTTTTGTGCAATGTTTAGCAATAAAACTTTGATGTCACACTCTCGACATTCGCCGAAAGTAGGGTCTTACTAGGGACACGGGGGAGGTCAGCAGAAACGGCTTCGCGTTGGGGAGACATGCGGAGCGCAACAGGAGGACACCATGGCATTGCCGACGGTATCGATCGACAACCGGGAAATCATCCTGCTCAGTGGTTTCGAAACGGTGACGTCCGAGACAGCGCCTAAAAAGCCATTCGTTGTCATTCTCGATGAGCGTCAGCTGGAACGCTCAGTCAAGAACGACAACAACGACGCCGTAGCCTACGGCTATGTGGCTGGACGCTGGATCGCAGTCGCCTAAACCTCTCGCCTCATCAATCAAAGGGCGCGCCGGTGAAGTCCGGTGCGCCCTTTTCATTTCGGGAGCTCTTAGCAGGCTCAGGAGGTTTCGCCGCTGCGCGTGGCGCGTGCGAACTGAAGCGGCAGCGCGGTCGTGTACTTCATCTGCTCCATCGCGAACGCCGATGAGACTTTTGCGATCTCGATGCGGGAGATCATCTTCTTGTAGAACTCGTCATAAGCGCGGATGTCGGGCACCACGACGCGGAGGAGGTAATCGACCTCCCCGGACATGCGGTAGAATTCGATCACCTCCGGGAAATCGTCCACGGCCTTGTGGAACTTGTCGAGCCAGGCGGTCGAATGCTTGTCAGTCTTGATCGACACAAAAACGGTGACGCCGGCGTTGACCCTTTCGGGCTCCAGAACGGCCACACGTTTGCGGATGACCCCCGTCTCCTCGAGCTTTTGGATGCGGCGCCAGCAGGGGGTGGTGGACAGCCCGACCTCCTTGCCGATGTCGGCGACGGGGCGGGTGCAGTCTTCCTGCAGGATAGACAGGATCTTCACGTCCATCTCGTCCAGCATTGGTCCTCCGAAGCGGGAAAATCTATTCCGGATAGTATGGCTGAAGCGGAGGCTTGTGAAAAGTTATCCGCGTTCGATGTCGATAATTGAAAACGGTGTGCCGCGTCAGATGCGTTCGGCAACCTTGCTGCGAAGCATGGGCAGGATCTCGAACCCAAACCAGGGATTGGCCTTCAGCCAGCCGGTGTTGCGCCAAGATGGATGCGGCAGAGGAATGCCCAGCGCACCGCCGGCGCCCGGAAGAATGCGGGGTCCGGCCCTCACCGTCTCGGTGAGCGACGTCGCCGGGTGAGGGCCCAGATACCAGCGCTGGGCGTAGGTGCCGACGAGGAGCACGAGGTCGACGGCCGCAAGCTCCTGCATCAGGCGCGGTCGCCAGAGCGGTGCGCACTCTTTACGCGGCGGCAGGTCGCCGCCCTTCGCGTCCTGACCGGGGAAGCAGAACCCCATGGGTGCAATGGCGATGCGTGTCTCGTCGTAGAAGACTTCAGGTGGCACGTTCATCCAGGCGCGCAGGCGGTCGCCCGAGCGGTCGTCGAAGGGTTTGCCGGATGCATGCACTTTCGTTCCGGGCGCCTGACCGACGATCAGGATGCGTGCGGTCTCGGAAGCCCGCACGACCGGACGCGGCTCATGGGCAAGAGGTGCACCGCGAGGCTGCGTCCGGCAGACTTGGCAAGCGCGGATCTCGGCGAGTAACCGGTCGAGAGCCTGCGGCATGGCTCGTTATCGCCTCTTCTTGAGGGCCTCGTTTGCCGTCCTGGTTCAGAGCGAAAGCTTCATCCCGTCTGCGGCCAACTTCACGCCAGGATAGGATACCTGATGCTGGTTGATCAGCATCTCCAGGCCCATATGCGTCAACAGTACGCTGCGCGCGTTGATGCGCGGAAGTTCTGCGGCGAGCGTGCGCCAGTTCAGATGGTATCGCGCGGGCTTCTCGAATCCGTAGCATTCGGTGATGAAGAGATCGGCGTCGCGTGCGGCGTCGGCAAGGCTCTCTACCCACTCGGTGTCGCCGGAGAAGGCGATCACCTTGCCTTCGACTTCGAAGCGCAAAGCATACGGTGGCGCGCCGGAGGGATGGCTCACTTCGAAGGGTTTCACCGCGACGGGGCCTTCCTCGAGCCATACCCGCTCCTGATAGGTGCGGAAGATGAGTTCGAAGCCGCGCGGTGTTTTGGATGATCCTGGAAAGAGGGCTTCCGCGGCCGCAGTAAACCGCTCCTCGATACCGGCGGGGCCGGTCACCACGAGCGGGGATCGGCGTTTGGCGACGTGGATGGCGTGGATTAGCCACCAGACGAGCCCGGAAAAATGATCGCCATGCAGGTGGGTGATGAAAATCGTCGAGATGCTGTTGGGGTCGATTTTTTCGCGCTCGAGGCCGATCAGCGTCGTCGCGCCGCAATCGATCAGGAAGGCGCCACCGGTGTGGGCGACGTGGTAGCAAGACTGCAAACGTCCTCCGCTTCCGAAGGCGTCGCTGCTGCCGATGACGGTAAGTTGCATGTCAGCCCTCTAAGCCGCGAACCGCGCAGATTAGCCTCGGCACCGGGCCGGTTCTGTTCCGGACGTAACAGCGCGATTTGATCACGGCAACGCCTGTGGCCGGATTGCCGCGCCGTTCAGGAGCGAGTGTTGTTGCGGCGGCGCCAATCCTGAGGGCGTTCGAATTCGGAGGCCCACAGGCCGCGACGGGCGGATCGGGCCTGCGCTTCCTCGCTTTTGTAGGCGCCGAAAGCGACCGCGAGGCCCTCGGCCACCATGCGGGCGTTGAGGTTGTCGCCCGATGCGTTGAAGCAGGTCGCAAGTCCGCGGCCGTGCTGATCCGTCGAATGAATGTCGCAGCGGATCGGCCGATTGCCGATGAGCCGTTCCAGCGTGCGGCGGGCGTCGTCTCCACACCGCCAGTCGCGGCCGTCCCGGGTGCACGTCTGGCGGCCCTCGGGCGCGTCGATGCCTTGCATGCGCACCTCCGTCTGGCCGATGAAGAAGCTGTCGCCATCGACGAGGCGGGGCCGGCCCTCGACGGTACCTTGGACGACCTGCGGTGTGCAGCGTGCCGCGATGGCGGCGATGAGGCCGAGCAGCAGCAGACCAAGGGTTCGCACCGTGTTGCGATTGGCTCGAAGCGGGGCCCGCGATCGGGGCCGGCCTTGTCCGCGCCCGCCTCCCTTCGGCCACTGCGGTCCGAAGCCCATGAGATATCTCCCCGATTCACCCATCAATAAACGCAACGTTAGCGAATGACTGCGAAGTTAACGATGGTTTGGCACCCAAGAGATGGCCGCCGGTTCGTCTTGCGCCTCCGCAAGGACCCGCTCCGGCCCTCCGTCACGTGCCAGTGGCGGCGGGAATGACAGAAAACCCAACGGTCGACCAGCTCGAGAAACAGCGGCAACGTCGCGCAACGCGCAAGCGCAGCTCCGACGACATTCGTGCTGCTCGCGAACGGCTGAGCGGCTCCGCCTCCATCAAACCCGAATTCGAATACGAACTTCTGGCGATGTTCGCCCGCAATGAAGTGGGTGCGGCCGTCACGATGCCCGCGCTGTCGGTGATTTTCGCTCTTGCCGCCATGTTCTGGGCGCCGATGGCCGAAGCCGTGGCGTGGCTCGGGCTCGTCATCGCCGCGAAAGTCGTGCTGATAGAGACCTGCCGCCGATTTCTTGCGCAGCCGCGCGATCAGGTCGATGTCGAGACCTGGCGGCGGCGGCTTATCATCTCAGAACTTTTGAATGGGACCACGTGGGCTGGCTTTGCGCTGGTCGGCTTCGGTGACGCGGACCCGACCGTCCCGGGTCTGATGTCCACATCGCACGTCTTCCTGTTCGCGACCCTCATCGTCATCCTTGCCATACGCATGAGCTTTGGATCGACGGTGATGGGCATCCTCTACGCCGGCACGCTGCCGATGACGGTGGTTGTGGTGGCGCGGCTTCTCATACTCGGCGATCCCTTCTATCTGGCGCTCGCATCCATGGCGGCCGGCGTGAATGTCTACTTCATCTTCCTCGCCAAGGGGCTGCACTCGACGGCCCTCGCCATGCTCGAATTCCGGGCGCAGAAAGACGCGCTCATTTCGGAGCTGGAAGAGGCGCGGCTCTTGTCGGACGAAGCTCGTCGCCGTGCGGAAACGGCCAACAAGGCCAAGTCGCGGTTCCTCGCCACGATGAGCCACGAACTCAGGACGCCGCTCAACGCCATCATGGGCTTTTCGGAAGTCATGAAGGGCGAAGTGATGGGCCCTATCGGGAACCCGCTCTATCGCGAGTACTGCGGCAACATTCACGACAGCGGCAAACACCTGCTCAATCTCATCAACGAAATTCTTGATCTCTCGCGCATTGAAGCCGGGCGCTATGAGTTGCACGAGGAGCCCCTGCGCCTTGCCGACATCGCCGAGGACTGCGTACGCCTCCTCAAACTTCGCGCGCAGTCAAAGAACGTCGAACTCATCGAAGATTACGATCTGTCGTTGTCGCAGGTCTGGGCGGACCAGCGTGCGATACGACAGATAACGCTCAATCTGCTTTCGAATGCGCTGAAGTTCACGCCGAAAGGCGGCCGCATCACATTGACCGTCGGGGCGACGACGGACGGCGGGCAGTATCTCTCGGTGCTCGATACTGGACCTGGCATCCCCGCCGATGAAATTCCGAAGGTGCTGCAGGTGTTCGGGCAAGGGTCGCTGGCGCACGAGAATGCGGAAGGCGGCACCGGGCTTGGCCTGCCCATCGTGCAGAACCTGATCGAATTGCATGGCGGGGTCTTCGAGCTTCTGTCGGAGCTTCGCAAAGGCACCGAGGCCATTATCACCCTGCCGAAGCAGCGCATTTTTGCCGCGGTACCGCCACTCCAGCCACTCGGGCAGGAGCGCCATCGCGGCGGGAATAAGGCTGGGCGGCAAGGCCGACAGGGGCGTCTGCGCGCGCTGGCATCCTGATTGCCACTTCCGTTGCCCCACCGGGCTGTCGGGTGGCAGCGGGAAAAGTGCGGCGCGTGGACCCTTGCGGCTCTCCCTCCCCGCCTTTACTTAATCTGAGGCGGTATGTGATGGCTTGGCGTGTTGCCGACCCACCGATACGCCGCTGAGGACGCCGCCGCATGGAAATGCCCCGCATCGAAACGCCCTGCATCAAGGTCTGTGTCATCGACCAGACGACGCGCCTGTGCGGGGGTTGTGGGCGGACGCTCGATGAAATCGCCGCCTGGGCGACTTACACCAACGATGACCGGCGCCGCATCATGGCCGACTTGCCGAACCGGCTGGGGCGCCTCAACAAGGCGTGATCACATGCTCGTCTGGCTGATGGTGATGCTGGCAGCTCTGTTAGGGCTGTTCTACCTGCTTTCCGGTCGTGACAATCCGCTCGCCTCACTCGAAGGCGGCGAACTTGCCGTGCTGGCCGTGTTCGGCGGGCTCGCCCTTCTCTATGTCGTGTCTCTCGCCGGCGACTATCGCGGCCGGGCGCTGCACGCCTTGCGCCACGCTGGGATCTGGGTCGGGCTGTTCTTCGCCCTTATCGCCGCCTACTCGTATCGCGACGATCTCAGCCAAGTCGCCCGCCGCGTGGGCGGGGAGTTGCTCCCGGCGGGAACACCGCTGCCGGAGGCCGCCGGCGAGGTCGGCGATCGGGCCGTGCGCCTGCGCAAACATCAGAGCGGACATTTTCTGGCGCGGGGCACCGTCAATGGCGCACCCGTCTCGATGCTGGTCGATACGGGCGCGTCCACCGTCGTGTTGAAGCCGGCCGACGCGGAGCGCGCCGGGATCGATTTGTCGGCTCTCACATTTTCAACTCCGGTCAACACCGCGAATGGGATGACGTTTGCCGCGCCCGTACGGCTGCGATCGCTCGGGATCGGCAGCATCGTGCTGGACGATGTGGAAGCCCTTGTCGCCAAACCGGGAAATCTTAACGAAAGTTTGCTCGGTATGAGTTTCTTAAGGCGTTTGCGCTCCTATGAGTTCAGCGGAGACTTCCTGACGTTGCGCGGCTGAAGCTGCGCGCGGCGGCTTCCGCGGGATTGGTTCGCGCGAGTGGTTCCCATGTCCTCCGGTCAACGTACGCTCTTCAGTGAAGTCGCCTCGTGGGTGTTTTTTGCGGCCGTGTCTGTCGTAGCCGTCACCCATTTTGACGAGTTGAAGGCTCTGTCGCATCAGCTCCTGGGCAGCGACATGGGCAAACTCTCCGCCGCCCAAACCTCTCCTGAGCCCACTGAACAAGCGGCAATGGCGAACGGCTACACGGTCGAATTGCCCATCGGATCCGACGGGCACTACCACGCTGATACGGAAATCAACGGTCGCAGCATCAAGGTCCTCATCGATACCGGGGCGTCCATCGTGGCGCTGACTGCCGAAGATGCAGAGGCCGCCGGCATCTTCGTCACCGACAAGGATTTCACGCACCGCATCCAGACGGCAAATGGCACGGCCCGCGTTGCACCCGTTACCCTCGACCGCGTGTCCATCGGTGACATCACGGTACGCGATGTGCGGGGGGTCGTCTCCGAGGCCGGCGCGATGGCGGTTTCGCTGCTCGGGATGACCTTTCTCAACGAACTCGACCGTGTCGATATGCGTTCTGGGAAACTTATTCTCCAAGATTGACGTTGATCTTTGGCCCGGCCCGCGCGCCGCCATAATATGCGGGCAAAGCGCGGTCGCGCCGGTGGTGGCCTGCGTTTCTCTCTTCACATCCATACATAGATACATAGGTTGCTCATGCTCCCTCGCCCTCGCGCCGATTTGACGCCCAACACGGCTGACTTCGAGCGTTTCCCGCTCGTGAAACCGACGGGCTTTCGCGAGTACGACGCGCGTTGGCTCTTCCCGGAAGAAATCAACCTGATGGGTCTCAACGCCGTCGGGCTCGGCATGGCGACGTTATTTGCCGAACGGGGCGTCCCGAAGCGCATCGTCGTCGGCCATGACTACCGATGGTACTCGGGCAGCGTGAAGCAGGCGCTGATCACCGGCCTGCTGGCCGGCGGCTGTGAAGTGCACGACATCGGGCTCGCGCTGTCGCCGATGGCTTACTTCGCGCAGTTCGACCTCGATGTCGAAGGCGTGGCGATGGTCACGGCTTCGCACAACGACAACGGCTGGACCGGCATCAAGATGGGACTGGCGCGTCCGCTCACATTCGGTCCTGACGAAATGGGCCGCCTGAAAGAGATCGTCCTGTCCGGCGCTTTCAAAACGGCCGAAGGCGGCCGCTATATCTTCGTGCCCGACATGGCTGAGCGCTATATGGCAGCGCTTTCGAAGCGGCCGAAGCTCAAGCGCAAGCTGAAGGTCGTGGCTGCTTGCGGTAACGGAACCGCGGGCGCTTTCGCGCCCAAGGTTCTGGAAGCGATCGGATGCGAAGTGGTGCCGCTCGACTGCGAACTTGACCATTCTTTCCCGCGCTACAATCCCAACCCCGAAGACATGAAAATGCTGCACGCCATCTCGGAGGCCGTGCTCGCACATAAGGCCGACGTGGGACTTGGGTTCGATGGTGACGGTGACCGCTGCGGCGTGGTCGACAACGAAGGCCATGAGATCTTCGCCGATACCGTCGGCGTCATGCTCGCGCGCGATATCTCGGCACAGTATCCGAATGCGACATTCGTCGCGGACGTGAAATCCACCGGCCTTTTCATGACCGACCCCGTCTTGCAGGCGAACGGCGCCAAAGCGCTCTACTGGAAGACGGGCCATTCCTACATGAAGCGCTACACCTTCGAGCAGAAGGCGCTCGTTGGATTTGAGAAGTCGGGGCACTTCTTCTTCCAGCCACCGCTCGGGCGGGGCTATGACGACGGGCTCGTCGCGGCGCTCGCCGTCTGCGACATGCTCGACCGGGCGCCCGACAAGTCGATGGCGGATCTGCGCCGCGCCCTGCCGAAGACCTACCAGTCACCCACGATGTCGCCGCACTGCGATGACGAGAAGAAGTACGGCATCGTCGACCAGATCGTCGCCGAATACGAGGGCATCGCAAAGTCGGGTGGCACGATCGCCGGCCAGAGCGTGCGCGATCTCGTGACCGTCAACGGCGTGCGCGTGACCCTGGCGGATGGCACGTGGGGCCTTGTGCGCGCCTCATCCAACAAGCCGGAACTGGTGATCGTGGTGGAGAGCCCCGTGTCGGAGGCAAACAAGATAGCCATGTTCCGCGACATCGAGGCACGGCTCGCAAAACACCCGGAAGTCGGCGCTTACAATCAGAAGATCTGATTCGTTCTGATCTACTGCACTGAAAACAACCCGTTCGCCCTGTACAATTCCATCGTCGTCACCCAAGTTGCCGACGCTATGGCAAAGGGGACTGAGATGGGGACCGCGATGACCAGCGGCGTTTCAACCGAATATCTGAGTGCGGTTCAACGCCGCCGTAAATGGGCGCTGCTTGCCCTGATGATTGCCGGACTAATTCTGTTCGGCTTCGCGACATCACGTTGGCAGCAATCCGCGCCCAATTTCTATGAAGCCATCGAATGGACGGGGATGATCATGATCCTCGTCTGCGTGGTCGGCCGCACATGGTGCAGCCTCTACATCGGCGGCCGGAAGAAAGAGGAGCTCGTCGTCAACGGTCCATACTCTGTCGTTCGTAATCCACTCTACGTGTTCACGCTGATCGGGGCGGTTGGAGTTGGCTGGCAAATGGGGAGCTTGGTGATGGGCGCAATCTGCGCGCTCGCTACGTTTATGGTCTTCAGAGTGGTCATCGACCGCGAAGAAGCATTTCTGCGCAGCGCCTTTCCCGACGCGTTCGCCAAGTACGCAGCGCGCGTTCCGAAACTTTGGCCCAACCCCGCGACTTGGATGGACACCGACATGATTGTCGTCTCGCCCAAGCCGGTCATGCGGACCTTTGCGGACTCTTGCCTCTTCCTACTCGCGATCCCGATCGCGGAAGGTATAGACGCGCTGCACACGATGGGCAGTCTCCCCGTCGTCTTGCGTCTGCCCTGAAATTGCTCGACCTCCAACTGACGTATCACCTTCGGTTGCTGACCGGTTATTTCGTGATCATCGCGAGGCAACGGCCGGCGGCTTCTGCGGCCGACCGTGCCTTCAGCGGGCTCAGCGCACCGGCGCGGATCATTTTCTTCGTTTCGGCAACCACGACGCTGCGCGCTGCTTCCGGTGTCGGTTTGAGAGCAACCGTCGCTGAATAGATTTGCTGGGAGTGGGATGGCAATCCAGCCGCACACGCGTCGCCGGCTGCGCGATCGGCGCGCGCCGCGTGCGAGACGCTGCAGGCGAGAATGGACATGAGAAGTGGTAAGCGCCGCATTTGAGATAACTCCGAGCACGTGGATCACGGCTTTGCTTGATTTACCGGAATATGAGCAGGCTGCATATGAGCAGCCGCCGACCCCAGGCTCAAGCTCTAAGCCGTGGACGACATTAACGGTTCCGATACGTCGAGGAAATCACTCTGAGATCACACCCAGAATGAGCGTTCCGTCAGTGCGCCACGGATCGCCACCGCCGTTGCGGCCTTCGCGCACAGTGTGGAAGCCTTCGACTGGCACGATGTCGGCAAGTTTGCCCGTTGCATTGAGACTGGCAATGACATGATTGCGTTCGGTGTCGATGTCGGCGGCAATGTGATGGGTGATCTGGCCCGTCGTGTGGCTGAGGCCGACGCTGCGGTCGAACGAGGCCGAACCGATCCATAGCGGCGCGCCTGATGCATGTGCTTTGGGCGCTCGCCAGAAGCGGACGTGATGACGCTCGCGCGGAGATGATCCGACGGCCTGCTCGAACGCCAAGTCTTCCTTGCGGCCGAACAGATAGAGGTTGCTCACGGGCGCATCCGCATAGGGCCGGTCCAGCACCGCGCCGGCTGCGATCTCGACATCACTTTTCAGAGACAGGGGATCGGCCGGGTTCCACTTGGCGGCGGCGAAGATCGCGCGGACCTGCTGTTCTGTGCCCGCGAGCGCCACGTTGACCGGATCGCCTGGGATGCCGCTTCCTGTTTGTGTCAGGCCCGGCACATCATCCAGCGCAGGGTGCCTGCGTGCGTATCGCTCCCACCACGCCGGCATCAGGAGGTAGGCCACGGCGGCCCAGACGACGAGCACCGCGACGACCAGTGCGAGGATGCTCCGGCTCGACATGATCATCACGGCGTGCCTGAGGCCATTGCGCCAGCATAGCGCTCATAAAGATGCTTGCAGACGGCCATCATCGCCCGATCCGCCTTCTCGCCGGGAAAATTCGTCGCGACGACGATGGCGAGGTCGATTTCGGGATCGATGAAGATGGTGGCGAGATTTTTGGAGTTCGATCCGTTGTGGGCGAGGATGGGTCGTGGGGTCCAGTCCATTTTCAGGATGCCCCAGCCGGACGCATATTTTCCTGACTTCGGCGTGCCGGGTTTTGGATTGGCGATCTCCATCGTGACCCGCGCTGTATGCAGCCATGCCAGCGTCTCAGGCTTGATGAGCGCAGGTCCGCGCTTGGCCATACCTGCATTCCACGCAGCCCAGGTTGCGAAATCGGCGATCGACATATGGGCGGTGCCGGCAGGTCCCAGCACTTCCGGCACGTCGGCTGCGGGTCCCCACGGCATCGGCGTCACCTTGCCATCATCGTCCACGAGATGGCCCGATGCCGCATCGAGGCGGCCCGGTGTCACCTGCGGTCCAAGACCCGCCGTCTTGAGTTGAAGCGCGTCGAAGATGCGACGCGTGATGAGGCTTTCCCAAGGTTCGCCGGCTGCCGTTTCAACCATCGCGCCGACAGTCATGTAACCGAGGTTGGCGTACTGGAATGGATTTGCCGCTGGCACCTTCGGGGTGTTCTTCGAGCCCCAATCCGCGATGATGGCCAGCCGCCGCGCCGCCATCGACATGTCGTATTCGGACGTGCCGACATAGAGGTTGTAGAGCTCTTCCGTATCGGAGGGGATGCCGCTCGTGTGGCTCAGAAGCTGTTCGAGCGTGATGGCGCCGAATTCCGGTTTCAGGGTTGGGAGCCCGGCCGCCTTGAGAGCCGGTCCCAGAATCTCACCGACGGTCGTCGTCCAGGTGAGCTTGCCTTCGTCGACCAGCATGCCGGCGAGCGTCGCCGTCATGGCCTTGGTGTCGGAGCCGAGATGAAAGCGATCTTCGGTGGTGACCTTCACATCCGTGCCCAGCGCGCGCACGCCGGTGGCGCCGATGGCGACCGGCTTGCCGTCCTTCACGACAGCAGCCGCTATCGCCGGCAGCTCGTATTGCACGCGGAAGGCTTCGAGATCCGCGGCGAGGTCGTCGGCGTGGGTGGGGTTGATGCCCGTCAGAGCGGCGAGGCACAGTGCGAACACCGGCGCCATCCATGTCGAAAGTCGGCGCGTCATCGGCACGTCTCCCTGAGTTGATGCGGGCAGCCTATCGCCAATCCCGCGCCCGCGGCACTCAGATTTCATTGCAGCGTTAGCGAGGCGGTTCAACTCGCCAACGCGCGCGGCTGTTGCTAGCTTCACGGCCATGCAGAACCTCATCACCGACGTCCCGGGCCTCTTGGTCGGTCACGCGCAGGACACCGCCGTCGCCTCCGGCGTCACCGTCATTGTTTTCGACGCACCCACCGCGGCTGCCGTCGCCATTCACGGCGGCGGACCGGCGGTGCGCGATACGGCGCTCCTGGAGCCGCACGCCAGCGTCGAGACGGTCGATGCCATCGTGCTGTCGGGCGGCTCAGCGTTCGGGCTCGACGCTGCCGGCGGGGTGATGGCGCATCTGGCCGGCATCGGGCGCGGATTTCAGGTCGGCGATGTGCGCGTGCCGATCGTACCGGGCGCCAGCGTGTTCGATCTGGCCGTCGGCGGTGGCGCGTGGGGGCCCTCACCGCCGTGGTGGGAGCTGGGTTTCCAGGCGGCCGCAAGTGCGGCGCGCTCCTTCGCGCTGGGCACGCGTCGGTGGCGGCTACGGCGCCACGGTCGCCAACCTGAAAGGCGGTCTCGGTTCGGCAAGCGCCGTGACGGCTGCCGGTTTCACGGTCGGCGCCATTGTTGTCGTCAACGCCATGGGCACAGTCACGATCGGGGACACGGGACACTTCTGGGCGGCGGCCGATGAAGTGGGCGCGGAGTTCGGCGGGCGCGGCGCGATGGTGCACGTGCCGGAGGCGGCTCGCTCGCCCGCCATCAAGGGCGATGCAAATCCGCGCGCCAATACCACCATCGCGCTCGTCGCGACCGATGCGGTGATGCCGAAGTCGGCGTTAAAGCACACTGCCATCATGGCGCACGACGGCATGGCGCGCGCGATCCGCCCGTCGCATGCGCCGCTCGATGGCGACCTCGTTTTCGCTGCGGCGACCGGCGTCAGCGGACGCACGCCCGATCTGCGCCAAAGGGCCGACATCGGCCACGTCGCCGCTCATTGCCTGTCGCGCGCCATCGCGCGTGCCGTGTTCGAGGCAACCGCCCTGCCCTATGCTCACGCGCTGCCCAGCTATCGGGATCGGTTCGGCGGCTAAAAACAAATTGTGCCACTTATCCCCGCGTCCGCGTGGTCTCCTACACTGGCCCCACTCCGTCCTGGAGAAGGGGGCGTCGCTTAAGAGGCGTCTTGGTGAGGTGGGGCGGGGTGCAGAAGTCGCTGACGGTCGGGCACGCACCGGCTCTCGGCGAGGCTCGGATCGGCCACCTGCTGGAACGCAGGCTGCGAAGAACGCGCTGAAACGTCGATCGTATGCCAGAAATCCTGCGCGGGGCGGCTTCAGGGCCGCACCACTAAACAAATCACAGCGGCTCTCGCGCCGCCCCGCCCCCGGTTTGCCCGGGTTTTGAAATAGTCGTCGCAGCCAGATGGTCTAGGGCGGTTCGTCTTGTATATCCTGGATTAGAAAAGCAGTTGGCGAGATCTACGATGCAGCATGGGCGAAAAGCACTCAGCGTGTTGGCGGCGGTCTTTGCCGGCGCACAGCTTTCGATCGCCGAGGATAGCGCGAAGTCAGAAGGATTCATCGACGGTGCAGTGCGCGATCTTGAAATCGCCCAGCATGAGAGGCTGTTGAAAGTGCAATCGGCACCGGGCTCGGTTCTTGCCCCCTTCACGACGGACGGATGCAGCGGGGGCATGTCCGCCACCTGGACCATGGCGGCTGGGGTCATTGCCAGCATGTCCAAGCGGCATGGTTCGGAGCCACCGTGGACGGCCTGCTGCGTCGCTCACGACCGTCTCTACCACGCGGGAGTTCCGGCGGGCGCGGACGCGGCGCAGAGCTTCGATGCCCGATTGGAGGCAGACGAGGCGTTGCGCCAGTGTGTCCGTGAGGCTGGGGTAGAGCGGGTGGCCACACTTTCGGCGGAGTACGGCATCGGCGAGGATGATGTGCGCTTGCTGTATGACGGTCTGGCCGAGGGCATGTATGGCGCGGTGCGCATCGGCGGCGCACCGTGCACCGGCCTATCCTGGCGCTGGGGCTACGGCTGGCCGAACTGCAAGTGAGCCACGCTTCAAGTCATTCCCGCGGCGCGGCAAGCCGAGCAGCGTCGCCAAGACGAGCAGCGCCATCGACCCCCGCTCAGATAATATCGACCTTGATCTGCGTCAGAAAACGGGAGAAGCAAAACGGCCCGTTCGCCGCACGCTCGGCTGAGTTGGAGCATACGGCTTCAGCCGTTGTCCGGACCCGTCTAAGGTTCTCTGCCGCTTCCACACCCATATGCGAGACCGTTCGCTTTGATCCTCAATCTGCTTCCCGTCCTCGATCTCGCCGCGCTCGGCTGGTTTGTCGCCATCATCGCGACCTACGAGTTCATCTCGACGCGCCCGGGCGTCTATCAGAAGTCGATCGCCTGTTACGTGCAGAACCACCGCCGCGACTGGATGATCGAGATGAGCCAGCGCGAAAACCGGATCGTCGATGGGCAACTGCTGGGCTGGCTCGTCAATGCCAATGCCTTCTTCGCCTCGACGTCGGTCATCGTTATCGGCGGTTTGGCAGCGCTTCTATCGTATGGGGAAAAAGCGCGCGAGATCGTTGAAACGCTGCCTTACGCTGCCAATTCGACGGCGGCGCTGTGGGAGATCAAAGTCATCTTTCTCATGATGATCATGATCTACGCGTTTTTCAAATTCGCATGGGCGTTCCGGCTGTCGCACTACACCGTGATGATGATGGGTGCCACGCCAGCGCATGATTCATCCCATACCGCTGCCCGCCTCGACCATGCGAACCGGACGGCGGAATTGCTGGGCCTCGTCGGGTGGCATGCGAACCTGGGTCTCCGGTCGTTTTACTACACCATCGCCGGCCTGATGTGGTTCTTCCATCCAGTGGCCTTCATGATTGCGGCGACGTGGGTCGTGCTCATCTTGGCGCGTCGCGATTTCTTCTCGCACTCGCGCGCGATCCTCAAAGGGCCCGATCCTCACCCATAGAGGCTCCAGAGGAACTTCACCGCGACGAGCGCTAAGAATGCTGCGAAGGCAAGTTCCAGGGCGCGCTTGGAAAGGCCATGCGCAAGCCGCACGCCGACTGGAGCCAGCGCGATGCTCGTTGGCAGCATCACGAGGGCGGCTGGAACATTGACGTAGCCGAGCGAGCCGGGCGGCAAGCCCGCGGCACCCCATCCCGCCCAGATATACCCGGCCATACCCGTCGCTGCGATAATGGGACCGAAGCCGGAGGACGTGGCCACCGCGGCCAGCACGGGGAAACCGAAGAGCATGAGGAGCGACACCATGAACAAGCCGCCGCCGATGCTCATGAGAGCCGAAAGAACGCCGATGGCGAAGGCTGCCAACTCAAGCGACCGCGTCGAGGGCAGTTCATCTCCCAGCCGCCAATCATCGCGACCGAGGGCCAGTTTGAGGCTCATCACGATGGCAGCGACGACCCACACCCAGCGCAAGGCTTCGCTCGACATCGCGCTTGCGATGGCAACGCCGACGACGACGCCGAGAAATACGGCGGGGCCCAATCGCTTTAGCGCCATCATGTCGACGGCGTTACGGGCGCGCTGGGCGCGGTAGGAGCGATAACCCGTCGGGCCAATGACGCCGAACGAGGTGCCGAGCGTCACCTGCATGCGGATGTCTTCGGGCACGCCGGCTGCGCCCATGGCCGTGTAGAGCACCGGAACCAGAACGGATCCGCCGCCGATGCCAAAAAGGCCCGATAGAAATCCGGCCGCTATTCCCGCTGCTGCGAGTGCCGCCATCATGGGAGCGTAGTCGATCAGGGAAGCGAAAATGTCCGGCATGCGGATCGCACGTTACTCGGCTGCGGAGGAAAGCGCGATGGCGCTTTCGCCTTCGGCCGCGGCGATGGCTTTTTGCAGCACGTCGGCGCCTGCGCCCGGCCGCTGCCCGTCTTCGCTGAGGATGCGTCTGAAGAGCCGACCGCGCGGTCGGCCATGATAGAGACCTAGGACATGGCGCGTGATGTTGTTCAGTCGTCCGCCGCGTCCAATATGCTGTTCGATGACGGGGATCATGCGTTCGAGCGCGGCGCGGCGCGTGACGGCGGGCTCCATGTGGCCAAAGAAGCGGCGGTCCACATCGGCCAGGATGTAGGGATCGTGATATGCCGCGCGGCCGAGCATCACGCCATCGACGTGGCGCAGGTGCTCGTCGCACGCATCGAGGCTCTCGATGCCGCCGTTGATGACGATGGTGAGATCCGGGCGAGCAGCCTTCAGGCGATAGACGCGCCCGTAATCGAGCGGCGGAATCTCGCGGTTCTCTTTCGGCGACAGGCCTTTCAGCCAGGCCTTGCGGGCATGCACGATGAACGTTCCGCAGCCCGCTTCCGCCACGCGATCGATGAAGCGCTGGAAATCAGCCTCCGCGTCCTGGTCGTCGATGCCGATGCGGCACTTCACGGTGACCGGAATGGACACGGCGTTCGCCATCGCTGTGAAGCACAGGGCGACGAGATCGGGTTCCGCCATCAGGCAGGCGCCGAAGCGGCCTTCCTGCACGCGATCGGAGGGGCAGCCGATGTTGAGATTGATCTCACGGTAGCCGAGTTCGGCGCCGATGCGCGCGGCTTCAGCCAGTTTGGCCGGATCGGACCCGCCCAGTTGCAGAGCCACGGGCTGTTCGGCGGGATCGAACCCCAGGAGCCGTTCGCGATTGCCGTGCAGGATCGCTTCCGCTGTCACCATCTCCGTATAGAGCAAGGCATGCCTCGTCAGCCCGCGATGGAAGGTCCGGCAATGCCGGTCTGTCCAATCCATCATGGGGGCAACGCAGAAGGTATGCGGGGCGGCGCTCATGGCGCTTGGTAGCTGTCGCCGGCACGCTGAGCAAGTTGGCTGGTGGTGTGGCGATAGCGGTGGGGTGCTGATCTTAACTATTGTGGAGCCGGAGACGATCGAACGGCGTTCACATAAGCGCTTGATTTCTATCAACTCGCGGTACTTGGGCAGCCCGTATGTTGATCCGATTCAGAACCATCCGCCCGAGGTCTGCCGTGTCGACCCGCATCAAGTGTCTGCAATGTGCTGTTCGCCGTACTGGGCCTTGCTGTGCTTTGACGACGGCTACGGCCAACGATCTGGCGAGGATCGTGCACCGGCGGCGGATCCCCGCGGGTCAGGTGCTGTATGGCGGCGCAAACCGGCAGAAGACATTTTCCATCATCGTCGATGGTGTGGTGAAGCTCGTCAATATGCAGCCGGATGGTGCAAACCAGATCGTCGGATTGCAATTTCCCTCTGATTTCGTCGGGCGGCCCTTCGCTGACGATGCCGGGCTGATTGCTGAAGCAGCAACGGATCTTGACGTATGCGCGTTCTCGGGTAGCGCGTTCGAAAACCTGATGCAGACACATCCCGATCTTGAGCTGACTATTTTCAAACGCACGCTCGATGATCTCGACGCGGCCCGTCAATGGATGTTCATGATCGCGCGTAAAACGGCAGAGGAACGCGTCGCGAGCCTGCTCGTGCTGATCGCCCGCAAACTCACAGGCGATACGGCAGACGATGCCGCGCCGGTGCTGATCTGGAATTTGCTTTGCCGCTTTCGCGGACAGAAATTGCCGAATGCCTGGGTTTGCGGCTCGAAACAGTCAGCCGCCAATTCGCTGCCTTAAAGGCGGAGGGCGTCATTGCCACTGGCCGCCGCCGGGGCATCAAAGTGTGCGACTTGGCAAGCCTGGCGGCACGCGCACAGGGCCATGCTCATCTGCCGGCCTGATGGGCGCCTTTCCGTAGTTGACCATCTGCAGGGCTACAGCGCACGCTGGCTTTGAAGTCCTGCAGGAATATCCCCGTGCCAGCATCGAACGCTATGATCGGCGACCAGCGAGACGTGATTGCGTTTCTCAGCGATCCCGCGTCGTACGATCCACGTCCCGCGACCGTGCAGCGGATTGAAACGCACGGGGCGCAGGTGTTTCTCGCCGCTGACGACGTGTTCAAGATCAAGCGGGCGGTGCGATATCCGTATCTGGATTTTTCTACTCTGGAGAAGCGGCATACGGCGTGCGCGCGGGAACTTCAGATCAATTCGGCGAACGCGCCCATGATCTACAAGCGGCTTGCCGCCATCACGCGCGAAGCGAATGGACGACTAACTTTCGATGGACGCGGCGAAGTCGTCGAATGGGCCGTGCAGATGGAACGGTTCCGGGAAGAGGACGTGCTCGCCAACCGGATTGCGCACTCCCCGCTGACGACGGACGAAGCAAAATCACTCGCTGATGCGGTTTATGACTCGCATCTTCGGGCCGCGGTGATCGAGACGCCTCCGCTTGGGGCATCGACGGCAACCATCGCTGCTGACGTGCTTGCCGCACTGCCGTCGCTATTCGCTCCGGCGGATCAACCTGCAATCCAGGTGCTCACGGCGAGGTTGACCGCCCTCGTTGCCGACGTGCAGCCGCTGCTAGAGCGCCGTGCGTCGGAGGGACATGTGCGGCGCTGCCACGGCGATCTCCATCTTGCCAACATCGTTCTCCTCGAGGGCAGGCCGACACTCTTCGATGCCATCGAGTTCGACGAGACGCTGGCGACGACCGACACGCTCTATGATCTGGCATTTCTGTTGATGGATCTCGACAAGCGCGGCCAGCGACTAACAGCGAACATGGTGCTCAATCGCTATCTCTGGCGCACGCAAGATATGAGCGATCTCGACGGACTTGCAGCGCTGCCGGTGTTCCTCGCGCTGAGGGCTGCCATTCGCGCCATGGTGGGGGCGCAGAAAGCGGCACTCGCAGGCGATGAGCTGACGGAGCCGCGCAGCTATCTTGGCCGGAGCGCGTCGTACTTGCACGACAGCGTCCCGGCGCTCGTTCTGGTCGGTGGCTTGTCGGGGTCGGGCAAATCAACACTTGCAGCCGCGCTTGCTCCGTCCCTCGGGCGGGCACCAGGCGCTCTGCATTTGCGCAGCGATCTTGAACGTAAGGCGCTCTTCAAGGCGCAGGAGTTGGAACATCTGCCTGAGGCTGCCTACAGCGAGACCGCAACGGCTGCGGTGTACCAACTCATGCTGCACAAAGCTCAATCAGCGCTGCGGGCCGGTTACTGCGTCATTG
This sequence comes from uncultured Alphaproteobacteria bacterium, assembly GCA_963778225.1. Lineage (GTDB taxonomy): Bacteria > Pseudomonadota > Alphaproteobacteria > Rhizobiales > Hyphomicrobiaceae > JAGVSR01. The sequence goes on from CAVZTR010000002.1 coordinate 305,500, forward strand.
CCGATGCCGTGCATGCGCATCCATCAGAACGCGCCGCGATGTCGGCTCTCGCTGAACAAACGGGCGCCCGTCTGCATACGTTCTGGCTGGACGCTCCTCGCGAGACCCTCTTCGAGCGCGTTGCCAACCGCAAAAACGACGCGTCGGACGCGACGCCGCAGGTCGTCGAGCGGCAAATGTCCTACGATCTCGGCCAGCTCGAATGGACGCAACTCGACGCCAGCGGGCCGCTTGAGGAAACGCTACGCACGGCAATGTCATATTTGCATGCGAGCATCGACCCACCATGACGACGCGAAATCTCGAAGCTCTCCTCACGCCACGGTCGGTGGCGCTGATTGGTGCCAGTCCGACACCGGGATCGGTCGGTAACATCGTCGCGCGAAATCTGCTCCGAGCCGGGTTTGCGGGGCCGATCCATTTCGTCAATCCGAAGCACCCTCGCGTCGAAGACCGGGTTTGCGCAACGTCGGTCCGCGAGATCGACGGGGTGCCAGACCTCGCCATCGTGGCCACGCCTCCCGACACCATCCCAAGCATCATTGCAGAACTGGGGGCGAAAGGCGTGCGCGCCGCCGTCGTCATCACGGCGGGCTTGACGGCGGAACAGAAGGTTGCGGTTTTGAACGCCGCACGCCCGAGATGCCTGCGCGTGCAAGGTCCCAACTGTCTCGGCATCATGCTGCCGCAGATCGGGCTCGATGCCAGTTTTTCGCATCGCGCGCCATTAAGCGGCGACCTCGCATTTCTGTCGCAGTCCGGTGCGCTGGTCACGAGCATCGTCGACTGGGCGGCTGCCCGCGGGATCGGGTTCAGCCATGTCGTGTCACTCGGCGAGATGCTCGATGTCGATTTCGGCGACCTGCTCGACTATCTCGCCGGCGATGTCACCAGCCGCGCGATCCTGCTCTACATCGAGAGCATCACCAATGCGCCGAAGTTTCTGTCAGCGGCGCGGCGCGCGGCGCGGGCGAAGCCGGTCATCGTCATCAAGTCCGGCCGCCACGCCGCGGGCGCGAAAGCAGCGCTGTCACACACGGGAGCGCTTGCTGGATCCGACAAGGCTTATGAAGCCGCTTTCCGACGTGCCGGCGTTCTTCGCGTGCGTGAAATCGAGCAACTGTTCGATGCGGCCGAAACGCTCTCGCGTGTCGGGCGTCTCAGCGGCGAACGTCTGACGATCATCACGAACGGCGGCGGAGCCGGTGTCCTTGCCGTGGACCGTCTTACGGATTGGGGCGGCACGCTCGCGACCCTCGATCCGGCGACGATCGCGAAGCTGGACGCGGCGCTGCCACCCACCTGGTCGCATGCCAATCCCGTCGACATTATCGGGGATGCGAAGCCCGAACGGTATCAAAAGGCTGTCGAAGCGGTTCTCTCCGACAAGGGGACCGACGCCATTCTGGTCATGAACTGCCCCACGGCCCTGGCGGATAGTACGCAAGCGGCCGAGACCGTGATCGAGACCGTAAAGGCGCATAAATCGGACGGGCGCAAGCGGCCCATTCTCAGCGTCTGGCTTGGAAATGGCGCGGCGGAACCGGGGCGCGCGGCCTTCCGCGCCGCAGGACATCCGTCGTTCGAAAGTCCCGACGATGCGATCAACGGATTCATGCAACTCGTGCGGCATCGACGGGCGCAGGATCAGCTGATGCTGACGCCACCTTCACTCCCCGACGACATGGGTCTCGATCCCGTTGCGGTGAACCTTGCGCTCAATGAGGCGCTGAAACGAGGCGAGACGATTCTGGGAGAGGCACCGTCGAAGGACATTCTTGCCGCGTACGGAATCAAGACCGTGCCGACACGCACAGCTGCAACGCCCGAAGAGGCGCGTGCCGTGGCGGAGGAGTTGTTGGCGTCCAGTAAATCGGTGGCGCTGAAAATCCGGTCGCCCGACATCACGCATAAGTCCGACGTCGGAGGCGTGCGGCTCGATCTGGCGACGCCCGAAGACTGCGCTGATGCGGCCGAAGCGATGCTCAGCCGCATCAGGCGCTTGAAGCCGAATGCGCGGATCGAGGGCTTTACCGTGCAACCGATGATCCGCAAGAAAGATGCGCACGAACTCTTCGCCGGCGTCAGCACGGATCAGACGTTCGGGCCGCTCATCGTTTTCGGCGCCGGCGGCACGGGTGTGGAGGTCATGCGCGATACGGCTGAAGCGCTGCCGCCGCTCGATCTCGGACTGGCGCATGACCTGATGTCGCAGACGCGGATATCCCGCCTGCTCGCAGGCTATCGCGACCGGCCGGCCGCCGATCTCGACCGTATCGCCATGGTGCTGGTGCGGCTCAGCTATCTCGTTGCCGAGCATCCGGAGATCCGGGAGATCGATATCAATCCGCTCCTCGCGGACGACCGCGACGTGGTGGCGCTCGACGCGAGGATCGTGATCGCCGATCCTGTCGCAAATCCGAGGGTCCCGATGAGTATTCGCGCCTACCCCACGCGCTGGGAAGCCGACTTCGTGATGTCGACCGGTCAGGAGTTGCTGATCCGGCCGATCCGTCCCGATGACGAATTGCGTTACGAAGCCTTCTTTCAGCAGGTGACGCCGCATGACATGCGCATGCGCTTCTTCATGGCGGCGAAGACCTTGAACCATGCCACGATCGCGCGGCTGACGCAGATCGACTACGGGCGCGAAATGGCGTTTGTTGCCATCGAGAAAGCAACGGGCTCGCTGCTGGGCGTCGCGCGGATGATGGCAGGATCGGATTACCACAACGCCGAGTTCGCGGTGCTGGTGGCGTCGAACCTCAAGGGCAAGGGTTTGGGCAAGCGGCTGATGCAGCATCTCATCGCCTATGCGCAGGCGGAGGGCGTCAGCGAACTCGTGGGCACGGTGCTGGCCGAAAATCAGACCATGCTCGACTTCTGCGCGCGGCTCGGGTTCACAATCGTGGAGGACCCGGAAGATCTCGGTATCCGGATCGCGACCCTCACGCTGGCGGACGCCAAGGCGGCCTGAGACCAGCGCGCGCCGCGTTCATCAATGCGGGTGAATTTCGCCGCTCTTCAGTTTGGCGAAGTACTCGGCGAGATCTTTTTTTACCTCAGGCATCAGGACGTAAAGACCGGCGATGTTGATAAGGGCCATGGAAAAGATGGCCGCGTCCGCGAAATCGATGACATGGTTCAAGTTGATCGCCGCGCCGACGACGACCATGCTGCAATAGATCGTATTGAAGGTGATCTCGTGAGCGCGTCCCTCGCCAAAGAGATACGTCCACGCCTTGACGCCGTAGTAGGACCACGAAATCAGCGTCGAGAAAGCAAACAGGATGACGGCGACGGCCAGCACGTACGGGAACCATGAGAAGGCGCTCTCGAAGGCGGCGGAGGTGAGTTCAACGCCGGTGAGATTGCCTTGTGTGGCAATGCGGCCGGCTTCCGCGTTCCAGACGTAGAGGCCGGTTGCTGGATCGATCTGGAGGACCCCCGTCATCACAATGACGAGCGCGGTGCAGGTGCAAATGACGATCGTATCGATGAAGGGCTCGAGGAGCGAAACCAGACCTTCCGTGACGGGGTGCTTCGTGCGCACCGCGGAATGGGCGATGGCGGCGGAACCAAGGCCCGCCTCATTGGAAAACGACGCGCGCCTGAAGCCTTGGATGATGGCGCCGAGCATACCGCCAGCAACGCCCGCTCCGGTGAACGCGCCGCTGACAATCTGGCCAATGGCCCAAGGAAGCTTTTCGATATTCATGCCGATGATAATGAGAGCGGCGCCGCAGTAGATGATCGCCATGATCGGCACGATGAATTCTGCAAAGGTTGCGATCGACTTGATGCCGCCAACGATGACGGCGAAAACCACGACTGCGAGCACCAGTCCGGTGATCCAACCTTGGCCCGCGAGGAAGCTCGCATCGCCGCCGGTGACATTGACGAGTTGAGCATGGACCTGATTGGCTTGGAACATGTTGCCGGCGCCGAAGGAACCCAGCACGCAGAAAACGGCAAACGTGCCTGCCATGATGCGGCCGGGAACGGCGAAGCCGCGGGCTGCGAGACCCTTCGAGAGATAGTACATCGGGCCACCGGATACGTGGCCGTCGGCAAACTCGTTGCGGTATTTCACGCCGAGCGTGCACTCGGTGAATTTCGTCGCCATCCCCATAAACCCGGCAAGGATCATCCAGAACGTGGCTCCGGGTCCACCGACGGACACGGCAACGGCGACGCCTGCGATGTTTCCGAGCCCGACGGTGCCTGACAGTGCTGTTGAAAGCGCCTGAAAATGACTGACTTCGCCGGGGTCCTTTTTATCGTCGTAGCGGCCGCTGACGAGGGCCAGCGCATGGCCAAATCCGCGGATCTGGATCAGCCCGAAATAAACGGTGAAAACAACAGCGGCCACGATGAGCCACATGACGATCCAAGGAAACGCAGTGCCCGGGAAGGGTGAGAAAATGAAAGAAACGAAAGGAGCGGTAATGTTGCCTACGGTTTCATTGATGGCCTGATCGACCGTGAGCGGTGGTACGTCCGGGGCTGCTCCTGCTAGGGCAGGTGCCGGTATCAGCGCAGCAGCGAGAAGCGCGACGCGCTTTAGAACCGCGGACGTTATCCGCGGATGTGTTGCCGTCATACAGTAAGCCCCCCGGCCCGCGTTGCCATTGTGATGCGCTTGGCCTCAGCAATAGTTACGCTGTTTCAATGCGAGGGTACCCTAGGCCAGCCCTGGCGTGCGACGCAAGATCGGCCTACTTGCGCCGTCTCCACAGGCCTCCACCCGAACCCAGGATCGCATGTTCAAGCTGCCCATTCCTGTTCTGCTCCGCACCGTTGCACTCGCGGTGATGCTGCTCCCCGAAGCCGGACGGGCTGAAAGCGCGCTTGCGGTTCCTTCGGTGGTGGTCGCGGGGCCTGCAACGGGGCGGCATGCCGAAACGCTTGCTGCCATGGCCGCTGGGGCACATGAGGCCGTTGCAGGACGCGCAGTTCGCATGATCGAGGTGGACGACGGCTGCGACGCCGGCCGGGCTGAAGGCGCAGCGCGGATGATCGTCGCCGAGAAGCCGGATCTCGTGATCGGACATCCCTGTCCGGCGGCGGCCATCGCGGCAGCAAAGGTCTATGCGACCGCCGGTGTTCTCTTCATCGCGCTGGGCGTGCGGCATCCCGAACTGACGGACAAACGCGCCGGCCCAACGATCTTTCGACTTGCAGGACGTGACGACCGCCAGGGCCAGGCGGCGGCGGCGGAACTTCTTGCCGTCGCGCCACAAGGTAAGATCGCAATTGTGCAGGATCGCACTGCCTACGCGCGCAGCCTGACTGCGGCGGTGACAGGTGAGCTTTCAGCGCGAAAGATCGCGCCGCCCGTGGTCGTTCCCATCGTTGCAGGACGGCGCGACTACGACGCCGAAGTGCAGAAGCTCAAGAGTTCGCCGCCGGAAGCCGTCTTTTTTGCCGGCTATCCCTCTGAGGCAGCGGTCGTACTGAAGAGCTTGCGCAAAGCGGGGATTGCAGCAACGCTGATTGCTTCGGATGCCAATGCTACCGATGAATTCGGCGCGGCGGCCGCGTCGGTTGGTCCTTCGACGCCAGCGGTAAAAGTGATGATGCGTGCGCCTCAGTCGGGCGGGATGAACGCCGCTGATCTGAAGTGGGCGGCCTCCCGAGCCCTCACGCTATGGCTTTCCCTGATGACGACAAGCCCGTCGAGCGATATTGCCGGGCGGCTTGCCGTATCTCAGACTGAGGGGGAAGTTCGCGTGCAGTTCGATGCGAAGGGCGATGCGCTCCTTCCCTCATTCGCGGCTGTGCCGCTCGCCGCGGGACGATGGCCAAGACGTGCGAACGCCGGTCCCTAGCGGAACCGGCGCCGTCACATCCTCAACGGCCCTGCAACTCTTGCAGGCAGTCCTGCAGAAGGCGCCGCTCCATGCGCTGTAGCGCTTCCGGGATGGCGGCACCGCGGGACCTATACGTGTTGATGCGATCTTTAAGGATCGCGTATTGGGCGCGAGGATCGTCTAGCTCATCGAAACGGGAGTTGAGTTCGGCAATCTCGCTCTGCATCTGCTCAGACATGTGTTTCCACTCGTCGGTTTCTCGGGACAGGTCCGGTCCTATGGATCCGAATCTGCTTCCTCTTTCCCTAGCGTGCCACCCATCCGGACACTGTAACCCGGGTGACGTTTACATAGAGTTGCGTCGTAGCCCTCACGAAACAAGTGCCTCATCGGCGCTGCGTTAAGAGCAGTGTCCAATTTTCAACATTGAACCTGAAGCCAACATGAATGGAGGCACCGCGGTTCGCCTTCGATCCACCAGTCAAATATGGCTCGAAAGCGGCGTGGATTTCGCTCATGCAGCGAAGCGTGGCTCAAGAGAAACATAGCGCCGTTTTTCAATCGTTTTCGAACGTTGCCTTGGTTTTGTCCAAACTGGATTGCGGCACGTAATTTTGCATAGCAGCATCGGGCTTTGCGGCGGCTGGATGAGACGTCGTTTTGCTGATGCGAAATGAATATCCGTTCATATTGAGCCGAAGTTTTTTCGACCGGTCAGAATTGACGCAGGGTCGTCTTGAGCCGCGTTCTGAGGATCGGGCCGTCGATTTGGCGCCGGGAAGTCCCCGGTGATTCGGCGGCGGCCTGAAATGCGAGGTGTGGGAGCACTTCCTTCGACTGGCCACGTTGCTGGCGAGCACCGGGGGTGTTACGCCCTCCTCCGACCATTCCCGAGCCGGCGCCGTGCCGCCGGGTTCAGCCGCAGCCCCAACGAGGACGTCCATGATTCCCCGCTACTCCCGGCCCGAGATGGTTCGCATCTGGGACCCTGAGACGCGCTATCGCATCTGGTTCGAGATCGAGAGCCATGCCGCTACGGCGATGGCGAACCTCGGTATCATTCCCAAGGAGGCGGCCGACATCATCTGGAAGAAGGGGTCGCAGGCGCGCTTCGAAGTCGCTCGCATCGACGCCATCGAGCAGGTGACGAAGCACGACGTCATCGCCTTCCTGACGCATCTGGCGGAGATCGTGGGACCTGAGGCGCGGTTCGTGCACCAAGGGATGACTTCGTCGGACGTGCTCGACACGACACTGAACGTGCAGCTCGTGCGTGCCGCCGACATCCTGATCGCGGATATCGACCGGCTGCTCGAAGCGCTCAAGCTGCGCGCGTTCGAGCACCGGCTGACGCCGACGATCGGACGCAGTCACGGCATCCACGCCGAGCCGACGACATTCGGCCTCAAGCTCGCCTGCGCTTATGCGGAATTCGAGCGCGCACGGGAGCGTCTCGTCGCGGCGCGCGAAGACGTGCGCACCTGCGCCATCTCCGGCGCGGTCGGCACGTTCGCCAATATCGACCCGCGGGTGGAAGCCTTCGTCGCTGAACGGATGGGCCTAAAGCCGGAGCCGGTCTCGACGCAGGTCGTGCCGCGCGATCGCCATGCAATGTACTTTGCCACGCTCGGCGTCGTGGCTTCGTCAGTGGAGCGGTTGGCGACAGAGATCCGTCATTTGCAGCGCACCGAGGTACTGGAGGCGGAGGAGTACTTCTCGCCGGGGCAGAAGGGTTCATCTGCCATGCCGCATAAGCGCAATCCGGTGCTGGCCGAAAATCTGACGGGTCTCGCCCGGATCGTGCGCGGCTATGCCGTGCCTGCAATGGAAAACGTGGCGCTGTGGCACGAGCGCGACATCTCGCATTCGTCGGTGGAGCGCATGATCGGTCCGGATGCGACAGTGACGCTCGATTTCGCGCTCAACCGCCTGGCCGTCGTCATCGAGAAGCTCGTGATCTATCCCGAGAACATGAAGAAGAATCTCGACCGGCTTGGTGGCTTGCATAACTCTCAGCGCATTCTGCTGGCGCTGACGCAAGCCGGCGTATCGCGTGAGGACGCCTACTCCATGGTCCAACGCAACGCGATGAAGACCTGGGAAGAGGGCAAGGATTTCCTGGCCGAATTGAAGGCGGACACGGAGGTCACCTCCAAAGTTGCGGTGAAGGACCTCGAGGCGATGTTCGACCTCGGCTACCACTTCAAGCACGTCGATACGATTTTCGATCGTGTTTTCGGTAAGGGCTGAGGGGTCGAAAGGTTCGTGATGTATACTGTCATCGGCTCACTGCAGACGCGCGCATTCCGTGTCGTCTGCATGCTCGAGGAACTCGAGCAGCCCTACACGCTCGACCCGAAGCGTCCCCGCGATCCTGCAGTCATAGCGCTTAACCCTTCGGGCAAGGTGCCCGTGCTCGTCGATGATGGCACGCCGATCTTCGACAGCGTCGCCATCTGCCAATATCTCGCCGATAAGCACGATCGCTTCACGTTTCCATCCGGAACGATCAATCGCGCTCATCAGGACAGCTTCACGCAGTTCGCCGTAGACGATGTTGAGGGTCCGCTCTGGACAGTAGCCAAGCACACGTTCGTGCTGCCGGAGGAGTATCGGGTGGCCGACGTCAAGCGCGCGTGCCAGTTCGATTTCGATCGTGCGATGGTGGCACTCGAGAGCCGGCTCGGGAGCAAGCCTTACGTTATGGGCGAGACCTTCACCGTACCCGATCTCATCCTCGGCAATTGCCTTGCATGGGCCACCAGCATCAAGTGGCGCCTGCCTGAGGGCAACGTCAGCAGCTACTTCGATCGCATTCGCAACCGTCCCGCCTTTATGAGGGCCGTTGCTCTGCGCAGCGCGGCTTAGCGGTCGGTTCTGAGATCACGGCTGATGGCGGTGTTGCAGGACTGTTCACGTCTCGCCGCTTGTGGCAGACAGCAGAGACACCCACATTTGCCGGGCACATCAGCCGGGACGCGAGCGGGGCCGTCCGCAATTGCAGAGACTATGAAAACATCCGAAGCCGACATTCTCATCATTCCAGGCTGGTCGAGTTCGGGGCCGGACCATTGGCAGACGCGCTGGGAGAAAAATCTCAAGACCGCGCGGCGTGTGGAGCAGGAGGATTGGATCCGGCCTGACAAAGATCAGTGGGTCGCGCGTATCGTCGAAGCAGCCGCCCAGTCGGTACGCCCGGTGGTGATTGTCGCGCACAGCCTGGGGACGGTTGCCGTTGCGCATGCGGGGGCGAAACTCGCTCGCTTGCCCGCGCCGCCCGTCGGTGCATTTCTGGTTGCGCCGGCGGACGTGGACAATGCGGGTGCTTGGCCCGTGACCGCGGGCGAGACATTCGGAGCCTCGCAGGAGACGGGCTTTGCGCCCATGCCGAAGTCGATCCTGCCCTTTCCCTCGGTGCTCGTCGCATCATCGAACGACCCGTACTGCTCGCTGGAGCGGGCTCGGGCGCTGGCCACGACGTGGGGCTCGACAGTCATCGAGAGCGGCGACGTCGGACACATCAATGTCGGTAGCGGTCACGGGCCCTGGCCCGACGGCCTTCTCGCCTTCGGTATCTTTATGCAGCGGCTGTCGGCGGCCCCGGTGGCGCTGAAACGCACACCGGACGCATAAGTGCCCGCGTTGGCCCGGCTTGTGTAACTAGGCAGGCTTTTCGAGATCGGTGACGGCCTTGGCCAACGCTGAGTGCATCACGTTCCGGATGTCTTCATCCGAAACCGAAACGCCCTTGGCAACGAGGTCTGCCTTCACCTTGCGGAAGACGTCGTCGTCACCTTTTTCTGCAAGGTCGGCTTTGCGCACATCCTTGATGTAGTCATCGAGAGCAGCGCCGGTCAGCCCCAGCAGGCCGCCGGCCCATTCTGCAAGAGCCTTGTTGCGCCGCGATTCCGCTTTGAACTTCAGTTCGCTGTCGCGGGCGAACATATCTTCGTAGGCCTTTTCGCGCTTATCGAACGTCGTCATTCCGGCTCTCCACTGGGCGTGTTCTTGGATTGTTCTGGGCGTATCCGAGTTGTAGGTCCGTTATTCCTCGGGGCCACATGCCATGCTGCCTAACCGGTCCCACATGACAAATCAACGGCTTGTGGCCGACATGAACCATTGCCCCTTATCAACCGGCGGTGCGGCGTCGTTAAGATTGTTTCTCCCCCCCGGTTCGGCTAGGGTCCGCACAGTCGCTTTCGAATATCAGCGCGGCCCGGCCCCTACCCAACAAGACGCAGAATTAGGCTGCAACATCAAAGGGCAGTGGTCTCGCAGTGCGTGTTGCCGGCGTGTTGAGTGAGCATGAGCGTGATCGTCAAAGGACCAGGATCGATGAACAGGCGGCGGCGGATTTACGAGGGCAAGGCGAAGGTACTCTACGAGGGTCCCGAGCCCGGCACCTTGATCCAGCACTTCAAGGATGACGCGACCGCGTTCAATGCAAAGAAGCATGCCCTCATCGAAGGCAAGGGCGTGCTCAACAATCGCATTTCCGAATACATCTTCTCGCGCCTCGGCGACATCGGCGTGCCGACACACTTCATCAAGCGGCTCAATATGCGTGAGCAGTTGATCCGCGAAGTTGAAATTGTACCGCTGGAAGTCGTCGTGCGCAACGTTGCTGCTGGATCGTTGGCGACGCGGCTCGGACTTGAAGAAGGCACGCAGCTGCCACGCTCGATCATCGAGTTCTATTACAAGGCCGATGCGCTGAACGATCCAATGGTTTCGGAAGAGCACATCACCGCGTTTGGCTGGGCCACTCCGGCAGAGATCGACGAGATCATGCAGCTCGCGCTGCGCATCAACGACTTTCTCGTCGGCCTGTTCCTCGGCATCGGCATCCGTCTCGTGGACTTCAAGGTCGAATTTGGTCGCCTGTGGGACAATGAGCAGATGCGGATCGTGCTCGCCGACGAGATCAGCCCCGATTGCTGCCGTCTGTGGGACATCACGTCGGGCGACAAGCTCGACAAGGATCGCTTCCGCCGTGACCTCGGTGGCGTGCTGGAGGCCTATCAGGAAGTCGCCCGCCGGCTTGGCGTGCTCACAGAGAACCCGCGTCCGAAGGGCTCGGGACCGGTGCTCGTTGCGTCCAATCCCACGGGTAAACCCAACTAACTGCGGCTTGGGTTAACCGGCAGCCGACAACCGAAGAGATTCGGGCGGCTGCGGTTGCCGATTGCCGGCTGCTGGAGACTGACATGAAGGCCCTTATCCGCATCACACTGAAGAACGGCGTGCTCGATCCGCAGGGGAAAGCGATCGAAGGCGCTGTGCGCGGGCTTGGGATCTCCGGCGTGGGCGACGTGCGGCAGGGCAAGTTCATTGAAGTGCAGCTCGACGAGACCGATCAGGCGAAGGCCAAGGTCATTGTTGAGCAGATGTGCAAGGACCTCCTCGCGAACACCGTGATCGAGAATTACGCCTACGATCTCGTTCCATGAGCGGTCGGGGTGCCGGCGAGGATGAGCGTCGCGCCATCAGGTTCCTGGCTGTGAAATTCGTGGTGTTCGCGTTGCTTCCGTTGGCAGCCGCCGCGGTCATTGTTTATCTAACGCTTCCCCAGTGACATGACGAGATTGGCGGCCATTTCCACGTTGCTGATGGTCCTGGCTCCCGCTCTGGCGCTGGCGGCTGAGTCGGACAAGTCCGCTGCGCCACCGGTCGCGCTGAAGCTCATCGTATCGAAGCCGGTTGCGTTGGAGTGCCAAACCAAGTCCGTGGTCGTTGCGGAGAACGCGGCCAATGCCACCAACGGTCAGCTGAAGCTGACGCTGGTGCTCAAGAACGATACGTCCAAGCCTGCGACGGGCTCATGGCGCATCGCAGGTATGGGGCCGGAGCACACCGGGTCATTGGGGGCGCGAGAAGCCAAGACGTGTGCGGAGTCCTGTCCTCTGCGTGTGGCCGTAGATGGGAACATCGAACTCTGGTCTCCCGCTCCCAAGGGCGTTGACCAGCTCGCGGCCGGGGAAAAGCTGCTGCTGGCGGTGGTGAAAGTCGATACGCTCGCCTTGCGTGCGACGACGTTCAGCGGCAAAGAAATCGAAAGCCTTGAAGAAGGCACCTGCAGGATCGGATCGTGATGAAAGCCTCTGTCATCGTTTTTCCTGGATCGAACTGCGACCGTGACGTGAAGGTCGCGATCGAGCGGATTACGGGTTTTGCGCCGAACATGGTTTGGCATGGTGACGCCAGCGTCCCAGCCTCCGATCTGATCGTGCTGCCCGGCGGATTCTCCTATGGCGATTACCTGCGCTGCGGGGCCATGGCCGCTCATTCCCCCATCATGAAGGACGTGATCGCGAAGGCGAAGGCCGGCACGCCAGTGCTCGGGATCTGCAACGGCTTCCAGGTGCTTTGCGAGTCGGGGCTTCTGCCGGGTGTGCTGATGCGTAACCGCTCGCTCAAGTTCATCTGCAAGGACGTGCATCTTCGCGCAGAGCGAGACGACACGTTTTTCTCACGCTGCTACCGAAAGGGTGAGGTCATCAAGGTTCCGATCGCGCATGCGGAAGGCAACTATTTCGCCGACAGCGAAACGCTGGACCGTCTCGAGGGCGAAGGACGCGTTGCGTTCCGCTATTGCGACGAAGCCGGCACGGTCAGCGATGCGACCTCCCCCAACGGCGCCCAGCGCAACATTGCCGGCATCACAGACGCAACCGGCCGCATTCTTGGAATGATGCCGCATCCGGAGCGGTTGTATGAGGCCGCGCTGGGCGGCACCGACGGCCGCCGTATCTTCGAGAGCGCGGTGATCAGTTTGACAGCAGACGCGGCTTAAGTGGTCGTCGCGTCGGTCGGGACGACTCCCATCGCATCCGGAACGCAGATTGGCTGTGGTCAAAGTAGCGGTTGGGGCAGCACCCGCGCTACCTCTCCTCGCGCAGCTTGCGCGCCGACACAGTGATGTCGAAGTGATGCACGGTTTCCTTGAGACCTAGCGAATCATAAAGTGCGATCGCCGGTCCATCCTCAAGATCGGCCTGAACGAAGATCACGTAGGCGCCGCGTTCGGCGGCGATGCGCTGCAAATGCCGAATGAGCAGTGTGGCGATGCCTTGCCTGCGCACGTCTTCCAGAACGCCAAGGTCGTAAATATAGACTTCACTTCGTTCTTGCTCGAATTTGTCGAGCACGTAGGCGGCAAGGCCGCCGACGACACGTCCGTCGTTCTCCGAGACGAGCACAATGAAGCCGGGATTGGCGAGCAGCCGTTCCAGGTAGGATTCGCTGGGTAGAGCACCGAGATAAACCTCCGGCTGCTCGAAGACATCGGCGAAGACTGCGAGTAGCTGCTTTAGCTCGGCAGTGTCCCCCGGCCCGAGTTGGCGGATCAGCGTTTGTGAGTGGCCCATTATCCGTCTGCCTCTTCGAGTTGCCGCGACCCCTCTGTGGATAGCTGGGATAGCTCTCGCTTGACGGGCCCTCTGGGTGTGATTCGGATCTGCCCGGCGGGGGCGGACTCGGAGTAGCACTTGAGGCATGGCAGAACCCGTATTCCTCCCCACCGAGAAACTGCGCGCCGTGGCGAACGCCACCGAGCCCGTCAACTTTCGTCAGGTGCCCCATAACATCGAAGCCGAGCAGGCGTTGCTGGGTGCCATCCTCGTCAACAACGAGGCGCTCGATCGTGTGACCGACTTCCTCGATCCCGTTCATTTCTATGATCCGCTCCATGCGGAAATCTATGAGACGGCGACGAAGCTCATCCAGGCCGGCAAGCAGGCGACACCCGTCACGCTCAAGACGTTCTTTGAGAACGCAGAGCCGATCGGTCCGAACATGACCGTACCGCAGTACCTCGGGCGGTTGGCTGCGAGCGCCACGACGATCATCAACGCGCACGACTATGGCCAGACGATTTATGATCTGGCGATCCGGCGCAACCTGATCGTCATCGGCGAAGACCTCGTCAATGTCGCGTTTGACAGCCCCGTCGATCACTCTCCCGACGAGCAAATTGCGGAGGTGGAGGGCAAGCTCTATGCGCTCGCCGAAAAGGGCAAGTATGGGCAAGGCTTCTTGTCGTTCGGCACGGCGCTGACGCACGCGATCGAAATGGCGAATAGCGCCTATGAGCGCGATGGGCACCTCTCCGGCATCTCGACGGGGCTTACCGATCTCGATTCCAAACTCGGTGGTCTACAATCATCCGACCTCATCATCCTCGCCGGGCGACCGTCGATGGGTAAGACGGCGCTGGTGACCAACATCGCATACAACGTGGCGAAGGCTTATCGCGCGGAGATACAGCCAAACGGGGAAGAAAAGACCATCGACGGGGCGAAGGTCGGGTTCTTCTCGCTGGAAATGTCGGCCGAGCAGCTCGCTACACGAATTCTTTCTGAACAGGCGGAGATCGCATCGGAGAAAATCCGGCGCGGGATGATCACGCAGGAAGAGTTCAACAAGCTTGTCGTCGTTTCGCAGGAAATGAGCCGGGCGCCGTTGTTCATCGACCAGACCGGCGGCATCACGGTGGCGCAGCTGGCGGCACGGGCGCGCAAGTTGAAGCGGCAGCATGGACTTGGCCTGCTGATCATCGATTACTTGCAGTTGCTGGCGGGATCGTCGAAATCGTCGAGCGCAAACCGCGTGCAGGAAATCACCGAGATCACCACGGGCTTGAAGGCGCTGGCGAAGGAGTTGCAGGTTCCGATCATCGCGCTGTCGCAGCTGTCGCGCGCGGTTGAACAGCGCGAAGACAAGCGTCCGCAGCTCTCGGACCTTCGCGAATCAGGATCGATCGAGCAGGACGCGGACGTTGTGATGTTCGTGTTCCGTGAAGAATACTACGTCGAGCGCCTCAAGCCCAACGAGAGCGATCCAAAGTTTCAGGAATGGCAGCAGAAGATGATGCAGGTATCGGGTAAGGCCGAGGTCATCATCGGCAAGCAGCGCCATGGCCCCGTCGGCACGGTGCCGTTGTCATTCGAGAGCCAGTTTACGCGGTTCGGCAATCTCGCCCGCGATGCCTGGATGCCCGAGCGCATGGAATAACTCCACGCATGGCCGGGGCTGTGGCAGCCGCGACCTCGCAACGGGCGCAAGGGTGTGCCAAAGACTTTTGGATGACGCTACCTGAACCCAAGATAGCCCCTGTTGCGCCGGAGTTGGTGACGATTCCCGCGTCCGAGACCGGCGTGCTGAGGATCGACCTCGATGCGATCGCCGGCAACTGGCGATCGCTGTCGGATCAGGTTCGTCCGGCCGAGTGCGGCGCTGTGGTCAAGGCCGATGCCTATGGTCTTGGGATCACTCGCGTGTTGCCTGCGCTCGTCGCTGCCGGCTGCAGATCGTTCTTTGTCGCTACGCCGGGTGAAGCGGCAGAGGCGCGGGCACTCGAGGGCTCAGCAAGGATCTTCGTGCTCGATGGGCTTTTTCCGGGAGCCGCGGATGCCGTGCTCGGCGCGGGGGCCATTCCGTGTCTGGCAAGCCTCGCAGAGGTCGAAGAGTGGTCCGCTCATGCGCGACGGATCGGAGCGCGACTTGCGACGGCGCTGCATGTGGACAGTGGCCTCAACCGGCTGGGTCTTCCCGCCGCCGAAGTCGCCAAGCTCGTTTCACGTCCCGATCTGCTGGCCTCGCTCGATGTCGTCCTGGTCATGAGCCATCTCGCGTCGGCCGATGATCCGTCAGATCCGACGAATGCTGCCCAGCATCATGCCTTCGAGGAACTGAGGCGGATGCTTCCTGGAGCGCAGGCCTCACTTGCCGCGTCCGACGGGTTGATGCTCGGCGAAGTTTTTCACTTCGATCTCGTTCGGCCGGGCTATGCGCTGTACGGCGGCCAGGCTTTTCGCGGAGCGCGATCGCCCGTTTCGCCGGTCGTCTCTCTGTTCACGCGCGTGCTGCAGGTGCGCGACGTCATGCCGGGAGGAGCGGTTGGGTATTCCGGCTCGTGGCGCGCATCGCGGCCGAGCCGGATCGCCACGCTCGCGACTGGCTATGCCGACGGATACGCCCGCTCGGCAAGCGCGGCGTCGGGATCTCCTGGCGGGTCGGTTGTCATCCATGGGGCGCGGTTGCCCGTGGTCGGGCGGGTGTCGATGGATTTGATCACGGTCGATGTCACCGACTGCGTGGTGCCGGTCACGCGCGGGGACGTCGCCGAAGTGCTCGGGGCCACGCTGCCGCTCGAGACGGTGGGGGCTGAGGCGCGAACCATCGGTTACGAGGTTCTGACAAGGCTCGGCCGGCGCTACAGCCGTGTTTATGTCGGAGGCGGCGCGTAGATGGCCAAGGCCGCGAAGTCGCTCTACGTCTGTCAGGCCTGTGGGGCGAGTTCGCCGCGCTGGGCCGGGAAATGCCCGTCCTGCAGCGAGTGGAACACGCTGGCCGAGGAAACCGATGCGGGTCCGCCGCCGGGCTCGGGGATCACCCGCACTTCTAAGGGCAAGGCGATAAAACTCGGGACGCTCGAAGGTGGGGCGGACGAGGCGCCGCGTTTTACAACCGGCATGGCTGAACTCGACCGGGTCACCGGGGGCGGCATCGTGCCGGGGTCTGCGCTGCTCATCGGCGGCGAACCGGGCATCGGCAAATCAACGCTCCTCTTGCAGTTGTCGGCATCGATCGCGCGGGCCGGACTGAAGGCCGTTTATTTCTCTGGCGAAGAAGCGGCGGCGCAGGTGCGGCTCAGGGCCGATCGATTGGGCCTTGCGTCGGCGCCGGTGGCACTCGCGGCGGAGACAAACCTTGCCAACATCCTGGCGACACTCGATGCGGGAGCGAAACCCGATCTTGTCGTCGTCGATTCCATTCAGACGCTCTGGTCGGATGAACTCGACGCCGCGCCCGGCACCGTCAGTCAGGTGCGGGCGGCTACACAGTCGCTGATCCGCTACGCCAAGCTCAATGGTTCCGCCCTGCTGCTCGTTGGGCACGTTACGAAGGACGGCCAGATCGCGGGGCCAAAGGTCGTTGAGCACATGGTGGATTGCGTGCTGTCGTTCGAAGGCGACCGCGGGCACCCATTCCGCATCTTGCGGGCGACGAAGAACCGGTTCGGGGCTACCGACGAAATCGGCGTCTTTGAGATGGTGCAGCAGGGTCTGCGCGAGGTTGCGAACCCTTCTGAACTGTTTCTGGGCGATCGCGAAGCCTCGGTTCCCGGTGCGGCGGTGTTCGCGGGGATGGAAGGCACGCGCCCTATCCTGGTTGAGATCCAGGCACTGGTGGCGCCGTCTCAACTGGGTACGCCGCGACGTGCTGTCGTCGGCTGGGACAGCAACCGCTTGTCCATGATCCTCGCCGTCCTGGAGGCCCGTTGCGGCGTCTCACTCGCCCAGCACGACGTGTACCTCAACGTGGCGGGCGGGCTCAAAATCACAGAACCGGCGGCTGATTTGGCCGTGGCTTCTGCCCTGTTGTCGTCATTCTCGGGCATTGCTTTGCCGCCGCAACGGGTTTCGTTCGGCGAAATCTCTCTTTCTGGCGCGGTTCGGACGAGTGCACATACGGCGTTGCGCCTGAAAGAGGCCAAGAAACTGGGCTTCACCGAAGCTGTGATCCCGGCTGCAGGCGAGACCGGGGGGGACGCCGCCCAACTGTCACTCACACGCATCAGTCATCTCAAAGACCTTGCGGACCCATTGCGCCCATGCGACTGAGCCTTGAAATTGAACCGTTCAGCGGCGACTCCGCCGCTCAGCCTCGCCACAGAGAGTGCCTCGAATGATCGGTCCGCTGACATATCTCGACGCCGCGTTGATCGCTGTGGCGCTCATTTCCGGTCTGCTGGCCATGTACCGAGGGTTGACGCGGGAAGTTCTATCGATCGTCTCGTGGGCCGTGGCTGCGCTTGCGGTGCTCTATTTTGTGAAGAACTACAAGAAGTTCGCCGAGGATCTGGCGGCTCAAATGGGCACGCAGGTGGCGATCGCGCAGATCGCGATCGGTGCGGTGATCTTCCTGATTGTGCTGATCATCGTGCATCTCATTACATCGCGAATATCGGACGTCATCCTCGACAGTTCCGTCGGCATGATCGATCGAATTCTCGGCTTCCTGTTCGGGGTGGTGCGCGGGTTCATCCTGGTTGTGATTCCCTACATGTTCTACGAGAGCTTCATCCCGGATCCTGCCAATCAGCAGCCCTGGGTTCGAGATTCGGCGTCGCTTCCCTATATAAAGTCCACGGGCGACTCGATCCGATCCATGCTTGAGACCCACATGCCGTCGAGCCTGACTAATCCGCAGCCTGCGCCCGCCAATCCTGCCGAGCCGCCGCCTGGCTGAGCACCGGCGGACCGTTAATGGCTGTGTAACCGTTGTGCAGCGCCGCAAATGTGACAGTGCGGCGACCAGCCATGGCGCTGGAGCGCAAAGTGGTGCTAAAGACGGGGCGAACCGGACCGGCGTCCCTCACTTTCGCCGGTTGCGCGCAACGGATGCTTGAGCGGGAGGCAACCATGGCGCTTCACCACGACGCCGATCTGACAGCCGGCGACTTTGGTTATTCGAAGTACGGTGACGATCGCTTGCGCGAGGAGTGCGGCGTGTTCGGGGTCTTTGGACATCCGGATGCGGCGGCACTGACGGCGCTTGGCCTGCACGCACTTCAACATCGCGGACAGGAAGCGGCCGGTATCGTCACGTACGACGGTCAGCAGTTCCATTCCGAACGGCGACTGGGGCTCGTTGGCGACAATTTCAATGACGCGGGCGTCATCGGGCGCCTCAAGGGTCATATCGCCGTCGGGCATAATCGATATTCGACGACCGGCGAGCCGGCGCTCAAGAATGTGCAACCGCTCTATGCCGACATTGATACCGGCGGGTTCGCGGTCGGACACAACGGCAATCTCACCAACGCCCTCACCCTTCGCCGCGAACTCATCTCATCCGGCGCCATCTTCCCATCCACGTCCGACACGGAAGTCATTCTGCATCTCCTGTCGCGCTCCAAGAAGCGCCGCATGGTGGATCGCTTCATCGAGGCGATCCGGCAGATTGAGGGTGCTTATGCGCTCGTGGCGCTCACGAATGACATGATCATAGCGGCCCGTGATCCGATCGGGATCCGCCCGCTGGTGCTCGGGCGTCTCGACGGCGCGACGATCTTCGCCTCCGAGACCTGTGCGCTCGACATGGTGGGTGCGGAGTTCGTGCGCGAAGTGGAGAACGGCGAGGTCGTCGTCGTCACGAAAGACGGCATCGAGACCCATCGCCCCTTCCCGCGGCGTCCGGCCCGGCCTTGCATTTTCGAGTACATCTACTTCTCGCGTCCGGACAGCGTGATCGGTGGTCGCTCAGTTTATGATATTCGCAAGCAGATGGGCGTTCAGCTCGCCATCGAATCGACGCCCGAAGCCGACGTGATCGTGCCGATCCCGGATTCGGGCGTGCCGGCGGCCATCGGGTTTTCGCAGCAATCCGGAATTCCGTTCGAGCTCGGCATCATCCGCAATCACTACGTCGGCCGCACCTTCATCGAGCCTGAGCAGCGCATCCGCGCTCTAGGCGTAAAGCTGAAGCATTCGGCCAATGCCGGGGTGATCCGCGGCAAGCGGATCGTGCTCATCGACGATAGCGTCGTGCGCGGGACGACCTCCAAGAAGATCGTGCAGCTCATGTACGAGGCGGGTGCGAAAGAAGTGCACATGCGCATTTCATCGCCACCGATCACGCATCCCGACTACTATGGCATCGACACGCCGCGGAAGAAGGACTTGCTGGCTGCCAATATGGACGTGGACGCCATGCGCCAATTCATGGGTGCGGACAGTCTCGCCTTCTTGTCGGTCGATGGCATTTACCGCTCGGTCGGCATCGATGCGCGCGATCCGCGCGCGCCGCAGTTCACCGATCACTGCTTTACCGGTGAATACCCCACCGAACTCGTCGACCAGAACGGCACCGGTTTTCGGCAGCTTTCGCTGCTGGCCGAGGTCGTCTAACTCAGCGCCCGCGGGGATGCCGCGGCTCCATCGAAGGCACCCCGCACCGTGACTGCCGAAGCTTCTTCTCTCAAAGGGCGCCTTGCTCTCGTGACCGGCGCAACGCGCGGCATTGGGCGCGCGGTTGCAGTGTCTTTTGCCAAAGCCGGTGCGCATGTGATCGCCGTCGGCCGCACCCAGGGCGCTCTCGAAGAACTGGATGACGAGATCCAGAAGGTCGGCGAGCCGGCGACGCTACTGACGTTGGATCTGCGCAAGGGGGAGAAAATCGACGGGCTGGGGCCGACGATCTTCGAGCGCTGGGGCAAGCTCGACGTCTTTGTCGGTAATGCGGCCATGCTCGGGCCGCTCTCGCCGCTGCCGCACGTCACGGCCGATGCGTGGCAGCACGTCATCGACGTGAACCTGACGGCCAACTGGCGGTTGATCCGGACGCTCGATCCGTTGCTGAAGCGTTCGGATGCCGGGAGGGTGATCCTCGTGTCATCGGGCGCCGCCGACGGCCACTATGCGTACTGGGGCCCTTATGCCATCTCGAAAGCCGGCGTCGAATGCATGGGGAAAATGTACGCAGCCGAGTGCGAGAACACGCCAGTCCGCGTCGCCATAGTGAATCCTGGTGCGACGCGAACAGCGATGCGGGCAAAAGCGTTCCCGGGCGAAGATCCGATGACGATACCGGCGCCGGAAGATGTTGCGCCGTTGTTCCTGGAACTCGCGCTCCCGCAGAGCACGCTGCATGGCGAGGTTGTCCGCTATCGAGACTGGCGCGAAGCGCGGTCGGTTGCGACCGGCACCTGACGCGGAACGATCAGCCCTTCACCTCGATCACCATGCCGTCGAAGGCGGGTTCGACGCCGGGCGGCAATTCGGCTGAGAGCTTCGCGTAGTCGAGATCGCTCGTCATGTGGGTGAGGATTGCGCGCTTGGGTTTCAATCGTGCGATCCAATCGAGTGCCTGGGCGACGCTGAAGTGGCTCGGATGATTTGTGTAGCGCAGCGCGTCGACGATCCAGACGTCGAGCCCTTCGAGCAGCGGAATTGACGCCTCGGGCATACCTGAAACATCGGGCGAGTAGGCGATGTTGCCAAAGCGAAATCCAAGCGAGGGGATGTCCCCGTGCATCTGCGGGATTGCCTGAATGTCGAAGGCACAGTTGACGCCATCGACGCGGATCCGGCCGTCAGCGGGAATTTCAGCGGCTTTCAAGATCGGGTGATAGCCCGAACCCGGCTGATGATCGAAGCAATAGTTGAAGCGCGAGACGAGGCTGCTTCGCGTTGGCGCATCGAAGTGGCACGTCACCTTGGATTTCATTGCGTAGGCGATCATGCGCAGGTCGTCGATGCCGTGGGTATGGTCGGCGTGGTCGTGGGTGTAGAGCACGCCATCCAGGTGCGAGCAGCGCGCGTCGATAAGCTGTTCGCGCATATCCGGAGGCGTATCGACGAGGACGTTGGCAAAACCGCCAGGGACGATTTTTTCGACGAGAACCGAACAGCGGCGCCGGCGGTTCTTGGGATTTTTTGGGTCACAGGCTCCCCAGATGGGGCCGAGCCTCGGCACGCCGCCGGACGAGCCGCAGCCTAGGATCGTGAGGCGGATCGTCATGCAGAAGCTCCGGGACGCGGCACCTTTGTGTAGAGCTTGAAGAAATTCTCCGTCGAGGCGCGGGCGAATTCGTCGAGCGTCAGGCCGCGCGCTGCGGCGAGAGCGCGGGCTGTGTGGATGACGTAGGCCGGCTCGTTCTGCTTGCCGCGAAAGGGCTCGGGGGCGAGATACGGTGCGTCCGTCTCGACGAGCACGCGATCGAGCGGGACGGCGTTCGCAATAGCGCGCAGCTCATCGTTTTTCTTGAAGCTCACCACGCCGGAGAACGACACGTAGAGACCGAGGTCCACGGCGCGCATGGCCAAGGTCATGTCCGCCGGTGAAGCAGTGCAGCACGGCGGGGAACGGTCCCTTGGCGTGCTCCTCTTCGAGGATCGCGATGGTATCCGCGTCGGCATCGCGCGTGTGAATCTCGAGCGGCAGCCCGGTCATGCGCGCCGCGGCGATGTGGGTGCGGAAGCCTTGGGCTTGAGCCTCGGGCGTCGAGTGCTTGTAGTAGTAGTCGAGACCGGCTTCGCCGATACCGACGATCTTGGGGTGCTCGGCGTAGCGGGCCAGATCAACGGCGGTTACGTCCAGTTCTTCGTGGGCGTAGTGGGGATGGGTTCCGACGGTGCCGTAGACGGTGTCGAAGCGCTCAACGACCGAGATGAGATGATCGAACTTCCGCACGCGCGTGGAGATGTTTACCATGATGCCGACGCCCGCTGCATGGGCGCGCGCGACGACACCGTCAAGATCGCTGGCGAACTCTGGCCGGTCGATATGGCAGTGGTGATCGACGAGCATCATCTCAGGTGCCGTCCTCGGCCTTGGACTTTTGCCGGTTGGCTTCCTTCTTTGCCTTCTTCGCGAGTTTGGCCGCCTCTTGCTCTTCGGCCGACACGGAGCCGCTCTTCTTGGTCTCCGCCGCGGGATCGACGTAACGCGGGAAAACACCCTGCGGTTCAGGGAGCTGCATTCCGGGCTTCAGGCGACCTGCCGGACCGAGGGCTGAGAACGTGCGTGCTGCGGGATCGGACAACGCCAGTAACTGCAAAAGCTTGTCGGCAGACTGGGGCATGACCGGCTGCACGAGGATCGCGAGTTGGCGCACGACTTCCGCCGTCACGTAGAGGATCGTGCCCTTGCGTTCCGGCGTGAGCGACTTGTCGAAGGGCTTTTCGTTCGCGAAATATCGATCACCTTCGCCGACAACATCCCAGACGGCATCCAGCCAGGTCTTGATCGCCTGCTTGTCCATCGCGGCGCGGGCCGTCGCATACAGAGCATCGGCCTTGGCGATGAGCGCGGTGTCGGCTTCCGTCAGGTCGACGGGAGCGGGGACGACGCCGCCGAAGCCCTTCCAGATCATCGACAGGCAGCGCTGGGCGAGGTTGCCCAGGCCGTTGGCAAGATCAGCGTTGATGCGGGCTGCGATGGTTTCGGGAGAGTAACTGCCATCGGAGCCGAAAACGACTTCGCGCAGAAAATAGTAGCGGACCTGATCGACGCCGTAGTGCTCGGCGAGCGCAAAGGGATCGACGACGTTGCCGACCGACTTCGACATCTTCTCGCCCTTGTTGAACAAGAACCCGTGGCCAAACACGCGCTTGGGGAGCGCGACGCCGGCGCTCATCAGGAAGGCCGGCCAGTAGATCGCGTGGAAGCGGACGATATCCTTGCCGATGACGTGGACATCGCAGGGCCAGAACTGTTGGCGCTGTTCGCCGCCGCCGAAGATGCCGGTCGCCGTGCAGTAGTTGTTGAGCGCATCCACCCAGACGTACATGACATGGCCGGGGTGACCGGGGACGGGAATGCCCCAATCGAGCGTGGTGCGCGAAATGGACAGGTCTTCCAGACCTGAGCGAATAAAGCTCACGACCTCGTTGCGGCGCTCGGCCGGCAGGATGAAATCGGGATCGGCCTCGATGTGGGCGAGAAGCGGCTCCTGATACTTCGACAGGCGGAAAAAGAACGTCTCTTCTTCCTGCCAGCTGACCTCCGTTCCGGTCGGCGTGGCATAGCGCTGCCCGTCGTCGCGGACTTCGGTTTCGTTTTCCTTGTAGTAGGTCTCGTCGCGCACCGAGTACCAGCCACCGTAGGTCTTCAGGTAGATGTCGCCGGCGGCTTCCATGCGCAGCCAGAGTTCCTGACACGATGCATAATGGCGGGCCTCCGTCGTGCGGATGAAATCGTCGTTTGACAGATTGAGGACGGCGGCCATCTCGCGGAAGCGGGCAGAGTTGCGATCTGCCAATTCGCGTGGGGTAATGCCTTCCTTGAGTGCCGTCTGCTTCATCTTCAAACCGTGCTCGTCGGTGCCGGTGAGAAAGAACACGTCCTTGCCGTCGAGCCGTTCGAAGCGCGCGATTGCGTCGGTTGCGATCGCTTCATAGGCATGGCCGATGTGGGGCACGCCGTTGGGATACGAAATGGCCGTCGTGATGTAGAAACGTGTGCTCATGGCCTCGCGCGCCGTCATGTGTTGAGCTGCGGATGTCGTCGAAGTTGCCCAGAGTGGAACAGTCAGGCCGGGGCCGCGCCGCGTGAGGCCTGCACAATCCTCTGGAACGTCAACAGGATCAGTGATTTGCGATCCAAGTTGTAGGTCTCAGTGCTGGCCTTTTCGGCGACCGTGGTTTCCCACAGTTGCGCCCATGCCGCAAGCTGGTCCTCGGGGATGATCCGGCGAGCCAACTGGATGTCGGCGGGATCGCCCTCCCCGGTCGCCGCAGTTCGGACCAGGCGCGTCAGCCGGCCGAGCAGAAGATCGAAAAAGAGTTCGTACTTTGCCTCTGCGGCTGCCGAGCCTAGTTCATCGCCGATGGCGTGAACGGTGAGCCAGTCGATGCGGGGCAGGCTCGAGATGAGGCTGTCGATCTTGCGATGCAGATCGAGGCCCTTGGCGGTGTGCAGCATCAGGAAGCGGCGGACGCTGCCTTCCGCTAGACGTGAGAGTGTCTGCCATTCCTCGCCTGCGGGAAGCGCCGCATTCGCGCCGGCATCTTCGGCGGCATTGAGGGCTTGGGCGACGGCTTTGCGCAGGTTCTCATCGGCCAGTGGCGCGCACGCCAGCGTGCGGCAACGGGAGCGTATCGTGGGCAGCAGACGATCCGGTGCGGCGGAGATGAGCAGAAACACCGTGCGCTTGGGCGGCTCCTCCAGCGACTTCAAAAGCGCGTTGGCGGCATTGGGATTCAATTCATCGACCGGATCGACGATGACCACGCGCCAACCCTCGCCCGCACCCATGGCGAGGAAACCCTTGAGGCGGCGGACTTCGTCGACCGTGATCTCCGATTTGAGCTTCTTCGTCTTGAAGTCATAGGGGCGGCGCAGAACGAGAAGTTCGGGATGGGCCAGGTTGGTGACGAGGCGGGCGGCACTCGTTGCCCGGTCTACATCGAGAGAGCCGCCGAACATGTCGCGCTCGCTCTCGCCGGCAAGAAGAAAACGAGCAATGCGGTAGGCGAAGGTCGCCTTGCCGATGCCAGGGGGACCGGTGACGATCCACCCGTGATGCAAGCGGCCGGAATTGAAGGCGTCGAGAAAGCCCTGTTCGGCCGCTGCTTGTCCATAAAGCCGTTCGGTCAGACGGGGCGAGGGATAGCCGTCGAGTTTGTCGGGCTCGGGAAGGAGTTCGATCTCACCCGAGAGGGCCGGCGCGCGAGCCATCTCAGCTCGCCTCGGTGAGGAGGCGCGCTTCGACGGCGTCCCAGACGGCAATAGCCACGTCGTCGGCCGATTTCTGGCCATCGACCACGACGCACCGCTGCGGCTCGAGGCGGGCAATTTCGAGAAAGCCTTCGCGAAGCCGTTTGTGGAACTCGAGGTCGCGTGATTCGAAGCGATCGGCCAGGAGGCTGCGCGGTTGCTTTGGAAGTTTCTCGCTGGGAGCGGCCGGTGCGGGAGCGGTCAAACGCAGGGCGGCTCGGGCTAACCCGATCTCGGCAGGAATATCGACGACGATCGTCAGGTCGGGCTTGGTGTTTTGGACCACGATGAGTTCCACCGCTTCGAGCAAACGCGGTTCGACGCGGCCGGCATAGCCCTGGTAGACGCGCGTGGAATCGGAGAAGCGGTCGCAGACGACGAAGCGGCCGGAGTTGAGCGCGGGGCGAATGACCTGCTCCAGGTGATCGGCGCGGGCGGAGGCAAACAGGAGCGCCTCAGCGAGCGGTGAGTGTTTTTCAAGATGCGGATCGAGGATCAGGGTGCGCAGGCGTTCAGCGAAGGGCGAGCCGCCGGGCTCACGCGTGATCGTCACGGCATGGCCTGCAGCGGTCAGGCGTTCGGCTAACCGCTTGGCTTGGGTCGATTTGCCGGACCCTTCGCCGCCCTCGAATGTGATGAACCAACCGGCCGTCATGCGCCCTCTCTGCGAGCCGGCAACGGCCCGGGGCCAATTCCAACAAGCCCCCCGGCCGGTTTTAGAGGTTGGCCCAGCGCAGCGCCAGGAAAACCAGACTATCCATGCCGCGGCGCCAGACGGTGGCGGGCTCCACGTCTTCCATGGCGACGAGCGGCACTTCAGTCGTGGCGTTGGAGGTACTCGTGACGCGTAACCGGGCGATCTCGTCGCCCTTTTTCACCGGCGGTTTTAGCGGACCCTTATAGACGATTTCGGCCCGCAGCCTCTGGTTGGCGGGAAATCGCGGCAGGACGACGCTCAGAGGTCCAGCGCCTTTGCCAGTCAGAGGAACGTACAGTTGGGTACCGCCCCAGACGCGGGCGTGGCCGACTTCCTCATTCGCATCGAACAACGTGA
Source organism: uncultured Alphaproteobacteria bacterium (assembly GCA_963778225.1). Classification (GTDB taxonomy): domain Bacteria; phylum Pseudomonadota; class Alphaproteobacteria; order Rhizobiales; family Hyphomicrobiaceae; genus JAGVSR01. The sequence continues at coordinate 331,594 of CAVZTR010000002.1, forward strand.
AATTTGCGAAGCTGCGCTGACCCCACTCGAGCAACCGGCGCGCTTCCTCGCGGCGCTCTTTTTCGTCGGCCAAGCCCATGACGACACCGATCAGGCGGCGCCCTTCCGTGACGGATGAAAAAACGATGCCGTAGCCGGCTTCTTTGGTGTGGCCGGTTTTCAAGCCGTCGACGGCAAGGGCTTCGTCACCAAGCAGCGGGTTGCGATTGAAGAACTTGTGCTTGCGATAGGCGAACTCGCGCTGGGCGAAGATTTTGTAGTGCTCGGGATGCTCTCGGATGATGTGACGAGCGAGGAGTGCCAGTTCGCGCGCCGTCATCAGGTGCTCGGGATCATGCAGGCCCGTGGAATTGCGGAACGTGGATTTGGTGAGGCCGATGCGCCGGGCCTCCTCCTCCATCATTTTTGCAAAGCCCTGCTCCGTTCCGCCGAGCGCCTCGGCGACCGCTATGGACGCATCGTTGCCAGATTGCACGATGATGCCCTGGATCAGTTCATCGACGCGGGCGCGCGTGTTGATGGGCACGAACATCGCCGATGTGCCGGACGGCGCGCCGCCCGTGCGCCAGGCGTATTCGCTCATCATGAATTCGTCTTCGGGCTTCACCTTGCCCTGCTTCATGGCCTGAAACAGAACTTCGAGCGTCATGAGCTTGCTCATGCTCGCGGGCGGGGCCAATTCGTCGGCGTTAAACTGAAAGAGGACGGAGCCGCTTTCCGCATCCATGAGGATGGCGCGCTTGGCGCGGGTGGTGAACTCGCCGGAGGCCTGGGCCAGCGCGGGCGGCGATTGCGCGAGGCTCAGAATCAGGAGGCCTACGAGCAGCAGAGCGCTGCAAAGCGTTGCCGCAAGGCGGACGATCGATGGTGCTTCGCTTGAACCCACGCGCTCGCTCCTCAGCGTTGGACGTCAGTATTCTGGGCTGATCACGCGAAACTGCTGTGGCGATCTTTATGGGAGCGGCCGGGGCGGGGGTCAACCCTCGTGCAGACACAGTGTGGATAGCCGTACGTTACGCGATCACGGGGCGTTGCCGAGACCGGACCGGCGGTGATCCATCACGGACCACGACGGGTTGGCGGCGCTGGACGGCGCGGGCGCGGTTGAGGGCGCATACGACGGCGCACTCTCGGCAATGCGGCGACCGCCATACCAAGGCTGGCTCGCAAGGAACCGGCGCTCGCGTTGGTCGTCGCCGTTCATGGGCGCGTGACCGGCGTAGCGTACGCGCACCCGCCCGAGCCCCCTGCCCTTCGTTCCCAGCGCGTCGGCCGCGGCGCGCGACAAGTCGATCACGCGATTTCCGACGTAAGGGCCGCGGTCGTTGACGCGGAGCAGGACGGTTCGGCCGTTCTCAAGATTGGTGACATAGACGTAGGTGGGCAGCGGCAATGTTGGATGGGCAGCGGTGAGGCGACGCATATCGTAGTTTTCACCGTTCGCGGTTTTGCGGCCGTGGAAGTCGTCACCATACCAGGATGCGATCCCGACCTCGTCGAGCCCCGGTTGCTCGCGCGGCGTGTACCAGCGTCCGCCGATCACGTAGGGCTTGCCCAGCTTGTAGGTGCCACCGCCTTTCGGGATGGGATCGTTGGGGCCGTAGACACGGGGGCTCGAACTGACACCCCACTTTGGATCGGGACCGCCGGACGAGCAGGCGCCGAGGATCGCCACCGCTAGCACAGCGGCGAGCGCGGCCAGAGTGGGCGGAGAAAGGCTCGGCGGAGAGGATTTAGGGGTACGCACGACATGGATCCCGATGCCGGTGGGACCGGCGCATAGCTTCAGTGCCGGATCCTCGGGGAGGAGAGCGGCTTGGGCTAGGCTGCATCGTGGCGAATTGTGCTTAGCATCGGGTAAAGTTTGGTCGGGTCGGGTGTGCCGGCCGATTTTCGGTTCCGGACGTCGCGGGGTGCTTGAGGCGCTGGGCCGTGACGCGTATAGGGCGGCGCTCCGGCGGGATGGTCGAGTGGTTTAAGGCACCGGTCTTGAAAACCGGCGCTCCCCGGCCTGCGGCCCGATTTTCAGTAGCGGATGACGCGGGGTGCTTGAGGCGCTGGGCCGTGACGCGTATAGGGGGCGCTCCGGAGGGATGGTCGAGTGGTTTAAGGCACCGGTCTTGAAAACCGGCGTGGGTGCAAGCCCACCGTGGGTTCGAATCCCACTCCCTCCGCCAGTGCCTACGTACAGACCCGCGAGCCGGAGCGGATCTCCATCACCCGTGTCAACCCTCGCGAAGTGCGCGTCTGAACTGGTCGGTCAGGGGTTTGATCAGGTACGACATTGCCGAGTAGGTATTGGTCTCGACAAAGACTTCCACTGGCATCCCGGGGACGATCTTGGCGTCCTTGAGCTTTTGCATTTCAGAGCCGTCCACCGACACCCTTGCCAGAAAATATTCTGTCCGCCCTGTGTCGCTTCGAGACAGGTCTGCTCCGATACGCGTCACGCTACCAACGATTTCGGGTGCCGTGCGGTCATGCAGCCCAATAAATCGAAGCATGCTTTTCTGACCGATAGACACTTGACTGATGTCGCTCGGCTGGATCGCGACATCCACGCTGAGGTCGTCGCCATCCGGAACGATCAGCATGATTTGTTCGCCAGGAGCGATCACGCCGCCGACCGTATGGACCGATAGTTGGTGAACGATGCCGCTCTGCGGAGACCGGATGTCCGTCCGTTTGAGCTGGTCCAGAGCAGCGATTTGGCGCTCCCTCAGCTCGACAAGTTTGGTCTGGGTTTCGCGTCGTTCGTTGACCGATAGAGTCCGCAGCTGGTCGAAGTGATTGGACTTCTGCAACTCGATCTCGGCAATTCTCCCTCTCGTCTGCGCAATGCTGGCTCGAAGCTGGCTCTGTTGACCGACCAGATGCGCCTCCTCCCGCTTGCGCTCGACCATTTTGGTTTTTGGCACGAGCTGCTTTGCTTCCAGCTTTTCCAGTCCGTCGATTTCCGATCGGATGAACGCGATTTCCTTCGTGGTCGCCTTGAACTGTTCCTCGAGACCCGAGATCTCCTCCTTCAACTGCTCAATCTTCTCGCCGTACTGCAGATTCTGACTGCTGCATGTTGCGCGCCGCGCGTCATAAGCAATTTTTTCGGTGGCATAGAGCGAGCCGACGTAGGGATCCGTCAAGCGATTGCTGAAGCGGGGCGGAAAAGCGAATTCCTCGGAAATCGCAGTCAAAGGAACAGCCGACAGTTCCAGTTCAAGCCGGGCATCGCGCATTTCGAGTTCATCAATCTGCTGATTGAGAATTTGCAGGTTTGCCCGCGCCAGTGTCTGGTCGAGTTTCACCAGAATGTCGCCAGGCTGCACTTTCGCGCCTTCCTTGACGAGTATCTCGCCAACCAGGCCACCGCTGCCATGCTGTATTTTTTTTACGCTCGTCTCGACGACGACCGTTCCGGTGGCGACGATCGCGCCGGAAAGTTGCACCGACGCCGCCCATGCCGCTGCGCCGCCGACGCACAACAGCATGGCGGCAAGGCCCAGGCGCTGATACCTGCGAATGCTTTGATCAATTTCTTTCATTTGCCGCGCCTCGCAACTCGTGAATTTTTGGGGTATTCGGCCGAATGACATTCAAGATTTCATCGCGAAGGCCGAATGCCGCCTGCCGGCCATCTTGAAGGCAAAGAATCTTGTTGGTGACTTGGAGCGTTCCTGGGCGGTGAGAAACGATGACGACCGTCACACCGTCCTTGCGAGCTTGCAGTAGTGTTTCGATAAGTGCAGCCTCGCCAGGTCCGTCCAAGTTCGAGTTGGGTTCGTCCAAAATCAACAGCGACGGCTCGGAATAAAACGCTCGTGCCAATGCTATTCGTTGACGTTGGCCTGCCGATAGACCCACGCCTCCTTCGCCAATTTCCGTTTGGTAGCCGTTCGGCAGCCTCAGGATCATGTCGTGGACATTTGCTCGCTGGGCGGCTCGGACGACGGCGGTGGAGTTTACATCGACAGCGAAGCGGGAGATGTTCTCTGCGACCGTGCCGCCGAAGAGTTGCACGTCCTGTGGAACGTACCCTATCGCCTGCCCCAACTGCTGCGCGGGCCACTGATCAAGTGCTGCACCATCCAAACGCACTTTGCCTCTGAGCACGGGCCATACGCCGGCCAGCGCCCTCACCAAGGTCGACTTTCCGCTGCCGCTTGTCCCGATGATCCCTAAGCCATCACCCGGTTCAAGGGAAAACCGGACGTCGATCAGGGTCGCCTTCTTCGCTTGTGGCGCACTGACGACAAGGTCTTCGACATCCAAAGCGCCGCGCGACTTCGGCAATTCGACCCTCTCGTCTGCGACGGACCTTTCCGATAAAGCCGTTCGGAGACGGTAAAAGGCTCTTCGAGCAACTTGGAAGCCTTCCCATTGGGCTGTGATCTGTTCAACGGGCGCCAACGCGCGTGACATGATGACTGAAGCAGCAATGATGCTGCCCGCAGACATTTCTCCACCTATCGCCAAGGCGGCCGCCAGCGCCAGAACGGCAGATTGAAGGAACAGCCGCATCATGCGAGAGAACGCGCCGTGAGCCGAGACGCGATCGGTCAGTTGCAAGGTATGCTGCTGGGCCGTGTCGCGTTCCGAAACCCAGCGATCTTGAAAGCGCGCCTCCATCTTCATCGCGCGCAGAACCTCGACGCCTTGCCGGGATGCCTCCGCCACCTCGTGCGCTCGCTGCTTGTGCACTGCGCCACCGGCACCCAAAGCACGGGTTGCGCGTTCGTTCGAGTAGGCGAGGCAAAACAGAAAGATGGCTGCTGTGATGGTCATCACCCCAACGAGTGGGTGAAGAACGAACGCGAAAGCAGCATAGATCGGAAGCCAGGGCAGATCGAGAAACGCGCTGATGCTCGTGCCGCTGACGTATTGCCGGATCGCATCCAGATCGCGAATAGGCTGATCTGCGTCGGCAGCCGTCTCGACAGCCAGGGCACGATCGAGAGTGGCACCATAGGCTGCGGGGCCAAGTTCGCTGGACACGCTGGCGGCGATGCGCGCCATGAGCCGCTGACGTACGGCATCGAGAAAGCCAGCGAACAAGAACGCACCGGCTACTAGTATCGTCAGCACGAACAGAGTTGGCAGGCTACGACTTGTCAAGACTCGATCGTACACCTGCAACATAAACAGCGGGCTTGCCAGCATCAGTAGATTGATGGCCAGACTGAGCACAAAGGTCGTTCGAAGCGCGGGGGCATAGTTGCGAAGCGCTGCGCTAATCGGATCGCGAGCGGCAGACGCTGGTGTGACCGTCAGAGGGGCCGACATGTTTGTTGATCCTGCTGCCTTGAGCACTGCATGACTGCGGTGGGTTCGGTCTAGGCAGGTCTGCAAAACAAATGCCAGGGCGCGAGCGTTTTTGCGAAAGCTGCGTTTACCAGTGAGCCGAGACGCAAAGGGCTCGCTCGATATCGAGCACGCGAGATCTCGCTGCCGCCAAGCCATGCGGATCAATTGGCGCAATGTTGCTGCACCGTCGCGATGATCGGGTTTGTTTGCAGGCTACAGTTGGTCAGGGAATGGCAAAAGCAGAGTTCAGGCTTGACGTGTGCGCGCCATTCAGATCGAACACGGCATCGATCGCCGTCACTTTGACGAGGTGCTGATTGCTGATCCCGCCTGTCGCCGCCGTCCAGCCGAAGTGAACACTTTCGGAGCCACCAAAAAAGTCGTTTGTCAGGTCTCGGCTTATAGAACCCGTTTTCAGCGCATCGCGATCGAAAATATAGCTCAGCGTCTGAGTTTCGACGTCCCAGTTCACCTGAACTGAATGCCACCGGCCGTCTTCGACATTTCCTAGAGAAAGAAGGTTGGAAAGGGCAATGCCCGACCCGTCTGTATCGAAGAACGCCGCATGGTCGTCCTAATGTCCCCGGCTCTGGCGCCGTTATCATAGGTGTCAAATTCGATCGCCAATCCATTCAGAATGCCTAATGCGCCCAGCGCACTGCCGCGTCCGCCGTTCGCCTCGGCTCCTCTCGGATCATTGTGCAGCACGAAGGTCATTCCGTCCGCGCCGTTGTTGTTCGACCCGAGAAAAACATCGAAGCTGATCGAAAAATCGTGGCTGAGCTGAATGCGCTCATTGGACATGATGTTTCCGCTGACAGCCCTCAGGTCGCCCGTCAAACGGAACACGTTGGAAGATCCCAAGAAGCTGGCGTTACCGTTGAGATTCACGTGGCCGGCTGGGTCGGATACATCGAACGGACCCTCAGCACGATCTCGCGATGTATCCTCAAAGACTGCGTCGACCGAGTTGATCTTGATTTGCTGCGCATTCGTGGCGCGGGTGGTGGCCGCCGTAAAGCCGAAATAGGCGAAATCGGAGCCGCCGAGGAAGTCTTTGACGATATCGCGGTTCAACGTTCCGATTGTCGCGCCGTTGAATGTGTAGGTCAGCGTCTGTGTTTCGACGTCCCAAAACACTTCAACTTTGTGCCAGGCTCCGTTTTCGATATTTCCCAGGTCGACCGGGGTCGTGACCCTGCTGAGCGCTGCAGCGGCGTCCGTATCGAAGAAATTCGTGTGATCGGTCTGGAGGTCGCCCGACCTTCTTCCGCCGAATGCCGTGTCAAATTCGATGCCCAGCCCATCCCGAATTCCGACGGTTCCAAAGGCACCTGTGCCGCGTCCCGCCGCATCCGCTCCATGGGGATCGTTGTGCAGCAGGAATGACAGGCCTTCGCCGCCTCTGTCATTGGTCCCGAAGAAAGCGTCGAAGGAGATAGCAAAGTCGTGCGACAGATCCACCCGCGAATTGGTCATGGCGCCGGCGCTTTGGTTCCCCGCGTTCTGGGTGAGTTCAAATACACCCAGGTGCGTGTCATACGCGGCACTGCCATTTAAGGTCATGAAGGACTGTGCTGCATCGGAGTACATCTCTCCGCCGATGCCGACGTTGATAGTCGCCGCCACGGACGGTGTGCCCTTGTCGTTGAATGCGAACAGCATCCAGTAGCCCGGGGTGACGAGATTGGCGTTATCGGGCAGGTCGACTGTGATCTTGCCATCCGCGCCGACAGTGAAGCTGAGGGTCAGCATGCGCGACTCGGGGTTCAGCGAGTGCGTGACGGCGCCATACTTCACCAATGTCAGCCGACTAATGGCTGACGCGTCATCAACCGAGATTTGGAATTCTTGTCCTTGGGCGACGTCCGTGGGCGCGTCCACGATCGTCGGGCGCTCTGCCAGTTGTCCATTTTCATCGAACAAGTAGCCAGGCTTGAAGATCTCCCCGTTGAGATTATTGAGCGGGCCCGGCGCACCGCCGCCGAGCG
>CAVZTR010000003.1:0-96334 GCA_963778225.1 uncultured Alphaproteobacteria bacterium
AGATTGTGACGCGTCGACATCGGACGGAAGCCGATCGTCTCGTCATCGCAGAAGACGTAGAATTCAGCCTCGATACCGAGATTGGCCACGTAGCCCATCTCATCGGCCAAAGCGAGAGTACCCTTTAGAATGTTTCGGCTGCAGGGTTCGAACGGCTTTCCTCCACACCACAGATCGCTGGCAAACCACGCGACTTCCCGATCCCACGGAAGGATGGTCACGGATCCAATATCGGGATGAGAGGAGACTTCCTCATCGCTCACATCCTGAGGCACGCCATCGAGTGCGGCACCGGTACACAGCTCCGATCCTTCGACCATTTGTCGGATATGATGAATCGGAACAATCTTCGTCTTCGAAATTCCATGCATGTCGACGTAGGTCGGCATCATGAACTTGACGCCTTCGGCTTCGAGCTGCGATTTCAGCGATGCCACGCTGTCGTCTACGGGCCTCTGCATCAGTCAATTCCTTCCTTCCGGATGTTTGAACACGATCCTCCCGAGCCCGGCACATAACTGGGCGATCGTTTGGAAATCTAAATCGAGACTTGCCTCAGAGCTTCCCCAGGCTGTAGCCCGCAGCCACGACCGCCACCCCTAAAGCCAATGTGAGATAGGGCAGAACACCAGCCCGCGTTTTTACTTGGGATTCATCTGCGCCCGCGATGTCTTCGAACGTCTGCGGCGGAAACACGCCACGATCGATGATGTAATGGCGGAACGCAAATACCGGCAGGATGAGCAGCGCCACCACAATTCCAGACGCGAGTGTACCGGGGCCCCAAATGTTGGCGCCCATGCCGAGCAGGAAGAGATTGACGAAGCCGAGGAGCGCACCAATCGCGAGCAACCAATTGGGCGCGCGATACGGGCGTGGCGTATCCGGCCGATCGATGCGATGCAGCCAGCCCGCCTGCAGATTGAGGAAGATGAAGATCATGTAGTTCACGTTCGCAATCGCGAGCAGGAACACATAGTCCGACATCATGAGCAGCAGCATGTTGAAGGTCAGGTCGGTCCACATGGCCGCCACTGGCGCACCATGGCTGTTCACGCGGCTGAGGTAGCGGGGCAGCCAACCGTCGACCGATCCCTGGTCGGGGTACGGGCTGAGCCGGCCATAGCCATGCTGACGGTGAGAAGGAGCGACAGGATCAGCATCACGATGATGACCTTGGTCGCCAATTGGCCGAAGCCCAGCATTCCGGCCATCGCGTCGGCGACGCCCATGCCGCTATAGATGCCCGGATCGAGCATGCCATTGAGGCCTAGGGCGCCTGGAAGGATAGAGGCACCAGCGAGAAGACGACGAGGCAGAGAATGCCGGCGCTAATGAGCGCCTTGGGCGTATCGCGTCCTGGATTACGAAACTCGCGCGTGTAACAGACGGCCGTTTCAAAGGCGTAGGTCGACCATCCCGCGATGAACAGGGCGCCGGCAAAGACGGTCAAACCGGCCATGTCCCAAGCGCCTGCGATGGGATTGCCATCGCCATCGCGTGCCAGCGGCACGAACGGCGTGAAGTTCTCGATCGGCGTGTTGCCGGTGAGGATGGGAATGATGCCGACGATAAGAAGAGGAGTGAGTGCTGCGATAGCCAGCATGCGCTGCAGTTGGCGGCCTTAAGCACGCCCCGGTGTTGGATGGAAAAGACGATGAGAACAAGGATCCAGCCCAAAAAACGGAGTTGATGCGAAGCGAGAGGCCCTCCTTCATGAAGTCAAGCGAGAGGAGCGTCACCTGCCAGGTCTGGATCGGATGATCGGCCGGGAAGAAGAGATTGAGGATGTACCCGGCGCCGAGACCCGTTCCAATCGCGAGAACGGGCGTCCAGGAAAACCAATTCGACCATACGGAAATCGGACCTAGCATCTTGCCATAGCGGACCCAGGCCAAGGCGCCATAGACAGAAGCACCGCCGGATTTGTGCGGATACATCGAGGAGATTTCTGCGTACGTGAACGCTTGCAGAAATCCAAAAATGATTGAGATCGTCCAGACGAACGGCGAGATGTTGCCCGCAGTCGCCGCGATCGCACCTACTGAAAACAAAACGAGCGCGGGTGTGCCGGCCGCGAACCAGAATGCGTGCGACCAGTCGAGCGTTCGGATTAGCGAGTGATCAGCCGGTGCCTCGGCGGAGCCCTCTACTTTCGGCGCAGCAATATCATCCATGACGGCATTCCCCCTTGACCAGCCGCGTCATGAACACGGCATCGCTACTCCCCCGGGCGACCGCCGCCTACGGACCGGCGGAAGTTCCCACTTGCTAATTAAACGGTCAATTAAATTCGACATTGCGTCGCAACATCGGTGGCCAGTGCGCATGCAAGTCGCGCGAAAGACAGGAATGAGAGTTTTGTGAAGCGGGGTCAGCTCATAGGCGTGCGCGTGCTACTTGGAAAGACCGAGGTAGGTCCAGAAGACTTCGCGCAGAACGTTGACCGCGCTGCGGATCTCCAGTGCGGGCTCGATGTGCGAGCGCGCCATGATGCCATCTAGATGAGTCGAGGCAAATTGCGCCGCTTTGCGGGCATTGACGTTTCGGAAGAGGCCGGCCTTCTGACCGTTGCGAATAGCAGCGGAGAGGATCCGGGTCTCCTCGTCGTAGAATTTTTCTATGATGTCGTCGAGAATGCGACTTTCCGAGCCGGAAATCGAATAGTCCATCAGTATCTTGACCAACCGCCGAATCTTAGGCGCGAGTTTAGCGTGCATTTCGAACCAGCCGTCGATCAGATCGACGGGATCGGAATGGCGAGACGCAACGACGGCGTACTGATCCATCGCTTCCGCAACCGCATGCTCAAGCGTGGCTCGGAAAAGGTCTTCCTTGTCTTTATAGTAGTAGTACAGCAAGGCCGGGTTGACGCCGGCCTCGGCGGCGATCGCTTTGATCGTGACGGCGGAGTACTCATGCTCGGAGAAGAGCTTAAGGGCTACTGCCAGAAATTCTTCGCGCCTTCCCGGCTTGTCTCGTGCATCGACGGTTGCTGGCATTGCGATCGCGCGAGTTTTGTTCACCATCGTTCCATGCTTTCGGCCTGACCCGCTCCATGTTTTCGGGCGAGCGTTCATATAGTCGGCATATATCTGCCCCGAATAGTTTCGGCAACCAAGAGGGGTGGCGCGTGTCCATATCGGGACCTTCACGGACGCCGATCCTCTCGTCGAATGTCCTATACTCCACGAGCGACGGCGGCAGATCTTCGCTGCCAAGCGAGGCCTCCGCCCGTACCGGTGTCCCCTCCGTCGCGAATGAAATTGCGTCTGTGAACCCCTACTGCTCCACGCGACTTGATGTCGGTAAGATATTGAGTAGCGGTCGTGGGCAGTGATCGCGACCGCTGCGGAATGGACGCAACTACCGAGCGCGGCTGCCTAAGGCCATTTCTGCCCCGCAACGAAAATCGTCGCGCTGCTGTGTGCTGCCAAATTATATCACTCCGCGATGATCTTTTCCGGCAACGCTTGGTATGGGTCAGCATGCGAGACCTTCGCGGTCCGCGCCTTCGTACCTGGCATGATCTCGAAGCGGGGATCGAAGTCGACCATGGTTGAGGCGAGTTGTTTGAGGATGCCCGCATCGCCTTCGACCTTGGCGGTTCCGTCTGCCATCTGGGCTTCCAGGGTCTTGGCGCCCATCATCGTCTGTTCAAGGTCTGAACGGTTGATGGTGAGAGTCAGATCGGGTTTGTTGGCCTGGAAGCCCGCAATGTTTGTCAGCGTGGCATTTTCCATTTCGATGATGAACTTCTCGCCGTTGTCCGGGGTGATAAGGTTGATCGTGAACTTCATTCCCTCGGCTTTGCGACTGTCCATGCGGATGGCGAGAAAGTTCAAGAACAACTCGGTCGACATCGCCCGGATCACGTCGGGGCTGCTTGAATCCCCCGTCTCGCCCTGCGGGATGCCCGTGCGTAACTCGTAGGCGGCGGCGAGGAAACTGTTGCGCAGTCCTGGGTTCTCTTGCTGGTAGCCAAGCTGTTCGAAGATGTCGGCCAGCAGATCTTTGGCCGCGGCATTGTCGGGCTCGGCCTGGACCAGCTTATTGACGATTTCGGAGGCGAGTAGGTACTTCCCTTCGTCATGCAGTTGCTGCCCGCGGGCTAAGATCTTCTCGCTGCCGCCCATCATCTCCACGTAAAGCGGCGCGGAGTCGCCAGGAGACAACGGAATAAGCGTCGCAGGATTACAGTCCCAGAACCCGAGATAACGCTGGATGACACCGCGGCTGTTATGCTCCGGCGAGCCATGATAGCCGCGGCAATACCACTTGTCCTGGAGCCCCTTGGGAACCGTATAGACGTTGTGGATCTCGTTGATGGTAACACCCTGGTTCGCGAGATGCAGAACCTGATTGTTCATATTGGCGTAGAGGTCGCGCTGGCCGCGGAGCACTTCCTGAATCCGGGCGTTGCCCCAACGCGGCCAATGGTGCGAGGCAAACATGACCTCCGCTTCCAAACCGAAACGGTACAACGACTCGGCAATATACTTCGACCAGTTCAGCGGATCGCGCACCGGAGCACCGCGCAACGTGTAAATGTTGTGTAGGGAAGCGATAACATTCTCCGCCATCCACAGCGCTTTCATGTCGGGGATGTAGGTGTTCATTTCCCGCGGCGCTTCGGTGTTCGGCGTGTTCTGGAAGATCATTCTGACGCCATCGACGTCGATCTCTTCGATTGCATCGGAGACGTAACGGTTCGGCGCGATCAGCCCCACAGAGCCTGCCGAAACCCCTTGTCCAAGACCTTGGCCGACATACCCGTGCGGGCTGGCGGGCAGCAGCAGGCCGTATTGATAGAACAGCCGCCGGTTCATCGCGTTGCCGGCGTAGACGTTCTCGGAAATCGTAAACGACATAAAGTCGATGGGCGCGATGACTGGGATCTTGCCCGAGCGCACATCGGCTTCATCGACGAGACCGCGCACGCCACCCCAATGGTCGGCGTGGGTGTGGGAATAGATCACCGCCGAGACGGGCAGCCCCTCACCGACATGCTCCTGGAACAACTTCCACGCGGCGCGGACCGGTTCGGCGGAAATGAGAGGATCGAAGACGATCCAACCGGTCTTGCCGCGGACGAATGTGATGTCGGAGAGATCGAAGCCACGGACCTGATAAATGCCCGGGATGACTTCGTAGAGGCCATAATTGTTGTTGAGCTTCGATTGGCGCAACAGCGAGGGATGGATGCTGTCGAAGTGATCTTGCTCATCGAGGAACTGGAACCGCTTCATGTCCCATGCGACATGACCCGCATCCGCCTTGATCTGCAGTTCCTTCATTGGGGCAATGAGCCCCTTCTTCTGTTCGTCGAAGTCGCGGGTATCGCTGAATGGAAGGGTCGCCTTGGCCTTCTTCAAGACGTCCAGCGTAAACGCCGAAGGCGCCTTGCCCTTGGGATGGAAGTGACCGGCGAGCGGAGCCGCCGTCGCTGCTGGTGCAGAAATGCCCTCCAGGAGGAAGCTGCCTCCAACACTGAGTGCTGCACCCGCGGCCGGAATGGTCCCAAGGAACTGGCGCCTGGTCGTCATCACATTCTCCTTAGGATTGAACTGTGTTTTGCCGTGGGGCAGCGGCCATTAGCGCACGGGCCGCCTCCACTCAGTTTGACGTAGCTCAACGGTACATGGTTCGGACCGTCTATCACTAAGAAACTTCGTGAGACCTTCAGCGACGTCCATGAAGGAACAAAATGATCGCTGCTTTGCGAACTAGGGAGATCATCCGATGAAACGTGTATTGTCGACTGCCGCGGCCATAATGGTCGTAGGAGCCATCTTGACGCCCGCAATTGCTGAAGACCGCCCCACCCCCATCGCTCCACCCAAGACCATGGGCGATGAAGGAAAACTACCCCCGACGCAGAAGGGTGCGGCGCCTGAGATGGGCGCAACGGACCCGGCTCAGGTTGGCGCACAGAAAAGAATGGGCGATGAAGGCACGCTGCCTGCGACGAAGGGCATGAGCGGCGCCACACCGCAGATGAACCCGCCCGCTACTGCGCCAGCCAACAAGTAAGGCATAAGAAATCTGGCGACCTGATGCGGTCGCCAGATTTCATCTAAATCAAAAGCTTCGCTTGATGTCAGCGCGCAGCGTCAAAACTTACTCAGCAGAATTTCAGGTTTAGTTTGCTACCTCAATGCCCCAGACATCAGAGCAGGGCGAAGCCAACTGCTATTCGTAGTCATGGCTGTCGAATACACTTCATATTTTTCACAGTCTTATACGCAATCTGCACCCCCGATCCAGAGGGTCAAAGGGTGGCAACGATGCAACAGTCGTAAGGCGCGAAGTCGCGTACAGTCGTAGATATTTCAATCAATGGTCGGAAGCAGGTTGCTCATGAGCCGCGGTCGGGCAGGATGGATTTCAGCGGCGCTTTTGCTGATCTCGTTGCAAGCTGTGCAGAGCGGCGCATCGCATGCCGGTGATGCCACTTCTACCGCTCCGGCGCCGAGCGAGTGGACCTTTTCGTTGACGACCTATGCCTGGACTCCCTGGATTTCGGGCGATCTAACCATCAAAGGAAGGTCGTTCAACGTGGATGTCACCGCTGGTCAGGTGCTCGATGCACTCGACTGGTCGGGTATCCCAGCTTGGTTCAGCTATGCGGAAGCCCGCAATGGCCGTCTGGTTCTCTTCAATGATATCGCCTATGCAAAACTTGCTGGTTCGAAAAGTTTCGCGAAGACCGGACCACTGGGGGCGGCCACGCTGAGTGGCAACGTGGAAGCGGATTACGAACAGGCAATCGTCGAGGTCGGAGCCGCCTACGAGATCTGGTCGGGATCGAATCCGGGCATGGGTACCGCCGCGTTAGACGTGCTCGCCGGCGGCCGATACTGGCATCAGGACGCGACCGTGGCCGCAGATCTAGCGCTCGATGCCGCTGGCATTCAATTGCCTGGCCGGACGGTAGCGCGATCGGGGTCGGTGGACTGGGTGGATCCGTTCATCGGGGGAAGACTTCGGCAACAAATGGCTCCCGGGCAGAACTTGAGCCTGCGTGGCGACGTCGGTGGTTTTGATGTGGGCAGCGAATTTTCGTGGCAGGTGATCGCCACCTACGACTTCCAGCTGTGCGTTACTGACCGTTATGCGATAGATGGTTACCTCGGCTATCGGGCGTTGTCCGTCGATTACTCTGAAGGATCGGGCGCGAACCGCTACGAGTATGACGCTGTGCAGCACGGGCCGGTTATGGGCGCGACCGTGCGTTTCTGATCAATCCGGTCGGCGATATGCATTCACTTCGTTCATTTTGTTGAGCTGATTTGTCAGAAGCCACAAATGGCCGCTTATGGCCCTTCGCGTCGAGAGGGCAATGTCTGCTTTGAGGGTTGATGCTGACCAAGGTACGTTTCCGCGACCGAATTCGCTGGAGCCCAGCTCCGATCATAATGGATTCGCATAATCGGGCTTATGCGCGACTGCACGAACGCCGCTGATTACGCCCAGAGCATTGTGCTGATTGCTGCGCAAGACAAATCTACCGGATCGCATCGTCCGTTTCGCTTGCCCACGAGATCGGTTGGAACATTCGCCGGTAGGCGCCGGGCGTCAGCCCGGTATAGCGCTTAAAAAGCCGACGGAAGAACGCCGGGTTTTCGTACCCAACGTTGGTTGCAATTTCGTCGGCGGAAATGCTGTCTTTTTCGAGAAGGCGTTTCGCCTCCTCAATGCGGAGGTTCTGCGCATATGCCATCAGCGTGTTGCCAGTAGCCGTCTTGAATCGGCGCTTCAAGGTGCGTTCCGGTATGCCGGAGGCAGCAACCGCACCGGCGACGACGTTCGTATCTCGGAAGTGTTTGGCGAGCCATTCCTCAGCCATTCTGGCCACCGAATCGGCATGCGGTTGTCGGCGCACGAGGCTCTGGAACGGGAGCTGTCCCTCGCCATGCCATTTCAGCAGATAGACTTTCGCAACGCGCAGCGCGGCTCCCGAACTGCAATGGCGCGAGATGATGTGGAGCGCGAGGTCATGCCAGGACGTCGCGCCGCCCGCGGTAACGATGCGTCCTCCCGGATCGGCGATGACGAGATTGGGCGCCGGATCAAAGCGAACCGCGGGGAATCTCGATCGGAAGAGATCCTGATATCCCCAGTGCGATGTCGCTTCCTTTCCATCCAGCAGTCCACTAGCGGCTAACAGAACTGAGCCGGAGCAGGCGCTGTAGATCGTTGAGCCTCTCTTGTGGCAGGTCCGGATCCAGTTTTTCAAATCATCGTAGCGGTTACCTAGATCGTCAGACGGTGCCAACCACATTTCTGGAAGGATCAAGACTTTTGGCGCTGGTGCGTTCCGGAACTCGAGGTCTGGACGAACAGGTATGCCGTTGCCGCAGCGGAACGGCTTCGTCGAAAGGGCGACAATGCGCGGGACGATCAGCGGATGGCCGATCTCCTCGCCGACGAGCTCGTGCCAGAGCGTCTCCGTCGCCGACAAAACGTCGACCATGCCGTAGAGCGCCGATCCCGCCGTTTCGGGTAGTGCAAGGATCAGAGCTTCGACAGGAGTTTTGCGAGCCACTTTCATAGGCAAGAAAATGGCACAAAAGGGCCGATCTTGGCAAAAGCCGTACTGAACGTGCCGGCCGTCAGAGCCTAAGGTCCTACGCATCGCAACCGCCAAACGACGGAGACTGACGATGACACTTCACACAGCCGTTGCCGACACGATGACGACCGTCAATGGGTTCAACGTACAAGCGGCTCAACAAACGATTGCAGCGCTAAAAGCGGACAAGAGTCTCGCCAGATTTCAGTTCCGCGCTCGCAACGTATGGATCAGCGGCGGCGAGAACCGCTCGACCATTCGCGATTTCTACGGTGCTGGGCAGGAGGACACATCACGCGCGGCCGCCTTCGAGTTCACGAACGGGGAACCGCCTGTGCTGCTGGGAAACAACGAAGGCGCGAACCCGGTCGAGTTTCTCCTTCATGCGCTCGCGGGCTGCGTGACGACAACTTTCGTTCTGCATGCCATGGCACGCGGCATAACGATCTTCGAGCTTTCAACAGAGCTCAAGGGCGACATCGACCTGCAAGGCCTGCTCGGCCTCGACGACAAGGTTCCCGCTGGGTACGAGCAGATCAACATTCGCATGCACGTGACGGCAGACTGCTCGGAGCAGGAACTCGATGACTTGCTGGGCTACGCCAAGCAGCACTCACCAACGTGCAACACCGTTTGTCGGCCCGTTCCTGTTCTGATCGAACGAGCCAAAACATGAGACCTCATCCAAATTCAGAGTTTGCCTGCCATTTCAAGTGGCAGGCGAACTCGTAAGTAGCGGCCACGCGCGGTGACACTTCGACTAATGACCGTCACGACGGATCGCTGGCCTTAGCTTTGATTTAGTTAGTCGCCGATGACCGCCGCCTCGGCTAAACCGAGCCACCTGGTGGGGCTCTCCGACACAGTTTGCCGCTTCTCGGATCAGTGCAACTGAACAGGAAGTCGGGTCAGCGTGCGGATCCCTACCCGCTTTCGCCAAGTGATACTGTCAGGTTCAACGGCGAGCCGAACATCAGGAAATCGAGCAAGCACTCGCTCAAATGCAATTGCGGCCTCCGCTCGAGCAAGTTGGAACCCCAGGCAGAAGTGCACACCCGTCCCGAACGAAAGATGCGGATTGGGGTGCCGTGTCAGGTCAAATTGATGCGGATTCTCGAAGACCGCAGCGTCACGATTGGCGGCTGTTAGGAAGCCCGCGACGCAATCGCCGCGCCTGAACTCATGACCGGCGAACACGACATCTCGCGCTGCCCAGCGCGGCTTGGTGAGCTGGACGGGTGAGACATGGCGGAGACATTCCTCGACGCAGAGCGGCATCGTCGTCGGATCAGCCTGCAAACGGCGCCGTTGATCATCGTGGCGCAGAAGCTCCAACAAGCCGCCTGAGATGAGATGGGTCGTTGTTTCCTGTCCGGCACCAAAGAGCAGAAATAGCATCGAGACCAGTTCGTCTTCGCTCAGCCTCCGCCCGTCGATAGATGCATCTCCCGATATACGGTGCCGATGTCGATCACCGCAGGACCCCGAACTCTTTTGATGACCGGCAAGTCAGTCACGGCACCTTTGTAGGCGAGCTTCGCCGTCTGCGAGGGCCTGTTCTGTTCATCGGGTCAAGGTCCTGACTGCTCAAGTGGCAATCGACAATACTCGACAGACCGCACGCTCGTCACCTCTGGTTCACAACGTAAGAGGGTGCATAATGTATTTCGTGGTCAATCGAATGTCTTTTGCCATGACCCGCGTCACCTCGTTGCTTGAAGAGCTTGATGAGGGAGGGACGCACCAGGTCGTCAACCCCACCGTTGCCCGTGCGTTAGATCGCATCACTATTCTACATGCCGATCATGGGCAGAATGCCTCGACCTCGACGGTGCGATTGGCCGGCTGAGGGCACTATGACCGGCGACCGTTTGCGCTCCTTACGAGTGAGCGCTGCACCTCTCTAGGCGAAGGCGTTGCAACAATGCCTCGTTGCACTCGATAAGCACAAGAGTTTGCTGGGAGCCGTAATTGCTGCTGCGGGCCCTTGGGAGGCAGACAGCGTCACACTTACTATCAGTCCATTAGCGATTAAGTGCGAGGCCGTCAGGGCTGAACCGTTGCAGGCCGGTTGGCGCTTTTCAATGATTTAAGTCCAAGCAAATGGAACGAGTTCAGTCAGCGAAATCATCCTGCCTCGGCCGGCGGTGATCAGCTTCTTCGTCGGACGTCCTGAGACGCTGGTAACCCAGGCCGATTGGCAAGCCAAGCAGGGCTAAATTTCAAACGGCTCAAGCTCCTTTGGCACACGTTTGTTTTTTAATGTTGCGTAGCGCGGCAAGCCGTTCTCGTAGGGTGGATAATCTTCGCCCTGGATCAGGGGCAGCAGATGCGTGCGGCAGGCATTGGTAATGCCAAATCCGTCTGCAGAAATGAAGTCTCGCGGCAATCAACTTCTCAACGTTGGCAACCTGTGCGAGGGGCACCGGCCTGATCGTCCAGTCATAGGGCTCGCTGGAGGTCCGCACAATTGCAGGCATGATCGCGTTGTGACCCGCAATTGCCATTTCGACGGCGGCCTTGCCCACCGCATACGCTTGATCAACGTCCATTCGAGATGCGACGTGGCGCGCAGAACGCTGGAGGTAGTCAGCAACGGCCCAATGGCATTTGCAGCCCAGGGCCGAACTCAATATGCTCGCGACGACGGGAGCAGCACCGCCCAATTGCGAGTGCCCAAACGCATCGTTTGTGCCCTGCTCGGCAAGGAACCGACCATCCGCTCGCTTGGCGCCTTCGGAGACAACAACCGTGCAATAGTCGTAACTGTCTATCAATGCCCTCACTTTGGCTACTAAACTTTCGCTGTCGAATGCAAGCTCGGGGAAAACGATCGCGATTGGGAGATCATGGTTTTCATCTGCCGCCAGGGCGCCTGCCGCAGCGATCCATCCAGCGTGGCGCCCCATGACTTCGAATACAAAAACCTTCGTCGATGAGCGTGACATCGAGCGAACGTCAAAAGATGCTTCTCGCGTCGACACAGCGATGTATTTGGCCACAGAGCCAAATCCGGGACACGTGTCCGTACCGAATAGATCATTATCGATTGTTTTCGGAATAAGTATCGCTTGAAGCGGATAGCCCACCGTCTCTGCAAACTGCGAGATCTTACTGCACGTGTCGGCCGAATCTCCGCCACCATTGTAGAAAAAATAGGCGATGTCGTGAGCCTTGCAGACGGCGATCAGACGCTCATATTGGCGTCTGTCGTTTTCTGAATTCGCGAGCTTGAAGCGGCACGAGCCAAATGCACCAGCTGGCGTGTGGCGAAGAGCAGCGATCGTCTCGTCGCTGTCTTCGGTGGTATCAATCAAATCCTCGTTCAGAGCGCCGATGATCCCGTTGCGTGCCGCAAACATCTTGCTGATCACACCACTTTGCTGACGGGCGGCTTCGATTACACCACAAGCCGAGGCATTGATGACGGCCGTGACGCCACCAGACTGTCCATACAAAGCATTTCTTCTCAATGCATATCCTTCCCCAATTTCACCGCACGTCGAGCACTCAGCTTTAAATGCCGTCTAGTTATCAGGCACAAACCTACTCGACGATCCCAAGTGCCCTACCTCCTGGCTTGTTCCATTGCCGCGCGACGATGCCGCCACCTCAAATGTTCTGCTCGTCGGCGACGTAAGCAACGCAAATCTCCGCCCGAGAATAGAAAGTTTCAGTCTTTCGACGTGACGTCCGGTGGCCCAAAGCCGTTCGAGCGTCTCGGCTGGATTGGCGTAAAAGGACGGAGACACGACGTCGAATTCAGGCAAGCTCACGTCGACCTCGCCGCACAAGGTTCAACATCAGCACGGCCTCACTGCGAAGGTTTGACGAACTTCAAAGTCATACGATCCAACTCTCCAATGTTCGTGAATTCCTGCCACTTCGCCGAGTTTTTCTCCACGCCCCTGAGCGACGGCGGCAGTCGCCACACATTGTCAGTTTCGGCTGGGCGGTCGTTGGGATTGGCATTGATCTCGCTTGCCTCCACAAGCTTGAAGCCCGCTGCTTCGAATGCGGCTATGACCGTCGACTGCTTGAGATAGCCGCTGCTGCCGTCAGCCCACTTACCGGACGCCAACTCGGGGGCGCGATGTTGCACGACACCTGCTATGCCACCGGGCTTCAGGGCGCGGTAAGCTTCCGCGAGCACCTTGTCGAGATATCCCGCCTCCTTCCCGAAACGGTTGAGATTATGCAGCGACCGGATGAACAGGACTTTGCTGACTGTGCCGTTCAAGCGGTCGGGCATCTCCGTCATAGTGAAGCTGTCGATCTCACCACCTTTCGCAATCGCCTTGCTTGCTGTCGCCTTTGGCCAGCCCGCATCCCGGTCGAGCGCACCTTGAAGTCGTTCCTGATCCCAGCCAAAGCGTTCATAGAGTCCTCGCGGATAGTGCGCCCCGACCAGTTTACCGCTCTCGCCGAGATAGGGGTGGAGGATGCCCGAATACCAGCCTCCTCCCGGTAGGGTTTCGATAACGATGTCGCCAGGCTGAACCTCGAAGAAGCTCAAGGTCTCGGCCGGACGACGTGACGCGTATCGAGCCTTGATCTCTGCGGGTTGGGCCGCCAGGACAGTCGCCAGAGCTTGGTTGGGATGAGAGGCCCCTTTCGTGGTGGCGACATCACCAGCCAGTGTCGCAGCCGGCATGAAGATGAGGAGACTGAAAGCGGCTGCTAGGGATGAAGGGCGTGTTGTTCGGAGCATCTTTGTTCCTTCCAAAGCGGTCCAGGCACGAAGTCTGCGATGTGTGGTCACGCTCTCGCTGATGCGGTGCACATTTGCCGCCGCCGTGACGCTGCGGCTTGTGGAGGCATCAAAGAATTCCAAGAGACGCCTTTGGTCCGCCTGAAACCATCAGTTCAAACGCATGGTGGGCTTCGCGTATGTCGTCAAGATCGGACTTATTTGGCACATCACGTTCGGCATCCGACAGGACGAGCCCTGCGTGACGTCGAAGAGCTAGCACGCGGTACGGATCGTTTTCGCAACTTGCCACCGACGTGAATATATGGAGCATTCTAATGAGCACCGATGGTTTACCTGATGCATTCTGCCTGATCATGTGAAAGGACGCGTCGATCAGGCCGTCGTAGTCGACAGAGGGCACGACTAAAACACACTGGTCGTCGCGAACTACCACGTTCGTTGGCAATTTCAGCCCTGCGATTTCGCATAGCGATGCGCCGAGGCGATCGAGCACAGTGATGGCGGTAAAGGGGTCGTTGATCCCAGGTGACAGAGCACGAACAGCCACTTCCACCAGCTGGCGAACGGCGAACTCAATATCGTCCGCCCCAGCCTGACGCGAGCCGAGCGCCGTCGCACTGTAAATTGCGCGGTCGGCACCTTCCACGTGCGGATCAACTAAGGCTATTGGCGCACCGGGAAAAACATAACTGCCGGGGCGGATGAGTAAACGCACCGCCGTCCTTCTTTCGGCCGCCCAGTCCGCCAATCCTTCGTAATCGATATGTTGTAGATATCCGCACCTCGAATCGACAATTGGCGTCGCTGTTAGCCAAATTTTGTCGGGCGGTGCCTCGTATTGCTCTTTGTCAGTCGCCAGTCGTACAATTGCATTGCGCACGTCCTCACTAACAAGTTCAATGACCGTATCGACATTGATCCGGTTGGACATATGGCCAACGAAATACACAAGTGTGGCGACGGCTATTAAGGCCAGCGCAATGGCGACACTGAGTGATAGATGTGGAACGAACGCGCCTTCTGCCTCACTGCGCACCGTTCTCAGTACAACGAGTGAGTAGGCGAAAGTGCCGAGGAATACACCAAGCGTAATCTGGTTGCCGCGATCACGTGTGAAATTGCGAAGTAGCCGGGGCCCCATCTGACCGGCCGCCAGCGATAGCGCAGCGATAGTAATTGAGAAGACGGTGCCGGCAACTCCAATGGTCGACGACGCCACGGCTCCCAGCAACGTGCGAGCGCCCGTACCGCCGCCATTGTAAAGCCAATCTTCGAGAAGCCATTCTGGAATGTCGCCGCTTCTGTCAACCCGCACCAACACTACTGCTGCAAGAATGCCGCCGCACACCAGTAACGCCGGAATAATCCAGAATTTTTCGCCCAGATCATGGACAACTTTGCGAAGCCGAGCTTTCAAACGCAACTCCTTCAGACACTATCGTTGTTCCGAACGCACACCAGGATCGGTGGTGCAACGAACGGGCCTGCTATCTTGCGAGACAAAGAGCAGGCCGATAA
Organism: uncultured Alphaproteobacteria bacterium; assembly: GCA_963778225.1. Classification (GTDB taxonomy): domain Bacteria; phylum Pseudomonadota; class Alphaproteobacteria; order Rhizobiales; family Hyphomicrobiaceae; genus JAGVSR01. The sequence continues at coordinate 14,808 of CAVZTR010000003.1, forward strand.
CACCCCCAGGCATATGTTCGAGCACAGGCAAACCGAGTGTCCTCAAAACTACTCGGGCGCCGCAATGCTCACCTTGTCTTCTCTGCAATCTGAAGAATACGCTGCTTTTTTCTAATTCGACTTGCATCGAGCAGCATCTGTCCTGCCCACCGATAGACGTTTCGCGAGCGAACCTGTTCGCGCATCGACTTCATGCGTTCATGCTGTTCGGTCAACGGCATCATGAGCGCTTGGTGCATGGCTTCACCCAGATCCTGCGCGTCGTAAGGATTGATGATGATCGCCTCGGACAGCTCCCGCGAAGCCCCGGCAAAGCTCGACAGCAGCAAAACACCCATCTCGTCGTCGCGGGCGGCGACGTATTCCTTTGCCACGAGGTTCATTCCATCGTGCAGGCTGGACACGATACACGCATCCGCGGCTCGGAAAAGCCTGAACACTTCGCTCGGCTCATGATGACGGATGACCAGCGTTATCGGCTGCGCCCCGGCGTTGGCGTATTTGCTATTGATCTCGTCGGCAAGCGCGATCGCTTCTTGTTGCAGTTCCCTATAGGCGGAAAGCTTGCTCCGCGTTGGCGCTGCGGCCTGCACGAGTGAAAAGCGACCAATCCATTCCGGATGCGCCGTCAAGAGGCAGTCGACGCCGTGCAATCGGTCGAGAACGCCCTTGGTGTAGTCGAACCTCTCGATGCCGACAACAATCTTGCAGTCCTCGGATAGCCCGAGTCTTTCGCGCACCTCGACACGGCACTGCGCAATCGGTGGCTGATCTTTAAGTGCGGCGGGCGGCCACTCGATCGAAATCGGGTAAGGTCTTACAAACGTCTCGTGTCCACCCAGGACAACGGCTTCGTGCTCCCGGTCGATCCGGCTTTCGACGAAGCGATCGACGGTTTCAAGAAAGTTGTTGCAGTGAAACTGCGTATGAAATCCGATGATCGTGCTGCCGAGCAGCCCATGAATGAGTTCTTCCTTCCATGGGAAGATGCCAAATGTTTCCGAGTTCGGCCACGGGATATGCCAGAACGCGATGATCGTCGCGTTGGGCAGCCGCTCCCGTAGCATGCGAGGCAGGAGTGCGAAGTGATAGTCCTGCACCAAGACGATGGGCGAATCCGTGCGAGCTTCCCGCACGACGGCATCGGCAAACCTGTGGTTGATGGCGCGGTACGTCTCCCAATCCGATAAACGGAATGTGGGGCGCGTAAATGCGATATGGCACAAGGGCCATAGCCCCTCATTCGCAAGCCCATAATAGTAGCCGTCCTGCTCTGCCTCCGTGATCCAGACGCGCCGGAGGGTATACTCCGGCCCGTCTGGCGGCACTGCAATTCGGTCGTTCTGGTCGACGGTTTCGCGGTCCGCCGATCCGCTGCCGTGCGCGATCCACGTGCCACGGCATGCTCGCATGATCGGCTCGACCGCTGACACGAGGCCACTAGCGGGCGTTTGCAATTCTACGCCGTCGTTGCCAAAGTTGTGGATGTAGGGTTCCCGGTTTGCAACGACGAGAACTTCGACACCGGGAAGCTCGGCCTCCATGATGGTGCGGAGCGTTTTTTTGTTCCACTCCACGGTCTCGGAATCGACTGCGGCTCGTCCTGCTTTGAGCTGACGTATAATGAGCTGAAGCTCCCGATCCAGAACACCGCCGCTTCCTGCGAGTTCGCTCCCCTCGGCATTTCGCGTCACATTGAACAATGCGCGCCGGAATGATCGGATCCAGCGGCGGGTCAAAAACAGCACAAGGGCAACTGCGGTCGCGCCGCTCAGAAGAACGATGCCCCCAAGAAGAATGGAAACAAAGTTCCGCGCCTCGTTACCTCTGCGTTCGGAAAATGTGAGATCATGCACGATGACAAAGTGCCCATCGATCTCGCGCGTCGAGAGTGGGAACGAGGCGATCAGCATGTCACGCCCGTTTGCCTGAAGAGACGAAAAGGTTTCAGTGGAGCCGCGAGCTATGGCGTCGCACGGGAGCGAGGACGGCATTAATTTCGACGAAATGGCCCGTTCGTCGTCTGCTTTGCAGAATGCGACGGCCACGACACGTGAATCGGCGGCGACGCTTTCAAATAACGCCTCGATACGCGTAACTTCGCCTGCAGCGAGCATCGCGACGAGCGGATCCTGAATTGTGTTGAAGACGAGTCTCGAACGCGATTCGACGTCGCGACGCGACCAATCACTGATCATCGTGCTCATGAGTGGCGCGAGCAGAACAGCGGCTAGAATGGCGACTAAGACACCGATAGCCCCATAACCGATGATCAGTCGTACACGCGATGGCTCTATTGCTTTGCTCCGGATCGAGCGCAACAGCCGTTGGAACAAATGAGGGGCAATGAGGATGCTGAGGCTATCGTTCTTCATCGTGCGCGCATGCTGGGCAGGTGTAACCTACAGGTCAATACGTAGTATTGCCTTCCATGATGTGATTTCCCTGGTTGTTGCGGATAACGTTCGTGCCTGCTGTTTAGCAGGAGAACTTTACTGGCTCGGCATGAAGTAGATCCTTCTTCCCTCGTCCTCGACTCTGCAGGGCTTTCACGCTCTCCACGCGCTAGGACGATTAGATCAATGACGCCAAACGTAATGCCCGTACTTGCTCGATGGTACTCTCGACAGTATGCGACTATGACCTTGGATCTTGCGCTGGCCTGCAACTATTGAATGGGTGGGATGGTGCGTTCATCATGGAGGCAGCATCGACGCGCTGAGAGCCACCCAGACGACGCCGGATTATAAGGCGATGGCGTAAGCTGGCTGGTCCGCGCGTTAGGTCAGAGCATCCCGCGGCTGCCGGATCGGCGTCATGTCCATGTCGATTTTACGGTTCAGCTTTATGGACAGCAGAACCATTGCGCGCTCAGCGAGTGCACTGATCGTCAAGAGTGGGCTGACACCCACAGAGGATGGCACCGCGGCGCCGTCGCAGACATAAAGTCCATCGTGGACAGCTGTGGGCCCCTTAGACGGATCAAAAACCCGGCCATCCGGGGCTACAACTCCGTCCCTTGACGTCTCACCCATCGCCGCGCCACCGAGCGGATGGGCGATGATGCGGTTGCCGCCAAATGCCGTCATAGCGAACGGGTTGGCGCAGAAAGTGCCGCCCGCTCGCTCGATGACAGATTTGATTCTCTGTTCGGCTTTCAGGCGCTCTGGCGCATCGCTGTAGTCCGGCCACTCGACACACACGCGGTCATCTTTAAGACGCAGTTCGCCACCCGCGTTGTCGTATGCCACGACGTAGAGAAGCTGCGTACGGCTCAGGTCGGCTGCGTAAATGCCGTGTCGCAGTTCTCGAAGGGCCTTGCAGAAATTCAGCTGCAGCATGTTCTTTAACGGAGCGAGCCGCGCCATCATTGTCAGCATCGTGCCGTCATGTACCCATAGCGGCCCATCATCGTCGCTGAAATCAATTGCCGCGGCGCTGTGCGGGCCCACGAGGGGCGTGCCTCGCGGAGCTCGTGACGGGAAGCCCGTCGCCACGGCATTGACGGGTGTCGCCAGTTGCATCGCGAGCACGAGGTCATCGCCGTTGGCCGAAAATCTCGTTCCAACTTTCGACGAGAGCGGCACCCCGCGCGCCTGCGCCTTGAGCAGCAGTTCGTTGGTACCCAATGTCCCTGCAGCGAGAATGAGAATGGGTGCTGCAATGCTCCTCATCGGAGCCTGCCGGGATGTGTCCTTCACTTCAATGCGCCATCCGCTATCGCATTTGGCACCATCGAGAAGAAGCTGATACGACTCGGGGCTGAAGAAGCAATGCTAAAAAAGCTGGATGGCTACTCGCACCGGTCGTGAGGGTGCGCGCGTCCAGAGGCTTCCTTAGCGCCGCACCATGTTCGAAGCGTATCGCTCCAATTACACGCCTTTGTACGGAGCATCCTTTAGCAATCTCGCCAGATGCACCGCGTTCGCGGCCAGCATGCGCGTAGTCTTCACGGTCTTGTCGTAAGGCGCGTCGAGGTCCTTGTAGTCCGTCGATGCCATCGCTTGGCCGACCCAATATGTCCCGGCTCCGGCAGGGATGGTGAAACCGACGTCATTCAGCGCCTGAAAGAGCTCGGCCTGGCAATGATGCGCGCCGTCTTCGTTGCCGACGATTGCCACCACGGCCACCTTCCCGTACGGCGGCATGCGCTGCTGGTCATCTGTTTCACCGAGGAACGCGTCCATTCGTTCCAGAACCCGCTTCGCCACACTCGATGGCTGACCAAGCCAGATGGGCGTGCCGAACACGAGAATGTCTGCCTGCAAGACTTTCTCGCGCAAATCCGGCCACGCGTCGCCGTCTCCCTCGTCTGACCGCACCCCCGGCTTCACATTCAAGTCGACCACCCGGACGATGTCGCCGCTCACGCCATGGCGAGAAAGCTCCGCCAGCGTCTCGGCCAGGAGCTTGTCGGTCGAGGAACTCTCCGCCGACCCCTTCAGGGAACAGTTCAGCGCAAGGGCAGTCAGCGTCATCGCCAGCCTCGTGTGTTGGTCACTAAGGCGGCCGCAACGTCTCAGGGCCACTGACGTTCCCGATGAAGGGGAACAGCATGCGTTCTCGGACGTTTGTCGAAATGCGGCAACCCGAGATGGTAACGATGTTGACACGAAGCAGGGCCAATCCACGGGCGCACCGCCCAGTCCGATCCCCCGTTCAATCGAAAGACCCACTGAGTAAGAAGCTGTTCGCAACACGCGAAAAAAGCATCGAACTCGTCAGCACGTTGAGTGCGGAAGACATGGTCGTCCAGGCGATGGAAGATGCAAGTCCGTCGAAATGGCACTTGGCCCATGTCACGTGGTTTTTCGAGACCTTCGTCTTGGCCCGCTTTCTCCCCGGCTACCATCTGTTCGACGAGCGGCTGCCGTTTTGTTTCAACTCCTATTACGAAAGCCAGGGCGCCAGACAGCCGCGCGCACACCGGGGACTTCTGACGCGCCCCTCGATCGACGAGGTCTTCGCCTACCGTGCGCACGTCGACGACGCATTGGCCCGCCTCACAGACAGTGATGACATCGATCCTGAGGCCGCCCGCCTGATCGAACTTGGGATCAACCACGAGCAGCAGCATCAGGAACTGTTGCTGACCGACATTCTATCGCTCTTCGCAGTGAACCCCTTACGCCCCGCTTATCGCAATCCGAGAACACCGCCACACGGCGTTTCAGGCACCGGCTCGCCGGTGCGCTGGCTCGAATTTCCCGGCGGCATATTTCCGATCGGCCACGACGGCAATGGCTTCGCGTGGGACAACGAAGGACCGCGCCATGATGCCCTCGTGCGCCCGTTTCTGCTCGCCGACCGGATGGTCACCAATGGCGAGTGGCTGGAATTCATGGCCGATGGCGGTTATCGCTCGCCGTTGCTCTGGCTCGCGGACGGATGGGCGCTTGTGAACCGCGAACAATGGCGCGCGCCGCTCTATTGGGAAGAGCACGCCAGCAAGTGGCTGTGCATGACGTTGGAAGGCTTGATGGCACCCGACCCGGATGCCCCGGTCGCCCACGTCAGCTACTACGAGGCTGACGCCTTCGCTCGCTGGAGCGGCCGGAGATTGCCCACTGAATTCGAGTGGGAGATTGCCGCCGCCGGCGTGCCGCTCGCGGGCAACGATCTTGGCCAAGATGCCTTGCGCTGCCTGCCGGCAAGCGGCGCCAGCACCGAGCGCGCACCACGCCAGATGTTCGGCGACGCATGGGAATGGACCCAAAGCGCCTACCTGCCCTACCCCGGCTACAAAGCGCCCCAAGGCGCCATCGGCGAGTACAACGGCAAGTTCATGGTCAGCCAACAGGTTCTGCGCGGCGCATCATGTTTTACGCCCTCCGGCCACACCCGGCGCACCTACCGAAACTTCTTCTATCCGCATCAGAGATGGCAGATGACCGGCGTGCGCCTCGCCGCGGAGGGTGCGTAATGGCTCTTCAGGACCTCGGCGTCCGCCGCCAACACTCCTCCGACAGCTCGTTCCTCATCGAGGTCGTCAACGGCTTGTCGCAACCGCAGAAATCGCTGCCAAGCCGCTTCTTCTATGACGCGGCCGGAAGCGAACTGTTCGAGAAGATCACCGGCCTCCCAGAATACTATCCCACGCGCGTCGAGTGTGCGCTCTTGACCGCGCATGCCGCCGACATGGTCGAAGCGTTCGGCACCAACAGCGTGCTCGTGGAATTCGGCTCGGGCTCGAGTACCAAGACCGAACTCCTGCTGCAGAACCTTCCCGAATGCGCCGTTTATGCGCCGATCGACGTCTCGCAAGCTGCACTGCGCGGCGCCCGCTCGCGGCTCGCGCACCGCTTCCCCGATCTTGAGGTTGTTCCGGTCACAGCAGACTTCACCACGCTTCCAAGGCTACCAGCACAGCTGTCAGCGAGACCGAAGTTCGGCTTCTTTCCCGGATCGACCATCGGTAATTTCAAGCCCGCCGAAGCCGTGCACCTCCTGCAACAATTCCGTACTCTGCTTCAGCCGCGCGGACATGTTCTGATCGGCGTCGATCTCAGGAAGGATCGCGGGATCCTGGAGCGCGCCTATAACGACAGCCAGGGCGTCACGGCGGAGTTCAACCTGAATGTGCTGGCGCGGATCAACCGAGAGATCGCACCGGTCGTCGACCTGGAGGCATTTGCCCATCACGCGTTCTACAACGAGCGCGAGGGTCGCATCGAGATGCACCTGACGAGCCGCCACGATCAGTCGTTCGAAATCGACGGGTGCCGGATCTCGTTCAGAGCCGGTGAAACGATCCACACTGAGAACTCTTACAAATACACAGTCACCCAGTTTCAGGACTTGGCCCGCTGTGCAGGCTGGACACCGGAGCGGTCATGGACGGATGCAGAAAACCTTTTCAGCGTGCATGAACTGCGCTCCTGAACGCGGATCGCGCCAAGCCAACGTCGATACCCGTTTTCGCAGGAGTGGCATGACGATCTTCGAGCTACAACGGAGCTCAAGAGGAGGTCACAATGAATGGACCGCATATAGCACCTCACAACGAAAAAGCAGCCGCTGTCTGGGACTCGGGCGGTGCAAGTTACGACGCAATCAGTCGCGGAATCGCGAACTCGATCGAACACTGCGTGTTGCGGCTCAATCCCCAGCCATCCGAAAAGGTTCTCGACCTCGCCACCGGCACAGGTTGGACATCGCGGGTCGTAGCACGCCGTGGTGCCAAGGTCATAGGCGTTGACATCGGCCCCCATCTTGTCGAGGCCGCAGCCGCAAAAGCCAAAATCGAAGGCTTGGACATCGTTTATGAAGTGGGCGATGCGGAGGCGTTGCCGTTCGCGGACGGCGCATTTGATGCCGTCATCTCCACTTGCGGGATCATGTTCGCCAGCAGCCCGGAAGCGGCAGCATCGGAGCTAGCTCGCGTATGCCGGAAGGGCGGGCGCATCGCGTTGACGACGTGGCTGTCGGACAGCAATGTGTTCAAGATGTTTCTCGTCATGAAGCCCTACATGCCCCCACCGCCGAGCCCGGCTCCGCCGTCGCCGTTCGAGTGGGGCAAGACCGAACGGATCACCGAGCTTCTAGGTCGATCATTCGACCTGAAATTTGAGAAAGGAATTTCGTACTATCGCGAGCCCAATGGAGAAGCTGCCTGGCAGACCTTCTCGAATGGCTACGGTCCGACGAAAACACTGGCAGGTAATCTCGATGAAGCCCGCCGCGAGGAATTGCATCGTGACTTCGTTGCATTCCACGAGGGCTTCAAAACCGACCTCGGGATCTGCGTCCCGCGCGAATACTGGGTCACAGTCGGCATCCGCAGATAGTGGGCGCAACAGGCGTCGGCTTCCGCGAAGATGTGACGTGGCACCGATCGAGAACAGATTGAGTGCAGCCGCAATCATCTTCGACCCGTCCCTCCGGGTTCAAAACGGCGCGGGGGCTTCCATGAATTTCCCGCTCACGTCGCCTGAAAGTGCGATGTTGTCAGGATCGAGAATCCGTACCGGCTGCCCCGCATCCAGATTGATCGTTGCCAGGTCTGTCCAGATGACGTTCGGGCTCGTGGTCAGCTCGAAATAATAGCGCTGCTTCGTCAGGTCGGCGGCCGTGCGGTACTCGGTGTTATAAATTCCGAACCCCTTGTAGGGCGCGCCGAAGGGCACCGACACATTGCGCGCTATGGCGAGAATTGATGCCGCCGCCTCGCGGTCGTTCTTGGGCTTGGGCAGCAACGCGCTGTAGTAGGCCGCGCGGGCAAACCGATCGCGAGGATTGACGTTGCCAGGCAGAGGCATGTCGCTCGCAGGCTTGGAAAAGTCCCGCTCAGCCAGCAATGCGAGTTGCTCGTCGTAGGTCGGATCGTTGGTCATGATCGTGTACTGGCGCCCGTGATGGACGACCGGCTTGCCACCAATGTATTCGACGATGGCCGAGTCACCCGACGCGTCTTCCATGGCAAGGTGGACGTTTGCCTTGTGACCGTTGGCTTCGACCATCACGATCTGCACACCTTCGAGCAGCTTCAGTGCCTCCGCGACGGTGGCCGCGTTGTCGAGCACATACTGTGCCCACAAGCCCGCCTGAACACCCGGCTTACCTGGATCGCGCGGACCGAAGTCGGTGGCGTTAAGATACAGCATGTGAACGCCCAACCCCTTTTCGTTGATCCCGTCGGCGGTTCCAATGCCGTAGATCGTGGTCGCGAGGCTGCCAAATTTGGACGTCCACTTGGCCGGATTGTCGGCCACCACCACGTCCTTACCGGCCATGCCGCCGTTTCGCGCCAGTCCACGCGGAAACAGCGTTAGAATAGGCTCGGTGCTTTCGGGCCAGTCCATTGTGCGGCCGACCATCACGGCATATCCGTTGTCGTTCCACAGAACACGGGTACAGGCATTCGCGGTGTCGGTCACTGTTGCGGCCCCCATGCTCAGGGCGACCGCACAAGCGATGGTCTTAGAAAATATCCGCATGCAGAAACCTCTTTTGAGAAATCAATCGATCGAAAATTATCCAACTGAAATGATCGCGCAATAAATTTATATCGGGCTTCAGTGCATCGATGCGCTTGTGGCGGCGATCGAGAGACGAGCGAAGTTGCCTGCGTAAAACGCGTTACATGAACCAGTCTGCCGCTGCTGCTCATGACCCGTGACCGGGCTTGGGAACATCCGCCGGGGCACTCCACCGGAGCAGCCTGATAAAGGCGTAGAAGTAGCCGAGCCAGAGTAGAATGGAGAGGCCATAGAACATGATGGTCCGCACCGACCAGAGCGGCCAGAATCCGGCGGGGCCTATGGCGATCACGTTGGGGTAGAACGAGAGGAGCGTGGACCGCCACCTGTTCCAAAGGAGGGTCACTTCCGTCTTGCGAGCCTCGGCGGTCTTGGCGTCGTTGAAAACCCGATCACTATTGCGCTTCAACCACCACCAAGAATCTTCGTTGATCAGTTCGAGCCCACGGTCTGAGCGGTTGCGCATGTAAATGTATTGAACGTCACTCGTGTTGCCGCGGACGTCGGGATCGCTGCGGCGTACTTCCGTTCCGGTCACGACGCCGGTCGTCCATGTGGGACGCGCATATTCCCATCCGAACCAGAGTGGGATGCCCACCGCGACCGACGCGATGGCCAGAACGGCCCCGCCCCTGCGCCATAGGACATAGGCGAGGACGCCAATCGCGAGCAGCACGATATATCCGTAAGACAACCAAGCTTCGAGCATGCCTCAAACCTCACCTTCAACAGTTTCGAAGCGGTTGAGGCGCCGCAGCTTGCTGCCGACGCACGCGGCGCCCCCCGATCTTCGCTCTGTACCCGTGTATCTATTCTAGCTGCGTCGCGAAACAAGGCAGATGTGCTCAGGTGCTGATTGAGCCTAGTTGCGGGGACCTTGGCCCGTGCCCTTGCCGGGACCGGTCGTATCGAGCGCTGTCTTGCACTCATCGGTCACCTTGTCTTTAGCGGCCTCCAGACACGCTCTGACTTCGCCCTTGCCGTGTTCCTTGCCCGCACAGTATTTCGCGATATCGTCTTTGCATGCCATCGCGACGGGGCCCTGTTGGGCGAAGACTGGAGAGCCGAAGGCAATTGCAGCGAGAGCACCTAAAGAGATCGTACGCGCTTTCATTTTGAACCTCCTCGTGGTCTGTTAATGGCTGAAGACTTAATGAAAATTTCCAACCCATCTCCAATTAGACAGTCGCGGCGAACGCACACGTTGATATCGATCAACGCTCTATGGCCCGGAATTCTGGGGAGCATGACATGAATGGTGCGGAAGCACTGGTCGCGGCCGCCGTAAAGAACGGCATCAAGGTTTGTTTTGCCAACCCAGGCACCACCGAGATGCCTCTCGTTCAGGCGATGGATTCTGTCCCAGGACTAAGGGGAATACTGTGCCTGCATGAGAACGTGGCAACGGGAGCGGCCGACGGCTACGGCCGGATGACAGGCTATCCTGCCATGTGCCTGCTGCATCTCGGCCCTGGTCTCGCTAACGGACTCACCAATCTGCACAATGCGCGCCGTGCCTTCACGCCCGTTCTGAATGTAATTGGCGAACACGCCACATGGCACCTGTCGGCCGACCCGCTCTTGGCGACCGACATCGACGCAGTCGCCCGCAACGTCAGCGATTACATCAAGCGCAATCAAGGCACCGCAACGATCGCGTCGGACCTAGGGGAAGCGATTGCGGCTACGATGGAGAAAGGCGGACGCATCGCAACTCTCATCGTTCCACACGATATCCAGATCGGAAAGGCGGGCGCTGAAATCCCGGAGCGTCGAGGTCTGCCCAAGACCCAATACTCGTCTCGCCATGTCACGCAGTCGGCTCAAGCATTGAAGGCGGGGAAGTCGGCACTGCTCCTCGGCGGACCTGCGCTCTCGGAAGCTGGGATCATGCTCGCGGGTAGAATTGCAGCAGCCAGCGGTGCGGATCTCATCTGCGACACCTTTTTTGCCCGGATGGAGCGCGGCGGCGACCTGCCTGCACCGATCAGATTGCCCTACTTTCCCGATCAAGCTCTGGAGCTCACCCGGCGCTATCAGCATGTCATCGTGGTCGGCACGCGGCGGCCGGTCGCCTTCTTTGGCTATCCTGGCCTCCCGAGCTATCTCACCACCGAAGTACAGACCGTGATGCTGTCAGGCCCTCAGGACGACACGCTTGGTGCGCTAGCAGCGCTCGCGGACTGAGGTGAACGCCGCCGAGGATGTCAGGCCGAGTGCCGGTGAATTTCCTGTCATGCCCAAAGGTGCCCTTAATGCGCAATCCGTCAGTGCCGTCATCGCGCGCCTGCAGCCGGCCAATTGCATCATCATGGATGAGGCGCTGACAGTTGGCACGCCCTACTTCGATGCATCGCGGCGCGCGCCCCGTTTCAGTCATCTAATGCTGACCGGCGGCGCAATTGGCGAGGGACCCGGCGCTGCAACGGGAGCCGCTATCGCCTGTCCCGACCGGAAAGTCATTAACTTCCAATCGGACGGCTGCGGCGCCTATTCCGTCCAGGCGTTCTGGACCCAGGCGCGCGAGAATTTGGATGTTGTCACCATTATTGGCTCCAACCGGAGCTACAATATCTTGCGGGTTGAGCTTCTGCGTGCGGGCGTGACCCGAGCTGGCCCGATAGCTCGCTCCATGTCGAACTTGGATCGTCCATTTTTAGATTGGGTAAAGATCGGCGAAGGCTTCGGCGTGCCCTCCGTTGCCGTCGACACCGCAGAAGCCCTCGCACGCGAACTCGAACGGGCCCTTCTACAAAAGGGTCCCCGCTTGATCGAAGCGATCATGACCTAGAGCGCGCAACCACCCGCACGCGTGAGCGCACAGCGCCCAGCGATCCGCAGATCGTCAGCCAAACTTACACGCACTTAGGAGCCGAGAGTTCGGCTCCAGCTATCAACTTCCTCCTTCGCGCGGTCCTTGCCGTAGCCGTACCGCTCTTGAATGACACCCTCGAGTTGTTCGCGGTTGCCGTTGACTTTTGACAGATCATCGTCCGTCAGTTGCCCCCACTTCTCCTTCACCTTTCCAGTGAACTGCTTCCAGTTGCCTTCGATGCGATCCCAATTCATGACGGGCACCTCCGCTTGTTAAAGGATGCCGTCAAAACTTTATTGCCTTGAGTTTGTTCCTACAATTCTGCCCGCACGGCCTCGTCGAACAGAATCGAAGCTGCGCGCAGTAACATGACCGCGCGCAGCTTATAACTTCCAGGCTGGTGATGCTCTTCAGTTAGGGCGAGCCGGATGAACCGCCACCCTCGGTCCCTGCACCGCCGGGGCCTGCACCGCCTCCAGTTTGGCCCGATGCACCGCCCTGAGCCGCCGGATTGCCGCCGCCGGAAGCACCAGGCGAGGGGCGTTCGACGTTGCCCCCAGCAGAGCCGCTCTGACCGCGCTGACCGCCTTCGGTGCTCTCGTTGCCGCTGCGGTACCCGCGGGGCGTGCGGTCGCCGTCGTCGCTGCTGCGCGTCTGGCCTTGCTCGCGCGAACGACCTTGATCGCTGCGCTCGTTGTTGTCGTCGCGATCACCACGGCTCCGCTTGCGCTCATCGTCGGAGCGATAGCCGTACCGATCACTGTCACGATCGCGATCCGCGCGGTCGCGGTCCTGATCGCGGCTGCGGTCGCGGTCTGCGCGATCACGGTCGCCGTCCCGGTCACGGTCCCGATCAGCGCGGTCCCGATCACGATCTCTGTCGCCGTCACGATCGGCGCGGTCCCGATCACGATCTCTGTCCCCGTCACGATAGGCACGGTCACGGTCGCGGTCACGGTCCCAATCGCGGTCGCGAACGTCTCTGCGATCCCGGCCACGGTAGTCACGGCCGTCTCGATCCCAAATGGTTATCCAACGGCTACGATCGTCGTACCAGGGCCGGTCGCGATAGTGCGACTGCCAGTAGGAATCGACTGAAAACCCGACAACATCAATGCCGATACGAGGACCGTAGTCGACAACCGGTACCAAGCGGCCGTCATACCGGTAGTTCAGATAGTCAGCGAAAACCCAGCCTCGGTTGCCACGCCATGAGACGTCGCACCATTCATACCCATCCACGCAACCGTAGATTTCGACACGGACGTCAGCGGGCAGTGTCGTTATGACAGGAAAGCGGGACGATGGTCCTGCGCGCATGTTGAGATCCGTCGTGATGACGGCAGCGTCTTGTGCACTCGCAGTTGTCGCAGCCGACAGAGCACACAGAGAGATAAGTGATGCACCCATTCTTCGCATGAGCTGTTCCTTTCCATTGTCTACGATGCCCTCCACCATTCGTGGTTTTGAACAACCGCCTCGACGATGAGTTCCCAAAAACAGCTCAGTGACGAATACGGCTCTGCCCATGTGTGATCACAACGGAGATGCCGCCACTCATGCGGATCCAAAAGTCCGCCCAAATCTCGGTGCCATGCGGTCGACGTAGAGTTCGAGAACGAGGGCGCGCAAGGCTGCGGCGAGCGGAACTGCAAAAGCAAAGCCGAGGGTACCGAAGATGGCGCCGCCGACAAGCTGCGCGCCCAGTGTCGCACGCCCACGCGCAGGTAAGACGCACGGCGATGGTCACGGAATGCCCAGAGTCCCGCGTCATTTCCTGCAATTTGAAGGATACGCTGCTTCTTTCGAATACGGCTGGCGTCGAGCAGCATCTGACCCGCCCACCGATAGACGTTTCGCGAGTGCGCCAAGCGTTGAAAAAAATGAGGAGCGCTGAGGATGCCGAGGCTATCGTTCTTCATCGTGTGCAAAATGCTGGGCAGATGGAACCTAGAGGTCAATACGTAGTATTGCCATAAGGGCCGCGTAGTCCCCGCCAACGTTGCCGGGATCGCATTTCGCGCCTACTGTTTGACTGAACACTTTGATCGTCCTCGCTTCACCAATATCTTTCCCTACTGCGCGCAGGAGTACGATGAAGCAACAAGCGCCAGTCCTCGCTCGCTTTGAGTCCTATGCTCTCTTTCTCGACATCGATGGCACGCTCTCGGATATCGCACCTTCACCGGAAGGTGCTTTCGTCGATATCGCAACCTTGCAGGCGGTCCAGCGTCTCAGTTCGGAACTCGGTGGTGCGTTGGCTGTCATCTCCGGCAGGCAACTCACCGATATTGACCGGTTGATTGGCCATTGCGCGCAAAACGCTGCCGGCAGTCACGGGGCTGAACTTCGCAAGGCGGGTCAATGCCTCCACGTCAGCGCTGCGCCCGTCATCAATATAGACGCCATCGAAACATCAATCTTCACAAGCTTTCCAAACGCACGAGGACTTCTCATCGAGCGCAAGCCTTTCTCGGTGGCGCTGCACTATCGCGGCAATCCAGCTCTCGCCGATGCCGTCGAAGATTTTGTCGATCACGTTGTGCGCAAGCATGACGGTTTGGCGAAGGTAAAGGGAAAGATGATTGTGGAGATAGTGCCCGCGGACGTGAACAAAGGAAGGGCCATCGCAAGCTTCATGTCCTGCGAGCCTTTCTTGGGTCGGATACCCGTTTTTGCTGGAGACGACTTTACAGACGAGCATGGCTTCGAGACCGTAAACGCACTTGAAGGCGTATCGATCAAGATCGGGGATGGTCCCTCCTGCGCTCGGTACCGCTTCGACGACGCTGTCCAATTTCGGCAATGGCTCACACGGCTTGGTTCAGCGCAGCATTCAACAGATTGAGGGAATGACTTTGGATCTTGCGCTGGTCGGTAACTGCAATATCGCAGCCTTGATTGATCGCAATGCTCGCATTGTTTGGTACTGCCTTCCCCGCTTCGACGGCGACCCCGTCTTCCACCAGCTGATGGGGGCGCCGAGCGGCCGTCACATAGACGGTGCATTTTCGGTCGAAATGGAGGACTTGCAGGAAACCGAGCAGACGTACATCGAGAATACCGCCATTGTGCGTACCGTCCTCAAGGGCAGCAGTGGCGTGGTCGAAATAATTGATTTCGCTCCGCGCTACGAATCTCGTGGACGCGCCTACCGACCGCAGACCCTAGTACGCAGGATCCGGCCCCTTGCAGGGACTCCGCGCATAATCATTTCGGTCCGCCCCGGCTTCGAATATGGAGCGCTGCAGCCGACGATCACCTATGGATCGAACCACATCCGCTATGTCGGCCCACGATTTACGATGCGGCTGACGACGGATGCACCCATTGATTACATTCTCGACAGGACCACGTTCAACTTGCACGAGCCGCTGAACTTCGTTTTGGGGCCGGATGAATCCCTGACCGACTCGGTGAGCGCGTTCGCGCGATTCGAATTCGAGCAGACAGAGTATTACTGGCGGGCCTGGGTCCACAGGCTGGCTATTCCGTTCGAATGGCAAGAGGCCGTCATTCGCGCCGCCATTACGCTCAAACTCTGCACGTATGAGCCGACCGGCGCGATTGTCGCCGCAGTAACCACGAGCATTCCCGAGGCGCCCCATACGCAGAGGAACTGGGATTATCGCTTCTGTTGGATCAGGGACGCATATTTCGTCGTAAGAGCGCTGAACAGTCTGTCGGCCGTGCGCACGATGGAGAATTACTTTCGCTGGCTGATGAATGTCGTGGCGAACTCGAACGGCGGACATATTCAGCCGGTCTATGGTGTTGGCTTGGAAAACGATCTGACCGAGCACATCGTGTCGAGCCTTCCCGGATACCGCGGCATGGGACCGGTCCGCAGAGGCAACCAAGCGTTCGAGCACCTCCAGCATGACTCGTACGGCAACGTGGTCTTAGGCGCGGCCCAGGCCTTTCTCGATTGCAGACTTCTGAGCCGGCCGGGAGTAAGCGAATTCGAATTGCTGGAGCGCGCCGGGCATCAATCGCTCGAACTTTTCGACAAGCCGGATGCCGGCATGTGGGAGCTGCGCTTCAGCGCCAAAATTCACACGACTTCGAGTCTCATGTGCTGGGCGGCCTGCGATCGCCTCGCACGAATTGCTTATCACCTCGGTCTCCGCGATCGCTACGCTTATTGGCGCGAGAGATCCGAAGTGATCAAGGCGGTCATTCTAGAGCGGGCCTGGTCGGAGAAGCGCCAGTCGTTCGTCGAATCTTTCGAAGGCGAGATGCTCGATGCAGGGGTGCTGCTGATGGCAGAGGTCGGCTTTATCGATCCGTACGATCCGCGCTTCATGTCGACGTTATCGCTGATTGAAAAAACTCTCGGCCGCGGAGCATTCATGATGAGGTATGAGGCACCGGACGATTTTGGTCCGCCCGACACTGCGTTCAACATCTGTGCCTTTTGGCGGGTGACAGCATTGGCGCGCTCTGGGCGCAAGGAGGATGCCCGCGCCATCTTCGAGACGCTACTGGCCAGCCGGAACCATGTCGGCCTGATGTCTGAAGACATAAAGCCCGATACGGGTGAAGCATGGGGCAACTTCCCGCAGACTTACTCGATGGTCGGCATCATCAACGCGGCACGGCTTCTGTCCTCGTCATGGGATGTGGAGATATGACAGGTTGGCGGCTTGTCTGCGATGTCGGTGGCACCAACATTCGCATAGCTCGCTGCGAAGGTCCAAAAAAGCTCGTCAACGTGACTGTGCGGCCCACCGCGCAGTGCTCATCTCTGCAGGATGCCTTGCTGGAATACCTTCGCGCATTCGATGACCGTGACAGCGTGTTAGGTGCCGCGATCGCTGCTGCTGGGCCCGTCGAAAAGGGGCGCGTGACACTTACCAACCATCACACGACGATCGACCGCGAGGCCATGATGGCGGGACTTGGCGGTAGGCCGGTCGCTTTACTCAACGACATCGAGGCGACTGCCTACGCCCTTCCCCTCCTGAGCGCAGACGACATCTCGCCCGTAGTTGCGGCGTCCAATCAGAAAGCCGGACCGCGCCTGGTCGTCAATGTCGGGACCGGCTTCGGCGCCGCACTTTTAATTCAAACAACGTCAGGCTGGCAGTCAATCGCCACCGAAGCAGGGCACATGACGTTTGCCTCGATCGACCACACAGGCAACATCAAGACCAATATGTCGGAGACAGTGTCCGTCGAAGACAGGCTTTCCGGAATCGCTCTGAGCGCGGCGACCGACGAGCCATTCGGTCGAAGCCAATTCTCAGCAGTATTCGGAGATCTGTTCGGGGCGGTCTGTGGCAACCTGGTATTGGCCACCGGCGCCTGGGGCGGCGTCTATCTCTGCGGGAGCGTGGCCTCAGCCTGGTGCCGAACGGGAGACCTGTCCTCCTTTCGCACCGCCTTCCACAACAAGGGTCGCATGTCGGACCAGATGGCCCGCGTGCAAGTTAGCGAAATCGTGCTGCCTCATCCTGCATTGGTCGGCTTGACCACAATCGCGCTGTCCTAGCTTTGTTTGAATTCTCAGCGCTGAACCGGTGGCCGGATAACAGGATCGGGGACAGGGCTGGGTTGCGGCGGCGAGCCAGGATTGGTCGGTCCAGGAATCGGGTTCGGCTGCGGATTGGGATTGTGCGGTCCGGGACTGTCCGGAGGCACAGGAGGATTGATCCCCCCGGCATCTAGAACCGGAGTGACTGCAAACAGGATCATGACAACAAATCCACTTCGGGTGACATTCATGATCTGACAACGGTGATCAGTCTTATGAGTTCCCGCTGTGAGTAAGGCGGCGCTACGCCGGCCTGCAGACTTAAAGGAGCCCGTCAGCCTTGAGGAGCGCGCGATTGATCGCCACTCCGGCCTTTGCGCCTTCTCCAACGGCGACGGCCACGAGCAGAACATCTCGCGAGGCGTCCCCAGCCACGTAAACCCCGTGCACCGTCGTCTCCTCGGTTAGAGGATCGGTCATGATGGTTCCTCGCTCGTCTCGCAAACATCCCAATTGGTCGACGAGCTTGGAGCCTTGCGTGCACCCCGTCGAGAAAAAGAGAGCGTGACAGGCGTGGCTCATCCCATTCTCGAAGATGACGGCCTCCAGTTTCGGACCCGCACCCATAAGCTCCGTCACACGCGACGTGATGATCGGAATTTGGCGATCTGCCAATCGCTTCTCCAACTCGGCGCTTGGAGCGGTCTCCTCGCAGCACGCGACGACATCCGCCGACCAGTGGCTCAACATAAGGGCCAGCCCCGCGCCCTTGTCTCCGACGCCGTAGGCAACCAATGGGCGGCCTTCGTACTCTGCGCCGTCGCAATAGACACAATGGTGAACGGACGAGCCGTAAAACGTTTCGATACCCGGGATCGTCGGCAACGTGTCCACCAAGCCGGTGGCAAACAGCACAGTGGACGCCGTTCCCGTCATACCGTCAGCGCATCTAAAATCAAAGCCGCCGCCGTTGGGAGATACGTGTTCAACTTCGGTGTCCAGCAACCTGATCGTTGGATACCGGCAGAGCTCCTGACGAACATCATCCAGAAACGCCGACGGCGCCCGGCCTTCCTGTCCCGGCATCGCATGGATCTTGCGGGACGCACGATTTCTCTGTGTTCCCGTATCGCAGACCAGAACGTTTCGCAGGCACCGTCCAAGGACCAGCGCCGCCGCTAGTCCTGCCGGTCCTCCTCCCACGATGAGCGTATCGAGCGCGGCACGGTCCATGGCAGCTCAACGTGGCCGCAACGACGTCGTTCCGGCTGAGCTGCCGCTCGGTCACTGCCGCAGGTTGGAAAACCACTGCACCGAACCGAGATCCCGCTGGGAGTGTTCGGCCGAATTGCCTGACATCATGATGCCGAGTGGCGACCACCGCATCATCTGGGACCACCACCCGACGTAGAGTTTGAGCCAATTGCTCATCATATCGCTTTGGAGAGCGACGGCCGATCGTGCCGTCGTTTCGCCACCGGGCTCTACCGACTTCCGAGGTTTGACCGGTTCCGAAGACCGAGCACCCTTTTTCGATGCGCCCCGAGACGTGTTCAGCGCCTTTGCTGTCGCCGTCGCCTGGCCCCCGTTCGACTGGCGTCGGCCGCCAGCATTGGAGGCTTTTCGCTGATCGCGCTCCGTCTGCTGGCGGCGCAACTCAACACTTAACTGCTTAATTTTGGCCGCCGATTTTATTCCCGCCTTGCGGAGTGCGCTGGCCGGGCTCATGCCGGGCTTGCCGGCAATCAGCTTGACAGCCTGCGCGAGTGCGGCGCGATCGGATGACGAGGGCGACCTTGCAGTCGTATTCGATGGACTGCTCACAATAAACTCCTGCAATGACCCGAACGACGAGAACGTGATCAGATGTCTGTGGGATCATCGTTAAACATACTTCAGTGGATTAGGTTCCAAAGACTTAACCGAAGCTGCGATGCGCTGACGATCTATTCGCGTGCCCCGTCACGGAGACCGATGCTGCGAACGCTGAAAAAGCAGAAGCGCTGTCTGCCAATTGTTCGCTGTAGTCGGCCCTCGCAACTGCGGTAAAGTGGAGGCCGACGCTAGCTTATGAGAACAACGATGGCCGACATGACGACCAGCGTGGAACAGTGCGACGACCAGAGGCAGATTCTCGAACTCGTCGCCCTGGGCAAGCCGCTACGCGAGACATTGGAAGCCATCACACAGTTCGTAGAGCGGCACGAACCCGGCAGCCGCTGCGCTATTCTTCTGATCTCTCCCGATCCCCCTCATTCCACGACATGCGTCGCGCCATCATTTCCCGAAGCCTTTTGCAACTCATTGAGCGAGATCTGCATCGACCCGCCTTGTCTGGGTTCGTGCGGTGCCGCGGCTGATCGCTGCGAACTCATCGTGGTCAGCGATGTGGCCAACGACGATCGCTATCCAGTGTCGTGGAGAAATACACTTCTGGCGTGCGGTTCGAGGGCGCTCTCGTCGCATCCCATCAGCGATGGCGAGAAGGCGGTGGCGTGCCTTTCGATTCATTACAGCGAACCACAGTCTGATCTTCCCAGAAACTTGCCGCTAATAGGCGCAGCAACGCACCTCGCCAGTCTCGCCATTCACCGCGAGACCGCCAAGGAGGCCGATGAGCGCCGGAGCAGGCGCGCAAGCCTCCTCAGCTCTATTGCTCAGCGCCTTGTCATGCATGACGATCCCACACCAGACCTGGAGCCGGCATTTAACGCTGTCTGCGCCGAGATCGGAGCCGATCTCTACTTCAACTACGCCGTCGACATCGCAGACCCCGAGAGGCTCAGCCTGCAGTTCTGCCAAGGACTGACAGAGGCACAGAAGGCGCAGTTCTCGGAGTTTCGCTTCGGCGAGTACATCTGCGGAGAGGTGGCCGCAACCCAACAGACGATCACCCTTGGCGACCTCGACAAGGACACGAACGAACGCACGCGCGGGGTCCGCGAACTTGGCGGGCGTTCTTACGCGGGAGTACCGCTGATGGCCGGTGGGCGGCTGCATGGGATTGTCGCATTCGTCAGTCGGTCCAAACGCGCTTTCACCGCTGAGTTTATTGCACTGGTTCAATCCGTTGCCACGCAGTTCGCTGCGGCCATCGATCGAAGCGCACTGCTGCATGCCAAGATGTTGGGCGAGCAGCGGCTGACCCTCATTGCGGACGCTATGCCCTCGTTGATGGCAGTGGTCGATGGGGATTTGCGCTATGAATATGTGAACGCAGCCTACGAGCGCTGGTTCAAGATGCCGGCCGAACAGGTCGTCGGCAGGAAAGTCGCCTCAATACTCGGCGAAAAGGCGTTTGCGACGATCCGCGATAAGATGGAACGCGCACTTCTCGGTGAACGTGTCCGGTTTGAAACAGACATCATCTACGACACGGCTGGCTTTCGCCATATCAGAGCCGAGTACATTCCGCGCCCGGAAGGCAACGGCCGAACGCGAGGATGCTACGTTCTCGTCCACGACTTGACTGAGCGTAAGCAGCAGGAGGTCGTCCTCGCCCGTAACGAGCGGGCTCTCGCCGAGTTGATACAGAAGGCACCCTTTGGCGTCTATATCGTCGATTCCGATTTGCGCATTGTGCAGATGAACGCACAGTCTCAAACCGGAGCGTTCAAGAACGTCCAGCCCATCCTCGGACAAGACCTCGATACGGCCATGCGCGTGTTGTGGCCCGAAGCCGTAGCCGCGAAGGTGCTCAACCAGTTTCGACACACTTTGGAAACCGGAGAACCCTTTCGCTCGCGAGATTTCATCGAGCGGCGCAGCGATGTTTCCGCGGTCGAGGCCTATGAGTGGGAACTACATCGGATTTTGCTGTTGGATGGACGTTTCGGTGTCGTCTGTTACTTCTTCGACTCGACCCCCATTCGGCGGGCCGAAAGCCTTGCGCGCGAAAGCGAACATCGCTTCAGGCACATGGCAGACAACGCTCCGGTCATGATCTGGATGACCGAGGTTGATGGCACGTGCAGCTATCTCAGCAAGCCCTGGTATGACTTCACCGGACAGACCCCGTCGGAAGGTCTCGGAATGGGCTGGCTTGAAGCCATTCACCCGGAAGACCGTATCACCGCAAAGCAAACGTTCACCGCCGCCCATGAGCAGCAGGTGCGGTTCCGGCTGGAGTACCGTCTTCGCCGCCACGACGGCATCTACTTCTGGTGCATCGATGCAGCGGCCCCACGTTTTGACACCGATGGTCGCTATCTTGGATACATCGGATCGGTCATCGACATCAGCGACCGAAAGCAGGCCGAAGACACGCAAACGCTCCTTCTCAGCGAACTCAATCATCGCGTGAAGAATACGTTGGCCAACGTCCAAGCCATCGCGCAACAGACCCTGCGCCACACGCGAAATCCCGAACGTTTCGTTGAGAGCTTCTCCGGCCGCTTGCAATCACTCTCCAAAGCGCATTCGATGCTCAGCCACGCAACGTGGCAGGGTGCCGATCTGGAAGCCCTGATCCGAGATCAGCTTTCGATGGGCCCCGTGGACCTTCGATCCGTCGAAATTGAAGGACCGCCCATCACTCTCGCACCGCAAATGTCGCTTCATCTGGCGCTCGTCATCCACGAGCTCGGGACGAATTCGATCAAGTACGGTGCGCTGTCCAGCAGCAGCGGACGGGTGTCGATTACATGGACGATGGATGGCTCGGACATGAAACTTTGCTGGGCCGAGCGAAACGGACCCTGCGTGACCACTTTGGGCGTACGCAGCTTCGGCACAACGCTGATCGAACAGAGCGCAAAGTCGGAAGGCGGCGACGCTGTCATGGACCTCGAAGATGGCGGTGTCGTCTGGAGATTTCGACTGCCCCTCCATCGTGTAACAAAGCAGTTCTATCCCACGACCCCGGCACTCTTGCGCACGCCGCAGGGGGAGCTGGTCCAAAGCTTGCGCGGCCTGCGCGTGCTCGTCATTGAGGACGAGCCCCTTGTCGCGATGGAGCTGGCAGCAATCATTCAGGATGCTGGTGCCGAGGCGGCCGGGCCAATCTCGTCGTGCGAAGCCGCACTGAAAAAGGTTTCCGCCGGCGGATTTGATCTCGCGATCCTTGATGGAAATCTGCTGGGTGAGCCAGTGGACGATATCGCGGCTGCGCTGACACGCGCAAAAGTGCCGTTTTTGTTCATCAGCGGCTATGGTCGAGAGAGCTTACCGAGGGCCTACGCACTGGCACCGCTCGTCGGAAAGCCGTTCGCATCCAAAACCTTGATCGACGAACTCGTCAAGCTGACCGCCGTACCGACGACACTCAGCGTCGTCGACATGCCCTCGTGACAGCACTGCACAAAGGCTGACGCCGCGAGGAACCTCGAGCGCTGACTACCGTTTCAGAGAGCGCGGATGCCTCGTCGGGCCCCATCGCATGAGCCTGCTTGCGAACCGCCAATCACGAGCCAGCCGCTTACCCCGATGGGGATCTCGGATCCGCGAGAGTTGTTCATGGACGCACCCTCGCACAAACCCATTCTTCCTATGGAAGCAAAGCTCACAGCCGATCTGCCCTCGCAAGAAGGTTGGCTCTACGAACCCAAATATGACGGTTTCCGCTGCATCGCCCTGAAAGATGGAACCGCGGTGGAGTTGCAGGGCAAATCGGGAAAATCTTTGACGCGCTACTTTCCCGAAGCGGCGCGCGCCATCGCTGCAATCAAACTCAACCGGGCCATCCTGGATGGCGAACTGCGAATTGTGATCGACGGCACCGCAGACTTCGATGCGCTCCAGATGCGGCTGCACCCGGCAGCAAGTCGGATTACAAAGCTGGCAAAAGAAACGCCGGCTGAGATGGTGGTCTTCGACACACTTCTTGACGCGAGCGGTAAGCCGATCCACGACCGGTCGCTTGCAGATCGCCGCCTCACACTTGAGAAGTTCAGCACAAAATTCGCCGCAGGCGTACTGGTGGGCGAAAGCACACGCGACGTTGCCATCGCACGCCGTTGGCTCAAAACAGGCTACGCCGGAACGGATGGCGTCATGGCGAAGCGGCTGGATCTTCCTTATCGCTTCGGTGAACGGGCCATGCTCAAGGTCAAGCGCATCCGCACGGCGGATTGCGTGATCGGTGGCTTTCGCTATGGCCAAGGAAGCAAGCTGGTCGGTTCATTGCTGCTCGGCCTCTATGACGATCAGGGATTACTGCATCACGTCGGGTTCACGTCCGCCCTGGCCGACATCGACAAAGCAGCGCTCACGGCAAAGTTGGAGCGATTGATCGCACCTCCGGGATTCACGGGCGATGCGCCGGGCGGGCCAAGCCGATGGTCCACCGAGCGCTCGAGCGAATGGCAGCCACTGAAGCCACAACTCGTTGTGGAGGTGAGATTCGATCACGTCACTGGCAATCGCTTTCGTCACGGAACAAGATTGCTGCGCTGGCGGCCAGACAAAGCCCCGCGCGCATGTACCTTTGATCAGATCAAGTAGCGTCGCCCGGCTTTGTCCAGGGTGGCAGCGGCGGCAAGCCCAACACAGCCCGCACAGGTGCAAAAGAACGCCGGTGGACCGGCGAGGCGCCCAGCTTGTTGAGCATCGAATAGTGAAACCGCACGGGGTATCCTTTATGTTCGGCAAAGCCGTAGCCGGGATACCTGCGGTCGAGTTCGCGCATCACCGCATCGCGGGCCGTCTTCGCTAGAATGGAAGCTGCCGCGATACACGCGCACTTGGCATCCCCCCTGATGATGGCGTCTTGCGGAAGCGCGACGTCCTTCAGCCGGCGGGCATCGAGCAGGAGGTGCTGCGGCCTGGTCTCGAGACCTTCGACCGCGCGCCGCATCGCAAGGATACCGGCCCAGTAGATGTTGATCCGGTCGATCTCTTCGACCTCTGCATAGGCGACGCTCCACGCTATAGCCCTGGTCTTGATTTCCACGGCGATCTCTTCGCGTGAAGTGGCATCCAGCTGTTTGGAGTCATTGATCCCCGCGATTCGCACACCCGCCGGAAGTATCACCGCCGCCGCGACCACCGGTCCCGCCAGCGGACTCATCCCCGCCTCGTCAACGCCCGCCACATGCAGAATGCCCTTCGAGCGGAGCGCTTTCTCCATATGCATCATCCCGCGGAGGCGCTGACCTTCTGCACGGTTGCGCGTTCTGCGTTGTGCAACGGACTGCAGGATGGCCTTTGCCCCCGCGCGGCCATCCGCCCGAAGCTCCGCCTCCACGTCGGCTTCCAAGGAGCGGCCCTCGATCACGTAGCGCTGACGAAGATCTGCAAGTGTGGTGCGGGTCACGCGCGCCTGCTCCATGGAAGAAATCACCCGTCGTCGCGCTCTCTCACTTCTGGCGCAGCAGCTTCTGGATCGCTGACTTCAACGGAACTTCGCTGTCGAAGTAATCGGCCCATGGCTTGCTCTTTGCAAGCTGCATCGGCGCCGTTTTGATTGTGAAGCGGTTCGGATCCAGGCCCGCGCGCACTTGGCTCCAGTTCAGCGGCATGGAGACCGGAGCGCCCGGATCGCATACGCGGCGAAAGCGGCGCAACAGCTGTCGACATCCGATCATTGCGCAGATAGTCGAGAAAAATCTTACCCGTTCGCAGCTTCTTCGACATGTTGATGAGGTAGCGACCCGGGTTGTCCCGAACCATGGCCGAGCAGACGGCCTGCGCGAAAGACTTGGCTTCATCCCACCCAAGATGATCCTTGTCCTTCACGCGCAGCGGCGTGACCACGTGCAGACCCTTGCCGCCGGTCGTCTTGCAGAAGGGAACCAGCCCGACAGCCTCCAACCGCTCCCCCATTTCTTTGGCCGCGCCAATTACGGTGTCGAACGACACATCCGGAGCCGGATCAAGATCGAAGACGAGACGTCCGGGAATGCGCGGATGTCCCGGCTGATTGTTCCAAGGGTGAAATTCGATGGCGGCAATTTGTGCTGCCGCGATCAGTCCTTCGACCCGGTCGATCTGAATGTACGGCTCGCGATCTCCCTCAACCTTCGTGACCGACAACAGGTTCGACATGCCCCGCATCTCGTGGCGCTGAAAAAATCGCTCGCCTGTAATGCCGTCAGGCGCTCGAATGATGGAACAGGGCCGCCCCTTGAGATGCTCGATCATCCACGGCCCCACTTTGGCCAGATACTGCGCCAGATCGAGCTTGGTATAATGATCCGGGTCGGGCCACAGCAGCTTGTCAGGCTTTGAGATACTCACGCCCATCACGGCTTCGCTGCCGCTCTTCGTGCGACTGCCTCGCGCGGCTAGCTTGAGCACAGCTGCCTTTTCAGGTGGTGCGGGCATCTCGGCACAGACCTCGTCCGCGGGCTTGTCTTCGCGCAAACCTTTGAAGGCGGCTTGCCGCACCATGCCATCGGCGGTGAACCCGGCAAACTCGATTTCCGCCACAAGCTCCGGCTTGACCCACGACCAGTCCTTGCCCTTGCGCGGCGCGCCCTTCCCACCAAACGGGCTTTCGGTCGTTTTGAGCGCATTTAGCTTTTTCAGCAGAGCGGCTGCGTTGCGCCCGTTGAAGCCCGTGCCCACTCTTCCCGTGTGCACGAGGTGATCCCCGCGATACACGCCAACGACGAGCGAGCGCAGGTTTGTGCCCGTTCCACTCCAGCCGCCGATCACCACTTCATGGCCCGCGCGGCACTTCGCCTTCACCCAGTTATGCGTGCGCCCCGACTGATAGGCGGTGCTGGTGCGCTTCGAAACAACGCCCTCGAGTTTGAGCTCGCACGCAGACTTGAGGACCTCATCACCGGGCACCGCGAGATGATCCACAAATCTGATCTGCTTCTTATGCGCCCCTTTAGGAGCAAGCAGCGCTTTCAGTCGATCCTTACGCGCGATTAGCGGCAACGACCTCAAATCTTCACCGGCTTCAAACAGAAGGTCGAACACGAAGTAGATGAGATCTCCCGACCGGCCTTCCGACAGGGCCGCCTGCAGTGCAGCAAAATCAGGCGCCCCCGTATGGTCCAGCGCCACCACCTCGCCGTCGAGGATGCAGTCGCGTAATCCCTCTCCAGATTTGGCCACACGTGCAAACTTCGTGGTCCAGTCGAGCCCCTTGCGCGTGCGCATGACGGCGTTTCCATTTTCCACGCGAAGCTGCATACGGTAGCCGTCGAGCTTGATCTCATGCACCCAATCAGAACCGGGCGGGGGACGGCTGAGGCTCTTACAGAGCTGGGGTGCAATGAATTCTGGCATCGCGGCCGCACTCTTGCGCGCCCGTGGTTTGGCTTTCACTACCGGAGGTGCGGCGAGCGGCGCCGTCTCGTCACGATTGGAATGCCAAACCGCATCAGCTTTGAATGCAGCCGTTTTACCAAGCATGAACGGCTTCGGGCTCCGGCCCTTCCCCGCAGCGATCGCCTCCATCGTGCGCCCTGATGCAACGGAGCGATCTTGGTCGAGCGCGGCATCACCCTCTCCATCGCGCTCGTAGCCGTCATGCCGTTTGATCAGAAGCCAGTTCTGACGTTTGCCCCGCTCCCGGTCATTGCGCAGGCGTACGAGCACGAAGCTGCCCTTCAGCTTTTCGCCGGCGAGCGTGAACCGGAGTTCGCCTTTGCGGATCGCCTCCTCGGGATCATCGTCTGTCGTCCAGAAGCCGCGGTCCCACAGCATGACGGTGCCCCCGCCGTACTCGCCTTTCGGAATGGTTCCTTCGAAGTCGCCATAGTCGAGGGGGTGGTCCTCGGTTTCGACCGCGAGCCGCTTGTCCTTCGGATCCAGCGACGGACCCTTCGTCACCGCCCACGACTTGAACACGCCGTCGACCTCGAGGCGAAGATCGTAATGGAGGCGCGTCGCTGCGTGCTTTTGGATGACGAACCGGGGATATTCGGCAGGCGCGATCTTCGCTTTGCCGCTCGGCTCCTTCGTCTTCGTGAAGTCTCGCTTCTGCTGATAGAGGGCGAGCTTACTTTTGGCCATGACACTCACGCGCTTGTTTGCACACGTAACGACGTGCCCGGCAGATGCGTTCCCGTTAACCGACCGAAAGCGGAACAAAACCACGAACCCGCTTCCGACGAGCAAAGCCGCGCATGTCATTTCACCGAGCGGGCAACTTCGTCTGCATGGCCGGCGTTGCAACGCCATTCACATGATAGCTGTGGCAGTTCTGGCAATCCTGCCGCGCCTTGCTGCTGTTGTGACACGTTTGGCAGACATCGCGCTTCACCGGATCAAAATTGGACTTGAACGTTTTGGGCTCGCCCTGCTCATAGCTCTTCAAATAAGTGCGGTCCTTCGTAAGACTGTGGCACGTCAAGCATCCGCGATCGTCCTTGATGGTCAGATGCGGCTCATGAACAAAGCGCGTGAACCGCCCAGCCTTGCTCGCAGCCGTCAGCGGCCCAAAATTTACGATCCGGCCTTTGCCGCGAACCTCATCGACACTATGGCACTTCGTGCACGATCCCGGCGCATCCTTGCCGGTGAAGGAATTGAACACCGCCGCAACTGGAGCAGGAGAGTCCTTGGGCGCCTGCGGACCGGTGAGGAAGAGCCATGAATAAATGAACTTATCTTTGTGGCCTGTCGGCCGATAGAAGATCGTGTGGTCCTGCCGATACCAGCCACCGATGTCTGCCCACGCCTCCGGATCGACCCCGCTGTCGATGCTGATCACTGGCTTTGCTTCGCCAGCCTGCGGCGCCCGCAGGTGCACCAGACTGCGCCGGTTGCCCACGAGCAGACCTTGCATTGCGCGACTTCAGTTCGCGCAACTCGTCTTCTGTGGGGAACAAGAGCTCATCCGATTGAGCCTCGTTCGCCGCCAATTCCACCGGCTTGGGCGGAGGAATATCACTAAGGCCCGCCCGCATCGGTTGCGGGAACGGATCGGCAGGAAGCAAGCGCGACTTTGCGTCCGGTGTCTCATCAAAGCTCGGCGGTGCATCGGCTCCATTCGCAGCTGTGCTTTGTTCCTTGGAAACCAGGCATGAGCCAAAAACCCTCATGATGCAGGCTGGTGGATCGCGCTCAGCCTTCGCCTCGGCCTTCTCATCCTCTGGCGGTGCTGTATCGGCGCTCTCACTCTCTTCGGGCTTATCGTCCGCTATAATCGCAGCAGCCGCAGGTGCGGGAACGTCCTGTTGTTTGCTGTCGACCTCCGCATCGCGCGCCATGGGTCCGTTGGCGATCTCACTTCCAAGATTAGGCAACCACTGTTGCTGCGCGCCGAGCAGAACATCTCGCGGAATGCTCGCGGTGAGATCGCCCACGAGCGACGCACTCAGCTTCGTCCCCTGCACGATATTCAGGTCGGCGAGAATGTCGGACGCCTTTCCCGCGATCAGCCCGTTAAGGAGACGCTTGATCTCCCAGACCATATCCGTCACCGCTTTGATCTGTATGTCGCTCGCTTGGCTTAGGTCCTGAAGATTGAGCCCTTCGAGCGCCGCCAGAAGAACGCGGCCATTGTCATTGCGGCTGATCATCACCTTCATGAACGGCGTCAGCGTCGCCTCTGACCCCTCTGGCCATTCCCCAATGGCAGCGTTCTTGCTTCTTCAGCGTTTCGAGATCCAGACCGGGAAGCGCCAAAAAGGCGATCCCCTTCGGACCACTGACACGCTGCTTGCCGGTGATTTGATCCGCATGACAGGACGCGCATGTCTTCTCGAACGGCGCCACCGCCATGATCCGCTTATCGCCGCGGCTGTCGTGACAGCTCGAACATGTTTCGGGAATCCGCTTATCCGGTTCCTTCTTCGCGGTCTCCGGATAGTGCTTACCGAAATGCCCGGCATGATCGAAGACAATGCGCGTTCTGGTCTCAAACGGATAGTTGCTGAACTCTGGGTGGTCTTTATCGAAATGGTCGAACTTGAGAGCATGGCATGACTGGCACTGCTCGTTGGTGATCGTCCGCAAGTCGAAGCCCGCCCCCTGATGCTCCTGGTGGCAGGTGCCGCAAAAAGGACCGCGCGTATCCCCGACATGCATCGGCGACAAGAGGCCTTGAACCCCGGTCGATCCTGCGCCTGTCTTTTCCATTGCAAGTTTCGTGAGCCGAACCGTGCTCTCCTTCAGAACCTCAGCCGGAGCCCCGTGCGCGTTTAAGGCCGTCTCCGGCATCTTGTGACACGTCAGACAGGCCTTGCTGTCCGCGGCGCGATCTCCGGCAACGAGCCCATGGAGCCAGCTGAGTTTCGTCTTGCCGCTGTTCGTGTGACACGCGCTGCAAGCTTCCACCCCGCCATGCGCGCTGGCGAGCGGTCCCGGCATGAGGATGTTCAATCCAGCCGTACCAAAAAGGATTGCAGCGAGACAAACCACCGTCGCGACCGCAAACCACTGAGCGATGCGATCACGCCGCGCGCCGGGTCGAACGTCTTTATCGGTCTTCGCCGGCGGCATTACCAGCCACCCGAAGCGAACGCATAGACGATCACCACGTGCGCAACCGTCAGCACCACCAGCGCGTATGTGATGGGCACATGCAGGAACATGAGCCCCCGGCTGAGACCCAGATGCACATGTGCAAAGTCGAGACCGTCTTTTTCGATCACGAGATCGCGGATCACGCCGAGCTTGTCGCGATTGCGCGCATCGACATAACGAGAGACCTCGTCGATCTCGTCGATCAGATGCCTCAGCGGACGTTGCGAACCGATGAGATGCGCCAGGGCATGCCGCGGACCTTGAAGAAATTCCCGGAGTTGATTGGCATAGAGGTCGGCAATCCAGGCATCATACGGCGGCGGCGGGAGACCGAGAGCGGTATGCGCGGGATCATCCGCCATGATGGCGGCTTGCACATCGCGCTCGAGTTCGGCGCGCCGGATAGGAATACGCTCGAAACTGAGGCTGCTGTCCGCCAAGAGCTTGGACCGCATGGACCATACGAAAAAGGCGCTCGCCGCTCCGCTCATCGTCACGAGCACGAAACCGATCCACAGCATCCATTCGAACGCGGTATCCGGCCACGAAAAATCGCAGTGCGAGACAAACGCGGCAATGAGCAGATATCCGAGAACGATATGGAATGTTCGCCAGCGAAGGACCGACCGCGGCGAGAAGATTCCGGATTTGATCCCGATGTGGAAGAACAGTTGCAACCCCATGCCACCCGCGAGCAGCCATCCGTCGAGATAACGCGGATCGCGCAAACTGCCTTCATAGATCGCTGTGAACCAGAACAGGCCGCCCGACAGACAAGCGATCATGACGAACGGAAGCAGACCCCGCGTCAGAAATCCCGCTGTGCCAAAGCCGTTTCCGGTCGTCCTAGCTTTGAACGTCGGACCAGCAGCCCCCGTCGCGTGACGCATCGCTCGCATCCTAACCAGACGCCACTCTGCCATCGGCGGCGCAATCGTTCACTTCACCGCCGCCGCGGCACGCGCCTGCCCCTTGTACTTGTCGGGTGCCGGTATGAAGCTATCGAGCCCGGACATCGTGCTGCCGTCGTACTTTTCGCTGATCGCCACGAGAACCTTGGCAACGCCGTCCGCCGCGGCCGTCAAGGCGCTTTCGTTGTTGAGCTTCAGGCCGCCGGCGTGGCCATACTCGACAAGCTTCCCGATCTCCGGAACACCCGGAACTGATTTGGCAGCGGCGGCTAGTTGCTTGCGGGCACGGTCCGCTCGCGCCGCCATGTCGAAGGCATAGATCTTCCGCGCGCTGGCTTTGCCGATCGCGCGAAGGGCCGTCTCCAATTCCACGCCGAGCCCGACGAGGTAGAGCATCCTTCGCCGTGACGCACTGGCCGCGACGTTGTCCTTGCCCTTCGAATGCCATGTGTTGTGGCGCACTTCGCCTTGCGACCACGCCACCAGGTCAAACGCGCTGCCGGGCAGATGTCCGCCCTTGTTCACGAGTTCTTCATGCGGCACCACGTGGCAGCTGTAGCAATTCTTCGCCAGCGCGTAGACCGAGCCTGGACGGATCATTCCTTTAGCCTCCGCCAACTTCCAGCGCGCCGCCGCCTCCGGCTTTGTTTCGGTTGCCGCGGTCTTGCCGCTGTAGCCGCTGTGCACCTTGATCCAGTCCTGGCCCGGGCCATGGCACGACTCACAGGAAATGCCGGAGATCGGTTCAGCGCTTCCGCCTTTCTCCTGCACCGTAAAATGACAGTTCAGGCACACGCTCTCTGCTTTCACGCGCCGGACACCCATGGCCTTCGCGATCTTAGTCGCGGCGGCATCGCGCGGCATTTCGCGAAACGTTTTGAAGTGGTGCGTTCCTTTCAATGCCTCGGCCTCCTGCTTGTGACATTCGGCGCATGCATTCGTGCCGACGACCTTTGTTCGATCGGCGCTGCCGGCAGCACCCATAGCCAATCCCGCTGCCATCACGATCCCGCCGGAGAAAAGCAACCCGGCCAGCATGGCCCGATCCGTTCTAGACACTGGAAACAGACAATCCTCCCGGTTGGAGCGTCATCGCGGGCCTCCGTACGATGGCGCTGTTCGCCACCGGCCTCGCGTCTGTCGCCGGCACGAACGGATCCGCGTGGCACACCGCGCCGTGTCGCGCCGCGATCGCCTTGACCGCCTCCACCATCTCCGGAGCACCGCACGCGTAGATCACGTCGCTCGGCAGCAGCAGCGGAAGATAGTCCGTCGGCCGTCCTGGCAGCACGCGCCGACCCGGATCCTGATCCGCACTGCACGCCGCGACGATCTGCACATTCGGAAATCGTGCAAGCTGCGCCAGTGCCGGACCCATATAAATCGCGCTCAGCGTGCGCCCACCGGCAATCACCATCATCAGCCGCTCCGGACTTTCCCGCAGCGCCGCAACGGCAATCGCCCAGATCGGCGCAAATCCGGTATTCGTCGCCACGAGCACCTTTCGGCTCTGCAGATTGGGCCTGAAATACGCCGATCCGTATGGCCCCGTGAGAGACACCCGGTGCCCCAACCGGATCGTCTTCCCAATCGCCGAAGTCACACGCCCGTCCGGCACGCACCGGATATGAAACCACGTCAGCCGGCTGTCGCCGTCGGCGCTCATCGGCAGCGTGATGCTGTAGGGGCGGCTCGGAAATCCTTCGAAGCGGACCTGCGCGTATTGCCCCGGATGATGCGGCAGCGCGCGATCCGTGCGAATGCCAACTTCCACCACATCGGCAGACAACGGCCGCAACGAGGCGAGCACACCGCTGACGGTGCGCACGCCTGCCACCGCGCCGCTCTCGACGACTGCATCGCCAGCGACCCGGCACTGACACGCGTGCACGATGCCGGGCTCCGCTCCCTCGCCGCCGCTCACGGCACCCGACACCACACGCACGCAGCACATGCCGCAATGCCCCGCTCGGCAATCGTGCGGAAGATCGAGACCTCCACCTAAAGCCGCGTCGAGCAGAACCTCGCCGCGCCGCGCCGTGATCGTTCTGCCGTTCACCGTGATCTTGCAGCGTTCTGCCACCGCGCCGTCCTTCCGTTGAGGGCATCATCGAATTCGACAGATTTTGATTACCGGCACCAAAATGGCGAGAGAATGTCCGCTCATTTTCCGATTTGAGAGCATATCCGCCAAAGCAAAGCCCAAGCATGTTTCGGCGCCACTGATGCAATCGACATTGATCTATTTTGAACTCGAAAACGCACAATCATTTCGCCACATCATGGCCAAGTTCCACATGAAAACGTGTTGCTCCATTTCGAAAACCAACAGACAGAAATGCTTGTTGTGCTCATCTGAAATCGAATGGATCGCAGCAGAAAAGAGCTTTCGCAATGAAAAGAGCCGCGAAAATACGGGCACTGATCCACGCCGTTGTGGCCGTATCCGGATGCGCGTTCATTTCACACGCGAATGCAAATCAGACACCGAAGAAACCCATACCTTCTGCCACGGAAATCACGAAATCCAAGCCGTCTCCTCAATCGCAGAAAGACGTGGCCACGACACTCGCGAAGGCGATCGCAGCCAGCGACGAAGAGCTCTACCCGACGGCCTCCCAATGCGGTGAGTGCCACAAGCAGATCTACGATGAGTGGTCGTCATCGAACCACGCCTACGCGTCGATCTCACCGATGTTCCACAAATTCGAGCAGAAGTTCCAGGAGCTCACTCAAGGCACCGTTGGCACCTTTTGCGTCCGCTGCCATCAGCAAGCCGGCACGCAGCTCGGCGAAAAGCGCGACGCCCCACTCTGGGAGCGAAGCCAGATCTCGCGCGAAGGTGTCACCTGCATCACCTGCCACCGCGTCAAAGAACAATACGGCAAGGTCAACGGCGAGCGCCGCATTGAGCCGGGCAAGATCTTCGACCCCGTTTACGGCAGCGGCGAACAAAGCGTCATCAAGGATGTCATCGCCAAGAAGGACACCTACACGGTCGCCACCAGCGAGAAGGAACGCGGCAACCAGATCCACAAAGGCATGATCACCAACGACCAGATCACCAAATCCGAGTTCTGCGTCAGCTGCCACCAGGTCGCCGTGAACCTCGGCATCAAGCTCGAGATCGTCTGGGATCAATATCGCGACAGCCCCGCGCGCAAAGAGGGCGTCTCCTGCCAGGACTGCCACATGGGCAAGGTCCCGGGTAAGCCCGAAGGTTATTCCAAAGCGCCGTCAGCGATCGTCGGCGGCAAGGAGATCAACCCCGGCCGCAAGCACGCCAATCATCGCTTCATCGGACCTGGCTATTCGATCGCACACCCCGGCATCTTCCCGCACAACATCAAGGCGAAGGACATCAACATCGAGGATTGGCTGCAGTTCGATTGGCGCGCGGGCTGGGGAACGACCAAGTTCGAGGACAAGGTCGCGGCCGGCAAGCTCAAGGTGACATTTCCCAAGCGCTGGTCCGATGCCCTCGACCGCGAGGAAGCGCGCGAGATCATCGATGAAAACCTCGCCAAGCTCGACGAGCGCGACCGCATCAGAAAACAGGTCATGGAGAACTCGAGCAAGATCGATGGCCCCTTCATCGATGGCACACCGCGGATCGGCGGCGACCTGGGCTTCTCATATCGGATCAAGAACACGAACACGGGCCACAATCTGCCATCCGGTTCTCTCGGCGCCCAGCCGCAGCTCTGGGTCAACGTCGCCCTCGTCGATCCCGATGGCCAGAACATCTGGGAGTCCGGTTATGTCGATAGCAATGGCGACATGGCCGATCTGCATAGCCTCGACGTTGCCGCCGGAACTATCGCAACCGATCAGCAGCTCGTGAATTTCCAGACCAAGTTCCTGACCACCAATGTCAAGGGGACCGACCGTGAGATGTACCTCCCGGTCAACTTCGACATCGACCCTCTGCCGCATCTGCGCCCGCCGGGAATTCCGACAACCGTCCTCAACCACCCGCCGCTCGTGCGCATGGAAAACCATTCCCTCGCCCCGCTCGCCGAGAAGGTTGCCAGCTACACGGTGCCCGGAGCGCTGATCAAGAAACCTGGAAAATACAAGCTGGCCTTCCGCATGCGCAGCCGAGCCGAGCCGATTTACTTCATGCGCTTCGTAGGCGCGACCAAGGCGATGGAGCAGAGCATGAACGAGCGCATCATGAATTTCCACGCCTACTCCGTGGACATCGACGTCAGAAACTAAGGCTGCACAGCCAGAGCAACTTCGGATGGGACGCGCTCGTGCGTCCCCTCAGGCGGGTCCGAAGCCTCCCTCACTCGTTCGACTACGTCGGCGAGATCCCAATCGGATCCGCCGCACCACCTGGAGCATGCGCATGACCCGGAATGCAACCGCGGCAAGCCTCGCCTACGCCAAGACCACTCTCGGGGTCGCGGCCATCGTGACCAGCGGATACATCGGAATGTCAGCCTCGACAGCAGAGCCATCGACAACAGTCGGCGCACAACAGCCCGCCACGAACGAGACGTGGATTGCCAAAACGTATGTCGGCGGCCCGACAGACGAAGCCATCGACGGTGCCGAGACAAGTTCAAAAGCTGAGACCACATCGAAAGAAGACGCCGCGTCCCACAAGCAGGACAAGTTGGTCAACAAAGCTTTTCGCGAGGGCCCGACATATGAAACCACCTACGACGCGGAAGAGCAGGCCGAAATCTACGGCGGGAAAAGCGCCGTCGAGCCGCCCCGTCCACTCCTCGAAATTGGGCGCGAGCAATATACGTCGGGAATGTATGATGAAAGCAGCACCGTCCTCGGCGAACTCAATCCGCTGCTTCCGGGGCTGGCCGTTTATGGCGATTGGCGCACGGCCGTTGCCTACAACAGAAACAACGGCAAGGAGATCGGCCAGATTGCAACCCGCCTGAACCTCGATGTTGATCTCAAGATCACAGGCACCGAACGCATCCACGCCTTCTTCACGCCGCTGCAAAAAGCCAACGTCGAATTCACGCGCTTTGAATTCGGAGCCGGAGATGGCAACGGCCAGTTCAATGACGAATTCGACCCACTGCCTCAAACCCTCTTCTTCGAAGGCGATGTGGGATCCCTCTACTCCGGCTTTTCCGGCAACCCGGCAAGCTTCGATCTTCCCTTCGTCGTCGGCCTCTACCCCTTGTTTCTGCAAAATGGGATCTGGGCCAACGATGCCATTCTCGGCGGCGCAGTAACATTGCCCGCAAAAAATCTGGCTGCTCTCGGCCTTGCAAACTATGACGTCACATTCTTTGCCGCGTTCGACAACATCGACAACGCCAATGTACTAGGCGCCAACGGCAAACCCGACAACGACAACGCCAATCTCTACGGCGTAACCACCTTCATCGATGCCTTCAGCGGTTACATCGAGGCAGGCTACGGCGTGGTCCAGGGCACCAATGAAGCCGATGGACTGCTCGAACATTACCTCACCGCCGCATACACACGGCGCTACGCAAACACCGTGTCGAACTCCACGCGCTTCTTTGCGAACTTCGGCAACGATGGCGAGGATGGCTACGCTGTCATCTCGGAGAACAGCTTGATCACCGGGCTCCCGAGCACGCTGCTCCCATATGCAAACTTCTTCATCGGCTTCGACAACCCCCGCCCTCTGGTTGACGGCAATGGTGCAGGCATTCTCAAGAACGTCGGGATCAATTTCGAGACGGATGCACTGACGGGCTACCCAAAGCTTGACGACACCGCGTCGAATGCCTGGGGAGGAGCAATCGGCCTGCAATATCTTTTCAATCTCGATCAGCAGATCGTCGTAGAGGCGGCCATGGTCCAGCCGTTCGAGGATGACGGAATTGGCGCGAAGAATTCGCAGTATGCCTTAGGCGTGCGCTATCAAATTCCACTCGACCGTGCGTGGCTCTTCCGTGCCGACGCCACGTATCAGATCCTCGAGGATGCCGAAGATAACTTCGGCATCCGAACCGAATTGCGCCGTAAGTTCTAGCGCTCGATAAAGCATCCGGGTCGCCTACCTCTTTGGTCGAACGATCGCGTCGATTTCAATTGCGATCTCGTCACCGACCATATCGGGGTAGGAATCCATCTTGAAGGCACTGCGCGAGATCTTGGTCTTGCCGACGAACTGCTTGCTCCCTTTGCTATACTTGAGCGCCGGATCCTCGTGGGCCGTCACCTTCACATCGAGTGTGACAGGCTTTGTGATCCCGTTGACGGTAATATCGCCGGTGATCAGCGCCGCATCAGATCCGATCGGCTTCACAGACCGGCTACGAAACGTCACTGTCGGAGACGTTTTGGCATTGAAGAAGTTAGCGCCCTTCAATTCGTCGTCGACGATGGGCTGACCGGTTTCGATGCTCGCCGTTGCGATTTTCGCAAACACGCGGCTCTTTTCGGGTGCACGCTCATCAAACTGCAGATCGCCCTCAACCAAACTGAACCGGCCTCGCTGTGTTAGAACCCCCATGGCATACGTAAATCGAACTTCGCTTTTGCGGCTGTTGAAGACGTAGCTCTCTGCCTGTGCAGCTGGAGCGGGTGTGATCGCACATGCCAGCACCGCGATCGCAAATATCGCGCTCGGAGTATTTTTCATTTTGCTCTCCAATTTGTTTATGAACAGCAATTGTAATTTCTCGATTTGTCGAAAATACAGCGATTACGCCGCCATATGGCCGCGATCTCGGTCGAAAGTTATCCTCACGGATGCAAACCGTGGGAGAATGCCGTTGTTGATGATCAGGGATAACTCCTCACGTTATGGGCTCGTTTCGCAAAGTTTGCACTGGGGAATGGCGGCGGGGATCATCGCACTGTTCGCTTTGGGCTGGTGGATGGTTCGCCTCGACTACTACGACTACTACTACACGCGTGCCCCCGCCCTCCATCGCAGTACCGGAA
The DNA here is from genome assembly GCA_963778225.1 of uncultured Alphaproteobacteria bacterium. Classification (GTDB taxonomy): domain Bacteria; phylum Pseudomonadota; class Alphaproteobacteria; order Rhizobiales; family Hyphomicrobiaceae; genus JAGVSR01. Next base: position 52,254 of record CAVZTR010000003.1, read on the forward strand.
TGTTCATTCTGTTTGCGCTTCTCCTGCGCATCGCCTGGCGCCTCACCAACATCAAGCCGGTGCGCCCCGGTCTCACCCCCTTCGAGCTCAAAGCATCGCGGCTGGTGCACTTCGCCTTCTATCCGCTGCTGCTTTGTCTCATGCTCAGCGGGTATCTCATTTCCACAGCTGACGGTCGGCCCATCGACGTCTTCGGCTGGTTTGAAGTGCCGGCGCTGATCCAGAACAAGAGCCTCTCGGACGCTGCCGGTCCGCTTCACCGCTGGATCGCCTATGGCGTGATGATGCTCACGGCACTCCATGCATCCGCTGCGATCAAGCACGCTCTCACACGCCACAGCACGCAGCCTGTGGCGCGAAGTCCCGGTATCTCGCTGTCTTTTAATCGAAGGAGTGACACACAATGATGCTTCGCGGACTTGGCTTGGTCTTCTGTGCGCTCAGCGCGATGAGCGCACCAACCGCAGCCACGGAATACGTGATCGATACCAAAGGCGGCCACGCCTCTATCAACTTCCGTGTTCAGCACCTAGGCTTCAGCTGGCTGACCGGCCGCTTCGATACCTTCTCTGGAGCATTCCGCTACGATGAAAAGAACCCATCAGCCTCGGGCATTTCGGTCACCATCGAGACCGCGAGCGTCAACTCCAACCATGCCGAGCGCGACAAGCATCTCCGCGGCGCTGACTTCCTTGATGTCGCTCGCTTCCCTCAGGCGACGTTCGTCAGCAAGTCGGTCACAGAGGACGGCAACGGCAAAGCTGTCATCGCGGGCGATTTCACACTGCGCGGGATTACGAAACCTGTTGCCATCACCGCCTCATACATCGGAGGTGGTGCGGATCCATGGGGCGGCTTTAGGCACGGTTTTACTGGCAAAACTGAGCTTGCCTTGTCTGATTTCGGCATCGTCAGGGAACTAGGCCCGGCCGCGAAAACGGTGGAACTCGAGTTTCACGTCGAAGGTGTCCGCAAGTAAGCGGAGCCGCTTCGAAAATGACGCGCGCAGTCGAGTTCAAGATGCTGCGGATGCGGCGTTACTTGCCTCACGACCCGGAACAAAGCCGGTCCTCGCACAGTTACCGCTGCAGCTTTCAAGCCGCAGACGATCGCTCTTGCAGCGACAGTCCGCGAGTGTGGAGCGCAAAGCAAAAAAAGACGGATGATCAGGAGGACCAAAGATGAATCACAAATTGGCGATGTCGGCCATCGCGGCAGGTGTTTTGCTGCTGACGCCCGCCGCCGCGCAATCTCCCACGACTGCACCAGATGGCTCCTTTGTTCTCGCCCAACGTGACGGAGGCGGCGGCGGAGGAGGTAGAGGTGGTGGCGGGGGTGGTGGCGGCGGAGGCGGCGGCGGCGGAGGAGGTGGTGCTGCCACGCAAGGTGGTGGTGGCGGCGGTGGGCCCGGCGCAGGCGGCGGTCGATCAGGCGGTGGCGGACCTGCATTCCAAGGCGGCGGTGGTGGCGGTCGCTCGATGGACGGCGGCGGTCGCCGCGGCGGCGAATTCCGCGGCACGGAAGGTCGGCGCGGAGGCGATGGATCGCGAGCCTATCGCGGCGGCGATGGTAGAGGCGACGGTAGAGTAGACCGCGGACGACGTGACGGTGGAGGTCGAGATTTCGATCGTGGCGGCCGCGGCGATCGCAACGTCTACCGTGGAGGCCGCGGTGGGCGTGATGGCGTGCGCCACGGCGGTCGCCACAGTCGTGATTATGTCCGCCGTCACGGACGCCGCTACGGCTGGGGACCCGGAGTTGGCTTCTATTTCTATGACGGCTATTATTATGGTGACTGCGAGTGGCTCCATCGCCGCGCAATCGTCACCGGCAGTGGCTATTGGTGGTATCGCTACCGCCGCTGCATCGACTGGTAAGCCAACGGTGTGCCCGATAAGTCGGGCACACCACTTCCGGTTTTGTATGAAAGCCAGCAATGGCATCACAGCCGCTCATCCGTAGCGCTGCCTCGGAACTGCGACGCGCGCTGCTTCGCACCCTCCTTCTCCTTGCTCCCGAAAAACATATCGCCGCCACGCTGACGGCTGCCGGCATAGTGTCTGGCGCTCTGCAGGTCGCGGAGCCCCTGCTGTTCGGCAAAGCGGTGAATGCTCTATCGCAGGGCCGCAACTCGCTAAGCTTCGTCGTGCTTTGGGGTCTGGTCAGTATATCCGCATTTTTCAGCGGACTCCTGATCTCCGTCGTTGCCGATCGCATGGCGCATCGCAGGCGCGTTGCAGCCATGGAAACGTTTCTCGGTCACGTTCTGGCACTTCCAGCATCTTTTCACTCGAAGGCGCAAGCCGGACGCTTGATGCGCGTGATGACGACAGGGTGCGAGTGCCTGTTCGGTGTATGGCTGCCAGTGTTCCGCGAACAAATCTCGAATATATCCGCACTCGTCTTCCTGATCCCTATCGCCGTCTATCTCAACTGGCGCCTCTCTCTCTTGCTCGGTAGCATCGTTGCAATTTACATTGGCGTGAACCTTCTTGTCATCGCCAACACATCGACCGAGCAATCGAAAGTCGAAGATCAGTTTATGAGTTTCTCTGGTCACGCCAGTGATCTCGTCGGCAATGTGAGCGTGCTGCAGAGCTTTCTCGCAGTCACCCTTGAAATGCGATCGGTGCGATCATCTCTCGATCGGCTATTGGCAATTCAATATCCCGTTCTGAACTGGTGGGCGGCGTCGTCGGTGCTCACCCGCGGTGCGTCATCGATAGCAATCGTCGCAATCTTCGCGTATGGCGCGCTTCTGTCGTCACAAGGTCAGGCCTCCATCGGTGATATAGTGGCCTTCATAGGTTTCACCACTCTGCTTATCGGGCGGATGGATCAGACGACAAGTTTTCTCATGGGCCTCTTCATGAAAGCGCCCACGCTCGTCCAATTCTTTTCAATTCTGGACGAGCGACCTGAAATCGTAGAAATGACGAACGCAAAGCCGCTGGTTGTTCGCGCAGGCCGCGTATTGTTCGAGAATGTCACCTTCCGATACCCCCGCGGCTCAGGCGGCGTGATCAGCCTCAGTTTTGAAGCAGAACCGGGCGAAACCGTAGCCCTCGTCGGTGCGACAGGGTCTGGAAAATCAACCGCGCTTGCTCTCCTGACGCGCGCCTATGATCCAGAGACCGGCCGTATTCTCGTCGACGGACAGGACATCCGCGAGGTCACTCTGGCATCATTGCGAGGCTCCATCGGCGTTGTCTTCCAAGACCCGGCGCTCTTCAGCCGCTCAATCGCAGAAAACATTGCCATCGGACGCCCGGGAGCAAGTATGGCCGAAATCGAAGCAGCCGCCAGCACCGCCGGCGCTCTAGATTTCATCCTGCGCAAGGAGCACGGTTTCGAAACGGTGCTTGGAGATCGAGGCCAAGGACTTTCCGGCGGCGAACGCCAGCGCATCGCCGTCGCGCGTGCCATTCTAAAGGACGCTCCGCTCCTGATATTGGACGAGGCGACGTCGGCGCTCGATGTTGCAACTGAAATGCGTATCCAGGATGCACTCGATCGACTGCGCGCCGGGCGAACGACGTTCGTCATTGCGCATCGTCTTTCGACAATTCGTGGCGCAGACAAGATCATCCTCCTGGACCACGGCAAAATTGCAGAACTGGGCACATACGCAGAGCTGGCTAAGCGCGGCGGGCTCTTCACCGCTTTGATCCGTGATGGAGGCTTGGCAGTTTAGTATAGCTTGAAGAACTTGGAACCCTCGGTGGTCAGGTGAATTACACTGGGTCGGAAGAAACGCGCCATGTGCGCTAAAGGGGCGGAGCGGATGCGGATTCTCATCGTTGAGGACGAGTACTTAGTTGCGGCCGAACTTTCTGATATTCTGACAGCGGAAGGGCATACGATCGTTGGTCTGGCCGCCTCCGCCGATGAAGTGATTGGCATTCTCAGCAATGGGTCGATCTGTGATCTGGCTATCCTGGATGCCAATCTTGCCGGATCGAGTATTTCACCCGTCGCGACCGCGCTCGAACGACGTTCGATCCCATTTATCGTTGTGTCGGGGTACTCGCAGTGGGAGCTTCTGCTTCCGCTGCGCAAAGCACCTTTCGTACCCAAACCTGTGCGCCGGGAAACGTTGCTTGCGGCCGTCGCCAGCTTTGATCGAAAGTTTAGCCCGCAGATAGCGTAGGTCAGGTTAAGCGTTCGTCTGCTTCCTGCGGACCATCACCTTAGAGAGAAAAGCAGGCCAAGTGGCAACGGCGTGGAGATCAGCTGTCGCGAAGACACTGTCGAGATCATCGATCGTATAGTGCCGAAAGTACGGTTCATGGAAGCGTTCGGGAAAACCGTCGAGAAATCCATCCCAACCTCCCGGCCGATCGCCGCGTTGGAGGCTATCGATGAAAACGAAAAGGCCGCCAGGCTTCAGCAATCGAGCAATTTCGGCAACAACCGTACGGCGCACCTCCGGCGGAAGTTCGTGAAACAGGTAGATGCTGGTGATGATATCTTGGCTCGCGTCTGCAAGCGGGATCGCTTCAGCATTGCCCTCGATCCATTGAACACCGCGCAAGCCATTGAGATGGAGTTCTGCTTCCCGAAGGTACGGCCGTGACAGATCAAGCCCTGCAAGTCGCATCGCGGGATACACCCGCCGGACTTCACGAAGAAACCGCCCGGTACCGCACGCGACATCGAGCAGGCTAACGTTGCGCTGATCACGGCCATGCATAAAGTCGGCAATCGGTGCCAGAGCCTGCCGTCGCATCGCAAATGCCGAGCCGCGAAACAGCGTCTCGACTTGAACGTCGTACAACCGGGCAGACTGGTCCGACAGATAGCCGCCGGTTTGGAAATGAAAATCTTGCGTGAAATAGTTCGGCAACCCTGAGCTGTCGATAGCCGTGGTGGCGGTGTCAACGCGCCGCGAAGTCTGCCGCTCGATAGTCGAAGGAATGTCGTCCAGCATCGCACGCAGCCGACCGATATGGTCGATTAATCCGCCGGCGGGTTCGCCGCCAGGTGCCGCAGCACCACTCCGGACCAGTTCAGCATCACGCCTGAACAGATCAATGATGTCAGCCATAACGGTATCACGATCCGGCACGATGCGGTCAGCCGGCCGAGACGCCGGCCGGTATCCTGCTTGCCGGGCCGTGCGATCGGCCAGGAGACCCACGCCCGTGAACCAGCCGAGGCGGACCATATTGGCAGCAAAATCTGCGGTTGCGTTAAACGTATTGGACAGGGTCAGCCTCCGATGCTCGGGGGTTGCGGCCCCACCATAACGCAGACCAATCACATTTGGATGCGGCCTTCGATGGGGCCGTTCCGGAGATCAGCGCCCCTGCCCATCGACTGACGGCTCGCCGGGAGCACACCTAAGGGCCTTTGCCGTTTACCTCGAGCGGATGGGCGAGCCAGAGAAAGAATATCGCCGGACGCCGCATAGGTGGGAACAACTCACGCGCACATGAAGTTCTCAAGTCCTCGAGGAACAGCCTTCAACCGGCATAGCTGGGTGGCCCCTCGATCAAGCGACAGTAAAAGGAGGCTGCGCAATGTGTGATTATTCACTCGAGATGTACCGGAGCCGGCCCGCACGAACAGAGGAACGTTACACGACATACCGCTTCCCAAGTGGAAGCGTGGGCTTCATAGCCCCGGGCGATCCGGCGACGGCAATCTGCATGTCTTGTGACACCACCTTGAGGTTAGCGAAGGTGCCACCGCATCTCCGCTGCCTATTCGACAAGGACGAGGCAACTGTCACGTTCGTCCGCCTGGAGCCCGGTCCATACCGGGATGGTATCCGGTTCGAAAACGGCAAAGAAGTCTCACTTCAGATGCTGGGGCCCGGCGTTGAAGCTAGCCTCATCGATGCACTGACCGGGCCAGATCCGGACGAAGCACGCCCAGCCGAGACGCGGGCGTTCGAGACAGTCTCGTAACGACATCGTCTTGAAGACACGTGGCGATCGCATACAGTGATCGCCACGTCGCGTAGACGGCAGGACCGTCCGTCTCACCGTCCGGAGGTCTCTGCTCGGCGGTGACTGAAATGCGGCCATTGACTAGCTCTTTTAATTCGCAGCCGACTCCGGTGTCGTGGAGCCGTTGTTCGCCTTTTCTGCGAACATCGTGTTGGATAACCATGCGATAACGCGCGCTCACCCTCGCGTGCACTAAGGCCCCCAGTGTAGAACGGCACGTGACTGAGGGGGTGGGGCGCAATGAGAATTCTGCATACAGCGGATTGGCATCTTGGACGCCAGTTCGAGGGCCACTCACTGGATCACGATCACGCTGCCGTTCTCGACCAAGTCTTTGCGGCAGTGCAAAAGGTTCAACCCGACGCACTCGTTGTAGCTGGCGACATTTTTGACCGTGCCGCACCGCCAGAAAGCGCGGTCCGTTTATTCAATCGTTTCATCGAGAGCGTGATCGCGAATACATCGTGCGCCGTCATCCTGATCGCGGGAAATCACGACAGCGCTGACCGTATTGGCGCCATGGCCATGCTGGCCGATCGCCGCCGCACCCTCGTCCGCGGGCCACTGAGTTCAACCGAAGAACCGCTCGTACTTCACGACGCGCATGGTCCGGTTGCATTCTCGGCTCTACCCTTCGGCTATGAATACGCCGCCCGCGAGTGCTTTGCCGACACCAACATTAAATGCCCCGCTGACGTGATGCGGGCCCAGATCGCCGCAGCACGTCCACACATTCCACCGGGCGCGCGCTGGATCATCGTGGCCCACGCCTTCGTCACGGGCGCGTCTGTCGGCGAAACCGAACGCCCTTTGACGCGCATTGCCGGTGGCATTGAAACGGTGCCGGCCGAACTTTTCTCCGGCGCCACCTATGTTGCTCTTGGCCACATCCACCGGCCTCAAACCGCAGGCGCTCCACATATCCGCTATTCCGGCGCACCTTTGGCATTCGGGTTCGACGAAGAAGGTAATCAAAAATCGATGGCCATCGTCGACATCGACGCCCCTGGCAATGCCACCGTTGAACTCATCCCGTTTCAACCCTTACGCAGCGTCCGCACTATACGCGGCACGCTCGAAGAACTGCTGAAGTTGCCCCCCTCAGAGGACTTCATCAAAGCGATACTCACAGACGACGGTCGCCTGATGGACCCGATGAAACGCATCCGCGAGCGGTTCCCCTTCGCGTGCGGCCTCACCTATGCACGCGATCTCGTTGCCCGCCAAACGACCGGCGCTCGTCCTTCGACCACAGCACTCGACGAGCCTGAGACCGTCGTGTCCCAGTTCATGCAGGTCATGCGCGGCACACCGCTGAGCGACAGGGAAGCCCACATCCTCGCAGACACCATCGCGCAACTGGCGAGCCGGGAGGATGCCGCCGCATGAAGCCGCTCATTCTCATCCTCCAAGCGATCGGACCTTATGCGGGTCGTCAATCCGTCGATTTTCGCACCGTACTCGATAGCGGCTTGTTTGGAATCTATGGAGCGACCGGCTCGGGCAAGTCCACGATTTTCAGCGCTATGACGTTCGCGCTCTTTGGCGAAGCCGCTCGCTCCGAGCAGCACGCCACGAGCCTCCGCTCCGACCACGCCGACGCGAGCCTCTTGACCCAAGTCGAGCTGATCTTCGAGGCGGGCGGTCGCACATATCGTATTGTCCGCCAGCCGGAGCAGACGAGGCCAGCAAAGCGCGGCGGCGGCGAAACCAGCGAAAGCCACAAGGCCTGGTTGTTCGACGTTACCGATATTGATCTCGGCAAGGTGAGTGACAGCAACCCCGGCAAGGTCGTTGCGGAAAGCAAAGTCACCCTCGTCAACGAGGCTATAAAGAAGATCCTCGGGTACGGAGCAGCCCAGTTCCGTCAGATCGTCCTCTTGCCGCAAGGTCGCTTCGAGGCCTTCCTCAGTGCCGACACTCAGGAACGGATTAGAATTCTGCGCGATCTCTTTGACGTCTCGCTCTACCGCCGTCTCGCGGAGAGCTTGAAATCAAGATCCGATGCAGCGGAAAAGGAAGTCGCCGCAGCGCGGACAGGCTGCACCGCGCGCCTCACCGCCGAAGAATTCGAAACCATGGAACAACTCGGCCAAGGCATCGCAGAAGCGGAGCATCGCCATCGCGATCTGCGCGACGCTGCCGCCAAAGCAAAGTCCGAGTGGGACGCTGCCGTGGCTGCCTTCCAAGCCGCCGCACAAACTGACGCCCGTTTTCGCGAGCATTTCGAAGCGCAGGCAGAACTCGCGCGCATCCACTCCACGCGAAACGAAATCGCCGCCACCGAAAGCCGATTGAAGCTTGCCCGCGTCGTCGCATCTCTGGCCGATGCCGCTGCCGCGCGCGACACCGCCCGTCGCGAAGCGAGCGACGCTTCCGCCCGCCACGCTCAGGCCGCCGATCGATTGAAAGCAAATGAAGCGAAGGCGATCACTGCTCGATCCTCGCTCGCAGCCCTGCTCCAAAAGTCGCCTGAAATCGAGAAGCAAAGGTCCACCCTGCAGACCTTCCGCACCTACCAGATCAAACTCGAAGCAACTCAGAATTTGAAAGCGGCAGCGGCATCAGCAAAACGGACAGCGCTTGAGCGGACGGCCTCGACCCAAACAGGCCAAGGCGACATTCGACACCCTCGCGAGCAACAAAGTCGCAGCAGACAATATCCTTTCAAGCCGCCCAGTCCGCCCATCTGCAGCGCGCACAGTTGAACGAAGCTGCTGCTAACTTGCGTACGCTCTACAGCGAGGCGGCGGCGTTCGATGACGCTGGCCAAAAGTTGCGCGCCGCCCAAGACACTCTCAACTACAGCCGTGCGGACTTTGTTAAAGCGGAGCAGCATTTCCAACAGGCAAGTGCAGTTCATGCGGAAATCGAAACGGCTCTGCTTCAAGATCATGCGGCGCACCTCGCAGCTCATCTTGCGCATGGAGAGGCGTGTCCCGTTTGCGGGTCGCACGATCATCCGGCACCGGCCCTCGGCCCCGGCGGCACCGAGCGTCTGGATGCAAAGTATGCGGATGCAAAAGCTCGCCACGAACAAGCTCGCGATGCTGCCGCCGCCGCGCAGATGCGAGTCGAAGTCGCACAACAGGCCGTTGCCGGCTGCTCCACAGTTCTACAGGCCCTCGCGCCACCACCTCGCGCTGCCACAGAACTTGCAGCTGAATTGCAACGCGTGAAGGATGAGATCAAGCGTTTGCCGCCGCCGTCCGATCTCGTTGCGTTGCAGGCCAAAATCGAGGAATTGGATGCCGAATTGAGCGTCGCGTCCGCGTGTCTCGATGCCGCTCGCCAGACCGAACTTGAAGCGTCGCGAACGGCCGCGGCGGCCGAACAATCCTTCGCGGACGCGCTCGAAATCGTTCCACCGGACCTGCGTGAAGCCGTGACACTCACCGCAGCGATCAACGCACTGGACGCGACAATCAATGCGTTCATCCGCGATCATGAATCGGCCATGGCCGCAGATCGCCAAGCAGCCGAAGCTGTCGCCGCGGCGAAAGCTGAAACGGAAACCCTCACCGGCGAAGTCGAACGACTTTCTGACCAATTGGCGCGAAGTGAATCCCATTTCGCGGCACGCCTGGCGGAGCATGGGCTAACGGCCGAAGACTACGAAATGCGCAAAGCCGATGTTTCGAGTCATTCCGGCGATGGAAGAGCGCATCCTTCAATACGCAGCGCAAAGTGCTGCTGCCGAAAGTCACGTTCAGCGGACCGCTGAAATCATCGCCCAATTGCAACGGCCTGATCTCGACACCCTCGCCGCCGCGCGCGATGCTGCTTCCAAGGCATTCGATGCGGCTCAGGCCGCCGCGACAACGGCTTTGGCGCGCCTCACACAACTCCAGAAGCTGCAGAGCGATCTCGCTGCCGAAGGTCGGCGTCTGGACGCGCTGGAAAAAGAAACGGCTCCGCTGCGCGAACTTGCCGAAGCCTTCACCGGACGCACCTATCACCGGATCGACCTCGAGACCTTTGCGATCTCAACCTTGTTCGATCGCGTACTCGAGGCGGCCAACCTTCGCCTCGCCCCCATGACGCGCACGCGCTACAGTCTTGTCCGCGAAACAGAAGGGCGAGGCAACGCCCGCCGCGGCCTTGGAATTGCGGTCGAAGACACCTACACCGGCCGCCAGCGACCAACCTCGACCCTCTCGGGCGGCGAGACGTTCATTGCGGCCCTCGCCCTTGCTCTGGGTCTTTCCGATATCGTCGAGAGCGCCCACGGGAACGTACGCCTCGATACCATTTTCATTGATGAAGGTTTCGGCAGCCTCGACAGCGATGGCGACAGCGGCACACTCGAAACCGTCCTTCAGACCCTGCAGGACATCGTCGGCGCTTCACGCTCTGTCGGGCTGATTTCGCACGTTCCACTCGTGCAGCAGGCCATCCCGAATGGCTTCTTCGTCACCAAGACACCCGCCGGAAGTCACATCGAAGTTCGCACCTGAACTCAGACCACTTCGGGATAATCAACCCGATCAAGGTAAAGTCCACTTGCTGGCGCGACCGTTCCGCACCGCTTCCGATCACGCGCAGCCAGGGCTTCCGCGACATCGTCAGGCTGCCACTTGCCTTCACCAACCAATTTGAGAGTACCCACCATTGACCGCACCTGGTTGTGAAGAAACGATCGCGCGGAGGTTCGGATGACGATCTCCGCTCCCTCACGCACGACGTCCAGGCGGTCCAGCGTGCGCACCGGAGATTCTGCCTGACACTGCGTAGCCCGGAACGTCGTGAAATCGTGGCTACCTACGAGGTGCATCGCGGCCTCGTGCATCGCATCTGTATTGAGATCGTGCGTCAGCCACCAAACGCGGGCACGCTCGAGAACAGGCGGCGCCCGGCGTGTGAGTATCCGGTAAACGTAGTGGCGTGCCACAGCGCTGAACCGAGCATCAAACGTGGACGCCACGTGAGAGCAGTTGAGCACGGCACACGGCGCGGGTCTCAGATGGAAGTTGATCGCGTCCTGCACACGTCCCGCCGACCATTCACGCGTGAGATCGAAGTGCGCAACTTGCCCTAGCGCATGCACGCCAGAATCCGTCCGCCCGGCGCCCCTCACCTTTACGCGCTCACCCGAAAACCGAAAAATCGCCTCTTGCAACGCGCCCTGCACGGACAGCCCTTCTGACTGGATCTGCCAGCCGACAAATGGCGTGCCGTCGTATTCGATGACGAGTTTGTATCGGGACATCTGCTGGCGTCAGTGAAAGGAAAGGGCACCGCGACTGCCGCGGTGCCCTCTTATGCCACGTTCCACGCCGGCCTCAAGTCGAGCGATCAGCAACTGTTGCCGACGGCCGGGATGCACGGACGGTACGGGTAGCCCCAACCATTGTTCCATGGGGCCCCGAAATAGCGATGATTGTTCACGCTGCTGGAATAAGAGCGGCGAGTTTCCGTCACGTTCGTCTGCGAGATCCCAAGGTTCACCGGCGTCCCGTTGGGATTGACGATGACATACTTGTCCGGCGGCAGCGGGCGAAAGACTCGAACGCCCTCTTCGATCGTCACCGTCGCGCCATATACCGGCCGAGGCTCGATCCGAATCGTAGACGACTGGGCGAAGGCGCCGGACGAACCGGCACCAAGAAGCACGGCAACACCGAGAGCAAGAACGCGATACGACATGATAGACTCCGAGAACCACGGACGACGCATTATCCTAATGCCATCGGTCGGCCGTTCGCGGTGCCATCTTTACGATTGCTTAACGGTTGTACCGGCAGTCAGCGGGAAGCCGCGCAAAAACTCAGCCGCTTGCATGGGCCGCTTGCCCGCCCGCTGCACATCGATGAGCCGCACGGCCCCGGTTGCGCAGGCGATGGTAAGGTTATCGTCAAGCACCGCCCCAGGTGATCCGCCACCGACCGCCAGCTCCGACCGCAGCACCTTGATCCGCTCAATCGTTCCGGTCGGCCCCGCGGCCTCGAACCAGGCACCCGGAAATGGCGACAGCCCGCGGATATGGTTGTGCACCTGTTCAGCAGTCCGGTCGAAGTTGATCCGCGCCTCCACCTTGTCGATCTTCGACGCGTAGACAACGCCCTCGGAGGCTTGCGGAACGGCAACGATGCGGCCCTCCGCCAGATCGGCCATCGCACTCACGATCAACTTGGCCCCAGCCGAGGCGAGAACATCGTGCAGGTCGCCGGTCGTCATCATCGGGCCGATCGAAACGCGCTTCGTCGCAACAACGGGACCCGTATCGAGTCCTTCTTCCATCTTCATGACCATCACGGCTGTCTCGGCATCGCCCGCCATGATCGCCCGATGGATGGGAGCCGCACCACGCCACCGCGGCAGCGCAGACGCATGCACGTTGAAGCAGCCATGCTTCGGCGCATCGAGAACGGCGCGCGGCAGCAAGAGCCCATAAGCAACGACGACCGCGGCATCCGACCCGTGCGCAGCAAACACCGCCTGCTCGTCTGCCCCCTTCAAGCTTTTCGGTGTCAACACGGGCAGCCCCAGTGCCTCCGCCCGGGCATGAACCGGAGACTTGCGATCCGCCATGCCTCGCCCTGCCGGACGCGGCGGTTGCGAATAAACGGCGACGATCTCGTGCCCCGCCGCCGCCAATGCATCGAGGCAGGGTACCGCAAACTCAGGCGTTCCCATGAAGACAAGTTTCAGCGGCATGCTGCGAGCCCCCCGGCTGATCCGCCGTCAGAGCGGCCTGTTCGTCACAACGGCCCGTCTTGACGCGCCAGCTTCTTGAACTTTCGAACCACCATTTCCCGCTTCAGCCGCGACAGAAAATCGATGATCAGCTTGCCGTCGAGATGATCGAGTTCGTGCTGGATGGCCGTCGCGAGCAATCCGCCGGCGTCGTGCTCCTGCAGCTTGCCCTCCCGATCGATGTACCTCAATCGCAGTTCCGCGGGCCGTTCGATATCGACCCGGAAATCGGGGATCGACAGACATCCTTCCTCGTAAACCTTGGTTTGCGCACCCAGATGCAAAATCTCAGGATTGATCAGCACGCGCGGCTCGGGCGTCTCACCCTCTGGCGCGCAATCCAGCACCACAAGGCGACGTGGCACGCCAACCTGGATCGCGGCCAATCCGATCCCCGGCGCGTCGTACATTGTCTCCAGCATGTCGTCGGCCAAGCGCAGAATTTCAGCGTCCACACGTTCGATGGGCGCTGACGCTTGGCGCAGGATCGGATCGGGCAGGGTGATGATAGGGAGCTTGGCCATCTGCGTCAGATAAAAGAGGCGCAGGACAGGGTCAATCCATGTTGCACATCGAGACCCGCGATCCCTTAACGCGGTCAGCCGTCAATAGCCGCCAGCACCGGAGCGAGCACCGCAGACGCCCCGAAAGATCGCTCGGCCTTGATCCTGGCCGCCCGTGATTCCGCGGGCAGAAGGCCGCGATGGCTGATGAAACTCTCCATCGCCGCCAGCAGCGCAGTCGGATCCGCCGGCGGCACCAAGCAACCGTTCACCCGCTCGTCTACCGCCTCGCGGCAGCCCGGAACATCCAAGGTGATGACCGGCCGGCCAGCCGCCAGCGCCTGCTTCAACGCTGCCGGCGAACCGTCATCCGCTGAGAGATGAACCACCACATGGACAGTGCCGAGCAGAGCCGCCGGATCAGCCGCCCGACCTTGGAACGCGATGCTGTCGACCGTAAACAGCGTCGTATCCTGCGCCGCCTCTCGGTCGGTGGCGAGAACGCAGCGAACCGCCAACCCTTTGCCGGTGAGAGACCGCGCCGCCTCAGTGTAAGCCTCGATCGCCCCGCGCGCATCGGGATTGGCGATCATCAGGAAGGTCAAAGGCAAATCAGCTGGCGGCATCGGAGCGACAGTAAATTCCTTGAGATCGACGCCGTCGCCGGGCGTCACGATCACGCGCTGACCCTTGGGCTTCAGCATCGACGTCAGAACGCGCGCATCTTCAGCGTTGTGGCACACGACAGCCTGGCTGAGCTTCACGGCACCACGAAAAGCAATCACCATCAGGCGCCGCTCCTCATCGCTGCCGACACCCATCTCTGCCGAGACGATCGTCACGATCTGTTTTACGCCCGCCTTGCGCGCGGCCCGGGCGGCCAGCGATGCGAGTGCCGCTCCACTGACGATCGTCGTGTCAGCCTGCCACGCTGCAATCACATCGCGAATAGCCTGCTGCACGCGACGATTGGCAAAAATGGACATGCCCGGCGGCTTGGGCTCAAAGTTACGATGCTCTGCGCCGAGATGATGCAGCGCTGCGACCTCTCCCGACAGATGGGATGCAGCGATCACGAGTACCGCATGCCCTCGATCCTTCAACGCGCGGATGAGGTTCGCCCGGTCACGCAAAACGCCCGCCAGAGACGGCGCCACGATCGCAATGCGCTTCTGCGGACTTGAAATGGTGGAAGACATGGAACGGGCTCGCTCAAGCCCGGCGCAGAGGAACGCCGGCTAGACCCGCATACGCCAGCAACCGATTCGACGCGAGCGGCGGCGCGACTATTCCATCGCATCGCTGCGCAAGCGGTCCATGAGGCGATAGCACAGCCACACCGCCAGCGCCCCGAATGCGATCCCGCCAATCATATTGCCGGCGAGAACACCCTCCGCCCCCGCTTGGCGGGAGCCGAACTCCACGAAAGGGATTGTACCGATCGTCGCCCGGCCCCAGTTCAGCCACGTCGAAAGCTGCGCGTGGCCCAGCGTGTTGAACGCGGCGTTCGCGACGAACAAAGCCCCGAGGAACACAAACAGCGGCGACAACATGATGTTGAACAAGCGGATGAGTTCCGCCGCTGATCCGCTCTGCTTGAAGAACTCAAGGATCAGGCCGGTGCCAAGCATGAGCGCGATCCACGCCGCAAGCGTGAACGCGGCGTTGACGCCCAGCGACAGTGTGAAAGCGCGCCGCATGCGGTCGTTGTCACCCGCACCGTAGTTCTGTCCGATGATCGGCCCAATCGATCCCGACAGCGCGTAGATTGCGCCGAACGCCACGGGAATGATCCGCCCTATGATCGCCCACGCCGCCACGGCGCTGTCGCCATGCGCCGCGATCGCCGCCGTCACATAGGCGTTGCCGACGGGCGTGGCGACGTTTGTCAGCACCGCGGGAACAGCGACCGCGAGAAGCGGAGGCCAATCCGCCTGCAAAGCCGGAACAGTTGGCCTCGTCGCCATGTCGTGCACCCGCACCACGGCGAACAGCGCGTACGCCACCATCGCAAGGCGTGCGATGCCCGACGCGATCGCCGCTCCGTGGATGCCAAGGTCGAGCGTAAAGATGAAAAACGGATCGAGTGCGATGTTCACGATCGCGCCGATGAGCGTGATGTGCATGGCGCGCCGCGCATCCCCGACGCTGCGGAGGATACCTGTTGCCGTCATAGCCAGCGCCAGCGGCGGCAGAAACGGCACGAGAATCCAGAGATAGTCGCGGGCGAGATCGTGCGTGCGCCCCTCCGCGCCCAGCAAAGACAGCAGTGGCGAGACGGCCACCCAGACAACCGCGGTCAACACGATCGACGCAGCGAGCGTCAGCATCAGCGCGCTCGCGGCCATCTGGCGCGCCTTTGGGCGGTTGCCCGATCCGATCGCCGGCGACACCAGCGATGTCGCCGCAATTGAAAGACCGATACCGATGGAGGTCGTGAAGAACAGGATCGAGCTGGCATACCCGACCGCGGCGACGATCGCCTCGTCACCGAGCCACGACAGGAACAGCATATTGGCGAGATCGCCGATGAAGATCGCGACAAGCCCCACCGCGCCGGTCCCGGTCATGATGAGAATGTGGCGCAGCAGCGAGCCGGTCACGAAGCGCGGCGGCGCCGCCGGGGCAGCCCCGGTAACGGTCAGATCCGCCGCATCCATGTGATCATTGCTCCGAGTAAATTCAGACCCGCCTGCGAGACTTGATCGCGGCAGCAAGCGTACCCTCGTCCAGATAGTCGAGTTCGCCGCCAATCGGCACACCTTGCGCCAGGCGCGATACCGTAACGTTCGAACCGGCCAGCTGGTCCATCACATAATGCGCGGTCGACTGTCCTTCCACCGTGGCATTGAGCGCCAGCAGGACTTCCGTCACCTCAGACGCCGCCGCGCGCGTAACCAGCGACGAGATGTTGAGCTGCTCAGGACCAATCCCGTCGAGCGGCGAGAGGTGCCCGCCGAGCACGTGATAGCGCGCATTGACAACGCCGGCCCGTTCCAGCGCCCACAGATCGCCGACCTCTTCCACGACGACGATCAGCGATAAATCGCGCCGCTGGTCTTGGCAGATCGTGCAAGGCGAAACGGTATCGAGATTTCCGCAGTTCGGACACTCGACGATCTTCTCCACCGCAGTACGAAGAGCATCCGAGAGAGGGACCAGCAGTTCTTGCCGCTTCTTGAGAAGGCCGAGCGCCGCCTTGCGTGCCGACCGCGGCCCAAGCCCCGGCAAGCGCGCCAGCAGCTGCACGAGCCGCTCGATTTCAGGACCTGCTATTTTCTTCGACATGTCAGCGGACTGTTAGCACGGGTTGCAACGCCGCGCGTACCACGATTCCGCAGCCCTTATCCGCCCGCGGATTGCCACGCCTTGATGGCCTCGACAGGGTACACCAGCATGATGACGTTCAAAGTCAGGTTATCTCGGATCATGTAGCCGGTGAAAAGTTCCGCTCCCACCGCGAGCACCACCGTAGCCCAGACGGGCAGGATCGACGCCAGATAGAAACCAGCCGCCATCGCCAGCGCATCGGAAACGGAATTGAGTATCGAGTCGCCGTAGTAATCGAGAGCGATGGTCGATGTGCGATACCGCTCAATCGTCGCGTTCGTATTCTCGATGATCTCCCAGGCACTCTCGATCCCGAGCGCTAGGATCAGCCGTGTCGCAAAGGACGACTTCGGCATCAGCCACCACAGGAGCGCATAAAAAATGAAGCCATGGATCACATGGCTTGGCGTGTACCAATCCGTGATGTGCTGCGAGTTTTCCGAACTCTGCACGACCCCGTGCCACAGCTTGATGTCACCGCACGTGCAGATGGGCGCCCGCCCCATCACCCAAAGTATGATGACGAGACCCACAAGAACCGCCACAGCCGCCGCCCAGGCAGCGGGCCCTTGCAGTGCCGGCAGGCTCGGTGGTTCGGGTGCTGTCGGCGCCGCCATATGCTTTTCCCCCGAAGCCCGCGCTGTTCCGCGCAGACCTAGAATAGCTTGAGTCCCGGCGGAAGCGGCAGCCCACCCGTGATCTCGGACATCTTTTCGGCCATCATGCTCTCGACCTTCGCCCGGGCATCCTGAGTGGCGGCCAGCACAAGGTCCTCGAGGATTTCACCCTCGCCCGGCTTCATGAGGCTCGGGTCGATGGAAATCTTCTTCATATCGCCCTTGCCGTTGAGCGTAACGCGCACGAGCCCCGCCCCCGACTGTCCCTCGATTTCGGCTTGCGCCAGTTCTTCCTGCATCTGCTGCATGCGTGCCTGCATCTGGCCCACCTGCTTCATCATGCCCATGATGTCTTTCATGCGTCGTCCTCTTGGCTAGCGCTTAACGTGCGCTGGATTTCGAATATGAAGAGCGTGCGGCGTCAGCCGGTTCCAGCTTCGTCCTCGCTCGGCCGCGCGGTGGTCCTGACGGCGGCGACCTTTGCATCCGGGAATGCCTCGAAGATAGCGGACACGGCGGGATGCTTCTTCATCGCCGCGAGTTCCGCCGCTTCCCGCTCGCGCTTCTGCTGCCCTAGCGTTGGCTCGCCAGCCGCCTTCGACAGCACGATGACCCAGCGCCGCTCCGTCCAGCGATTGAGTTTTTCTCGCAGATCATTGGCGATCTCGGGCGGAGCACCGGGCAACAGAAACAGGTCGATCGATCCGGCAGCACCGTCGAATTTGACCAGCGATACATATTCTTCCAAGTGCGCGCGAAGCCGGGCATCGCGACGCTCGCCGGCCAATTCCACGACGTCTGCAAACGTGCGCAGCGGCCTCAGCGACAGGGCCGCCGGCGCATCGTCTTCGTCGCCCAGCCCTTCGATCAGGTCGCCGTACGCTTCGAGCGGCGGCGGTTCATCCGTCATTTCGAAAGCCACGGGCGCGGCTTCGTCCGCCGCGAGTTCCGCAGCCGCCGCAATCTGCTGAGGTGCTTCGTTCAAGGGTGCTCGCGGCTCGCGTTCGCCTGGAGGAATGGCGCCTCCCGATGCGCGCCGTGCCACCTGCCCCGCCCCGCCCAGCGCCTTCATGATCTCGTCCGGCGGCGGCAAATCAGCCACATAAGCGATGCGGATCAAAACCATCTCAGCCGCCGCCAGTGGATCGGGCGCCTTGCCTGCCTCCTCGATCCCCTTCAGCAGCATCTGCCACGCCCGCGCGAGTAGCGGCATGGAAAGCCGCCCTGCCAGCGACCCCGCCCGGCGTACGTCTTCCGCCGGCACACCCTCGTTACCCGCCTCGCCGCCCAGCGCCTTGAAGCGCGTCACCAGATGCACGACGTCTGCAAGATCGGCGAGCAATTGCCCCGGCTCCGCGCCATCGTGATGGATCGCCCCGAACGCCTTCAGCGCATCGGCAGGAGTTCCCCCGAGAAGCTTTTCCAGAAGATCAAACACACGGCCGCGATCGGCGAAGCCCAGCATGCCACGCACGATGTCGGCCGACACCGTGCCCGATCCCATCGCGATGGCTTGATCGAGAATGGAGAGCCCGTCGCGCACGCTGCCACCGGCCGCCCGCGCGATCATCGCCAACGCGTCCAGATCAGCCGTCGCACCCTCTTTCGCAGCGATGCTACCGAGATGCACCGACAGTTCCGGCACGTCCACACGGCGCAGATCAAACCGTTGACAGCGCGACAGAACCGTCACCGGCACCTTGCGAATTTCGGTCGTCGCGAAAATGAACTTCACATGCTCCGGCGGCTCTTCCAGCGTCTTCAAAAGCCCGTTGAACGCACTCTTCGACAACATATGGACTTCGTCGATGATGTAGACCTTGGTTCGCGCCAGGATCGGCTTGTAACGCGCATTCTCGATGATCTCGCGCATGTTTTCGATGCCGGTGTTCGACGCCGCGTCCATCTCGATGACGTCCGGGTGCCGGCTCTCGATGATCTCTCCGCAATGGCGCCCAAGTACCGGCATGTCGATCGTCGGCCGGTTGATCGCTTCGGTCTCGTAATTCAGCGCGCGCGCCAGAATCCGCGCCGTGGTGGTCTTACCGACGCCGCGCACACCGGTCAGCATGTAGCCCTGGGCTATCCGGCCGGACGCGAACGCATTGCGCAGCGTCCGCACCATCGCCTCTTGCCCGATCAGATCGTCAAAAGTTTGCGGCCGGTACTTGCGCGCCAGCACGACATACGGAGCGGCCGCCGAACCAGCGCTGCTCCCATCCTCGGATTTCGACGACGAACCTTTAGCCATTGGCTCCCCTTCAACGGCCCGGAAAGCCGGAAACTTCATCGACCACAAAGGCGCAGATCACATTCTGCGGCCCCTAGGGCCGGGGAGCAAGGCGGCCCACGCCCCACACCGGCCCGCCGAGTGTGGGCCAATCATCGAGCCCCACACCGGCCTGCCGAGTGTGGGCCGAACCGAGCCGCGCCGGCGCGGAGGGCGCCGGAGCGCGAAAGCGCTCCGATCAGCGCCAGTGAGCGCAAAAATTTAGGCTGGCGGACGACCCGCGTCCTGATCGTTAGGGCTGCTTCGTTCCCGACCTGACCCGGTTGGCGAGGGATGCGTCCGCCGCCAGCCCAGAGGGGTTATGGGGCATCGTACCGCCCCTGACAACCCTCGCGGAGGTGAGCCCGGGGATGTTTATACTCTCACCCGCAGGTTTGACTTCCACGCTCAAATACCGCTCTGGATGGACCCGGCGCCACCTGCCGTCAACGTAAGAGACATGCCCGTCCATGAGCTTGCCCGCGTCCGCACCTGATACACAGGAAAAAGAGCCTTCATCGCAGGGCTGGTTCTGGGGCCCGTACGCCCCGCTCGGTGCCGCGGTCGCCCTCGCCACGCTTGTGCTCGACCAAGCCAATAAGTTGTGGATGCTTCTCGTTTATGGAATTGAAGGCCGCGGCCGCGTGGAGGTGACGCCCTTTCTCGATTTCGTCTACGTTCTCAACACGGGCGTGAGCTACTCGATGTTCGATTCATCGAGCTATTCCTGGCAGTTAGGACTAGCCGCTTTCGCATTGGCCGCCTCGCTGGGGATGTGGATCTGGCTCTGCAAAGCGGGTGAAAGCCGCCTGATGGCTTGGGGCCTGGCCCTGATCATTGGCGGTGCACTCGGCAATGCAATCGACCGCCTCTGGCTCGGCGGAGTGGCCGACTTTTACTCCCTGCATGCCTTCGGGTTTTACTGGTACGTCTTCAACATCGCGGACGTGGCCATTGTTGCCGGGGTAGTGGCCCTGCTGTACGACTCCTTCATCGCGAGTCGCAAAGACGCCGCAAAGACTTCGTAACGCCAAGTAATCCCGGCGCATCTCAAGAATCGGGACCGAGCGGAGACCATCGATGAACCGCATGCCGTCGCGCAGACTGACCCGCTTTGCTGTGGCCGCCCTGGTGGCTGCCGCGGTCGGCGGCTGTTCGCTCGACGACGTGGAATTGAACGGCGGCGTTTTTGATGCTCTGGGCGTCGGTGCCAACCAGCCCAAGAGCGCCGAACCGAAGTTGGCCGCGCGCACGCCCCTGGTGGTGCCGCCGTCCACCGCCAGCCTTCCCCAACCGGGCACGCCTGCCGAAGCGGCCGCAGTCGACATAACAGCCGCTATCAATGATCCGGACCGGAAGGTCGTCGTCGATCAGGCGGCCTTGGAAAAGCAGCAGGATGAATACTGCCGCAAGAACTACGATCCAGCGCGCGCTGCCGGCGATGCAAGCGCGGATTCAATGGAAGGCCCGCTCGGCCCATGCAGGCCATCGGTCCTGACGGCCGTCAAGAAATGGAATGGCGGCGAAGACCCGCTGGTGATCGGCGGCGAGTGACCGGGGTTGCTGGCGGCGCCCTTTTGGATCAATCGCAGACGACCGGCTGTTTCCTCTGATCGCTGGCTAATATACTCTGAAATCGCAAGCATTCCCGCTCGTCGCATCCCGCAGCGCCGGCATGAACGGCTTGTCATTTGACATGCCTGCCTCTGATGCCGACATCCTCTCAGTACACGAAGCCGCGCCGCTCCGCGTGCGCTCGCGCTTAGAGGAACTCCATGGTCGCTTCGCTCCGCACCGTTTTCAGCTTCTGCCTTATGGTGATCGCCAGCATGTTCGCCCTGACAAACTCCCCGACAGCCGTTTACGCGGCTCCCAGCATCACTGAATTCAAGCTCGACAACGGGATGCAGGTCGTCGTCATACCCGACAGCCGCTCGCCGGTGGTCACTCACATGGTCTGGTACAAGGTCGGCGCCGCGGACGAAACCAAGGGCGTCTCCGGCATTGCTCACTTCCTCGAGCACCTGATGTTCAAGTCGACGGAAAACATCCCCTCCGGAGAGTTCTCCAAGATCGTCTCGCGCCTCGGTGGTCAGGATAATGCCTTCACCGGCCACGACGTGACGAGCTACTTCCAGCGGATATCCAAGGATCGCCTGCGCAAGGTGATGGAGATGGAGGCCGACCGCATGGTCAACCTCAAGCTCGCCGACAAGGAAGTGCTGACCGAGCGCGACGTGATCCTCGAGGAGCGCCGTTCGCGCATCGAGAATAATCCCGCTGCAATTCTCGACGAGCAGATGGATGCGACCCTCTATTTGCATCATCCCTACGGCGTGCCGGTGATCGGCTGGGAGCACGAGATGGCGCAGCTGTCGCGCCAGAACGCGATCGATTTCTACAAGCGTTACTACGCCCCCAACAACGCCATCCTCGTCGTCGCCGGCGATGTCACACCCGAAGAAGTGAAAAAGAACGCCATCGAAACCTACGGCAAGCTGCCGGCTAACCCGGCCGCGCCGCGGGCCGTTCGCGCCTCCGATCCTCCGCAGCGTGTCGCCCGCCGCGTGATGCTTGAAGATCCGCGCGCCGGCAAAGCTTCGATCCATCGCGACTACCTCGTGCCGAGCTACACGACAGCCGCACCGCTCGAAGCGGAAGCTCTGGATCTACTTGCAAAGATCGCAGCCGATGGCCCCACGAGCCGCCTCTACAAGAAACTCGTCGTAGAAGAGAAGGTCGCCTCGTCGGCAGGCGGCAGCTACATGGGCTCCGGTCTCGATAGCGGCAAGTTCTCGGTGTACGCGGTCTCGGCCGACGGAACCGATCTCGACAAGGTCGAAGCATCTTTGGACTCAGTCCTCGCTGATATCGCCACGAACGGTGTCAGCCAGGCGGAACTCGACCGCGCCAAGAACGGCTACGTGGCCGAATACATCTACGAAAATGACAATCAGGCCTCTTTGGCTCGCCGCTACGGCTGGGGGCTCGCACTGGGCCGCTCGATCGAACAGATCGAAGGCTGGCCGGAAGAGATCCGCAAAGTGACGCTCGACGACGTGAAGAAGGCCGCATCGACCTACATCGACGCGCGCCGCTCGGTGACCGGCATACTAAAGCCGTTGAAGGCCCCTGTAGCCGAAGCCACACCTGCCAAATCGCGTTCGTGACGTGTCCCCTAGGAGCAAACCTCACATGACCACGCGAACCTCATCGCGGAAGTCGTCCGCCCGCGCACTTGCGCGCGAACAGGACCGCATCGCCGGATACCGTCTCGCCTACGCGCTGCCGCTGATACTGGCAGCGCTGCTCTTTTTCTCATTCAACCAGCCGGCAGCAGCCATGAAAATCCAGACTGTGAAAAGCCCCGGCGGCGTTGAAGCCTGGCTCGTCGAAGATCATTCCAATCCAATGATGGCTCTCCGCTTCTCCTTCGAAGGCGGGAGCGCGCAGGACCCCGCCGGCAAGGAAGGGCTCGCCAATTTCGTCTCCTCCATGCTGGATGAAGGCGCGGGCGATGTCGATGCAGCAGCCTTCCAGGAAAAGCTGGAAGACCTCGCAGTCCGACTGAGTTTCTCCGACACGCAAGATGCCTTCTACGGCAACTTCGAAACACTCACCGCCAACCGCGACGAAGCAGCCGAACTGCTTCGACTGGCAATCAACGACCCGACCTTTGAGAAAGATGCCGCCGAGCGTATTCGCGCGCAAATTCTTGCAGGCCTCGTCTACGCCGCAAAGGATCCCGATCGGGTCGCCTCCAATGAATGGTACGCCCTGGCGTTCGGTGGTCACGCCTACGGCCGCCCGACGAGCGGCACGGACGCGAGCGTGAAATCGATCTCGACTAAGGACCTCGAGGACTACCACAAGCGCGTCTTCGCTCGCTCCAATCTTCGGGTCGTTGCTGTCGGCGACATTTCAGCAGCTGAATTGGGCGCTCTCCTCGACAAGGTTTTTGGTGCCCTGCCTGAGAAGCCTGATCTCGTGCCCGTTTCCAAGATCGAGCCGGTAACGGGCGGCAAAACCAAGATCATCGAGATGGACGTGCCTCAGTCCGTGGCGGTGTTCGGTTTTGGCGCCATGCCGCGCAAGGATCCCGACTTCCTCACAGCGTTCGTGCTCAATCAGTTGATTGGCGGCGGCGGCTTTGCCTCGCGTCTCATGGAAGAAGTGCGCGAGAAACGCGGCCTCGCATACTCGGTTTACAGCTACTTGCAACCGATGCGGAACGCTTCGATCTTCTCCGGCGGCGTTGCCACGCGCAATGATGCGGTGCAGACTTCGATTGATCTGATCCGACAGGAACTACAGAAGGTCGCAACAGAGGGCCCGAACCAGACCGAGTTCGAAAACGCCAAGAGCTATCTCACCGGCTCATATGCGCTGCGTTTCGATACCAACGTCAAGATCGCGACCCAACTCCTCGGCCTGATGGAAGAGGGCTACGGCCCCGACTATGTCGAGAAGCGCAACGCGCTCATCGAAGCCATCACGCTGGAAGACGCCAAGCGCGTCGCCAAGCGACTACTGACGACCAACGACATGATCGTCACCATCGTCGGCAAGCCTGAAACTCCCGTGGCCGGAGACAAGGGCTGACGCTCAACATCACTGACGAACGAAAAGCGCCTCGCACTGACATGCGGGGCGCTTTTGTTTTTCGATGAAACGCAAGGTCTTGAGTCACCGACGGAACAGTGTGACGGCGGGCCAAGCCGTATATTGGCTTCATCGGACGCGCCAACGGCCCCTCCCCGCAAAGCGCTCCGACACATCCACCCGATGCAGGACCCGATCCCCTCGCGTCCGGCAGTTGCCCTCCGGGTCCCCCCACCCGGAGGGCTTTTTTCTAGCAATCGCTGACGATGGCTCGGGCTCCGCTCCTTGCTGCCCTGAGCCGTTCGAAATCCTCACCTGCGTGATGGCTCGACCGCGTGAGCGGCGACGCGGAGACCATCGCAAATCCCTTGCCGCGCGCGAGGCTTGCATACGCCTCGAACGTTTCAGGCGGCACATAGTCCACGACCGCGGCATGCTTAGGCGTCGGCTGCAGATATTGCCCAATCGTCAGAAAATCGACGTCTGCCGCGCGCAAATCGTCCATCACCTGGATGATCTCATCGCGCGTTTCACCAAACCCAACCATCAGCCCGGATTTCGTCACCATGTGCGGCGACCGCTCCTTCACGGCCTGCAGCAGCCGGATCGAATGGAAATACCGCGCCCCGGGCCGGATCGACGGATAGAACCGCGGCACCGTTTCGATGTTGTGGTTGAACACATCAGGACCGGCATCGACCACGATTTCGAACGCGCCAGGCTTCTTCAGAAAATCCGGCGTCAGAACCTCGATCGTTGCCCCTGGCGAGGCGGCCCGCACGGCCCGCACCACAGAAGCGATGTGCGCCGCGCCGCCGTCAGGCAGGTCGTCGCGATCGACCGACGTGATGACCGCGTGCGTAAGCTTGAGATCACGAACCGCAGCAGCGACGCGCTCCGGTTCGGTCGCATCCAGGGCCGCAGGCACGCCCGTGCGCACATTGCAGAACCCGCAACCGCGCGTGCAAATCTCGCCCATCACGAGGAACGTGGCGTGCCTCTTGCTCCAGCATTCAGCAAGGTTTGGACACCCGGCCTCCTCGCACACAGTTGAAAGGCCGTACCGCCGCACAACTTCCTGCGTGGCTTCCCGCACGTCCGCCCCAGCCGCACGCACTCGGATCCAACTCGGACGCGGCAGTATGTCGGTCGCTGTTCTGTGCGCCTTTTCGGGGTGCCGTGGCGCATTCGAGTAAACTGTCGTCATAGCGATGAGACTACACGCCCGATCTTCAACGTGTCCCTGCGATATACCGCACTCGCCGCGGATGCATCAGCGCAGAAATGGCTGCCCGGCGTTGACGTTACAAGGTCGTGGAAATGGCGGAGACGGAGGGATTCGAACCCTCGATACGCGTTTTAGCACGTATAACGCTTTAGCAAAGCGCCGCCTTCAGCCTCTCGGCCACGTCTCCCTGCCTATTGGCAGGTCCCTCGTATAGTTGCGCACCCGGGCAATAGCAAGCCGTTCACGGGGTGCCGTGGAGACCCCGCCCCACTGCTGCCTAATAAGTCCTGCTTAAACAAAGTGCAGAACGACGAACCATTGGGTATGACAGCGGCGGATAGCACCCGCAACAAGCGGCCGGAGAGGCTAAAATTATTATGATGCAAAGTGCCCGGCTGCTCCTGATCGCGCCACTGGGCAGTATGGCAGTGCTCCCTGCGGTGGCCGAAAGTTATTGTGTCGCCTGCTATAGCCCCGACGCAGTGTATCGTTGCGTGGTCGCCGAGGCTCCGCCCAACGCAGCGCCCGATCCGCGCAACCAAGTCCAATGCATCAAACAGCTCGCCAAGTCTGGCGGGCATGCCCGCTGCAGTGTCGAGAGATTTACATCGGTCGGCTGCAGTGGTCCCGAACGCATCATTTCTCCCTCGACAGCCGCATTGCCAGTCGCACCTCTTCCCAAGGCAGCTGCACCATCACAAGATCCCACGCCATCCGCTGCTGGCCCTGAGAGCACTGCGCCTGAAGGCACAGCCGTGGCTCAGCCGCCGAAGACAGTCGAGGAAATGGCCAAATCAACGGTTGAGACGACGAAGAAAGGTCTTGATGGCGTGACCGGAACGGTCAAGTCCACCACGGAAAAAGCTGGCGAGCAGATTCAAGGCGTCGGCGGCAGCATCGGACAAGCTGCCAAGAAAAGCTGGAATTGCCTCTCATCGTTCTTCAGCGATTGCTGAACCGAAGGCTCAAAGCCACTCAATGCTTGGCGAGCCAGGCACGGGCCTGCCGCTGCGCTTCGGCAATTTCAGCCTTCGACATCTCAGCAGCCAATTCGATGCGGTAGCGCTTCGCGTCGGAGTTGCCGCGTTGAGCCGCAAGATTGAACCACTTGTGGGCTTGGATGAGGTTCAGGGGAACCTCACGCCCGCTGCAGTACATCAGCCCCAGTTCGAACAAGGCATCCGGGGCACCGCCCTGGGCCGCAAACTCCACCATCTCGTTGGTGGTAATCTCAAAACGCGCCATAACACCTGAACTCCGTCACGCAAATGTCCCTCTTGCAGCTCTGCGTTGAGACGCTCGTCTCCGCGGCCTGTAGTCGGCGTCTGCAAGTCGAGAATGATTGTCAGCCGCATGATGAAATTTGGTTAAAACAGATCGCTTTAGAACGTTGGATGGGTTAACAAATACATTGTTCACAGACCCAACGTGAACCGGATGTCGCGAAAGTGAACGCGACGACTACGGGTCGTTAAAAGGTGGGGAAACCGAGCGGTAACCATGTCCGCGAGAAGCCTTTGATGCGACTATTCAGACTTCATTCAGGCGGGCTTTGGCACATCTATTCGCCACGGAACTGAACAGCGGTTTCGCTCGCAACGGGATTAGGGTTACACGTCATGCAATGGGTGGCTCCGAACCGGACAAGCTGGAGACGTGTGGCCACGCGTATGGGGCTGGTGGGCGTCCTCCTGGGAGGCTGCTCGTCCGACCCACTGACCCTGGGGGTAGCCAGCCCGAGCTACCTCGGCGCTCGCAACGTGGAACCACCACGTACGGCCGATAAGTCTTCCGATCCGCGGGTGAACTCCAGCAAGGTGCTGTCTGCTATCGTCTTCGAACGCGTCACCGGCCTTGAGGTCGACCCAGCGCGCCTTGTGCAGCCGTGATCGTGGCCTGACACCGGTCCTCAAGACTTCGATCTGTTTCCAAACAAGATCTTCTGAGCTTCTTCGTCCTGGGAGAGGTCCACCTGCTGCGGGGCTAGATCCTTGCCAGTGGCCATACCCCGTATGACGCCTGGGCGCGCGCCGATGCGAGCGAGCCACGCCTTCACATTCGGGAACGTTGAGATGTCCTGCCCCTGCTTCTCCCAAGCCAGCGCCCAGGGATACGAAGCGATATCTGCGATTGAATATTTGTTGGCGATGAAGTCACGCCCGGCAAGCTGCTTGTCGAGAACGCCGTAAAGCCGGGTCAGCTCGTTCGTATAGCGGTCGATGCCGTACTGGATCTTCTCCGGCGCGTAGTGGCGGAAGTGATGCGCCTGCCCTGCCATCGGACCGAACCCGGCCACCTGCCAGAATAGCCATTGTTCCACGACGAGCCGGTCCCGTTTGCCCTTACCGCGCAACTTGCCGGTCCGCCGCGCGAGATACTGCAAGATCGCCCCGCTCTCGAAAATGGATACGGGCTCGCCCCCCGGTCCATCTGGATCGACGATGGCGGGCATTTTATTGTTTGGCGATATCGCCAGATACTCCGGCTTGAACTGGTCCCCGCGCGTAATGTTAACCGGATGGATGACATACGGCAGTTCGAGCTCTTCCAGCGCGATGGCGATCTTCTGGCCGTTCGGCGTCGGCCAGAAGTAAAGTTCTATTGGCTTGTTGTGTTTCTTTTTCGGCATGGATCAATCGTGACCTGAGTTAGGGAATGAGGATTGAGGACCCGGTCGTCTTGCGTGCCTCCAGGTCGCGATGCGCCTGCTCAGCGTCGCCAAGTGCGTATGTCTGGTTGACCCGAATAGCGATGCGGCCGGCGGCCACGTGCGCAAAAAGATCGGCTGCATTGCTTCGAAGCGCCTCCGCTGTCGCCGTGTAGGGCATCAGCGAGGGGCGCGTTGCAAACAGTGACCCTTTCAGAAGCGACAGATCGAATGGAGGCACGGGCCCAGAGGCATTGCCAAAACTGACCCACAACCCCTTCGGCTTCAGACAATCGAGTGAGGCTGGAAACGTGTCACGTCCAATGGAGTCATACACCACGTCGCAGCCCTGGCCGCCGGTAATCTCATGCACGCGATCGACAAAGTTTTCACGGCGGTAGTCGATGACATGTGTGCAGCCATGCGCCCGCGCCAACTCTGCCTTTTCCGGCGAGCCAACGGTACCGATCATGGTCGCGCCCAGCGCTTTCGCCCACTGGCAGGCGATGATCCCAACACCACCCGCCGCCGCATGAAACAGCATCACCGTGCCCGGGCGCACGTCGTAAGTCTCGCGAAACAGATAGCGCACTGTCATGCCTTGCAGCATCATCGCTGCAGCGGTCTCGTAGGAGATCGCCGCCGGAAGCGGCACGAGGCGATCCGCGCGGATGTTCCGCTCCTCCGCATAGCCGCCAAGTTCGGTGCCATAGGCGACGCGATCTCCAACGCTGAAATCAGTCACGCGCTCGCCGACCGCGATGACATCGCCCGCACCCTCCATTCCAAGCACCGCCGGCAGGTTCGCCAGCTTGTAGAGGCCCGAGCGCTGGTAGATGTCGATGAAGTTAAGCCCGACCGCGCGCTGCCGTATCCGCACCTCGCCCGCGGCTGGTGGCGGCACATCGACGTCGTCCAAGCAAAGAACCTCCGGTCCGCCGGTGCTGTGGATGCGAATCGCGCGGACCATATCTTCTCCTGAGAGCTTCCGGAGCGGGTGGCTCAGCTTTGAGACAAATAGCTATGCGGCTTGATTGAAACAACAAATCTAACGCGGCACGAACGTGCCTTGACCCGGCCATGAGCGGCACATATTCGCTGCATTAGCAAATCCGCCAGAGGCCCCCGGGATCCCATGCCATCCGATCAACTTTCCCCGGCTCACGGCCGGACCCTGGCCCGGGTGCTGGTCACGTGGGGTGCTCTCACGGCTGTGGGCGCCTTAGCGGCTTGTAGCGGAAACGGTGTCACCGTCACAACTCCGGGCGCTGGCCTTAAATGTGTCGACGACAGCCCCACGTGTATCGCCGAACGGCAAGCAACCATGAAGGCGATGCTGGCAGACCCGAGCAAATCGTGGATCAGCCAGCGCCCCGATGCAGCCGCATACGCGTCAGGGGTTCGCCTTTTTGCGTACAAATCCAAAAAGAAGGATCTGAGCTGCGCTGAACTCCAAGCCGGCAAGCGCGAAGCCGATGCAGGCCCGGCCGTGCTGCGGACCCCTGGTAACGGGCTGTCACATTCCCAAGTATCGCGCGGAGTCATTCTGGCCCACGAGGTCAGCCGCGAACTTGGTCGCGAATTGAGCCGCCGCTGCAGCAAGACGTGATCCGATTATCCACTTCTCATTCCTCCCCCGCGCGGGCACGATTATCGCCCTCGAGAGGTTCATCATCATGACAACACCGAAGGCGATTGAATGAGCGTGCAGGGTTTCGTGGAGCTGATCGTCGGCTTTGTCAGAACGCATCAGGAATGGGCTGTCCCGATCGCCTTCCTCGTGGCATTCGCGGAAAGCTTTTGCTTCTTGTCAATTATCTGGCCCGGCACTGCGATCCTCGCCGGCATCACTGCACTTCTGGCAGCCAGCGGCGCCGACCAAGCCATTCTCCTGCCATCCATCTTGGCCGCCGGCTTCGGTGGAACGCTCGGATATGCAATCTCGTACTGGATCGGACTCTACTTCAAGGACAGCATCCCTCACATCTGGCCCTTCAAGAACCAGCCGGAACTGATCCGCCACGGCGAGAACTTCTTCGACAAGTGGGGCGGCTGGGGTGTCTTCTTCGGCCACTTCATCGGCCCCGTGCGCGCGATCATTCCGGTGGTTGCCGGCATGTTTCGCATGCGCCAGCTCCCCTTTCAGATTGCTAACGTCGTCAGCGCCTTCATTTGGGCCGCAGGCGTCATTGCACCCAGCTTTTTTGCCGTCACGTTCCGCGAGGAAATCGTCGCCTTCGTTCGCGAACATCATCTGATCGTTGCGGGCCTGTTGTTCCTCACCGCCTTCTTGAACAGCATTCCCGTGCCGCTGATGGCAATCCCGACGCTCCTGATCTTCGTTGCCACTGGCGCGGTCTTTTTCTATGCCGACGGAGACCCGTTGCTGGCCTTCTCGGCCGGATTGGCCGGAGCCGTCCTCGGCGACCTGATGGCCTACCGCTTCGGCAGGTCGCACCAGGGCGAAGACCTCCACAATGTCTGGAGCAACAGCTGGAGCCCGGAATCCTCCGATAAGGCCATAGAGTTCATTGGCCGGCGCGGCGTCACGGGGCTCATCCTGTCCAAGTTCCACACAACCCTGCGCTCCTTCGCGCCCATGGCAGCGGGTGCCACAGGACTGTCTTTCGGGGCATTTCTCGTCGCAAGCCTTGTGTCCTGCGTCATCTGGACCGCGGTTCTTTTGGCCCCTGTCCCGCTGATCAAGGCTCTGATCGGCGGTTGAGGCTTGCCAGCAGGGGGTATCCTGGCCTAGACGAAGCGCTTCCCAATTCCGGGGCGCGGCTAAGGCCTGCCCCTGCAACCGACATCCCCA
This sequence comes from uncultured Alphaproteobacteria bacterium, assembly GCA_963778225.1. Classification (GTDB taxonomy): domain Bacteria; phylum Pseudomonadota; class Alphaproteobacteria; order Rhizobiales; family Hyphomicrobiaceae; genus JAGVSR01. Next base: position 82,915 of record CAVZTR010000003.1, read on the forward strand.
AAGGATCGCACCATGGCCGCCCGCAGTCTGCGCAGCATCGAGACCCGCAAGAAGAAAGCCCGCCGCGCCATTCCTCGTGCCAAGGCCACCCGGATCCTCGGCAACACGGCCGGTGCCCGTAAGCGCCTCAAGAAGGCCGCCGGCCTTGCCCGCGGTAAAGCGAAAGCCTGAACACCTGCCCGCGTTAAGGTGACGGCCGTCTTCTAAACCTGACAGGATATTGGTCGCCCGGGGACTGAGCACAGCCTGCTCTTCCAGCTGGTCGATGATCGCACGGCCGCGCTGACGACTGCGATGAGCTACGAACGAGGCCTCAGCCGGCGTTGCGCCACGCACGCGAAGCAGTAACGCCGCCTCGAAGCCGCCGCTTACTCGATCCCGAGCTTCTTCTTCAGGATCTCGTTGACTGCGGCCGGGTTCGCCTTGCCGCCGGACGACTTCATAACCTGACCGACAAACCATCCGAGCAGGTTCGGCTTCAGCTTCGCCTGCTCCGCCTTGTCGGGGTTGGCGGCCAGAATTTCGTCCACGGCCTTCTCGATCGCGCCGGTGTCCGTAACCTGCTTCATGCCGCGCGTCTCGACGATCTCCGACGGATCACCGCCCTCGGTCCACAGGATCTCGAACAAATCTTTGGCGATCTTTCCAGAGATCACCCCCGATGAAATGAGATCCACCAGACCGCCGAGCTGCTTGGCCGATACGGGCGCGTGCTCGATATCGCGGCCTTCCTTGTTGAGCCTTCCGAACAGTTCGTTGATGACCCAGTTGGCCGCGATCTTGCCGTCCCGTCCCTTGGCGACGGCCTCGAAATAATCGGCGCTCTCCCGCTCCGCGACCAGCACACTCGCGTCATACGGCGACAGGCCATAGTCGGCGATGAAGCGCGCCCGCTTCTCGTCCGGCAGCTCCGGCAAATGCTTGGCGAGATCGTCCACCCAGCCTTGCTCCAGTTCGAGCGGCAATAGGTCGGGATCGGGAAAATAGCGATAGTCGTGCGCTTCTTCTTTCGAGCGCATCGACCGCGTCTCACCCTTGGCCGGATCGAACAGACGCGTTTCCTGATCGATCTTGCCACCATCTTCAATGATGTCGATCTGCCGCCGTGCTTCAACCTCGATCGCCTGACCGATGAACCGGATCGAATTCACATTCTTGATTTCGCAACGTGTGCCCAGCGCATCTCCGGGCTTGCGCACCGAGACGTTCACGTCTGCGCGCAAGTTGCCCTTCTCCATATCGCCGTCGGACGTGCCCAGATAGCGCAGGATTGTACGCAGCTTGGTCACATACGCCTGCGCTTCCTTGGCCGAGCGCATGTCCGGCTTCGACACGATCTCCATCAGCGCCACGCCGGAGCGGTTCAGATCGACGTAGGAATAATCGGGATGCTGGTCGTGGATCGACTTGCCCGCATCTTGCTCCAGATGCAGGCGCTCGATCCCAACTGTCTTCGTCTCTCCATCGACATCGATCTCGATCTGCCCCTCACCGACGACGGGATGTTTGTACTGCGAGATCTGGTAGCCCTGGGGCAGGTCCGGATAGAAGTAGTTCTTCCGGTCGAAAATGCTGCGCAGCTTGATGTCAGCCTTGAGCCCGAGACCCGTTCGCACCGCCTGCGCCACGCATTCTGCGTTGATCACCGGCAACATCCCCGGCATCGCCGCATCGACGAGCGAGACATGGCTGTTGGGCTCGCCACCAAACTGAGTTGAGGACCCCGAAAAGAGCTTCGAGCGCGACGCCACCTGGGCATGAACCTCCAGGCCGATGATCACCTCCCAATCCCCGGTCGCACCTGGGATCAATTTGGAAGTCTTCGTCTTGGCACCGGTCGTGTCAGCGCGCGCCATGGCTTCGTCCTGCCTCGGTCTATTGGGAAATCAGCACTTTGGTTATCGCACCGCGGCGGGGCAAGCAACCCGCGCGGCCGCGCTTAAGGCGTCGGCGCCAAGTACTTCAGCGCTGCGGTCGAAACGGCGCCGCCGACCACGCATGGGATGCCGAGTTGCACCTGCCCCATGGCACTTGCCGCGACACAGCCGAGCGCCAGCACGGTCTGCCCCGCTTGCCCCCACCATGAATAGTTCCGAGCGCTCTGCGGACCCTTGGCCTTCAACTCGTCGATGGCCGCCACGGCATCACGGCGGATCTTGCCTGTCTCGAACGTTTCAGCCGCCAGAATGACCTCGCGCAAGTTCGTTCGCGCGACCTCGCTCTCCTGCAGGTTCATTTGGCCTTTGAGCGTATCGAGCAGGTCTTTATCGCGCGTCGCGTTGGAGGCGAGCGTCCATTTCGCCATCGCCGCGATTGTCAGCTTGTCGACGCTGTCGCCTTCCTTCATCCACGCCAGAGCCGAAACGATCCGCCCGACCGCAGGTTCTGATCCACTGCCGAAGTAATAACCCCAGTGGCTGTCGAGCACGAATGAGCCTTCGTCCAGCGGCAACTCGAATAGTGTTTTGCCATCACCGAAGAGATACTTGTCGATCAGCACCTGCCGCGCCGGCATACGCTCTGAGAACGCTGAAAGAAGCTGCTTCCAGTTCGGCAGCCCGGAAAACGCGATCGCCTTGATGAGGATGACCTGATCCTCGGGCGGCATGGGAAACATCTGCGCGACAAGACGTGGCGCTTTGTCTGGGTTCGTCCCCAGCACGCCGGCAATGAAACCGACCTGCAGCCCCGCCTGATCGAGTTCCCGCAATAGGCCGAACTCGCCCATCGCCTTCACAGCCACCGGCAGCTTCTCCGGCTCCGGCTCACTACGATACCCGTTGATCCACTTCAGCACAGCTTCCGCACGCGCAAACGTCGGCACCGCCTCGCGCGTCTTCTTCGCCGCTGCATGAGCAGCAAATGGCAAAACCAATAGCAAGATTGCCAGAACCCGCGCTGATCCGCGCATCATCTCTCCTCCACCCCACGAAGAGACAGACACGCCGCGTGATGGCGCTTTTGTGGCGCACATTGCGCATGGGCGGTGCCAAAAGCTTCAGCGTGTCAGCTAACCGAAGGACCCAGCTCGTCCCCCCGTGGACAGATGAACGATGATCCCTCCGCCACCTTGACCTTGCCTGCCGCTCGGGACAATGGTCCGCGCATGTCCGATAGTCCGACACACGAGAAGCCCGAGATGACCGAGGCGGCAAGCCCGCCCCCCGCAGGTCCTGCGGTCATTGCTGGCTATCTCAAAATGTTGACCTCCCAGCCGGGCGTCTACCGTATGCTCGATGCGGAAGGAACGGTGCTCTACGTCGGCAAAGCCCGCAATTTGAAGGCGCGCGTCTCGAACTACGCCCGCGGCAACGGGCATTCCAACCGCATTGCCAAAATGATCTCCCTCACCACGGCGATGGAGTTCGTCACCGTCCGCACCGAGGCGGAAGCGCTGCTTTTGGAAGCAAATCTCATCAAGCGCTTTAAGCCGCGCTTCAACGTGTTGATGCGCGACGACAAGTCGTTTCCATACATCCTCATCCGCCGCGATACGCCGGCGCCGCAGATCGTCAAGCACCGCGGCGCCCGCACGATCAAAGGCGACTACTTCGGTCCATTCGCGTCCGCCGGCGCCGTCTCCCGCGTGATCAGCATGCTCCAGCGCGCGTTTCTACTGCGCTCCTGCTCCGACAGCGTCTTCGAAGGCCGCACGCGTCCATGCCTGCTCTTCCAGATCAAGCGCTGCGCCGGCCCTTGCACAAACGAAATTCCTGCCGCCGAGTATAACGCCCTCGTCGACGAAGCCGTTCGCTTCTTGCGCGGCGAGAGCCAATCGGTGCGCGCCATGTACCAAAAGCTCATGCAGGAAGCCTCCGACGCGCTCGAATTCGAACGCGCCGCCAAGTTCCGCAATCGTCTGTGGGCCCTCGCCCACGTCCAAGCCGATCAAGCCATCAATCCCGACAACATCGAGGAAGCCGACGTCTTCGCCGCCCACCAGGAAGGCGGACAAACCTGCATTCAGGTCTTCTTCTTTCGCGCCGGTCAGAACTGGGGCAATCGCGCCTACTACCCCAAGGCCGATAAATCATTGCCTGTCGAAGACGTGCTCTCCTCGTTCATTGCCCAATTCTACGATGACAAGCCCGTTCCGCGCATGCTTCTCGTCAGTCACGACTTCGAAGAACGCGCGCTGATGGCCGAAGCGTTGACGACCAAGGCCGAACGCAAGGTCGACATCCGCGTGCCCAGCCGCGGCACCAAATCCGGTCTCGTCGAACACGCGCTCTCCAACGCGAAAGAAGCGCTCGGTCGCAAACTTGCTGAGACATCATCGCAGACACGGCTTCTCGAAGGCGTGCAGGAACGTTTCGGCCTGGCGGAATGCCCGCGCCGGATCGAGGTTTATGACAACAGCCACATCTCCGGCACGAATGCGATCGGGGCCATGATCGTCGCGGGCCCCGAAGGCTTCGTCAAAAGCGCCTACCGTAAGTTCAACATCAAGTCGCCCGACACCGCGCCCGGCGACGACTACGCCATGATGCGCGAAGTCCTGACCCGCCGCTTCAAACGCCTCGCGGAAGCTGAGGGAACACCCGCCCCAGCCGCACCGAGCACGGACGGCACCGATCCCGAACCCATATTCCCCGATCGCCCGGATCTCGTCCTCATCGACGGTGGCGCCGGGCAGCTCGCCGTCGCCCAGCAAGTTCTGGCCGACGTTGGCCTTGAAGACATCCCCCTCGTCGGCGTTGCCAAAGGCCCGGACCGCGATGCCGGCCGCGAACACTTCCACGTACCCGGGCGCCCCCAGTCGTTCATGCTCGAACCGCGCGATCCCGTCCTCTACTTCGTCCAGCGCCTGCGCGACGAAGCCCACCGCTTTGCCATCGGCACGCATCGCGCCAAGCGCTCAAAAGCAATCAGCGCCAATCCGCTCGATGAGATCGAAGGCATCGGTCCATCCCGCCGACGAGCGCTGCTCAATCACTTCGGCTCGGCGAAATCCGTATCGAAAGCAGGTATCGAGGACCTCAAAGCTGTAGAGGGCATTTCCGCAGAAATGGCGCAGAAGGTCTATGACTTCTTCCATGAGCGCGGCTGACGCCTACCCGATCCGGCGTGCGATCAACAAGAGCGCCGGGAATGCCACCGCCCACACCGCTCCAATGATCCCGAGACTGAGCCAGACCGGCTCGCCGATCACCAGCGCGCCGAGTTTCGAACCTGCGTAGTAAGACGGCGCCGCCGCGACCGCACCAAACAGCGCCGCCAGCCCCAGCCGGTCCTTCAGCCACGCCAAGCTGACGTTGGCTAGTGTGGCGAACGCCATCCAGAGGCCGAGCATGAAGAGCGGAGGCGCGCCCGCGATCGAGGCACCCGCCGGGTACTGCGTCGCACCCGCCCACATGTTGATTGCCTCCACACACAGTCCGAGCGGAATCGCGGCCAGACAAAGCAAAAGCTCTGGCCGTCGCCTCAACGGCGGCGACACGGCCAGATGGATGCCCACGGCGACCAGCGACGGCAAAACCGCGAGCCCGAACTGGCCCCGCGCTGAAAGCGTAACCACTCCGAACCAGGCGGCATAGTTGAGGACGATATTCAGCAAGACCACCGTGCACCCCCGCAGGTTGACCCTGAAGGCCACTATAAGCTCTACGTCCACGAACCAACGAAAGATCGACCGCCTGCGACAGCGAAGTTGCGGCATGTCGCTGACGCTTGACGCCCCCGGTCCACGAGTGGTCATAAAGGCTGGCCGGAGTTCGGAAATCTTTTCGAGCGCCGGATGAGAGCCCGCCGGAATGGCCCATGGACCCGACATCACGTTGCGCTACTTCGCCTGGGTGCGCGAAAAAACCGGACGCGCCGAGGAACGCGTGACGCTGCCCGCCGGCATTGAAACCGTCGCCGATGTTCTAAGCTGGCTCGGCACGCGCGGCCCCGAATTCGAAGATGCTTTTCGCAAGCCCGGCATCATTCGCACGGCCATCGATCAGCGCCACGTCAAGCCTGATACTGCAATCGCAGGCGCGCGCGAAATCGCGTTCTTCCCGCCCGTCACGGGAGGCTGACACAGTGACAGTCCGCGTTCAGTCTGATGATTTCGACGTAGCGTCCGAGATCGAAGTTCTGACACAGGGCCGGACTGACATCGGTGCCGTCGTCACGTTCACGGGTCTCGTGCGCGGGTCGGCCGGCGGCCGCGAGCTCGTATCCATGACGCTCGAGCATTACCCCGGCATGACCGAAGCCGAACTCGAAGCGGTCGAGGCAGATGCGCACATGCGCTGGCCACTCCAGGCGAGCCTCATCGTCCATCGTATCGGTGAACTGCGCCCTGGCGCCAACATTGTCCTCGTCGTCACGGCGTCTCCGCACCGGCATGCCGCGTTTCAAGCCGCTGAATTCCTGATGGATTACTTGAAGACCCGAGCGCCCTTCTGGAAGAAAGAAACATTCACTGACGGTGCCGCCGCGTGGGTTGACGCACGCGAAAGCGACGACGAGGCGCTCCAGCGCTGGCAATCGCAAGAATGATTAAGCCGGGCTTAACCATTACCGATCCATAACTTTGCCCGACAGCGTCCCGGAAACCGCCATCATCTCCGGTGATGCTTCAGACTTGCCCGTCTTGTGAACCGTAGTGCGTCGTCGGGGGTCGAAGGGGATGGTTCTGGACAAAATGAGCACGCGCGTGCGTCGCGCAGGATTTCGGTTTGCCGCCGGGTCAATCGCTGTTGCCCTGGGCGCAGCGTTCGCCATGGCCGCCGAGCCTGAACGCGTGGCTGTCGCCGATCCCAGCGCCACGGTCCCGGCCGCCGCTGCGATGGCAGCGGAAGCCGGCGTCGAAAAAAAGCCTGCCGTTCCGGTCCGCACCCGTTTCATGATCGGGCTCGACAAGTCGGCTGCCTACACGGTGACGGCTCTTACCAACCCGAACCGGGTTGTAATCGACGTCCCCATTGTGGGATTGCGCCTGCCACCCGACCCTGGCCCCAATCCGGTCGGTCTTGTTAGGTCCATTCGCAGCGGCAACGCCGGCGCGGGGCAGACGAAGGTCATCATCGAAGTCACCGAACCGGTCGTGATCGAAAAGACCAAAATCGAAAAGGCAGCTCACGGCAAAGGCTTCCACCTCGCGGTCGACATTCTTCCGGCCGGTTCCGTCATGACGAAAGCCAAAAAGCCTCTCAAGTCGCAGCCGTTCGCGCTCGGCGCAGCGGGCATTCAGCCGCCGTTGCCCATGCCGGCAAAACGGCCGGCCGAGACCGCCAAAGCTGCTTACAAACCGATCATCGTTATCGATCCTGGACACGGCGGCTACGATACAGGTGCGGAAAAGCACGGCATCGTCGAAAAGGATGTCGTTCTCGCGTTCGCCAAGGTCCTGCGCGACAAGATCGAAAAGACCGGCCGTTACCGCGTGCTCATGACCCGCGATACCGACGTCTTCGTTCCCCTCGATGAACGCCGCGCCTTTGGTGAAAAGCATCAAGCTGCTTTGTTCATCGCGGTCCATGCCGATTACGCGACGACCGCCGCCCGCGGTGCCACCATCTACTCCCTGCGCGAGAACGTCGCCAATTCACTCAAACGTTCAGCCAAAGGCGACGTATCCGAACACCTTCTCTCGGACGGCGAACTGTCGGCCGTCGAAAAGGCCAGCGGCTCCAAAGAGGTGTCCGCGGTTAAGGACATCCTCGCAGATTTCGCCGGCCGCGAAGTCGAAACCACGAAAGAACGCACCAACATCTTCTCGCGCTCGGTCATCGAGCATATGGGCGAGACGACGAGCCTGCGCGAAAAGCCAGATCAGCAAGCCGCTTTCCGCGTGTTGAAAACGGCGCAGTTCCCGTCGGTCCTCATTGAATTGGCCTACGTCACCAACAAAGAAGACGCCAAGCTGCTGAAGTCCGATGCCTGGCGCGGCAAGGTCGCCGACAGCATCACGACCGCTGTCGAAAACTACTTCAGCCACCAGATCGCTCGTCTGCCCATGTAACGGCGCAGGCTTTTTTCCGCGCTCCGGCTGCAGCGATGGAAAAGGAAAGGCCGGCCCCAAAGGACCGGCCTTCAAATTCTGCCGGTGATGCGGATCGCACCCTTCACCGGCCTGCGTCATTCAAGCTCTACTTGGAGGGTGTGCGGGTTTAAGTCGCCAAAGCAGATAGATCCATTCGAGATCCAGTAACGAGCGGCGTGGTCGCGACTTCAAAACGACTGCTGGACAGGGACGAAGCGTCTTCATCAGGCACTCCCTCGAGGGTCGTGGCACCGCGTTGTGGGGCCCATTCGGCTAGCCCCCCTTCACAACAGTCGGACAGCCACGCACGCCGCCGGGGCGACGGGGTAGCCCATCGCGACGAGTGCTGTCCGGTTTGTCTGCAGGAAGGGACGCGGCGGTCTTGGACGGCTCTGCGGAGAGATTTTGGTGCGGTCCGTTCCGACGCTCCCTCGAGCAGCCCCGTCCAGGACCGCTCCACGTCGAACCGGCACTTATCGCCAGTATTTTTTGACCGGCACAGAGTATTCAAGGGCATCTGCCTTGCAAGCTCCGACGCACGCACCTCTCCGGCACACTCCGGGAAACCGGACCGGCCGGAAGCGAGGCTCCCCCGCACATTTGATGCTAAGTGATTCGTGCGAAGGACCGGTGACTCATCTTTTGGCCGCACGTGCCTCAACTTACGGCAGTTGCAAATGCGCAGCGGCCTCGCCTGGGAGGCGAGGCCGCTCATAAGGCATCATCAGTTCTGTGCCGCTAGGCTGCCGCGTCCGCGTTTCGCGCCGCACCACGAACCGCCTTCTGCACTTTCTCGAACGCCCGCACTTCAATCTGCCGAATGCGCTCACGGCTCACGCCGAATTCGGCTGACAGATCTTCAAGCGTCGCGGGATTTTCCGCCAATCGACGAGCCTCGAAAATGCGCCTCTCGCGTTCGTTCAATGTGTCGAGCGCCGTCACCAGAAATGATTTGCGCCGGCTGGCTTCCTCACTCTCGACCAGACGCTCTTCCTGATCCGGCGTCTCATCGACAAGCCAATCCTGCCATTCGCCGGCCTCCATGTCGGCGCGCACCGGTGCATTCAGTGATGCATCGCCGCCGAGGCGCCGGTTCATCGAAACGACTTCGTCTTCCGTGACCCCGAGCTTCTTCGAGATCGCCTTGACGTGTTCCGGCTTCAGATCGCCTTCTTCCAGGGCCTGCAACTGGCTCTTTGCCCGCCGCAGGTTGAAGAACAGCTTCTTCTGAGCGGCCGTGGTGCCCACCTTTACGAGGCTCCACGAGCGCAGAATGTATTCCTGGATCGAAGCCCGGATCCACCACATCGCATAGGTGGCAAGGCGGAAACCACGGTCCGGATCGAAACGCTTCACCGCCTGCATCAGACCGACGTTACCCTCGGAGATGACCTCGCCAATCGGCAGACCATATCCGCGATAACCCATGGCAATGCGCGCCACGAGCCTGAGATGTGACGTAATAAGCTTCTCGGCCGCCTCCTGGTCCGCGTGCTCCTGCCAAGCTTTCGCCAGCATGAATTCCTCGTGCGGCTCAAGCATAGGGAACTTCCGTATCTCATCGAGATACCTGGAAAGACCCTGCGACCCGCCGGCCAAAACTGGAAGTGACTTTGCGCTCATCGGCTTCTTTACGAGGTCGGCCCTACGACCGAACCCTGCTCCCTTTAACCCACCGTTGAAATGGGAAGTCACCCATCCCATTTGTATATTCATTACACCGAATTAACCGGCGAGGACGGGTTGTAGGACCATGCCACAAAAACCCGACGGGTGCATCTTTGTGTAATACGCAGGGGAGACCTTTGTTCCGTCGGTTAAATGACCCTTCGGATTAGAAAAAATTCATGCGTCGGGCTCAGGACGCGGGCGGGCTACAGCGTCGAGGTCGATCCGGTCGGCCCACGAGGAACCGTCCACCTGGCGATCAACTCGGTTGGCCCTCGAAGAATTTGGCCACAACGCGATGACGCACAGGACAAGCAAGCCACCCAGCGACGCCAAGACGCCCGTAGCGCCGGTCAAAACGCCGACGCTCTCATCCGCGGCTGCAAGAATGACCACCACATAAAACGCCGCCAGAATACGAAACCGCAGACCCACCACGAACTCCATCAGCAATATACCAAAGCTGAGGCTATCCAGCAGGGGTTAAGCTCCGCTTCTATACTCTGCCCTACTCAGTTCTATGCCGAACACCGTGTTAAGCAGGTCTTGTCAATTGCGCCGGCTTCTTCCCCGCGCAGGGACTTTTCGCGCGGTGGCCTGTCTCAGCGAACTGATGAGGCCTTCCAGGTCCTCCGGCAGTTGGGATTGAAAACGCAGCGACTTCCCCGTCACAGGATGTTCAAACCCGAGTTCAGCCGCGTGCAGTGCCTGCCGCCCGAGCGTTGCTAACTTGTCCCGCGCCGCCTCCGGCAGCCGGGCGGCCCGCGTCAGGAAACCTTTGCCATAGACGGGATCTCCCAACAGCGGATGACCGATATGGGCCATGTGGACGCGGATCTGATGCGTGCGCCCCGTCTCCAGAACAAGCCTAACCAGCGACGCCACTGGCGGGTTCTTGTCCGACGCCGAAACCTCTCGATCCGAGAATGTCTCCAAGACTTCGTAGTGCGTCACCGCATGACGGCCCGCGCCCTCGGGTACGACTGCGATCTTCACCCGGTTATGCGCCGATCGCGACAGCGCCGCATCGACGACACCTTTGATGCGCGCAGGCACACCCCACACAAGAGCGATGTAGGCCCTCTCCAGCCGTCCATCCGCGCCATGCGCAGCGAACTGTTCCGACAGCCCCGCATGCGCCGCATCGGTTTTGGCAACCACGAGAAGTCCTGACGTATCCTTGTCGAGCCGATGCACGATACCTGGCCGCTTCACCCCACCGATGCCGGAAAGACTGTCACCACAGTGTGCGATCAGCGCATTGACCAGGGTACCGCTCTCGTGGCCGGCCGCCGGATGCACGACAAGCCCAGCAGGTTTATCAATCACGATGAGGTGGTCGTCTTCAAAGGCGACGCATAGCGGAATTGTCTCGCCGGTGGGATCGGCCGCAACCGCCGGCGGCACCGTGAGCACCAGGGTCTCGCCCCCGCGCAATTTGAACCCCGGATCGGCGACCACCATGCCGTCTGCCACGACCTGCCCGCCTTTGATCAGCGCCTGTAAGCGCGAACGGCTGATCGTCGGCAGTGCGGCGGCAAGAATTCGGTCGAGCCGCTGTCCCTTCGCATCAGCTCCGGTGACGTGGGAAATCACACCACCCTCGGCCAACGGAGCAGCAGGCGCCGGCACATCGTCCAACTCGTCATCCTGAAGAGGATCGTCGGAAATCATAGGCGGCAACGGATCACCCGAACTGATAGAGGAAGAAACAGCTGGATGGGGAGCACGAAACGAGCGCGCGATCCAGCACTCAAGCAGGTTCGCGACGCAAATGCCCCATCAGGTGGCCGTCGAAGCCTGGGCTTGCTTCCATCGACCACCAGCGCCGAGCCGAGTAGTTAGGTTCATCGGGATACCCTCGGGTAGTCGGGCCCACATAGGCCTTGATCGCCCGGGGAGGTTCCCGTACACGTCTCGCTCCTGCCCGGACGCCCCGTTCGTCTAGTGGCCCAGGACGCCCGCCTCTCACGTGGGCAACAGGGGTTCGAAGTTCCCTACGGGGCGCCATCCATCCCTTAAGCCATTGATCGCGCTAAACCCCTTGGAAACAAAGGGTTTCGGTAACTCGACTGCTACCATTTTCTGCTACCTGCAGAGGTATGGCGAGATGGCCAAATTCCCGTATCTGACCGGCCGAACGGGTCACAAAAACCTCTACTACAAGCGGCCGGTGCCTCTCGAATTGCGCGCCGATGGAAGGCCCGAACAAATTTGGCGATCGCTCAAGACCTCCGACCGGAAGAAGGCTGAGAAAGCCTATGCCAAGCAGCATGTCGAGATAGAGCTACTGTTCGATCAGTGGCGCAAGGAGGACGACGCTCCGCGTCATTCACCCGGCACATCTACACCTACACCCGGTGCAGCTGTGTTGCCGATCGCACCGCTCACGCCTGGCCTCCTGCGGCGGCTGGCCGATGCCCACTACCTCAGCACCTACGAAACGGACTTCCAGTGGCGCGGCGGCCTCTGGCGTAAAGTTCATGAGGACGAGGCGGCCTTTTGGCGAGGCGAGATCATCAAGCATCCCGTCAACGACTGGCGACAGGTCAACGGTCAGCCCAGCAGCTACTACGCATGTGCATCTCGCCATGCGTCCGCGGTTTAGCTTGCCGGCCATGAAATCACTCGCAGAGTGAGCTAAATGCGCTTTGACGTCAGCTTTGGGTCAAAAGCGGCTTATGCCATGCATTAGTGAGAGTTCTGCTTCGCCATCGACAGCGGCCGTGGCGAGCACGAGCTCGACTTCGCCTCAGGGCCATTAGCAGACTCAGCAGCTAGTCCAATGGGCTCAAGAGCCTTCAATCTGGTTTCGCAGGCGAAGTGGCTGCACTTCTCTACGTTCTCGTTTTGCGGCCAACCATTGCAGCCATCATCAAAAGTGCCGTGAGCATCAAATGCAGGCTGACCGCCGGCCAGAGTAAGTCACCGGTCATCCCCTCTGCGAAGCCAAGGTAAGCGAGATAGAGTGTGACCAAGGCACTGTAGGTCAACATGCCGATGAGCGGCGGACCGGGCCAACAGGCGATCCCAAGTCCAATGAGGGCAATGCCAGCCACTCGTGCAACTGGGACTGCAATACCACTCAGATCATCCCCGAGCAGCAACCTCCCAACCACTGACGGAAAGAGCACCAGCGCCAATCCGGTTGCGCCCTCGCCGATTGCGGCGAACGTCAGCGCCTTTTGCATCGCTCTGAACATCCTTCAAACTCAGGCCAAGCAATCCAGAAAAAGCGGTCGGATGCGGTTACGGCTTCGCATCCGCTGTCAGCTCTGGCTCCAGCTTAATGTCAGCTTGTCAATTCTGCCGGTGAACTTGAACGGCGAATTATAGCGATATTCCAGCAGAGCAATCCCGGTGCGGGTGTCCTGGCCGACATCGAAGGTTTCGTCTTCAGGGAACGTGATTGAAGTCCCGTGTTCAATCGAGTTTCTCGCCACTTCCTTGCCGTCCACGTACAGAACGCCCGTCCCGGCTTTGCCCAAACCAGGCTCGTCAGGTTTGAAGTCGAAAACGATGGTGTGCTTGCCGGCTTGGAGTTCCGGCCCCTCCCAAATCGTGCGCTTGAGGTCGAGAAGGTTATAGAGGAAGACGACCTTGCCCCGGCCCACACCGAAATGCCCTCGCTCAGAAACAAGCCGTAGCCACCAAAGCGCCCGCCCTCGGTAACGATCATGCCCTCCGCACCGCCCATGGGAATCTCGACCTCGGCCGTGATGGTGTAGGCCTTGTTGAGAATGTTCGGTGCGGCGCTCTTGGGCACACCGCTCAGCT
>CAVZTR010000004.1:0-364542 GCA_963778225.1 uncultured Alphaproteobacteria bacterium
TGCCTCACTCATCTCCTTCCAGGAACTCACCCTTGTCAGCGGTGCGGTGGCACGCGATGCAGTTGGCTCTGGATTTGATCTTCGGGTCACTAAAGCGACTCGCCGCGATTTCGTCGTGCTCCCGCTTCCAGTACGGTGTTTCTGTGATCCGAAGCGGAACGGTGTCGGCGCCGAGTCCCTTGGTGAAACGGGCTCCCCCCTTTGTGGCAGGGGCATCGGCTGCATGTGCCGCGAGATAGGTCGCTATATCGTCCTGCACTGCTTGGTCGAGGGTGGCATTCTCGCCGAAATGATTGGCAAGGTCGCCCATCATCTTGGTCCACGATCGGCTGGGCAGCATCTGGGGCGGGAAGGCAATATGGCATCCGCCGCATTCCTTGACTGTTGCAGCATGGTCGATAGTGGCAACCTTTACCCCTTCGTCGGCACGGAGCCCAGATAGGCCGAATGTGAAGACTATCGTCGAAAGCAAGATGAGGCGCTTCATGGCTTCCTCCTATTTCCCTGAAAGGTACGTAATGAAATCGCCCTTCTCGACGGCGGTGCACTCACGCCCCAGCACGCTGTTGCAGTTGCGACCAAACCATTTGTTGACTTCATCGACCTTGGTGAAGCGGCTGGGGTTCTTCGACACGGCCATGGGCTCTATGCGCTTGCCAGCCCGCGTTTCACCGGCAGCTGTCGGATCCTGAGAATGGCACGAGGTGCATGACGGCGTATCGGGCTTTCCGCCCGTGTGCTTGGCTGCAAAGAAGGCCTGCCCACGCTCTGCGGAGAACCCGCCAAAAGCTGGATCAGCCTTCTTCGCCTCTTCGGCGAGGGTGGCCAGAATGGCGTCCCGGGCAGGATCGGCTGCAGCAGGCAAAACCGTGATTGCAGTACTTAAACTCAATAGACTTATGAGGGCGATCTTGCGTGACTTGTTCATCTCTGCACCTCTCAAACTCGTCAATATCGGCTCTGGTTCGACCTGCGGTTCTTGTTCGATCGCGTGTCCCTAGTCCTTGTCAGTTGACGGTTGACTGACGTTTGGATGCCGTTCAGGGCCGTGAGGCCTTTGGCACCTCAATCTTCTGATCATCGAAGCGGCCGGTGTCAGCGTCCTTATGGCAGGCAGTGCAGTTGCTCGATGATTTGACGGCGGCTGACTGAAAGATTTTAGGATCGATCTGGCGGTGTTTTGCAACCCAGTAGGATGTCTTCGTTATCTGCATAGGATCCGAAGCTGAAACCAACCTGAACCGGTTTGCAGCTTCAGTGTCCCAAGATTCCGCGGAATAGGCGGTTAAGTAACGCGCAATCTCGTCCTTCTTGTCGGCAGGCAAGCTCGCATCCTCGCCGAAATGTTCGTCCAATTTGGCAAGCAGTTGCTCCCATGACGTCTTCGGCAAGAGGCTGGGGTGGAACGACCAATGACACGCGCCGCACTCGCTGCGATATGTTGCATTTTCTGGCATGATCGGAATGCCAAGTGGCGGCATGCGCGAAAGCCCGTAGAGCGTTGCACTTGAAAGCGACGCGATGAAGAGCATTACCACTCCAGCTGCGAGCGGGCGCGCGGCGCGCGGCGTTGGTATCCTGAAGCCTCCTGGCAGTGGCATACGGCCATCAATCATGCCGCGGGTCAGATTCACGTTCTGAAGCCAGCTTTCGACCAGAACACCCGCGATATGGATGGCGATCATCGCCAGAGCCGCGAACGCTAGGAACTCATGCAACTCCTTCGCAGCATGGCCGACCTCGTAACTGACGATACCGGCAAAGGGCCCCTGCTTCTCCTCGCCCGCCTGCACCATCAGACCTGTCGCAACAAGCCCCAGAAAGACGCCAAAAAACGCGAAGATCATCAAAGCGCCCACCGGGTTGTGCCCAACGTAGTGGGGTGGTCTGAGCAGTGCCAGTCCGCGCACGTACGCCCCAAGGTAGCGTGTCGAGCGGGCAAGGTTGATGAGGCGCGCGTATTCGGAGCCGAAGATACCCCAGACCAAGCGAAAAACGAGAAGGAGCACGATCGCATAGCCGGCAAATAGGTGCGTTCCCATCCACCATTCCGGGGCCAGGAAACCGGTGAGCATGGCGACGGCGACAGAGGCCACGAGCAGCCAATGAAACAGCCGCGTCGGCCCATCCCACACGCGCACCATCGGCGCGGGCTGGGAGCGCTCATCGCCGGCGACAGCGTGATTCTGCCCCGTCATGGCCGGCCACCCTGGGTCAAGTCAAAGCGCCACACGAACATGCCGAGCCAAGCCACAGCGGCAACCATTGAGATGCCGCCGACATTGACCAGTAGCGGGGGCACGCCGAGCACGACCTGAGAGAGTATCCCGAGTGGGATGAGCGTGCCAGAAAGTGCGAGGCTGGCGATCCACTGGGCGGAACTCTGCTGCACAATCAGAACGAGATGCTTGCCCACGGCATAGTCGGCGATCCATTGCTCCTTGCCGGGCGCAAAGTCGCGCAGATAGATGAGGAAGAAGCCGTAGACCCTGAGCCCGACTAGAAAGAGGAGCCCTGTCGCGATGTTCGCTCGGCCTTTCATAGCGCGCTCCCGAGCCCCGCTCATGGGACAACCCTCAAGCTCGGCAAGACATGAGCACTCAACAAGCGATCATGCCCTGCCTCAGCGTTGCAGCATCCTATTTCGCCTGCCCTTGTCCTTTGCCCGGGCCGGTGGTGTCGAGCGCGGTCTTGCACGCTGCCGAGACCTTGTCCTTGTTGGACTCGAGGCAGGCCCGGACGTCACCCTGCCCATGGTCCTTGCCGGCGCAGAGCTTCGGGATGTCGTCCTTGCAGGCGGCCGCCACGGGACCTCCCTGCGCTGAGGCGACACCTGTCAGAGAAAAGCTGGCAAGCATCGCTGCTGCAAGCGCTGTGAGTCGGGGGTACGTCATGTAATGGGGTTCCTTGGTTCGAATTTAATGCGCCTACGACGTCAGAGAGCCCGACGTCATTGGGCGGACCTTGGTGCTGATTCGACACCAACGCGGACCAATGTCCAATGACATCAGTCAAGTGCTCAGATGTAGTCAATCACCGTCGCGAGGCACGTAAGGGTCGCTCTGTGCTCAGGCAAACGTGTCGGCCATGAGAGCGTCAAACCACTGGCCCATGTCCTTGAAGTTGTCCGCGGTCCAGCTTGGCGACGCGGCAAGTGATTTCGGCACAGCCACCATCGATTTCGTCGCGGCATCAAACTGGAAGACGGCGTTGAGCCAGGTCGCCTCCGTGCGCGAGATGGTCGAATAGCAGGCGGAATTCGTGACGGGCGAGGGATCCGGCTGTCCACCGGAGAAGATCCGCACCAGGGCATCGGCACAGACTTTTGCCTCCTGGTTGGCAATGTGGCCGGCTTTGGGCTGAGTGGTCGCGCAGGAATCGCCGATCACATGCACGTTCGGCGCGGCCTTGCTGCCGTAGCTCAGCACATCGACAGGAGCGAAGCGCTCGTTGCTGCCGATTATGAGTCCAGAAGCTGCCACGAGAACCCCTGCGCGATGCGGCGGGATGACGTTGATGACGTCTCCATGAACCTGACCCGCATTCGTCGATAGCAGCATCTGCGCGGAATCAGCCGAGATGACCTCCACGCCGCTGCGGTACTCGATTACCTGGGCGTAGGGTCCTGAAAATGCGCGACCGAAAATGTCCTTCTCGACCGCGATTTCCGGATTGGCGTCCAGGAGGATGAGCTTGGCGCGCGGCTTGGTCGTCTTGAGCCAGTCCGCGATCAGGCAGGCACGCTCATAGGGACCCGGCGGGCACCGGTAAGGCGCCTTGGGAACGGTCAAGACGACGACCCCATTCTCCGGCATTCCACCTAACTGCTTGGCCAAAAGGTCCGTCTGAGGGCCCGCCTTCCAAGCGTGAGGCATGCGGGTCTCATCGAGCCCGGGCACGCTTTCAAAGTCGATCCCAGGCGCCATCACGATACGGTCCGCGCTCAACTGTTTTCCGGACGTCAGCTTCACAGACACGCGGGCGGGATCAACTTCGGCAACATCGTCGATGATGACCTCGACCCCATAGCGGTTGCGAAGTGTATCGTAGCCAAACGTGAGATTGGGGATCGTCCGCTGCCCTGTGAGCACGAGGCTGCTCATAATGCTCGAGACGTACTTGGCATTGCGTTCAACCAGCGTGACGGCCACGTCATCGCCCCACAGCCGCAAGTACTTGGCCACAGTCGCACCACCCATCCCGCCACCGATCACGATCACACGAGCCTTGGGCGTGATTGGCGGAGACAGCGCCCAACCGGAGCGCGGCAGCACCGTAAGGGTAACGGAGCCAATGAGAAAAGCTCGGCGGTTCATGACTGCCTCCTCACCGTTGTTGCGACAGCCACTCGACGAGGTCGCGCAACTGTTGCTCGGTGTACCCCATGGCGTGGTGGGTCATGATGCCCTCTCCTTCGGCACCAGATTGGTACTTGTGCATCTTTCTGAGAAGCTTGCTGGCTGATTTTCCCGTCAGCCGGTCGAACCCTGGGGCCGCATCGGTCGTGCCATGACACTGCGCGCAGTTTGAAGCGAGAAGCCGCCCGGGCGGACTCACTGCACCTTGAGCCAGGCAAAGAGAATTCACGGCAATGAGGAGGCCGACGGCACCAGACGCAACTCCGACACACCGGATGACGTTGGTCCGACGACTGCGGATGCCTGAACGCAGGTCCGTGCTTCGGTCGCTATAGCACTCCATCGGGCACCTCGCGTTTCATCACCGAAAAGCTCATCGCCCCCAGTTAAGTGGCCCGTGCCGTCGAGAGGCGTGACAACAAAGTTATCCTAGCTCTTCGACCGGGAGTTGCCTTGACTTTTGTGAACGAGCGGGCCGCCAGCGAATTGCGCGAGATTTTTCTGCCTCTCTTGCTGAGCTGGAACGAAGGATTTCCGAACTAGCGACGTCTGTTGCTCGGGCAAAATCCAATGCCGATGGAGCTGTTCGTGATCTGGCGCAGGCCCGCGCTGACCTCAAAGCGATTGAGTAATTCCCTTGCTCATTTGTACGGCTCTGGCCAGCAGTGCGCCTTATGTTCACCGCAGGCCGTGCAGACGAGACGCTCGGAAATCGAGAGCAGCGGCGTGCCTTCGTCGAGACCGTGAAAAGCAGCGAACGCCAAGGGCTCAACGATCTGCTCGTGACCACAGCCATTGCACCGGATCCAGATACGCTGCCCCAGTCTCGCGATATGCGAGAGCGTCACGCGCTTCCAAGCGTCATCCTTTGGGGTTTGGTGCCAGGACATAGCGTTCTTCTGCGCTGATTTTTACGAAATATCGCGGGTCTCCCGACCTAGCCGTCGTCTTCCTCCTATCTGCATCAGTGGCAGATAAGCACCGAGATTGTGATTTGCGTCGCAATCAAAATGACCGAACCGGCTCTGCCTTCTTTGCAGCTCCCGTATCATACCCCTTGGATCCGGATATGCGATCGGACAGCGCCAGCAGTACGGCGGAGACGACGAAGACGACATGAATGAGGACCAGCCAGAAGAGCGACTTCTCGAACTCCGGCGTGATGGTCTTCAAGGCCATGAAGGCTTTCAAAAGATGGATCGCGGAAATCGCAACGATCGAGGAGAGAAGCTTCAGCTTGAGCGTCCCGAAGTCGACCGTACCCATCCACTCGGGCCAATCCTTGTGCGACGCGTGATCGATCTTGGAGACGAAATTCTCATACCCCGAGAAGATCACGATGATCAGCAGCGAGCCCATCAGCGTGAGATCGACCAGCGCCAGGATGCCCAGAATCACGTCCGCCTCGGTGGCCATAAACGCGTTCGTCGCCAGATGAAAGAACTCGGCCATGAACTTGATGAGCACGATGACGATCGAAAGACCTAGGCCGACGTAGAACGGCGCCATCAGCCAGCGGCTGGCAAAAATCGCATTCTCAAGCAGCCGCTCGAACGTCTTGGGGCTATCGTTAGACATACGGGATCCCAGGGATGACTTCCGCTCGTCGAGGTGTATGCACGTTGAGTTATCGGCTCGCAAGGAGCAGAATTATTGGTTAGGAAGTCGGTAGGTTACCCGACCCACTTCTGCCGCTTTCTCTAAGTTAGTCGGTGTGCCTCAGCGCGTGATTTTTGATCGTCGTGCATTCCACATGAAAAAGTGAGTCCTCAGTGATGCCCTTCCTCAACGCGGACGAGCGCGAGATGCTCTATCTTATTTCTAGTCATTCTGTCGTTCCGGTCCCGCTGTTCAAACCGGTCACAGATGACCTTGAGGCAAAGAGCCTGGTGGAACTGGATTGTCACGGCGTGTGGCGTCTCACCGAGCGTGGGGAGGCCTTGGTATCATCGACACGTGTGCCGACGGCTGCGCAGCGAGTGATCCCACATTGAACGGTCGATCCCCATGGTTCCCTGCGTGAGCGGGAGTGCCGTTTTCGCTGCTCACATGGGGACCGCGGCGATGATTTGCTGAACCTTATCGCTTGTCAGGCAAGAAATGTACGAGTGGCTTCGTGACGAAGGGACCGAATAACGTTAGCCTGTCGAAGCTTTAGGGTGCAGGTTGCGTGTGTTTTGAGGGGGCACACACAGGGGGACCGGCCCATGTTTGGCTGGCAGCGCGACACCAAGACTACTCAATCCGGTTCTCAAACTATTCCGGAGGTCTACAGCCTCGCGTCAGACTTCGCCTACGCGCGAAATCCATGGGTATTGCATCGCATTATCCAGGTTGCGGCGACGCGCGTACTTGTAGATTTCCAGGGTCAGCCCCGCTCGCTGGATCGGGCCAGATTTGACCGAGACGGGTGGGTCTTCTCTTCAGGCGTGTGCTTCTATTCCGAAACGACCATGCGCTGGATCGCTGCCGAGTGGGCCTCATTAGGAGGAGCCGCAGCGGTGAAGCTCCGTCATTCACATGCCGACGATGAGCGCGACTTACTGGGGCTCGGTCCAACTTACACACGCGCCGACGTCATGGCGTCTTTTCGACGACGGGCCTTTGAACTTCACCCCGATAACGGCGGCGATCCAAGAGCATTTGGTCGTCTCGTCGAAGCCAGAACGCGCGCCTTGGCTCGCATCAGGCGCTGATTTTCGACCAGGACGATTGTGGAGACCGACGATGAGGAAACTTCGCAGCTTTGAAGAATTCTGGCCGCATTACCTGCACGAGCACAGGGACCCTCGAACTCGGACCATGCACCTCACCGGAACAACGATCGCGGGCCTCATGATCTTCGCCTGGATGGCGACGGGCCATGAAAGTTATCTCGTGCTGGCGCTCGTCGGCAGCTACGGCCTTGCCTGGTTCTCACATCTTGTCGCCGGGTACAGCAGGTCGGCAACTTTCTGGCATCCCCTCTGGTCGCTTCGCGCCGATCTGCTGATGTACGTCAAGTGGCTCAACCGCACCCTCGACGACGACCTGAGACGCGCAGGCATCCGCGAACGTCGGGCGTACTCGCGAAAGAGCAGGAGTGGGACAAGATCCCTGGCGCGTGCCGGGGGAGACTGAGGGGGCCATTGACCACAAGCGCCGGAGCAGAATTTTAACCTTCCAGAATCATGATGATGCGACTGACTTGGGGTCGTCGCATGTATGAAAAGGAAAGAAAGCCCGTCATTTCGGTCCTGGTCGCAGCGACGCTTACCACCCTGGTGATCGTCGGTTCGCTCCTAACGACCGTGGGTGCCTGACGGTAGCCATGCGAGAAAAGCGGCACCGCAACTCAAATAGGCGGCCCCCGCGTCACCGAGCCGACGGCTCGCGATACTGATGACTGGTATGGTCATGCCATGAAAGTTCCCATCCCCGTCTAAAGAGCTGCACTGGCAAACAAATCCTTAATGCCTTACAAGTAAGATCCTAGGCCGTTGCAGTCTGCGGATCTCACGCGCTGCGATCAATTCGCCGTCGCTCAAACCCGCACGGTGCGATAACCACTTACGGCTAATGACTGTCGCCTCTGACACAAGGTCGTTTTCTCCAGCCAGTGGCTGGGTGAGGTAATCGGCTAAAATTATGCGTAAACCCCTGCTCGCCGCCCTTCTTGTGCTGTCTGCATCCTACGTGGATGCGAACGCTGTCGGCTTGAAGACCCAGATGAACTGCGCGAGCGATTACTATGCTTATTGCTCGCAGTTCCCGGTCGGCTCGAGTGGGGTTCGCAAATGCATGAAAGACAACGGTCCCCGGCTCTCGAAGGCATGCGTCAACGCTCTGATTGCAGATGGAGAAATTTCCAAAGCAGAAGTCGAGCGGACGAAGGAAAAAATCGCGACTGCAAAGGCCAAGCCCAAGCAAGAGCCAAGTAAAGTCGCCAAGGTCGATGACGCACCCGATAAGCCAAGGCAGAAGGTCGTCGCTTCGCCTGATATCAAACCGATCTTGAAACAAGAGCAACGGCTGGCGAGCAAGCCTGGACCCATCATCGATCAGCGAACTTACGAGGCGCTCATAAGCCGAGTTCATTTCCTGGCAGACCCAGAGGTTCTTGAGTCCTCGACAGTCGTACAGTCCTTTGAAACTAAGGGGGCTACCGTCAACGAACCGGGAACTTCCGAACAAAGTGTCGTCCGGGATTCAGTTCCGACTGAACCACTGGCTTACAGGAAACCTGCGGCTCCGAGCATAGGCACCGTTGACCTTGAGCCGAAACCTCCCGTCACGGCGAAGATCACGCCGAAGACCGCTGATGAGACCAACAAGTCAAGGCTTGCCGCAACTGAAAAGTCTCAGGCCGCGGAGACCTCAAAACAAGCGCGCGGATCGATCATCACATCTGCCGGAAAGATGAGCCTCGGCAAAAATCCCTCCTCTGATCAGGCTAACAGGCCAGAGCCATCTAATTCGCAGGCTTGGGACGAATACATGCAGTCGCCGCTTCAATGGCGGTATGAATTATGAAGGTCTCGGTGCTCGCTTCTCCAAGGGCCGATGATCATTACTCTCAACCGCGAGCGGGCTAAACAACGAGTTCGAGAAGGCCAAGGCGCTTTTTCTTCAGAGCATCGCGAGCGCGAGCATCATGATCTGACGACTGAATGAGGCATGCCATATGACGGGGTGAGCATGGGCTCAGGCGTCGCCGGACACACCGCCCAGCGCTCGGATATTGAGAGCCGATACGAGCCCAGTCGGCATTGTTTCTGTTTGCAAAAGCACGGGAGTGCTCAGTGGTCTGACTTAGAGGGCGACTGAGAGGCTTCCGTCCATCAAGGTCCAGCACAAGCCAACAAATTTTGTGGGATGTTTTGTGGGTTACGCCTCAACGACACGGCATAAATTGACAATAAAATCAAGTAGATATTGATGTGCCGTGGCGGAGAGAGTGGGATTCGAACCCACGGTAGAGTTTCCCCTACACACGCGTTCCAGGCGTGCGCCTTAAACCACTCGGCCACCTCTCCGTGTCCAGCTTGGGAGCGGCGCACTTAACCTGAACTGCGCTTCAATGGCAACACGTCACTGCGCCGCCACGTTGCTGAGGCAAGGAGAGGCGGCGGGGCGGGCTAGAGGTCGATTTCGCGCATCAAAGTTGGCTGCTTCGCCTCGGCAATGCGGCGCTTCTAGACACGTGCTTGCCGCCGGGAGCAAAGCGCGGCAAGGAAGGCGATCCGTTTTCCGCCGTATCGAACGGAGCCACTCGCATGGCCGTCTTCAGATTCATCGCCGCACTGTTCGCGCTGATTGCAATCGTCGCCTTTGTGGCGGACGTGACGCCTTGGCTGAGCGGCACCGGCCCGGTCGTTTCGACGGCTCTCGAGTCGCAATGGGAGCGGATCTCCCCCAACACGCTGAAGAGCGCGCGCGAGAGCTTGAGCAATTCGATCTCACCAGCAGCGTGGCGCGGACTGGAAGCGGCGGTGCTCGGCTTTCCGACGTGGGGCGTGTTCGGCACGCTCGCACTTGTCTGCGGGTTTATCGGCCGGCGACGTCACCGCATCAACGTGTTCGTCAACTGAGCCGGGCCGCTGTTGCCTGAGGCGCGCTTGCGGTTTGGCCGATGGGGCTGCCGCGCGCAAAATCCTCGACGATCCCAACTAGCATCAAAAGCAGCAGCACGCCGATGAGCGCCAGCATGAAATTGTTGTGCGAGGCGTTGAGCCGCGCGATCTCGAGGTCTTCGACGAGCGTGTTTTCGGCATCGGTAGCCTTTACGCCGAGCATCTTCGAGCGCACGGAGCGGCGGACCGAACCGCGATCGATGAGCGGCAGGCGCGCGCGTTCGGCAATCTTTCCTGCGATCTCGACGTAGGGGAAGACCGGGTCGCTATCGGCTTCGCTGACGTAACCCAGGCGGACGACGGACCCATCCTTGAGATTGACGCGGGCGCCCTTCATCAACACGGGCACCAGCGCGCCGCCATAGATTTCGCGCCGCGTTTCGACGGAATGGACCTGATCGTACGGGAACTCGTAGCTGCGATAGCGCAGCATCGGGGTTGGGCCACGGCCGGAGGGCAGCGTCATGCGCACTTTCTCGCGGCCAAGGTGGACGCGGGTGCGGATCGAGAACATCATCTCGACGAAGACCAGGAACATGAGCGACGTGAAGACGGCGCCGAGCACGAGAAGGCCAAGGTTGTCGGCGAGGTGACCAGCGGCCGCGCGCATGCCGATCATGGCCGGGAGGCTCGCGAAGAAGGGCAGGAGCAGCAGGAAGACGAGGCAGAAGATGGTGGTGCGCAGAGTGCTCGCACCATAGTCTTCGGGCTCGGCCACGTAAGGGTCTGGAGCCATCGACGCCTCTGGGTCGGCAGGGGGCAAAACCGCTGGAGCGGCGTCCTTAGGCCCGATGTCCGGGGTGCCGACCGGTGGTTCTCCGGCAAGCGCTACACTCTCCGTCATGGGCTCTCCTCGTCCGCCTGTTCGTCAGCCTCGACCGCGACATTGCGAAGAGTTTATCAAGGCGGAGCGAAACTGCCAGCACCTGGCGATAGTATTGACGTGGTGAGAGGTCTCCGCGCCACGCGGGGCGGATGCATTCGAACGAGGACGGGCCCATGTTCTTCACGCACAAGAAAACCGAAATGCCGACGGCGGCGACAGCACTGCCGGGCCGCGCGCAGCCCTTGCCCACCGCGAGCACGCACTTCGTGAATGGCCGGCCGCTGAAGGGGCCCTATCCGGCCGGCAGCGAGACGGCGATGTTCGGCATGGGGTGCTTCTGGGGCATCGAGCGCAAGTTCTGGCAGCTTGGCGACGGCATCGTCGTGACGGGCGTCGGATATGCCGGTGGACTGACGCCGAACCCGACTTACGAAGAGGTTTGCACCGGGCGGACGGGGCATAACGAGGTTGTTTTGGTCGTGTTCGATCCGGCACGCATCACGTATGGCGCGCTGCTGCGGCTGTTCTGGGAGAACCACGATCCGACGCAAGGCTACCGACAGGGGAATGATGTTGGCACACAGTACCGGTCGGGGATCTACACGTTCAGCGAAGGGCAACAGGCCATGGCTGAAGCGTCGCGACACGCGTTTCAGGAGCGGCTGACGGAGGCCGGGTTTGGCCGCATCACGACCGAAATCATCGCGGCGCCGACGTTTTACTGGGCGGAGGACTACCACCAGCAGTATCTGGCGAAGGTGCCGCACGGATATTGTGGTGTTGGTGGGACCGGCGTGTCGTGTCCGCTTCCGACGGGCGTGGCGAGCGCCGTCTGACACTTTACTTGGCGTCCGCCGACTTCTTGTTCTGCGGCGCGCTGGCGGCCTTGGCGGGTTTCACTATCTTGGAAGCTGGGGCCTTAGAAGGTGGGACCTTGGAAGAAGGGGGTGTCGCAAGCTTAATGGGGGCGTCGTCCCCCACGACAGCGCTACACTCGGGTGGCAGGTCGGCCAAAGTCAGCGGAGGCTTCGGCTTCACGGGTTTGACCGGCTCGACGGGTCGCGGCCTCGGCTTGGGCGGGGTCGTGAGGAGTTTGAACCAGTCATCAAGTTCCTTGCCGCAGCCATCGTCGCCGGGGATCGGTGCCTGCTTGGTGCAGGTCGGCGAGTCGGCAGGACAGCCGATGCGAACGTGGAAGTGATAGAAGTGGCCCCAATAGGGGCGGACTTTCGCGAGCCATGCGCGATCGGTGCCACCGGCTTCACACAGCGCCTTCTTGATGGCGGGATGAACCAGCACACGTTCGACCTCCGGATAGGAGGCGGCGCGGCGGACGATATTCACCTGACCCTGGCCCCAGACCTTCGGATTGACCGAGAGGTTGTCTGACGCAAGCATGGAGGTGGCGGCGAGATTTTCGCGCTCGGTCTTCGAGAGGCGACGAGACGGCATCGGCGTGAACCAGATGTCGGCGTCGAGGCCGAGTTGGTGGGAGGCATGACCCGTCAGCATCGGACCGCCGCGCGGCTGGGAGATGTCGCCGACGAGAAGGCCGGGCCAGCTGTCTTTCTGCTTTACCTCGCCAGCGTACTTCTCCAGCAGGGAAATCAGTTTCGGATGACCCCAATTGCGGTTGCGCGAGAGGCGCATCGCTTGCCAAGCAGGGCCATCAACGGGAAGTGCGGCGGCGCCGGCAAGGCAGCCGCGTGAATATGCGCCAATAGCGCGGGCTTTCATCGGCGCCGGGGCCTTGAGCGCGCCGAACAGCTTCTTGGCGGGGATCGCATCCTGTGCCTTGGCCACCGGTGGTTTGGCGGGCGGCTTGTTGGATTCGGACACTGGGGACGTTGGTGCTGCAGACTTGGCGCCCGCCTCGACCGTTTCTTGCGTGCCCGGCTTCTGATCGGCGGCGGGCGGAGCAGCCGCGGCAGCTTTAGCCGCCGAGGCGGCGCCTGGAAACTGAAGGCTCTCGACTGCCCATGCTGAGGCTGACGCCGCGCCCAAAGACACCGCGATCAGCACGCACAATCGTTTGCTTCGTTCCCGCATCTGGCCCCGTATTCACATGAGTGTCAGTTTAGCCCAGGAGTGGGCTAAATTGCGACCCCGCGCAGGCGCGACATTCATCACGTTTGCCTGCGGCGGATCGCTATGCGGGAAAAGATCATGAAGTGACTGATCGCTCTAACAAAATGACACTCGACGCTAGCGCGCGCCACGGCCGAGGCCAAGTCTCGGCTCGATACGCGCAGCTGGCTCATGACGGGTCCGGCCGAACGCGAAACCCACTTTATGCTCGCCCATGGCGCCGGGGCCGGCATGACGAGCCCGTTTCTCACACGCATTGCTCAACTGCTGGATGAGGGCGGCGCGACGGTGCACCGGTTCGAGTTCGGCTACATGGCGGCACGCACCGCCGGAGGTGGACGGCGCCCGGCACCGCGCGCTGAGACGTTGGTCGATGAGTACCTCGCGGCCATCGCGCAATGCCGGGCGCGCATCGGCCCTCGGGCGCGGCTATTCATCGGCGGCAAATCGATGGGCGGGCGCATCGCTTGCATTGCGTCAACCGGCGCCGGCGACATCGGCATCAGTGGTGTTGCCGTGCTGGGATTTCCATTGGTGCCGCCAGGCAAGCCCCATGCGTCGCGCGCTCTGGTCATCGAACAAATGCCGTTGCCGGCGCTCATCGTGCAGGGCACGCGAGATGCATTCGGTGGAGCGCAAGCGTTCGCGAGCGTACGCATTCCAGCGCACGTTCGGCTCCATTGGATCCCTGATGGGGATCACGATCTCAAACCGCGCAAGGCTTCTGGACGGACACATGACGAGGCTTTGCAGGACGCCGCGGAAGCGCTACTCGGCTTTTTCTCACAGCGTCGGCGATGACGTCAGACGCGCTGGTGGCGAGCGCGGGCCGCCCGTTCAAGCGCGGCGCAGGTGAGTTTGTCGAGGCCGAGCGCTTCGGCGAGCAGTTCAAGGCAGCGGATCTCTTCTTCGCGGACTTCGAGATCACTGGCGGCCACCTCTGCCGCGAGCACGTACGCCGTCTCATACAGACGGCGGGGCAGCGTGTTTTTCACCAACTGAAGAACCGCGCTTAAGCCATCAGGCTTTTTGAGGAGCTTGCCGCAGGCTTGCGCTTCGTGCACGAGCCAGTCGCGGTTGTAACCTTCGAACGGCGGCAGTTCGGACACGATGGAGCCGATGCGGCGGAGTTCTTCGTCGGAGATCTCACGATCGACGGCGGAAATTGTGATCATTGCGAAGATCAGAGCTTCAGGGGCGGTCAATTGCGCGTCGGTCATCGGGGTCCTGTCATGGTCAGGGTGGTGTTCAGTTCCGTGCATATCTGCGTGCAGGTGGAGGCGGGTAACCTCGCCGTCAACCCCCGCGAAGCTGCGGCGTATGGACAGAAGAACCCGGCCTTCGTTTGAGCGAAGACCGGGTTGACGCAAAAATTCGAACCAGATGGCGCTGCGTTCGCCGGGCCGCTCAGGTGTAGCCGTAATAGCGGATGGCGGCAGGACCCAGAATGACGAGGAAGAGCACCGGCAGGAAGAAGATGATCATCGGAACGGTCAGCTTCGGCGGCAGTGCTGCGGCCTTCTTTTCGGCTTCACCCATTCGGATGTCGCGATTTTCCTTGGCCATCACGCGCAGTGCCTGACTAACCGGCGTACCGTAGCGTTCGGCTTGAATGAGTGCCGTGGCGACGGCCTTGACGCCGGGAATACCGGTTCGCTTGCCGAGGTTTTCGAATGCGAGCCGCCGCTCGCCGAGATAGGAGAGTTCAGCCGTGGTTAGCGCGAGTTCCTCGCCGAGCTCGAGCGATTGCTGGGTGATTTCCTTGGCCACTTTGCCAAAGGCTGATTCGACCGACATACCCGACTGCACGCAGATGAGAAGCATGTCGAGAGAGTCGGGGAATGCCTGGCGGATCGACTGCTGTCGCTTCTGCGCGAGGTTTTCGATGAATACGTTGGGCAAGTAGAAGCCGATGACGCCGGCACAGAGCGCCATCATGAACTTGATCGCCGGCGGGTACTGCAGCTGCGTGGCAAAAAATATATAGAAGAGCGCGAAGAGGAAGACGAGCGGCGGCATTGCCACGCGGAAGAAGATGTAGGCGATGAGCGGGGCCTGGCCGCGCAGGCCCGCCGTCTTCAGCTTGTTGCGGACGTCTTCGTTGTCGAACTGCGCGCGCAGATCGAAACGATCGACGATTTCCTGCATGTACCCCTTCGGCGACTGCCGCAGCTTGGCCATGTTGGATTGACGTTCCTTCACGGCCAGCTCTTGAAGACGCTGCGAACGCATCTTGTCGCGCTCGACCGCCATGACCTTCATACGCTGATTGAGCCTGTCCTTCTGGAGCATAGGCATGGCGACCGTCAGGACGGTGGCGAACGCCGCAATAGCCGCGAGCATCGTCGCCAGCATCTGCGGATTCATGATTGCGTCGACGAGACTCTGCATGTCGGTAGCCTCTTGATCCTGCTTTCGGACAAACCTTGCGGCCCGGACGCTTAGAATTTGAAGTTGATCATCTTCTTCATGACCATCATGCCGCAGAACATCCAGAACGCGCCGACCAGCAACAGAAGATTGCCGAACGTGGTGGCGAACAGCGGCATGATGTATTCGGGCGAAGACATGTAGGTCATGAGCATGACTCCCGGCGGGAGAGAGCCCAGAACACCGGCCGATGACTTTGCTTCAGCGGAGAGCGCCTTGACCTTCATCTCCATGCGGAAGCGGTCGCGCAGCACGCCGGACAGGTTGCCGAGAGCTTCGGAAAGGTTGCCGCCGGCCTGCTGCTGAATGCTGATGACGATGGCGAGAAACTTCACTTCGGCGAGCGGCATGCGCACGATGAGACGGTCCAGCGCTTCGGCCAATGGGACGCCGACCCGCATCTGCTCCACGACGTAGCGGAACTCACCGGCAATCGGCTCAGGGCTCTCGCGTGCGATGATCTGCAGGCACTCATTGAGCGGCAGACCCGATTTGACGCCGCGCACGACGACATCGATGGCATTGGCAAGTTCGGACTGGAATTTCTTCTGGCGGCGCTTGACGAGCTTGCCCAAGATCCAGCGCGGCACACCAAGCGTGCCAATGAGAAGCGAGGCGATGGCCCCCATCCAAGCGACGGAACCGCCGCCCATCCAGATGAATATGACCGCCGATAGAACCAATCCGAACACCAGACTGGATATCCAAAAGGCGCGCGGCTCGGCGTCCAGACCCGCCCGCTCCAACTGCGTTCTAATCGATACCTTCTCGCGCGACTTTGCTCGCGATTCCATGTCCTTCAGCGACTCGCTGACCTGCTTTTTGCGCTGAGCAGCGATGTCCGCGGCGCTGCGCACCCCGGTCGAAGACGCCTTCTTGGCACGAGTCTCGGTGACACTCGCGACCCGCTTCTCGGTTTGCTTCTCTCCCGAAACGTAAGGGTAGAGCAGCGTGAACACGAGCCCGGCGAACGTGAAGGCCGCAAGAAGAGCAACGAGCAGGATCGCAGTTTCACCCTCAACCATGGGACTCACCGAGTGGATTGCCATTGCTGTCGAGCACTTCGGCCGAGGCGAGCGCCGAGGCGAGACGGCCTTCTTCCTTGTAGTATTCGGCCCGGTCCCAGAACCGCGGGCGGGCGATACCAGTCGACCGGTGGCGCCCGACAAGCTTGCCGTTGGCGTCCTCGCCGGTCACTTCGTAGACCAGCAGGTTTTGAAGGGTGACCGTTTCTTCTTCCATGCCGAGAACTTCGGTGATGTGCGTTATCTTGCGCGAACCGTCGCGAAGGCGCGAGGCCTGAACGATGACATCGATGGAGCCGCAAATCATTTCGCGGATGGTCTTCACCGGTAGCGCGTAGCCACCCATCATGATCATCGATTCCAAACGGCTGATGGCTTCGCGCGGGCTGTTGGCGTGGAGCGTGCCCATCGAGCCATCGTGGCCCGTGTTCATCGCCTGCAGAAGGTCGAAGGCTTCCGGGCCGCGGACTTCGCCGACGATGATGCGTTCGGGACGCATACGAAGACAGTTTTTGACGAGGTCGCGCATGGTGATCTCGCCCTCGCCTTCCAGGTTGGGCGGGCGGGTTTCAAGGCGGACGACGTGCGGCTGCTGGAGCTGAAGTTCGGCCGAGTCTTCGCAGGTGATGATCCGTTCGTCATGATCGACGCAACCGGTCATGCAGTTGAGCAGCGTCGTCTTGCCCGAACCGGTACCGCCGGAGATCAGAACGTTGCAGCGGACCCGTCCGATAATCTCAAGGATCGTCTTGCCGGCCGGCGTGATGGAGCCGAACTTGACGAGATTGTCGAGACGGAGGCGATCCTTCTTGAACTTACGAATGGTGAGTGCGGGTCCGTCAATGGCCAGCGGCGGGGCGATGACGTTGACGCGCGAGCCGTCAGGAAGACGAGCGTCGCAGATGGGGCTCGATTCATCGACGCGGCGGCCGACCTGGCTGACGATGCGCTGACAGATGTTCATGAGCTGCTGGTTGTCGGCGAAGCGAACCGAGGTCTTTTGCACCTTGCCGCTGACTTCGATGAACGTGGTCGCAGCGCCGTTGACCATGATGTCCGCGATGTCGTCGCGGGCGAGCAGGGGCTCGAGCGGACCGTAACCCAGAACGTCGTTGCAGATGTCCTCGAGCAGCTCTTCCTGCTCGGCGATCGACATGACGACGTTCTTGACCTGGATGATCTCGCTGACGATATCGCGGATCTCTTCGCGCGCAGCGGCGGCATCCAGCTTGGCGAGCTGCGTCAGGTCGATCGTGTCGATCAGTGCGTTGAACACCGTCGTTTTGACGTCGTAGTACTCTTCGGAGTGCCGGCGCTGCGGCTCGGACGGCTCGGGAACCGCACGTGTCGAGGGTGCGGGCGCTTCCGCGGCACGCGGCTGCGCGGCCGCGGCCGAATTGGCAGCCGGTTGATTCTGAGGAGCGATGCGGCGCGGTGGTTGTGCGCCTTCTGTTGAACGCCTGCCGAACATGCGTGGTTATCCTTAGCGCTTCAGTTTCAGCTTCTCGAGAAGGGGAGCGAGGGCGGATTTCTTTTCGACCTTCACTTCCTTGCGGTGCGCCAGCGTCATCGCGATTTCGCGAAACGTCGGGGCTGCCTTGGCACGGTTGCTCAACTCCTCGATCATCTGACCGTTGTTGGAAGCCTGCCCGAAGGTCTCCGGATCGAAATCGATGACGGCGAGCGCCCGGATCCCGAGCGCCTCCTCGAATTCTTTCAGCCCGATCTCAGGACGCTTGGGCATGTTGGCCATGTTGATGACCAGCTGCGGAGACTGATCGTTTTTCCGCGACTGCTTCAAAAGCTCGACGATGTTCTTGGCGTTGCGAAGGTTGGCGAGATCGGGAGCCGCGGTGATGACGACCTCGTCGGCCTGCAACAGAACACGCTTGGTCCAGGCCGACCAACCGTGCGGCAGGTCGACGACGACGTAGGGCACATTCTGGCGAGCCACATCGATGACCATGTCACAGCCGTCGGGCGTGATCTCGTAGTCGCGGTCGAGGACGACCGGAGCCGCGAAGATGGACAGATGCTCCGAGCATTTCGTCAACAGGCGATCGAGCAGCACCTCGTCGAGGCGCTCCGGCGTTGCCAATGCATCGGCGATGCCTTGAACCGGGTCCTGGTTGAAGTCGAGGCCCGTCGTGCCGAAGGCGAGGTCGAGGTCGGCGATGATGACGTTCGACTTCAATGCCTCGGACAACGTCCAAGCCGTGTTGTGGCAAATAGTTGAAGAACCGACGCCACCCTTGGCGCCAATGAATGCATAAACGTGACCCACGGGATCAGCTTCGGGGTCATTGTAGAGATTGGACAGGCTCTCCATGAGCTGCGCGGCGGTGATCGGTGCGACGAGATACTCGCTGACGCCGCGCTTGAGCAGTTCACGGTAGAGGACGACGTCGTTGACGTGGCCGATGATCACAACTTTGGTGCCGGGATCACAGCATTCAGCGAGGCGGTCCAGCTCGCTGATCAGCTGCTGCCGCGGTAGTGAGCTTTCCACGACAATCAGGTTCGGCGTGGGGCTTTCCTGATAGTGCTGCACGGCGGCCGTCGCGCCGCCCATGTGCACACTGACGTGCGCCTTGCTCAGGCGGCGGTCTTCCGACGCATCCTGGACCACGCCGGCCATATGATTGTTTTCGCAGAAGGCCTGGATCGAGATGCGCGGAATTGGCCGGGCACGCTCAAGGCTCGCCTGGCTGGTTTCTTCGACGGCGAAGTCAAGCTCGAGACGATCGGCGCTCGTTTCCGTTGCCGCCAGATTGGTGCTTGTCTGTCTGATCATGTTACGAAAACCTCGTTATCACTCGCCGCGGTTTCGACTTGTTCGTCTTGGCTCTTCTCGGCGCCGCTCGATTCACCCTTGATGTACTTGTCCCACGTCACAGAACGGCGCTCCGAGGGGCGGGCATCCATATTGCGCGGGCCGAGCAGATCCGCGGGATTGACCACCATCGCGGCAAGATTTTTCTGGCTCGCGCAGCCAAAGTTCGGCGCCGGGAGATTTCGGGGATCACGTGCGAGATTGGTTTGGAAGTTCCCGCACTCGGGGCCCTCCGCGACGAAGCGCAAGAAGGACAGCTTCACGGGCGGGCTCGACGCGCCAGCCGCATCAAAGGGCTCGATGTTGATTTCCGCTTCCGTGTAGCCGTTCTCTTTCAGGAGTGCGCCGATCTCGTGGACCGCTGTAATTGCAGCCGTTTCATTGGACGAGCCACTTGGAGCGGCAATGACCAGGCGACTGTTGCCGGCGTCGCTCGCGCGAGCCTGATGGCTAAAGCCCAGAACATCAGATCGTTGCGATGGTGAAAGGCCGTTAGCGCCGCGCGGAACAGCGATGTTGAGCGTTTCGGGCTGCTGCGACACCAGAATGGGATGACGCTGCAGCGGATCGGTCAGCTCCCAGCCTGCGACGCGCGTGCCCTCTTCGAGCGTTTTGCACCCGGCGAGCGTCAGTGCGAGAGTGGCGGCCAGAGCAATCCGAATTGGCATCGCAACCGTGTTTGCTTGGCGCGAATCGCGGACAGGGCGGGACTTCAAAGTTCCGGTGGTCATCGTGTGGTCTCCAACCTGTGCCGTCATTCGACAATGAAGCCGTAGTCGCCCTTGAGATCGTTCACCGGCTGTGCTGCCGGGTCGTGTCCGTAGATGCGGTTCAAGTGGCCAAGGAAAATGCCCTTCAGGTCGGTCGCTTCGGCTAGGCCGTCGCTCGGGGCGCCGAGCTTCTGGCGCGCCACGGGCTGAACGAGATAGGGCGTCACGATGACGACGAGTTCAGTTTCTTCCTTGATGAAATCGCGGCTGCGGAAAAGTGTGCCCAGCACCGGCAGATCCTTGAGGCCGGGAAGTCCGTCGATGTTCTGACGCACGTCGTCAGAGATGAGGCCGGCAAGGGCGAGTGAACCGCCTGAGGGCATTTCGACCGTCGATTTGGCTTCACGCTTGGTGAGGGCGGGGATCGAGAGGCCGCCGAGCGTCACTGCGCCGGCCGTGGAGAGCTCACTGACCTCGGTCTCGATCTTCAAGCTGATGCGGCCTTCCGACATGACGGTCGGGGTGAAGGACACGCCGATACCGAACTCTTTAAAGATAACAGTGATGCCGCCCTGACCATCCGCCACGGGAATTGGGAATTCACCACCTGCGAGGAATTTGGCGGCTTCGCCGGAGATGGCGGTCAGCGTCGGTTCGGCGAGCGTGCGCATCAGGCCGGCGCGTTCGAGAGCTCGGATCGCGTGCGTCACCCGCGCGTCCCCGTTGCTCCAGCCGCCCGCGATGCCCGAGTTGCCAAACGGATCGCCTGCGCCAACGGGACCAGGGTTATAGTTGGTGAGCAAGCCGGCGTTATCACCCGTTGTTTGTATGCCTGGAATTGGCAGGCTTCCTAGGCCAGCGGCGGTTGTCAGCGGCAGTGCGTTTGCCGTCAGGAGAGAGGTCGCAAAGTTGCCGGCGTTGATCGTGGCGCCGATGTTGATACCGAACTGCTTGAGAAGCGTGCGCTGCACTTCCGCGACAGTGACCTTGAGCATGACCTGCTCTTCGCCGCCCACGGCAAGCATGTTGATCACATTGCTTTCGAGCGGATTATCAAACCCCTGGCCGGTCTGCTGCTGGTTCATCAACGTCACGCCATCAGCCGTGGACGCGGTTTTGAACTGATACTGCGCCGTGATGAACTGGCGAGCGATCTGCCCTGCGCGATTGGAGTCCACCGGAGTGCGGACTGTGCCGGTCAGAATGATCGTGTTGTTCAACACTTCGGCGGTGATATCGGAGCCCGGGATGAGGCGCGCCAGCAAGGCATCAAGATCAGCGGTCTCGCGCTTGACGTAGATTTCGAGCGTCGCGAACTGATCGCCATTCTCATCGAAGATGAAGGCGTTCGATTCGCCGAAGCCCTTGGCCATGAGGAAAATGCGGTTGGAGGACTGCACCACCGCGTCAACCGCCTGCGGGTTCGACATAATGATGTCGCGAGCGGGACGGGGCATTTCGATCATCGTCGACTTGCCGAGGCCCAGATACACGGTGCGGCGCTTGCCGGCGTCTGCTTCCGTCAAACGGATCAGCGATTCGTGCTGACCGGCCCTCAGACCGTTGAGGCTCTTGTCGAGATGGCCGCCCACGTCATCGCCCGCGCGAGCGGGGCTCAGCGCTGCGGCGGTGACCACCATCGCAATGACGGACGCTAGCCGTCTAATCACCATATTCAACATCGTATGTCTGCCTTCCGACGAACTTGCAAAATCAATCAGATCAGTTCACGCCCATGGCACGTGATCTGACGCCATAACGAAGAAGCCGGATGGCGTTTCCGTCTTTGGGTTTATTGAGTGCCTCGCCGACGCCCGGGCCTTTGTTGGCTGGATCAAGGTCAGCGATGGAGCGCAGAGAGAGACTGATTTCGCCCAGCGAGTTGGCGAGCAGGAGCATCTCGGCTTGACGCGGCGTGAGTTCGAGAGTGGCGGTGTTCGCTGCGCCTTCGGCCGACTTCTTGCCTTCTTTGGTTTCGATCTGCTGACCAAGGGCAAGGACGCGGACGTTTGTAAAAAGGGTGTCGCTGACGAATTCGTCGCCACCGGTCTTGCCGCGCAGGCGGCGAATGAGAATCACGTCCACGTGGTCGTTAGGAAGGATCAGGCGACCGACGGCTGTCTCTTCCTTGATGCGCGTGGAGACGGCGCGCATGCCGGCGGGGAGGATGGCGGCTAGCACACCGCCCTGCCCGGCCTTCACGAGTTTGGCCGCGGTGATGGGCTCGCCGGCAAGTATCGGCGCGCGGGCAATCGCGCCCGAGAGCTGGCGCATCGCTTCGCGGTTGGACTTGTCCGTGATGAAGCCTTTGGAGGCATTGGCAGGCCATTCCTGCCAGCGGAAGCTGCCTTCGTTCGTCACCTGCCCGAGACCGATATCGGCACCGGCGACCAGCACTTGGACCGAGTTGACCTTGACCTCGACCCGCTTCTCTTCCGTCGGCTTGTTCAGCATCCCCTTGACCAGCACGAAGGCCAGGAACGCTGAAACACCCGCGATGGAAATGCCTATAACCTGAGCTCGTTTCATTGCGCGACTCTGCGTCCCTATGCGCCGGAAAGACCCCTCTTCCCGACGTCGGACTCAGTTTTGCGCGACATTCGTCAATGCGAGGTTAATTGCCGTCGTAAATCGACGCGCCCGCTACACCCCCAGATTAAGGCGCCGTGAAAACGAACGATCCTCGTTGGCTTGCCGGGTTAAACGATCAGCAGCTTGAAGAGGGCGGTCTTGGGATAGACGAAGAGACCGCCTGCACAGATCGCCAAACCATAGGGAATGCCGTTGCCGGCCTTGTGCAGACGGGCGGCCCATTCGGGCAGCTGGTAAGCCCCGGCGGGTATGCTGCGGACGGCCAGGATCATGAGGGCGAGAGCGCCACCTGCCACGGTGACGTACGCGATGAAGGGGATGAGTTGATCAGTGCCGATCCAGAGGGCGCTGACGGCGAGGAGCTTGGCATCGCCGCCGCCCAGGAGGTTGAATGCAAAGAGCGCGATGCCGAAAGCCAGGACGACCGCGAAGGCGGCCAGGTGCATCAACGCAGCATGCATGGATAAGCCGGCCAGCAGGGCGGCAATCGGGAACATGGCAAGGATGGCCAGCGAGATCCGGTTGGGAATGGTCATCGTGAAGACGTCCATCACCGCGGCGTACGCCAACGCTGCAGGGAACAGCAGGAGAACCGGATAATCGAGCACGCAAAAACTCCACGAACAGAACGCGACGCTCACGAACTTGCCTGATTTTGGTTAATCCGAGGTAAACCGGCAATTCGGTTGGAGCGTCAGCGAAAGTGTTTGGAGAGCTTGAGGCCCTGAGCCTGGTAGTTGGAGCCGAGATCGCGGCCGTAAAGCATCTCCGGCACTTCGACCATGCGCTCGTAGATCAGGCGCCCAATGATCTGCCCGTCTTCGAGAATGAACGGCACTTTGTGCGAGCGGACTTCCAGGACCACGCGAGAGCCGTGTCCGCCGGCAGGCTCATGGCCGAAACCGGGATCCATGAACCCCGCATAATGCACGCGGAATTCGCCAACCAGCGGGTTGAAGGGCATCATCTCAGCCGCATGGGTCGGCGGAATGTGAACGGCTTCCTTCGAGGCCAAGATATAGAACTGGTCGGGATCGAGGATCAGGCGGCGGGCGCCGCGGGAGTCGATTTCTTCCCAGTAGTCGGAGATGGCGCAGCTCTTGGGGGCATCGACATCGACGACGCCCGTGTGCCGCTTGGCGCGGTAGCCGACGAGGCCTGAGATTCCCCCGACCAGATCAACCGAGAGAGCAATGCCGTCGCTGATATCGGCGGAACCGCCGGAGACGAGCGTCAGTTCTTTGTGAAGGCGGGCGAGGCTTTTGTCGTCTTCCCGAGGGTTGCCGACGCGAAAGCGCAGCTGGCTCAGCTTCGAGCCGGTGCGAGCGAGAATCGGGAATGTCTGCGGGCAGATCTCGGCGTAGAGGGGGCCCTTGTACCCGGCCGGGATTTGGTCGAACGCCGTCACGCCATCGGCTATGACGCGGGTGAAGACGTCCAGGCGGCCCGTGGAGCTTTTAGGGTTGGCCGACGCAGATATGGTGTCGGGGAGGCCGAGGCTTTCGAGCAGCGGAACGATGTAGACGCAGCCGGTTTCCAGGACGGCGCCTTTGGTCAGGTCGATGGTGTGCAGCTTCAGGTCGGCGAGCTTTTCGGTCACCTTCGACCCGGGGCCCGGCAAGAAGCTGGCGCGGACACGATAGGCTTCGCGGCCCAGACGCAGATCGACGCTCGCCGGCTGTAGCTGGCCGGCGGCCAAGGGCTCCGAGAGCTTGAGCGCACCGCCCGAGATCAGAGCACGGATGGCCTGGGCAGGCAGAATGCCGTTCGACACCGCGACGCCCAGAGGGCGAGATCGCGACGTCTTGGCCCGAACTGCGGTCTTTTTTGCCATGAGGCTCCCCACTGCTCCTCTCTGGGCTCTAAAGCATGGTGTGCTTGACGCCAAGGGGAGGGGGCGGTATTCCCCGGCCGATCGTCGTGGTGATTTGGCCGGCCGGCTTGCAGCCACGTAAAACAACTCGCTAAAATGGCCGCGCGCACCCGGAATTCCCGGCGCACGGCTCCTTAGGTGAAGGGGCGTGCCGCAGGGGTACCGGGTTTTTTGTTGTGCGGCTTGGCGACGCCGCAGCGGAGTTTTTGGTTGTGCGGCGTGGCGACGCGACCGCCGGGGAGCAGACGGACATGACCGCATCCAAGACGGACGCCGAGATCGCGGCAGAGTGGGCGCCGGAAACGCAGTTGGTCCACGGGGGTACTCTGAGATCGCAATTCGGCGAGACCTCGGAAGCGATCTTCCTGACCCAAGGCTTCGTCTACACGTGCGCGGAGCAGGCCGAGGCGCGGTTCAAGAACGAGGATCCGGGCTTTCAGTATTCGCGGTTCGCAAACCCGACCGTTTCGATGCTCGAGGAACGGCTCCGCATCTTCGAGGGCGCGGAAGCGTGTCGCGTCATGGCGACGGGGATGGCTGCGGTCAACGCTGCGCTGATGTCGTATCTGCGCGCGGGCGATCATGTCGTGGCTGCGCGGGCCATGTTCGGTTCATGCCGTTACATCGTGGAGACGCTGTGCCCCCGGTTCGGCATTACGCCCACACTCATCGACGGCCGTGACATCAATGAATGGCGCAAGGCCGTGCGGCCGAACACGAAGGCGTTCTTCTTCGAGACGCCCGCCAACCCGACGCTCGACCTCGTCGACATCGCGGCGGTGTCGAAGCTCGCCAAGGAGATCGGCGCGCTCGTCATGGTCGACAACGTCTTTGCGACACCGATGCTGCAGCGGCCGCTCCAGCATGGCGCAGACGTCGTCATCTATTCGGCGACCAAGCACATCGACGGGCAGGGACGGTGTCTGGGCGGTGCCGTCTTGTGTTCGGAGAAGTTCTTGACCGACCATCTGCAGGATTACTTCCGGCAGACGGGCCCGTCGCTCAGTCCATTCAATGCCTGGGTGATGCTGAAGAGCCTTGAGACGATGCCCATTCGCATTGCGGCGCAGTGTGAGAACGCTGCCACAGTTGCGGATTATCTCGCCGGCAAGCCGGGCGTCGCCCGGGTCATCTATTGTGGCCGTGCGGATCACCCGCAGGCGGCGATCGTGGCCAAGCAGATGACGGGCGGCGGTCAGATGATCGCGTTGGAGGTCGAAGGTGGCAAGGAGGCGGCGTTCCGGTTCCAGAACGCGCTGCGTCTCATCAAAATCTCCAACAATCTCGGTGACTCAAAGAGCCTGATTACGCACCCGCCGACGACGACCCATTTCAAGATTGGAGCGGCAGCGCGCGCAGAACTGGGCATTGGCGACGGGATGCTGCGACTATCGGTTGGACTTGAAAACGCCAACGATCTCATTGCGGATGTGGCGCGTGGGCTTGCCGCGGCACGCACCGCCTGAGTTGACCGCCACGTGCGGGCGCATAAACTCGGCGTGGGCAAATTTGAAGGACCGCTTTCCGTGAGCCGTGACTATCAGTACGAGAAAACGACCCATGACGTGCGCGTACGCGTCGTGCCGGAATATCAGGCCGAGCAATCGTCGCCTGAGGAAGAATACTATTTCTGGAGTTA
This sequence comes from uncultured Alphaproteobacteria bacterium, assembly GCA_963778225.1. Classification (GTDB taxonomy): domain Bacteria; phylum Pseudomonadota; class Alphaproteobacteria; order Rhizobiales; family Hyphomicrobiaceae; genus JAGVSR01. The sequence goes on from CAVZTR010000004.1 coordinate 25,987, forward strand.
TACGATCGAGATCCAGAACGACGGATCTGTGCCCGTGCAGCTTAAAACGCGGTTCTGGCGCATTACCGATGGGACGGGACGGACCGAAGAAGTTCGGGGACCTGGTGTTGTTGGCCAGACGCCGGTGATCGAGCCGGGGCAGTCCTTCACCTACACGTCGGGATGTCCTCTGCCGACGCCCTCCGGTATCATGGTCGGCAGCTACCAGATGTCAGGGGACGGCGGGAAGCTGTTCGATGTGGCGGTTCCGGCGTTTTCGCTCGACAGCCCTTTCACCGTCAAAAGCGTGAATTGATATGCAGCGCTCCGGCGCCACCGTGGCTGATATTCTCGAACGCCTCATCAGCTTCGATACGACGAGCCACAAAACCAATGTTCCGCTCGTCCTCTATGTTGAGGACTATCTGCGCGGGCATGGCGTCGCGTCTTACCTCGTTCCGACCGAAGACGGGCAGAAGGTGTCTCTGTTCGCCACCATCGGACCAAAGGATGTGCCGGGCATTGCACTCTCCGGGCATACCGACGTGGTACCCGTGGATGGCCAGGATTGGGCGACGGACCCGTTCCAGCTGACGTTGAAAGACGGACGGTACTACGGCCGCGGCAGCTCGGACATGAAGGGGTTTCTCGCCTGCGTGCTCGCTGCCGTTCCGCGCTTCAAGTCTGCGAATTTGAAAACGCCAATTCACATCGCCTTTTCCTATGATGAGGAAGTGGGCTGCATTGGTGTGCGCCCCATGATCGCCGAGATGGGAACGACGCTGCCGTTGCCGCGCATCGTCATCGTGGGCGAGCCGACTGACATGCGCGTGGTCGATGCACACAAGGGTCCGGTGCGGTGGCAGATCGACGTGACGGGGCGGGCGGCGCATTCCAGCATGGCGCATCTCGGCGTCAATGCGATCACGTACGCCGGGATGGTGCTCGGCGAATTGGCCCGGATCGAAGCGGAATTTGCAAAGCGTGCGCCCGATCCGCGGTTCGAGCCGCCTTATCCGACCTTGCAGGTGACGACCATCCAGGGCGGCACGGCATCAAACATCGTTCCCGTGTCGTGCCGCTTCGGGTTCGAGATCCGGTCGATGCCGGGGCTCGACATCGCCGCCATAGAGACACGGGTCAACACGTTCATAGAGCGGGAGTGCCTGCCGGCGATGCGGGCCGTGGCGCCCGAGTCCGGCATCACCATGACGCGAACGAACTATGTGCCACCGTTCGGCACGCGTGAGGGATCGGAAGCCGTGGCGCTCGCTTTGGCGCTGGCGGGACAGAACGAGACGTTCGCTGTTTCCTATGCGACCGAGGCCGGACTGTTTCAGGATGCCGGTGCGCCATCAGTCGTCTGCGGGCCGGGGAATATTGCGCAGGCGCATACGGCGAACGAGTGGATCGCGGTGTCCGAGCTCGAAAAATGCTCCAATTTCCTGGATAAGCTCGCCGACTGGTGCGCCGCCTGAGGACCTGCTTGCCTTCAGAGACAGGCGCGGGCACTTACATGAGCCCGGCTGACGCGCGCGCGTGATGCGATGTCCGGGACGGGGAGGGGAAGTCACGTGGCGCCAGCTTTGATGGAAGACGAGATCGTTCGTGACTTGGCCGAGCTGCGTGGCTTCGCCAAGGCGCCGGTTTCGACATCGGACGACATCGTCAGCAATGTCTCGCGCATTTATAACGATGTGCATGAGCGCGATCTGGCGCGCTATTCACGCGCGGATCTCAAGGCGGTCGCACCGCTGGTCATGAGCGAGATGTTTCTTCTCCGCAGCATCATTCGAGACCGGGTTGCGGATTGGCATGCGCGCGGACTGATGACGCGCGAGGCACAGCATGCGGTGCGGGATACGCTGCGGGTCCTTCGATATGCATCAGACATGGCGGGCGAGGTGCACTGGGATTATCTGATCGCCGCCGACGGGGATCCAGCGCATCGCGCGTTCAGCGAGCAATCCTACAACACCTTCGTTCATTGGGCTTTCGATAGCGGGCAGTCGCTCGCGTTTCGATCAGGCGATGTCATCCTGATGCGCGGCACGAAGAACAACAGCGCGGCGATTGCGCGGATCGGTGACGTGGACAGCCAGTTCAGCCACGCGGCGATCGTGCATGTGGACGACCAGGGGCGCGGCTCGATCGTCGAAGCGCTGATCGAAGAAGGCGCCGTGATCAAGCCGCTCAAGAGCGTTCTCGAACATGGGATCGCGCGCGCCATGCTGTTCCGCCACCGCGATCCGGAATTGGCTGCGCGGGCTGCAAAGCTCATCCATGATCATGTGAAGCGGTCGATCGAAAGCGGCACGCCGATTCTTTATGATTTTTCCATGCGGCTGGGGCCATCCAACAGGCTGTTCTGTTCAAAGCTCGTGAGGATTGCGTATGAGGACGCGAGCGAGGGCAAATTGCGGTTGCCGGCGTTTCTAACGCGGTTCAACGCGACCAACGCAGCGTTCTACAAGCGCATCGGCGTGTCGGCGGACGAGTCGTTCGCCCCCGGTGATCTGGAAATCGAGCCGGCGTTCGACCTCGTCGCCGAGTGGCAGGACTATCGATATACGGCGCAGGTTCGGCATCAAGACATGATCATGACGAAGCTGTTCGAGTGGATGGAGGTGCACGGCTATCGCTTCCGTGAAGACTTCAGCATTCGGCTGATCGCATGGCTGGGACGCTTCTCGACCAAGCTGTCGCGGCGTGTGCAGGACCTCGTTGCCAATCAGTTTGCTCGCATTCCACCGCATATGCCGCGCCGGACGATTGCGACCATCGTCATGCTGCAGAAGACGGCGCAGCCGCTGCTGGAGGAGATTCAGCATCGGGAGCGGGTGCGGATTGCTGCGGAAGGCAAGCCGCTGCATCCGCGAGAGGTGTTCGATTTTCTGGAAGACGTGCGCCGGCAAAGTGGTGGGCACGTTGGCTACCTTGTTGCTCCGCGCAAGTGGCGGCGCGCGGTTGCCAGGAGCGGCTGAGGATCAGGTTCCGCAGAACGTCGCGTGCACAATTTCTTCGGGCTTGGGCGGCAGTTTCAGATCGTCGATGCCGGGCCGGTCGTCGAAGGGCCGCGCGAGCTCGTCGACAAGCCGGTGGAATGGGCCGAGGTCATTGCTCGACACGGCGGCTTTTATTGCTGCTTCGATCTGATGGTTGCGCGGGATGATGACGGGATTGGCGCTGCGCATGGCCGTGGCGATTTGCGATGCAGTGCGCGATTCCTTTTCTAGTCGCTGCCGCCAACGGGCGAGCCAATCGTCGAGCGGAGCTGTTTCGGTGAAGAGCGCGCGCAGTTCGGGTTCCTTGTCCGGGGTCTCGGCGGCGTCCGAGAGCGCGCGGAAGGTGAGCGTGAAGTCGGCCTCGCCATTGGCCATGACGGTCAGAAAATCCTGGATCAAAGCGATGTCGTCGGGCGTCCGGTTCGTCAGACCGAGTTTCGTTGCGTAGCCGTCGGCAATGGCCGTTTGGAACAGGGCGCCAAAGGCGTCGATGCGTTCTTGAGCGGCGGCGACGGCTTCTTCTTGCGTATCGCCTAGCAAGGGAAGCAGCGTTTCGGCAAAGCGGACGAGGTTCCAGTTGGCGATGGCCGGCTGATTGGCGAAGGCGTAGCGGCCGCCCTGGTCGATGGACGAGAAGACGGTCGAGGGATGGTAGGTATCCATGAAGGCGCAGGGGCCGAAGTCGATGGTTTCACCGGCGACGGAGGTGTTGTCGGTGTTCATGACGCCGTGGATGAAGCCGACGTGCATCCATTGGGCGATCAAGTTTGCCTGCCGGGCCACGAGCGCGGACAGCAGCCCGCGGTATTTTTCCGGGCTGTCGGCGAGATCGGGATAGTGTCGGGCGATGGTGTAGTCGGCCAGCGTGCGGATGGCGTCCGCGTCTTTACGGGCGGCAAAGAATTGGAACGTGCCGACGCGAATGTGGCTCGATGCGACGCGCGCGAGGATCGCACCGGGGAGCGGCGTTTCGCGATAGACCCACTCGCCTGTGATGACGGCGGCGAGGGCGCGCGTCGTCGGAATGCCGAGCGCGGCGAAGGCCTCGCTGACAATGTATTCGCGCAGAACGGGGCCCAGCGCGGCGCGGCCGTCACCCATGCGCGAGAACGGGGTGCGTCCCGCACCCTTCAAATGGATGTCGCGGCGGGTGCCTGATCGGTCCACGACTTCACCGATGAGGATGGCGCGGCCATCGCCCAGTTGCGGCACGAAGTTGCCGAACTGGTGTCCGGCGTAGGCCATGGCGATGGGATCGCTGCCGTCGGCGATGCGGTTGCCGGCGAGGACGGCGACGCCTTCCGGCGACGCCAGCGCTTGCGGATCGATGCCAAGTTCAAGCGCCAAGGCTTCGTTGACGCGGATCAGACTGGGGGTTGCCACCGCCGTCGGGTGCACACGCGCATAGAAGCGCTCCGGCAGACGGGCATAGGAGTTGTCGAACGGGATCAGCAGGCCGGGAGAAGCATCCATGGACGCAATATGGTCGGGCGGATGGATAAGTTCCACCCCCTCCGTGGCCAACTCATTCAGGTGAGGCACCAGGCGGCAATATGGGCGGCCGGAATATAGAGTGACGCGAACCCGACGATCGCGATGATCAGGCCGGCTGCAATCTGGATCGCGCGGCTCTTTTCAATACCCCGCAGGGATGCGAGGCCGAGACCCGCGACTAACACGCCGGGAAGTGTTCCCAGGCCGAAGCCGGCCATGACAGACAAGCCGCCCCAGGCAGACGCTGTAAGCGTCGCCGTGAAGAGGGCGGCGTAGACCATAGGGCAGGGGTTCAGACCCCAAATGGCGCCCAGAGCAAGCGGAGCTGCGGCGGTTCCTTGTAGCGGGCGCGTGATCGTCGCGACGGTACCGGAGAGGCGTGTCATGGCGCCGTCGAGAAGTGCGAAGCGGGGCATCATTCCGGCCATCGAAAGTCCGGTCCACATGAGGACCGCAGCACCGATGTACTGCAAGACGCGATAGTTCATTGTCGTCTCGGGCTTAATGATCGCCGAGCCGATGAGCGCGGCGGCGATGCCAAGCGTGGCGTAGGCCAAGATGCGGCCGAGGTTCAGAAGAACGGCGTAACGGACACGATCCCAGCCAGACTGCGGAGAGAGCGAGAGCAGGGCACTGCAGGAGATCGCACCGCACATGGCGCTGCAGTGCAGGGTACTTGCAAGACCCAGCACCAAGCCGCCCAGGAATGTGATCTCGGTGCCGTCCATGACACTCAGTCGGGCTCGGGTTTGGACTTGCCTTGCGGGCCCGGCGGGGCGTCGTCGATGGCGCGCCAGCCGGCACCTTCCAGGTCCTCGAACTGACCGTTCTTCAGAGCCCACAGAAACGCTGCCAGACCGAGGAGGCCAAGAAACAACGCGGCAGGGATGAGCCAGGCAAGTGATGTCATCGAAGCCTACTCTTGTTTGCCTGCGAGACGGTCGAGCTTCAGCTTCATCGAGCGCAGGCGCAGTGCATTGCCGGTCACGAGGATCGACGAGGTGGACATCGCGATCGCCGCGAGGAGTGGCGTAACATAGCCCATAACGGCCATGGGGACGAAGGCAATGTTGTAGAGGATGGCGATGCCGAAGTTCTCCAGCGCCATCCGGTGCGCGCGGCGGGCGACCTTCAGCGTTTCGACCACGGCGCCGAGCTTTTCGCCCTGGAACACCGCATCGGCGGCGTTTTGAGAGATGTCGGCGGCGGCGGACGGTGACATCGACGCGTGGCCAGCGGCGAGAGCGGGGGCGTCATTCAGGCCGTCACCAACCATCAGTGCGACGCGACCTTGCTGCTTCAGGGCTGCGAGACGGGCGAGTTTCTCATCAGGGCGAACCCCGCCCTTGAAGATCGCGACGCCAAGCGCGGTGGCAGCATCGGCGACAGCGTCGGGGCGATCTCCGGATAGTATTTCAATTTGATAGCCGGCGGCTTGCAGGGCGGCGATGGTTTCCGGCGCATCACTGCGCAAGCGATCTTCGAAGCGAAAGCCAATGGCAGCGCGACCCGGGCGGGCATACCACAGCGAGGCGGCCTGGCGCGGGTCTGTGACTGTGACGCCGGTGAAGAGGGCCGAGCCCAGTCGCTCTTCGCCTTCGGGAGTGACCAGCGAGAGGCCGGAGCCTGGGATTTCCGCAACACCCAACTGCGGTTCGAACGCGATGCCGCGGGCGCGGGCGGCGCGGACCATGGCCTGAGCGTAGGGATGCCGACTCATGACGGCGAGGCCAGCGGCGCGAGCGAGAACATCGGCGTCGATCGGCTGGTCCAGCGCGAGCGAAGGTTCGCCGAGACTGAGCGTGCCTGTTTTGTCGAAGACGATGGTGTCGACTTCCGAGAGACGCTCCAAGCCGTCGGCGGCTTTTACGAGGACGCCCTGGCCGAACAGTCTGCTGATGGCGGCGACTTGGACGGCAGGAACGGCCAGCGCCAACGCGCAGGGGCAGGTGATGATGAGGACGGCGATGGCGTTGGTGAGCGCCACTTCCCAGCCGTGGCCCGTGACGAGCCAGCCAATCAACGTCGAGAGGCCGAGCAAATGGACGGCGGGGGCGTAGAGGCGGGCTGCGCGATCAGCAAGCCGGACGTAGCGGCCGCGCGTCTGCTCGCCGGCGAGCATAAGACGTGAGAGTTCCGCCAGAAGGGTGTTGTCTTCGGTGGCGGTGGTTTCTACGCGCAAGGGGCTGGCGGCATTGAGGGTGCCGGCGTGGACGCGCGTGCCGCGGCTGACCACCTTCGGCAGGGTTTCGCCCGTGATGAGGCTTTCGTCGATCTCACTCGTGCCATCGACGACGATGCCGTCGGCGGCAATGCGCTCACCGGCGGCAATGATCATCGTCATGCCGGGCTCGAGATTGCGCGAGGGGATCTGGCGAACCGAGCCGTCCTTGTCGAGAATGGTGGCTGTGAGCGCCTTCAGGCTCATCAAGTTCTCGGCGGCGCTGCGCGTGCGGGCGCGCATGCTTTCATCGAGGAGGCGGCCGATGAGCAGGAAGAACACGAGCATCGCCGCAGCGTCGAAATAGACGTGATCGGTGCCGCGCATGGTTTGCGCGAAGCTCATCGCGGTGGCGAGCGTGATGCCGAGCGAAATCGGCACGTCCATGTTGAGGCGGCGGGCGCTGAGGGCCGCATACGCCGACTTGAAGAACGGCTGGCCGGCGTAGGCGATCGCGGGAAGAGCGATGAGCGCCGAAATCCAGTGGAACAGCGTCTTCATGCTGTCGTCCATGTCCGACGCATGGCCGGACCAGACGGAGACCGAAAGCAGCATGATGTTGGCGGCGGCAAAGCCGGCGACGCCGACGCGCGGCATCAGTTCGCTGACGCGGGCGGCGTGGACCTCGTCGCGGCCTTCGATGAGCGGTGCGGCGGAGAAGCCGGCGCTCTTTATGGCGGCGATAACGATTTCAGGCGATGTAACGGCGGGATCAAACGTGACAGTGACGCGCCGCGCGCTGAGGTTGGCGCGAGCATTGAACACGCCCGGTGTGTCGGCAAGCGTCGATTCAATGGTCTTCAGACAGCCGCCGCACATGATCTCGGGTGCGGTGAAAACTTGCGTTTCGCGCGCGGGAACGACAGCCGCGCCGTCCGCGGCGCCATTGGCGATTGCGGCCGTCGTTACGGCGCCTTCCATAGACGTACCTTCGACTGGTAGACGACGCGATCACTGCCACTCAGCGCTTCGCGGGCTTCCATGGTGGCGACCCAGTTGCCGGCTTCCAGAGCGCCGACGGTGGCCATGTATTCGCCCGCCGCTATTTCGGTGAGCTTGAGGATGCGATCGTTCGAATTGGTGGCAGGCCGTCCGAGAACCGCGGTGATCTGCAGGTTGCGGACGCCCTTCTGATCTTTGTCACGGATGGTGACGCGCAGGTCGTTGTTCTCCAGCCGCGCCTCCTTCGTCCAGCCAAGCGCCGCCTGAGCCCGTTCGTCGGCAATGCGATCGTTATAGGCAAGGCCCTTGCGGTAGGCGTCCTGCGTTTCAATGCCGCCGAACGTCGAGACAGCTTTGTAGACCAGCCATGTGTCGGTCGCGATGATCACGGCGAAGAAGCCGAGCATCGTGAAGAGGACATGACGGCCGGTGATTTCCTTGGGCATGCGCTTTTTCGGAGTGGGTCCGCCGGTTGCAGATTGCGTGAGCGGACCGGCACTGGCGGTGGTTGCGTTAGCGGTCATGGGCCGGGGCTCCGGAAGCTTGTATCACGGCTTGACGACGCGTTGCCGTCGACTTCGGTCACTGTCAGCGTTAGCGGCGTGGAATCGGAGGTCAGCGTTTTGGCTTTTTCGCGCGGCAGGGCGGCGAACACCTTCAGGGCCTTGACGTTCGAGGGTGCGACTTCAATCGGAGCGGTGGCGTCGTCGTGACCCACGATGGTGGTCGTCAGACCGTCGATGCCGGTCAGCTCGATCTTGAACCGGCGCGGGACCTGATGCTTGTTGACGAGCTTCACCGTGTAGCCGTTGCGGATTCCACCGTCGGAAAGCTTCACGAACAGCGGATTGCGATCCGGCAGGACGCTGACATCGATGCTGGAGCGGCTCAGCATCGCCCAGACCATCAGACCGCCCACAATCGCGATTGCGACCGAGTAAAGGATGGTGCGCGGCCGAACGAGCCGCAAGCCGTCGCGCGGGCCCGTCGTCGCTGTCGCCTGGTTGCGTTCGGTGGTGTAGGCGATCAGGCCGCGCGGACGGCCGACCTTGTCCATGATGTCATCGCAGGCATCGATGCAGAGACCGCACTGGATGCATTCGAGCTGGGGGCCGTTGCGGATATCAATGCCCATCGGGCAGACGGCGACGCAGGCTTTGCAGTCGACGCAATCGCCGCGGCCATCCCAGGTCTGGCCCTTTTTGTGCGCGGCGCGCGGTTCGCCGCGGACATCGCGGTAGGCGATCCAAAGGCTGTCGTGGTCGAGCATAGCGCCTTGAATGCGGGGCCACGGGCACATGTAAATGCAGACTTGCTCGCGGGCGATGCCGCCGAGCAGGTACGTCGAGAGCGCGAAAATTCCGACGAAGACATAGGCGACTGTCGGCGCGGTTCCGGTCAGCAGTTCTTGTGCGAGCGTGGGGGCGTCGCGGAAATAGAAGACGAGCGCGCCGCCGGTCAGCACACCGATCAAGAGCCACGTGATGTGGGTGGCGGTCTTCTTCCAAATTTTCTCGAACGTCCAGGGCGATTGGTCGAGCCGCATATGGGCGTTGCGATCACCTTGCCAGAACCGTTCGACCGCGATCATCAGGTCGGTCCACACGGTTTGCGGACAGGCGTAGCCGCACCAGACGCGGCCGGCGACGGAGGTGACAAGGAAGAGGCCGAGCGCAGAGATGATCAGCAGCCCGGTGACGTAGTAGAACTCCTGTGCCCAGATTTCGAGGGGCCCGAGCAACAGACGCTGATTGGCGAAATCGATCAGGAAGAACTGATCGGGCAGGCCGCCGCCGCGATCAAAGCGGATCCAGGGCAGCACGTAATAGATGCCAAGGGTCACGAGCATCACGATCCACTTGGCATTGCGGAACGTCCCGCGCGCCAGTTTGGGATAGATGTTCGGCTTGGCGGCCCAGCTTCCAGCCGGAGCATCAGCGCCCGCGACTTTCTTCGCCTTTGGCTGGCGCACCGCGTCCACGTCGTGCCGCACCACACCGGGCGCGGCCTCGACGAGGAAGTCATCTGGAGTGAACTTCGTGGAGGGATCCATACTGTTCATATTCGGAGCCTTCCTCGTCTCCGCAATGCGTCAGGCACGCCGTGGATCGTGACTATTTGCCACCACCAAGAGAGTGTACGTAAAGCGCGAGCATCTTGACCGTCACCGGATCGAGACGCGTGGCCCAGGCGGGCATGGCACCACCACGGCCGGTGACGATGCTCTGCGTGACGGCGTCCTGCGAACTGCCGTAGAGCCAGATCGCGTCCGACAGGTTGGGCGCACCCATCTCCTGGTTGCCCTTGGCGTCTTCGCCATGGCACGCCGCGCACTGCTCGGCGAACGTTGCCTTGCCGCGTTCGGCGGCGGCTGTGTCGACCTGTTCCGTGCCGGAAATCGAACGGACATAGTTGGCGACGTCAGAGATCACGGCCGGTTCAAGAATGCCATCGAGGCCAAAGCGCGGCATCGGTGTCGCGTGGGCCTGCTCATGGCCGTTGCGGATGCCGTATGCGATCGACTTTTCGATCTGTTCGAGCGAGCCGCCCCAAATCCAGTCGTCGTCGTTCAGGTTGGGATAGCCCACCGCACCCTGTGCGCCGCGGCCGTGGCAACCCGAGCAGTTGTCACCAAAGGCAGCCGCGCCGCCGGCAAGTGCGAACTGGAACAGGTCTTCTTTGCCCTTCACGTCGGTGATCGCGGCGTTGGCGATGCCTTGGCGATAGGTTTCCTGCGCGGCCTTGGCTTCCTTCACATCGGACATGACCTGCGCGCGCTGGCTGTAGCCGAGATAGCCTTGCGTGTAGCCGGTGAGTGTCGGCCATGCGGGATAGACCATCCAGTAGCCGAACGCCCAAACGCAGCACGCGTAGAAAACGTACAACCACCACCGCGGCAGCGGCTTGTTCAATTCACAAAGATCATTGTCCCAGACGTGTCCGGTTGTTTCGACGCCTGTAACCTCGTCGATATGCTTGTGCCCAGCCATGGTCAATTCACCGTTTCATCGTTGTCGGACAGGAGCGGCAATCGCGCCGCCCGCTCGAACTTGGCCTTATTCGCGGGCCGGAAGGTGTAGATGGCGATGCCGACGGCAAGGCTCAAAAAGATCACCAGTGCGGCCAGCTGCGACCAGACCTGTGCATCCTGATACGTCATAAGCTTACCTCCTCAGCGCAGGTTCGGACCGCTGGCGTCGAACTTCGTAAAGTCGACGAGCGTGCCGAGCATCTGGAGATAGGCGACGAGAGCATCCAGCTCGGTCGGCTTGACGCCTTCGCCGGGCGACTGGCCGTCGAACTTGCGCACCTGAGCCTTCGGATAACGCGCGACGAGTTCCTTGGCGCCGTCGGTGTCGGGCGCGATCTGCGCTTCGACGTCGGCGGCAGCCTTGGCGATCATCTCGTCCGTGTAGGGGACGCCGACCAGCTGAAGCGTTTTCAGCTTGTCTTGGATGTTCGCGTAGTCGAGCGGTGTCGTTTCGAGGTGCGGATAGGCCGGCATGATCGACGCTGGAACCACCGACTTGGGGTAACGCATATGGTCGGTGTGCCAGGCATCCGAGTACTTGCCGCCGATGCGTGCGAGATCGGGGCCCGTGCGCTTCGACGACCACTGGAACGGATGGTCGTACATGCTCTCGGCCGCCAGCGAGTAGTGACCGTAGCGCTCCACCTCGTCGCGGAGCGAGCGGATCATCTGACTGTGGCAGTTGTAGCATCCCTCGCGGACGTAGATATCCCGGCCCGCCTGCTCCAGCGGAGAGTAGGGCCGCATGCCCTCAACCTTTTCGATGGTCGAAGAGAGCATGAAGAGAGGTGCGATCTGCACGATGCCACCGATCGAAACGACGATCAGGATGCCGATCAGAAGGATGAGCGAGTTCTTTTCGAAAACACCATGGTTCATGGGTCGGTATCCTTCTTACTCGGCCGGCACTGCAGCAAGGCCGTGACGGAGCTCGGGGGCTGCTGCGACGCGCGGCTGATCCTTGAGATCGACCGGGACATCGCCGCGCACCGTGCGCCAGACGTTGTAGGCCATCACGAACCCGCCGATGACGAACAGGAGTCCGCCGACCGCTCGGATGATGTAAGGCCAGTGCAGCGCTTCCACGGTTTCGATGAACGAGTACTTGAGGAAGCCGAGATTGTCATAGGCACGCCACATCAGGCCCTGGGTGATACCGGCGACCCACATCGACGTGATGTAGAGAACGATGCCGATGGTCGAGAGCCAGAAGTGCCATTCCACGAGCTTGATCGAGTAGAGGCCTTCACGCTTCCACAGCCAGGGAACCAAGCAATAGATGGCGCCGAAGGAGACCATGCCGACCCATCCCAGCGCGCCGGAGTGCACGTGGCCGATGGTCCAGTCGGTGTAGTGGGAGAGCGAGTTGACCGCCTTGATCGACATCAGCGGACCCTCGAAGGTCGACATGCCGTAGAAGGCGATCGAAACAACGAGAAGGCGCACGACGGGGTCGGTGCGGAGGCGGTCCCAGGCGCCGGACAGCGTCATGAGGCCGTTGATCATGCCACCCCACGAGGGCATCCACAGCATGATCGAGAAGGTCATGCCCAGAGTCTGCGCCCACTCAGGCAGAGCGGTGTAGTGCAGATGGTGCGGACCAGCCCAGATGTAGAGGAAGATCAGCGACCAGAAGTGCACGATGGAGAGCCGGTAGGAGTAGACCGGGCGTTCCACGCGCTTGGGCACGAAGTAGTACATAATGCCGAGGAAGCCCGCCGTGAGGAAGAAGCCGACGGCGTTGTGCCCGTACCACCACTGCGTCATCGCGGCTTGGACGCCGGCCATCACCGGATAGCTTTGCGTGCCGAGGAAGGAGACGGGGACGGTCAGGTTGTTGACGATGTGGAGCATCGCAACGGTGACGATGAAGGCGAGATAGAACCAGTTGGCTACGTAGATGTGCGGTTCCTCGCGCTTCCAGAGCGTGCCGAGGAAGACCAGCAGATAGGTGACCCAGACAATTGTGAGCCAAAGGTCGACGTGCCATTCAGGCTCGGCGTATTCCTTGCCCTGCGTCGCGCCCAGTACGTAGCTGGTTGCGGCGAGCACGATGAAGAGCTGATAGCCCCAAATCACGAACCAGGGAGCCCAGCGGCCGGGCATGCGAGCGCGGGATGTGCGCTGCACGACATAAAACGACGTGGCCAGGAGGACGTTACCGCCGAACGCAAAAATGACCGCCGAGGTATGCAGCGGTCTGAGGCGCCCGAAGGTGGTCCAGGGCAGGTCGAAGTTAAGCGCCGGGAAAGCAAGCTGCCAGGCGATGAAGTCGCCGGCGGCGAAACCGATCACTCCCCAGAAGACGGCGGCCAGTGTGGCTACGCGGATCGGGCCATCAAGGTAACCGGATCTGTCGTCGGCGGAATGGGTGAAGATGTAGGCGAGAGCCAGGAGGCTCGCTGCGGCGAGCAAGGCACCGTGTAAGTTCATCACGGGATCGACGCCCTTCAGCGCCAAAAACGCGCCCAGGGCTGCGAATACGACCGCGCTTCCCATGGCGAGCGCGTTACTGAGAGCCGGCTTTTCGGCCGCTATAGCTGACACGGTTTCCCCTCCTTACTTTTGCTCGAGCCGGGTAGCCCACTTTATGGAGCTTACGACTGGCTGCATTTTATTCCCGCATGTGCGGTGTTTCGGCGTTGACCTGGATCAATGACGCACTGCTCAACAACGGTTGTGATCGTCGCACCGGCCAGCCGATTAATGCCAGCCAATTCCATGCGGGGTTCAACGAATGTCTAGATCGAACGATCGCCCGCCCAATCCAGACCTCAGATTTGCTGCTGTTCCTGCCTGTCGTACGCCCGATCCGATCGGGTTGATCGCCGAAGAACATGCCTTGCAGCGCGAGCTTTGTGACCTCCTCGAAGCACTGGCGGACGGTTTGCCGCACAGTTTTGATAAGGCCATGGCTTTGATCGCGGTGTCGATACTCGAAGGCAGTGTTCCGCGCCATATGCGACTAGAGGAGGAGGCCCTGTTTCCGATGTTGCGGGAACGAGTCGCCGATGACGACCCGTCTGCGCGCCGCACTGGCCTGCCTCGAAGAAGAGCATGAGCGTGACAGTGCGATACTGGATGAACTCAGCGACGCCTTGAAGACCGCTGCAGAAGCCGGAGCCGTCATCAATCCCGATATGCTTGGCTACATGCTGCGTGGCTATTTTGACAGTCAACGCCGACATATCGCGTGGGAGGACCGGGTGGTTCTGCCGGTTGCCGCGCAAGTGTTAACGCCTGAGGATCAGTCGGCGCTGCAGGCGTGGATCATGGCTAGCGATCACCCGCGCTGCTGCCACCAATCAATTCTCGCAATACGCAGCGCGCGATCGGCGCGTGCGGTCTGCGAGCAATGCCCGAGTTCCAAAGCTCCGGACAACATCGTGCCCTTCAACATGAAAAGCTGAGTAAGATCGCATGACTCCCGAACTCGTCCGGCGGATGTCGGCACCTGTCCCCCGCTACACGAGCTATCCCACGGCGCCGCACTTCTCCCCTAAGGTCGGTCCAATGGACTTCGGTGAGGGCTTACGCAGCTTGTCACCGTCGCAGGCTCTGTCGCTTTATGTGCACATCCCGTTCTGTGCGCAGCTTTGCTGGTACTGCGGGTGCAATACCAAGGCGACACGCAACACGGACACCATAGAAGCATATCTCCAGCATCTCTTGACCGAGATCCTGATGGTGGCTGCCGTGGTGCCCGGCGCCCGGCCGATGGGGCACATCCACTGGGGCGGTGGCTCACCCAACAGCCTCTCGGCGGACCAGATTCGGCGACTGGCGGAGACACTGCACACGTCCTTCGCCATTGGAGCCGACACGGAGTTCGCAGTGGAGATCGATCCGCGCTGGCTCGACCAGGATCAGATCAAGGCGTTTGCAGAGGCCGGGGTTAATCGGGCTTCCGTCGGCGTGCAGGATTTCAATCCGCAGGTTCAGAGCGCCATCAATCGCGTGCAGTCTGTCGAGATGACCGAGCGGGCCGTGAACGGCATGCGCGAGGCGGGCGTCAAAGGCGTCAATATCGATCTGGTTTATGGGCTTCCGCATCAGACGGAAGAGAGCGTCGCCAACACGATCGAAGAGGTGATCCGTCTCGCGCCCGACCGCATCGCGCTGTTCGGGTACGCGCATCTGCCATCGCGCGCCAAGCACCAGAGCATGATCGATGAGACGACACTTCCCGGCACGATGGAGCGGTACCGGCAATCGCGCCGCGCCGAACACCTTTTGATCGAGGCCGGCTATGTGACCGTCGGGCTCGATCATTTCGCCAAACCCGACGACGCGTTGGCTTCGGGCGAAATCAAGAGGAACTTCCAAGGTTACACGACGGACAAGGCAGATGCGCTGATCGGCGTTGGTGCGTCGTCCATTTCGCAGTTGCCGACGGGCTACTATCAGAACGCCGTGCCCCGTGCGGACTACGAGCGCCGCGTGAGCGATACGGGACTGGCCACTGTTCGGGGCATTCTCCTGTCGGACGACGACAAAATGCGGGCCAGCGTGATCGAGCGGCTCATGTGCGAATTCGAGTTTTCGAAGTCGTCACTGCAATCAGTTTTCGGCGATCTGGCCAAGCCCGTGATCGACAAAGCCGAGGAGCTGGTGGCGGCGGACGAAGAGGGGCTCGTGGAGCGCACGGCCGACGGCTTCCGCGTGACGGAACTCGGGCAGCCGTTCGTGCGGGCTATCGCATCGTGCTTCGACGCCTATCTCGGCAAGGGCAATTCGACGTTTTCAGCGGGCGTCTGAAGGCGATCGAATGCCGGGAAAGGAAGAAAGGCCGGTCGCAAGACCGGCCTTTCTCTTTTTCAGAACATCGCGGGATGCACCTTATCGGGCGGCGCGTGGCCATCGAGGAAGGCTTTCACGTTGATGATGACCTTTTCGCCCATCTCGATGCGGCCTTCGATTGTGGCCGAACTCATGTGCGGCAGGGCGACGACGCGGTCGGATGCCAGCAGCTTCGGGTTGATCGAGGGTTCATGCTCGAACACGTCGAGACCGGCACCGGCGATCGAGCCGGCTTCGATCATGCGCGCAAGTTCGTTTTCGTCGATCACTTCGCCGCGCGCGGTGTTGACGATGTAGGATGTCGGCTTCAGGAGCTTCAGGCGCCGGGCCGAAAGCAAGTGATAGGTTGCGGGCGTGTGCGGGCAGTTGACCGAGACGATGTCCATGCGGATCAGCATCTGGTCGAGGCTTTCCCAATAGGTCGCCTCCAACTCCTGCTCGAGGGCGGGCGAGACGCGCTTGCGGTTGTGGTAGTGGATCTGGAGGCCGAAGGCCTTGGCGCGCTGCGCGACCGCCGTGCCAATGCGGCCCATGCCGATGATGCCGAGGCGCTTGCCGAAGATGCGATGGCCGAGCATCCAGGTCGGAGACCAACCGGGCCAGCTTGATTTGGCATCCTTCAGATAGGCGGCGCCTTCCGACACGCGACGCGGCACGGCAAGAATCAGCGCCATGGTCATGTCGGCCGTATCTTCGGTCAGGACGCCGGGCGTGTTGGTCACGGTGATGGCGCGGTTGCGGGCAGTGTCGAGATCGATGTTGTCGACGCCCGTGCCGAAGTTGGCGATGAGCCGCAACTGCGGGCCCGCCTGAGAGATGACGCTGCGATCGATGCGATCCGTCACGGTCGGCACGATAACGTCAGCGATCTTGGCGGCATCGACGAGATCAGCGTGCGACATCGGCCGGTCATCGACATTGAGGCGCGCGTCGAACAGCTCCCGCATGCGCGTCTCCACGATGTCGGGCAACTTGCGCGTGACGATGACGATCGGCTTCTTGGTGCTTGCGGGCATGAAATGATCCGTGGCCAGGGCGGGTCCGAGGTTCCGCCGCCGCGGTTACTCCGGCACATGCGATGCGCCGGCCGGCCGCTGTCAGAGCGCTGGTCCCTCGTCGATCCCGTGTCTAACAGAAGGATGACGGGAAAACAAAGTGGCTCGCTGGCAAAATGCTGCGGGCGTCATGAACTGGCGCCCGATAGGAGCCCGGGGGCAAGGAATTGACCGCCTTGCGTCTGCCACAGCGGTGTGGTCAACGGCAGCGCAGCAAGGGAGGCAAAATCGTGGGGCGGGGATCACGGTATTTCGAGCCGCTAGGACGGCTGTGTTGCACTGCGGCCATTGCGTCTGTCATCACGCTTGCCGGACTCGCAGGTACAGCCATCGCGCAAGCGCCGGACGGTCCGAGTGCCGGCAAAGGCTCGGTGAGTGGACTGCCATTACCGCGCTTCGTCAGCCTCAAGTCCGATGAAGTCAATCTGCGGGCCGGTCCCGGCAAGGACTACCCCACACAGTGGGTGTTCCGCCGCGCGGGTCTGCCGGTCGAGGTTCTGCAAGAGTTTGAAAGCTGGCGTCAGGTGCGGGATGCGGACGGCGTCATGGGCTGGGTCAACCAGGCCTTGCTTTCGGGCCGGCGCACCGCGCAGGTGCTGCCTTGGGATATCAAGGCGGGGACACCACCGCCCAAGCTCGAACTGAAAGCCGATGACAGTGAACGGGCGACGGCCACGGCGCTGGTGGAAGCCGGTGTGATTGCCAATCTACAGAGTTGCGACAGCCGCTGGTGCTACGTCACCGTCGAGACGTTCCGGGGCTACATCGAACAGAGCAAGCTGTGGGGCATCTACCCCGGCGAAATCATCAAGTAGACGCGGAGCAGCGCCGACGAACGGTCGACGCGCAGACGGTGATCCCGGCTTTACTTCTTCTTGTCGGGCACCAAGCGGACCACGACATCGATATGCGAAATGCGCATGCCGGGCGGCGGCTCCGGCAGTCCATCGACGCGGATATGTTCGCCGTGAATGTCGATCAATTCGCCGCGGTCCTCGACGAAGAAGTGATTGTGGTTCGAGACGTTCGTATCGAAAAAGGCCTTTGAACCGTCGATGGCGAGTTCCCGCAGGAGGCCAGCATCCGTAAACTGGTGCAAGGTGTTATAGACTGTCGCCAACGACACTTGTTCGCCAACGCCGATCACCTCGCCGTGCAGCATTTCGGCCGAGACGTGGCGATCGCCCTTCGAAAAGAGAAGTTCGGCCAGGAGCACGCGCTGCCGAGTCGGGCGCAAGCCGGCGGACCGGAGGCGCTCCACAATCGGGGTGACGATGATTTCGGCTTCGTTTTCCACAGCCTGCTGTCGCTCGGTTCGAACTTTGGCACCATGACAAGGCAGTTCGGCGGATCTTGGAACTGACGCCATTCCGGCGCGCCAAGCCTACCGTACCATGCCTATTGATGAGTATAGGGATGTCGCACTCAGCCTGCAACTGGACGCGGCATCGGGTCCGGCGGACCCGCTGTGCTTGACCTAAGGCCCGTTTCCCGTTTGAACGACTGAGGATTAGCCAAAAGAAGGACCGGCGGGCAAGACGTCCGTTTCGGGTCCCGTGGACGTGAGGGGGCAGACACGACATGGCAGAGCGGCAGGCGAGCTACGATTTCGACGATTTGCTGGCTTGCGGCCGGGGTGAACTGTTCGGTCCTGGCAACGCCCAGTTGCCGCTGCCACCCATGTTGATGTTCGACCGCATCTCGCACATTGGCGATGTCAGCGGATCGCATGGAAAAGGTCAGGTCGTCGCGGAACTGGCGGTGGCTGGCAATGACCGGCTGAACTGGTTTTTCGACTGCCACTTCAAGGGCGATCCCGTCATGCCCGGTTGCCTCGGTCTCGATGCGCTGTGGCAGTTGACGGGGTTCTATCTCGGCTGGCTCGGGCTGACCGGACAGGGTCGCGCTGCAGGTGTCGGCCAGGTCAATTTCAAGAAAGAAATCACGCCCAAGACACAAGTTGTGACCTACGTCGTGAACATCAAGCGGGTCCTCAACACGCGCAAGCTGAAGCTTGCTGAAGCCGACGGTGAACTCGTTGCTGATGGCGAGGTCATCTACCAGGCCAAGGATCTTCGCGTTCTCCTCAAGGCCGGCGGCGAAAGCTAGCGGGTTGCCAGCAGGATCAACCTGCGCCACAAGCGCAGGCAGACTAGCAACTATAGAAGGGCTTTGAGCGCATGCGGCGCGTGGTCGTCACCGGAATGGGCATCGTCTCCTCGATCGGGAACAACACCCAGGAGGTCGTGGCAAATTTGCGCGAGGCGAAGTCCGGCATTTCGCGCGCTGAGAAGTATGCGGAACTCGGCTTCAAGTGCCAAGTCCACGGCGAGCCGAAGCTCGAATGGGACGGCCTTGTGCCGCGCAAGCCGAAGCGGTTCATGAACCCCGGCGTCGCCTGGAACTACATCGCGATGGATCAGGCGATCCGCGATTCCGGGCTCGAACCCGGCGACGTCGTCAACGAACGTACGGGGATCATCGTCGGCTCGGGCGGGCCGTCGACGCGGGCGATCGTCGAGGCGGCCGAAACGACCATCAAGTCTGGCGGACCGAAGAAAATCGGGCCTTTCGAGGTGCCCAAGGCCATGTGCTCGGGTCCTTCCGCGGCACTGGCCACATCGTTCCAGATCAAGGGCGTGAACTATTCGATTTCATCGGCTTGTGCCACGAGCGCTCACTGCATCGGCAATGCCGCCGAACTCATTCAATGGGGCAAGCAGGACATCATTTTTGCGGGCGGTTGCGAGGAACTCGATTGGACGCTGTCGAACCTGTTCGATGCGATGGGCGCGATGTCCACCCGTTTCAACGACACGCCTGAGAAGGCTTCGCGTGCCTACGACAAGAATCGTGATGGCTTCGTGATCGCGGGCGGCGCAGGTGTCGTGGTTCTTGAGGAACTGGAGCACGCCAAGGCGCGCGGCGCCAAGATTTACGGCGAGGTTGCGGGTTATGGCGCAACGTCGGATGGCTTCGACATGGTGGCGCCCTCGGGTGAAGGCGCAGTGCGATGCATGAAGCTCGCGATGAAGGGCCTCGATGGCCATGGCGTTCCGGGCATCGACTACATCAACCCGCACGGCACGGGCACGCCCGTGGGCGACGAGCGCGAGATCGCGGCGATCCGCGAAGTTTTCGGGTCCAAGATCCCGCACATTTCCGCGACGAAGGCGCTAACGGGCCATTCGCTCGGCGCTATCGGCGTGCAGGAAGCCATCTTCTCGCTGCTCATGATGAACAACGGATTTGTCTGTGAAAGCGCGAACATCGAAGAGATCGATCCGGCCTTCGCGGACGTGCCGATCGCGCGTAAACGCATCGACAACATTTCGCTTAACTGTGTGATGTCGAACAGCTTCGGATTTGGCGGAACAAATGCAACTCTCGTGTTCCGCCGACATGATGGTTAACTACGCGACTGTCTGACCGGCTCAACCGGGGGCGGGGATTTTCACTTCGAAAGTCCGCCTCGAGGGTCGTCAGAAATGAAACTCTATAAGCAAGGCGCCGGCTGGTTCGAAATCCGCGGTCGCGCGCTTGGCGCCAAAACGAGGCCCCCCATGTCAGACATCGATCTTTCCAAGCCACAGCCCCTGATGGCGGGGAAGCGCGGCCTCATCATGGGCGTCGCCAATGACCGCTCCATCGCGTGGGGCATCTCTCGCATTCTCGCGGGGCAGGGCGCTGAGCTGGCATTTACCTATCAGGGTGGGGCTTTCGGCCGCCGCGCCGCGCCGCTGGCGGAAAGCCTCGGATCGAAGATCATCGAAGAGTGCAACGTGCTCGACCTGGATAGTGTCGACCGCGTTTTCAGCCGCATCAAGACCGAATGGGGCGGGCTCGACTTCGTGGTGCATGCCCTTGCGTTCTCCGATCCGCGCGAATTGTCTGGCCGGTACGCGGATACGACGCGCGAGAATTTCACCAACACGATGGTCATCTCGTGCTTCTCGTTCACGGAAGTGGCGAAGCGGGCGGCCGACTTGATGCCGAACGGCGGCTCCATGATCACGCTCTCGTATGGCGGCGCGACGCGTTGGGTGCCGTCTTATAACGTGATGGGCGTGGCCAAGGCGGCACTGGAAGCGTCCGTGCGCTACCTCGCGGCTGATCTGGGGCCGCAAGGCATCCGCGTCAACGCGATCTCGGCCGGGCCGATGCGTACACTTTCGGGTGCGGGCGTGGGCGATGCGCGCGTGATTTTCAACTATCAGAAAGAGAATTCGCCGCTCCGGAAGACGCCCTCCCTCGATGAGGTCGGCGGATCGGCGCTCTATCTGCTTTCACCGATGTCGGGCGCGGTGACGGGCGAGGTGCATTTTGTCGACTGCGGTTACAATACCGTGTCGATGCCGACGCTCGAGCAGCTGAAGGCCCACGAGCAGGATGTTTCGGCCGCTGCCAAGGGTCGCCCGCCCGGAGAAGCGGCGGAATAATCGCGGTTTGCACGTGGTTGCCTTGACGGTGCCACGGAGAAAAGCGCATTCATCGCGCGCATGATTGGCGTATTCGATTCCGGACTTGGCGGATTGACCGTGCTGAAGGCGCTCGTGGAGCGGTTCCCTTCGGCCTCGTTCACCTATCTTGGCGACCACGCCAACGTGCCTTATGGCAACCGGCCCTCTGCCGAGATCGTCGATCTGACGCGCGCAGCCGTCGTGGCGCTGTTTGCAAACGGCGCACGGCTTGTCGTGCTTGGCTGCAACACAGCAACCGCGGTGGCCGCACGCCAGTTGCAACAGTCGTGGCTGCCGACGACCGATTGGCGGGCAAAAGGGCACAACGTGATCGGCATCGTCGCGCCGACCGTGGAGGCAGCGACACAGACGCCATGGTCGGTGACTACGCCCCAGTACCCTCAGAAGAACCTGACCGATACGATTGCCGTGTTCGGTACGACACGGACCGTGCAGGCTGGGGTCTATCCAGAAGAGATCCGCAAGCGCACGCCCAAGGTGACGGTGGTGCAGCAAATCTGCTCGGATCTTGCCGGCGCCATCGAAGCGGAAGCATCAGAAGGCGAACTCGACCGGCTGGTGGCCGAGGGAATCGCGGGTGTGCTGGCACAGACGCAGGGTATGGCGCCGCACCGCGCCATTTTAGGCTGCACGCACTTTCCGCTCGTGGAGCACCTGTTCCGGCGGCATCTGCCGGCAGCGACACGCATACTGTCTCAACCGGAAATCGTCGCGGATAGTCTCGAAGATTATCTGGATCGGCATCCGCACTATGTGGATGGCAATACGGGCACCTTGGAACTGCTGACAACGGCGGCAGATGCGGTCGTCATCAGCAAGCGTGCGCGGGTTTTCTGGCCGGACGCGCCAGCGTTTCAGCGCGCAACCCAGATGTCGTTTTCGTCTTCATAGTACGGTTCAGAGTACGGGTCGCCATCTGCATCGCGATAGCGGTTTCCGCCCAGCGACGACGGCTTGGCTTGCCACCGGCCACTTGCCACTTCCTGTTGTTCTGGAATCTCGTCCATCACCTTGACCGTCGTACCCACATTGACCAGCGCGGCGAGGTGGACCACGTGTTCGTTCATCATGCGGAAGCAGCCGGATGACGCCGCGTAACCGATGGTCTTGGGATCATTCGTGCCATGGATGCGATAGAGCGTGTTGCCGAGGAACAGGGCTTTGACACCAAGTGGGTTCTTGATGCCGCCATACATTTTTTCCGGAAGCCGCGGGTCGCGCTGACGCATTTCGACGGGGGGATGCCAATCAGGCCAATCCGCAACGCGGCTGATGGATTCAGTTCCCGTCCATGTGAAGCCGTCGCGCCCCACGGAGATCGGATACTCATAGGCTTCGTCGTTATCGAGGACGAGGTACAGGCGGCGCTTGGAATTGTCGATCAGGATCGTGCCAGGCTTTTCGGCGGTGTAGAAGGGAACGATCGGCGGCGCTCGTCCAGCTATTTGCGGGCGTCCGCCACCTTCCATGATCGCGGGGAACGGTTGACCGGGGCCAGGGCCGAACCCGAAGAATGAGCCGCCGTAGGAGTTTGATTTCGGAGCAGCCTGCGGTGCGCGGTACACTCTGCCTTCGCGCTGAACGTCCTCGTCCCACGATCCAAAGGGGCTCAACGACTGAGCCGCCGCCGGTTGCGATAAGAGCGCCAAGGCGGCGCATGCGGACAGAAGAAGGGGGAGCTTGCGAGACATCGTGTGGCACCACTGCTGCTGATCTCCACCGGCCCCCCAGCCGCATGAAGACGATTTCAAGGCTCACGGCGTACTGGAGAGGTGCTCCAATGCGCCGGGATCGAGAAGTCTAAGACCGCCGTTATCAGCGCTGTCGACGAGGCCGCGATCCTTCAAGTCGGCGAGCGCTCTGCCGAGAGCATCGACGTCAAGATTGAGGAAAGTGGCCACGTCGCCCGTCTTCAAGAACTCCGCGATGTCATCGGAGTTCCGACCCTCGTGCCGGTTCATGTGATGCATAGCCGACAAGAACGCCGCTACACGTCGTACGGGAAGTTCGTCACTGTCGGGAATGAGTTCGCGACGGCGCGCCTCGAATTCGCGCTCTGTCTGGAGTGCCTGCCGTTCATGCGCTTCCGGGTAGGCGGCGCACAGATCTGAGATGGCCGACAAAGGGAAGTATGTCAGGCGGCTCGGCACGACGGCCATGGCGCTGTCGATATGGCGCTCAAGAAAGCCAAGACCGATGAAGCTGCCGGGAAAAAGCATTTCGACGACATTTGGCGGTCCGGCCGCCCGGCGCGTGGTTACGCAGACGATGCCGGTTTCAAGTCTATAGATGCCCGACTTGACGTCGCCCTCATGAAACAAAAACTCGCCACGCCCAACGATGATTTCCTGCCCGTCAATAGTAGGGGCGGGCTGGAGGCTGCGTGCCAATGGAACAACAAACGGTTCGCATTCATCAGTAACTTCGACGGTGGGGACTTCTGCCGATGCCAATTCCATCATGACACTACTCACGCACACACAACTGAAAATCGATAACCTCAATGGTTGCAGATTAGCATCTTCTTTAGACTTTCAAAAGCCTGATCTTCATTTAGTGATTGACAACCCCTTAATCGTCGTTTTGTGCGCTGCCGCGCATTTGAAATTCCGTAAAAATGTCATGCCATTGCCGCGATTTAGGGCGGTGCACACGCGCGCCGCTACGGCGGCTGCGCGATTGGCGACAGTACCAGTCTTGCACCCGTCGATTGCATGGGCCTGACGTATTCGGATCTGATCCTGCGTCAGTGCAGGGGGTCAGCTCTGGGGGGCAGTTCTGGGAGTCAGTTTTGGGCGAGGTAGTAGCGGTGGACCCAGCCGCGGGTGTTGCGAAACTGAATTTCGCACCAGAGCGCGACGCAATTCCCAACCATGCGGACGGCACTCGCGTTCGGCGGGATTGCGCCAACAATTGCATATGCGTCGGACGGCCCGCTGCGCATATTCAGGACATCATCGTCGGCAACGCCATACACGCTGAACGAGACCGGAGCCGGCGCGGCTTGCGCTTGGACCGGTTCAGGCTCGTCTCGTGCTTCCGGGTACGGGTAAGGCGACGGCTTAGGTTCCGGCTTGGGGAGGACTGCTGCCACGACCGTCTTCTTGACGGGCGCTGGAGATGTTTTTTTCGCAGCCAACTTAACCGGAGGGCGAGGGGCCGGGGCCGCTTCGGCGGACGCCACCCCGAACTGGGATTGCAAGGCGCGGGAGAGGCCGAGCCCCACGAAGAAGAGCCCACGGTCGGTGGGGGCCTCTTCTGGAATATCGAGCCGTTCAGCGGCCGACTTAGGACGGACGGCGAGACGCGGCGGTGCCTTCAAGACCGGTGTTTTCACCTCGCGCCTGGCAGGCGGTGGGATGCTCGCTACGCTCGCCCGCTTTTCGACAGACGACCAGGATTTCTCCGCTTCTGCAACGATTTCGGCGCGCTCGACCAGGGTCGCGGTTCCCTTTTTGCCGTCATCCCGGCGCCAGAACATCCGCTCGTCTTTCATGTGGATGGTCAAGCACTGCTCCTCGGCGTCGAACCAGCGGAACCACTTGTAGCAAAGGCGATCGCCCTTGACCCACCATCGGCCGCGATCGTTGGCGGCGCCGAGGACTGATGCGAGGCTGCCGGCATTGCCGCTCATGAGGCCGTCGCCGGTGAAGCGAATAGGGATCGTGGTGCCGAGCGGAGTGTCGAGTTCGATGCGCGACCCCGTAAAGGTTTGCTTCAGGTCATTGGCGCCGAGCTTCATCGGCTCCGCCGCGGCAGCGACAGAGGTGAAAAAGATGAGGCCGGTGAGCAGGCAACGCAGCAAAGAAACACCTTGGCTTGTCAGAGGCTGAATGTGGCCGGAGTGGAGCGATCGCACAGAAGTATGGCAGAAGCTCGAATGTGCGCGACAGCCGTTGCTGGACCGTTACGAAACGGGGCTTGACACCATCGATAATTAGGCTTCAACGGAGCTTAACGTCCGATTAAACTGCGACGGCTTTTGTTGCTTGAGACGATATTCTGGGGGCAACAGTGGCGTGGCTTGCTCTCAATCAAGTCGACGGTCGCTCGGGGCGCTACTCTTCATTAACAAAAAATAGCTGGAGGTCATTTTAGTGGTCCATAGGTCAGTGCTGGGATTGCTGCTGTTGCTGGTGATGGTCATTCCTAGCTTCGCGCCGATATCCGCCTTCAGTCAGGACGGGAGCGCGCAGAAGACCTTCAGCACTGAAGAACTTGATCAGATGCTGGCGCCCGTCGCGCTTTATCCGGATGAGGTACTCGCCAACGTTCTGATGGCTGCGACGTATCCTCTCGACGTGGTGCAGGCCGCGCGGTGGCGAAAGGAGCCAGCCAACAAGAAGTTGAAGGACGACGGCCTCACGAAAGCGCTCGAGGCAAAGAACTGGGACCCCAGCGTCAAGGCTTTAACGCAGTTTCCCGAAATCCTTGGAAACATGAGCGACCAGCTGGAGTGGACGCAGAGCCTGGGCGATGCCTTTCTGGCGCAGGAAGACGACGTGTTCGCTCGGGTGCAATATCTGCGTCAGAAGGCCGAGGCGGCCGGCAATCTGAAGAGCAACAAGCAACAGACGGTGACGAAGCAGAGCAATCCGGAAACGCGGACCGAGTACATCGTTATCCAGCCCGCGAACCCGCAATATGTCTATGTGCCGGTGTACCAGCCAACCGTTGTTTACGGCTCGTGGTGGTATCCAAGCTATCCGCCCTATTACTGGAACTATTATCCCGGCGCGACCTTCGTGAACGGCCTGTTCTGGGGCGCGGGCTTCGCCGTCGCGAACAACATCTGGGGCTGGAACAATTTCAACTGGCGCAACGGCGATATCGACATCGACGTCAACCGCTACAACAACATCAACGTCAATCGCACGCAGATCAATAACAACAAGTGGGAACACAACGCAGCGCATCGCGGTCCTGTGCCTTATCGCGATCAGTCCACGCGTGATAAGTACGCCAAAGACAAGCAGGTGCGCGACAAGAGCAAAGACTTCAGCGGCTTCGATAAGGCCAATAAGGGGACGCTCGATAAATCCCGCGACGTCGATAGCGTGAAGAACAAGCTCGGCGAAAGCAGCAGCGACAAATTCAAGGATAAGGGCGGCGATCGCGGCGGCGACAAAATGAAAGACAAAGCGGGTGACCGCGATCTTTCCAACGCCAAAGACAAGGCCGGCGATCGCGGCGGAGACAAGGTGAAGGATAAGGCAGGCGATCGTGGCGGCGACCGAACAAACAAGGCGGCCGACCGTCCGGCCAGCAAAGACGTCAAAAACAAAGCCGCCTCACGGGACGTTCAGAAGCCCTCGCCCAAGCCCGCTTCGAAGGCTATGGACGTGAAGCCAAAGGCGCAGGTGCAAAAGCATGCTGATCGTGGTGGCGCTAGCCGCGCGGCGGCGCAGTCGCACCCGAAGGCCCGCGCGAGCGGCGGTGGCGGTGGCGGTGGTGGCCGGGCGAAAGGTGGCGGCGGCGGCGGTGGGGGACGGAGGTGAGCGGGCCAAAATCCGCACATCACTCATGCTTCGCCAATCCAACCACCGGAGTTCACGCCATGAACCGTCACTTTGTTTCTAAACTTTGCAAAACAATAGCGCCCCTTGCTCTCATCCTTATCGCTGCAGCGTCGCCTGCATCGGCTCAAGAGGCGTTCGCGACGGCAGACGACGCCACCAAGGCGCTTGTCGATGCGGTCCGCTCGGACGATCCGCAGAGCGCGATCGTCAAGGTCTTGGGGCCGACGGGGCGTGATGTTGCGTCGTCGGGAGACGAGGTTGACGACGAGGCGCGGCGCGCTCGCTTCCTTTCGGCATATGACGAAAATCACTCCCTGCAGGCGGATGGCGACAGCAAGATGACGCTCGTCATCGGCAAGGACGAATACCCGTTTCCTATCCCGATCGTGCAGGCGAACGGCAAATGGCAGTGGGATACGGACGCCGGTCTCGATCAACTCCTCACCCGCCGTATCGGCGAAAATGAACTGTCGGCAATCGAGGTCATGCGGACGTACGTCGCCGCTCAGTTCGAGTACGCGGAGCGGCCGCGTGACAGCAAAGGCATCCAGTATGCACGGCGTCTCATGAGCCGAGATGGTCGCAAGGATGGTCTGTACTGGGAGGCGGCCGAGGGCGAACCGCAAAGTCCCATTGGACCGCTGATCGCGAAGGCGCAGATCGAAGGTTACAAGGGCAAGGCTAAACCGGAAGACGGACAGGCCAATTATCACGGCTACGTCTATCGGATGCTTTACGGCCAAGGCAAGAATGCAGCAGATGGTGCGCGCGATTACATCGTGAACGACCGGATGATTGGTGGTTTCGCACTGATCGCCACCCCGGCGGATTACGGGAATTCCGGTGTCATGACGTTCGTCATCAACCAGGATGGTGTGGTTTACGAAAAGGACCTTGGGCCCGAGAGCGCAGCAGACGCGGCCAAAATTCGAATGTTCGATCCCGACAGCAGCTGGCGGAAGGTGCAGACCGAATAGCTCGCGCTGTTGGAAACGGTAGTCTCTGCTTGGCGATTGCTCGTCAAGCAGTATAACCGCCCAAGTATTTCGGGGGTCGTTTTGGGCGTCTTTCATTTTTGTCGTGTTGTAGTGCTGGTAATTCTCACTTTGCAGATTGCGGGATGCGCGTCGCGTCCCGGCAGTGAAGTTCTGATTCCGATCGCCAATGTTCCAGCTTCGACATCCAAGGTGAAAATCCTGGTCGCCACCACGCGGGAGCGTGGGAGCAAGGAAGACCCGGACGCGTTTACGGCCGAGCGGGCCAAGGAATTGAATTTCGCTGCCCTCACCATTTCGATTCCGACACAGCACGTGACGGGGGAAATCGAGTGGCCGGATACGTCGCCGCCCGATCCAAGACGCCACTTCATCACGACGAAACGCGATTTCCTGGATGCCAACGGCTTCCTGGATCAGATCAAAGCGCGGGCACGGCAGGGCGGACCTGAGGCCAACGATGTTCTCGTCTTCGTGCACGGCTACAACACACTCTATGAGGAAGCCGTCTACTGGCTTGCGCAGATCGTGCATGACTCCGGCTTCCAGGGGACGGCCGTTTTGTTCGCCTGGCCCTCGCGCGGCAAGGCGCCTCTCTATCTCGCCGATCGTGAAGCCAGCACGTATTCGCGTGACTATTTCGAGCAGGCGCTGCTCAAGGTTTCGAAGCTGCCCGAAGTGAAGGAAATCAATATTCTCGCGCACAGCATGGGCAACTGGCTGGCGGTCGAGAGCCTGCGGCAGGCGAAAATGAATGGACATGGGGATTTCAACGGCAAGCTCGCGGATGTGATCCTTGCCTCGCCGGATCTCGATGTGAACGTATTCCGGACGCAGCTCGATGTGATTGGCAAGCTGCCGCGACCGATGACGGTCCTCGTTTCAGGCGACGACAAAGCGCTGGCGCTTTCGACAATGCTGGCGGGAGATGTTGACCGTGCCGGCCGCGTGACGGCCAACGATGCGCGGGCGATCGCGGCGGCGGAGAGATACAATCTGAAGGTGGTCGACCTCACAGCGGTCGATGATGGCAAGGGCAATCATCACAGCAAATATTCGAAGTCTTCCGCTGTGATCGATGCGATCGGCAAAAAGCTGAAGGGCCAAACTCCGGCCACGCAGACCACCCAGGTCGGCTTGGTGACCGCGGTGACGAATGCAGGCGACAGCTTGCTCAAGGTGCCTGCTGCCATCATCCCGCCGGCCGCAGCCGCGGAATAGTGAGCGGAATGTAAGGGCTCCGGAGCGGATTTGCTCCGGAGCCCTGTTCGTATCAGCGGTGGATGCGTTTAGCCGTGCGTGCGCAGGCGCATGGGATCGTAGAACGGCATGCGGACGACCGTGGCGGGATACGTCTTGCCGTCTTCCTCGATTTCGAGGGCGGTACCGAAAGCGGTGTAGCCCTTGTCGATCTGCGCCATCGCGAGCGACTTCATCAAGTGCTGGCTGAATACGGTGGAAGTGACGACGCCGACGTCGCGACCGCCAACTTTCACCTTCGAGCCGGGGGTCATCGCTGCGGTGTGCCAAACTTCCATGCCGGTGATGACCGAGCGCTCCTTGCCCTTGCTCGCGGCCAACGCCGCCTTGCCGATGAAGTCTGGCTTTGAAAGATCAACGGTCCAGTCGGCTTTGACTTCCCACGGCGTGGTGTCGGGATGGGGCATATCGAAGGGGAAGAAGAGAAGGCCGCCTTCGACCCGAACGATATCGAGGCAGGTCCAGGAGACGGGCATCACGCCGAAGGGTTTGCCGGCTTCGAGAATTGCATCCCATAAGTACACGGCGTCGTCGCGCGAGCAGAAGACTTCATAGCCGCGCTCGCCGGAGTAGCCGCCGCGGGCAAGCTGGATGGACTTGCCGAAGAGCGTCGTGGGCGCGTGCTTGAAGTAGCCCAGTTCGGCGATCTTCAGCGGCGTGTGCGGGGCGAGCACGCTGAGCGAGGCAGGCCCTTGAAGCGAGAGGACGTGGGTGTCGTCCGTTTCGATGGTGACATCGTATTTCGGCGCAAGCTCCTTAAGCGTTGCTGCTGTCGCGCCACTGCCGTGTGAGAGGCGATAGACGTTGGGCTCGATCACGTAGACGAGAACGTCGTCGATCAATCCGCCGTTGGCATTGACGATGTTGGAGATGTGGCTGTCACCCGGTGCCGCTTTCGAGATATCGGTCGTCAGCATTTCGTTGAGGAGATTGAGAGAGCCAGGTCCCTTGACCAGCACAAGGTTCAGTGCGGTGACCTCGATGAGCCCTGCCTTGCTGCGTGTCACGGTCGTCTCGAGATATGGGTCGGTCGCGTAGTTCTGGGGGATGGCCATGTCGTTCCAGGCGCTCGACATGTCGGAGCCGAGGGCGGTGTGGCGATCATACAGTGCGGAGACGCGCGGAAAGGCTGGCATTTTTTAAACTCCCTTTGTTCAACTGGAGGGTTTTAGGATCTGACCCGCGTTTTCTCGGGATCGTAGAAGGGGAAGCGGACGACGGTGGCGTCCAGGCGCTTGATGTGGCCATCGAGTTTGCCGACAGCGAGCTTGTTACCCAGTTCCGCATGGGCGACGTCGACGCGAGCCAGAGCTATCGTCTTTTTCAGAATGGGCGAACGCATGCCGCTCGTCACGACGCCGATCTCGGCGCGGCCGGCAAAGATTTTATCACCATGCACGGCGGTTTCGTTGCCGGTGATTTCGAGGCCGACGAGTTTGCGTGCGGGATGTGCGCGGCGGCGCTCAAGGGCGGCTTTGCCGATGTAGTCCTCTTCCTTTTTGGTCGGCACCGTGAAGCCGATACCGGCTTCGAACGGATCGGTGGTGCTGTCGAACTCGTAGCCGCCGAACGCGAGGCCCGCTTCGATGCGGACCATGTCGAGCGCATCGAAGCCGAACGGGCGAATGCCGTGTTCCTCGCCCGACTGCATGATCGCATCCCAGACAGCGGGAGCGTCCTTCGGATGGCAGAAAACTTCGTAGCCGAGTTCGCCGGTGTAGCCGGTGCGGGAGACGATGACGGGGATGCCGTCGTAGCCGCCGATGCGGCCGATGGTGAATCGGAAGACGCCGAGTTCATCGAGTGTTGGACGGCCGCCGGGGGTCCAGAGAAGCGGGCGCAGGGTATCGCGCGACTTCGGGCCTTGGACCGCAACATTGTGAATGTCGTTGGTGGCTGACTTCAGAAGGACCTGCGCGCCGCTCTTGGCAGCCTGCTCGCGAAGCCAAAGGAGGCTGGCGTCGTCGCCTCCGATCCAGCGAAAGTTGTTCTGACACAGGCGAAACAGCGTGCCGTCGTCGATCATGCCGCCGTGCTCGTAGCAAAGGGCCGTGTAGAAGATCTGACCAGCGGCGAGCTTGCGAATGTCGCGCGGGAAAACGGATTGCAGGAAGCTTTCCGCGTCGGGACCCATGATCTCGAGTTTGCGTAGCGGCGAGAGGTCCATCATCACGACCTTCTCGCGGCAGGCCCAGTATTCCTCGATCGGTCCAGCTGCGGTAAAGCGATGGGGAACCCAAAACCCACGATATTCGCCGAACGATCGCGTCAGTTCGGATGTGCGGGGATGGAACCCAGTTTCTTTGGTCATCTGCAGCGGAGCGTCGGGGGTCATACGGTATCCAATCGCGCGCTTGAACGTGGCCGACTTGGGATAGACGCGCACCTGGATTTCGGTGAGCTGCCAGCCATTCGCTGGGTCGATGTCATCAGGGCAAGAGGTGGCGGCGCAGACGAGATCGGAGAGCGCGCGCATCAGCACGTAGTCGCCGGGACGCGACCAGGGTTCGTCGAACCAGATCTGGTTCTGGTGATCGACGTTGGTGTTGTAGAAGAAGTTGATGGCCGGCCAGCCGCGGCGGCCGTCGATGCCGTAAGGCGCCATCGTGACGTTGAGGTTATCGGAGCAGTTGGCGTGCCCGAAGTAGCCTGCGTCTTCATAGGTGCGCGCGGTGCAGGCCAGCCCAAACGTGTCGTGGCGGCCGACCGTGTCCTGCACGACTTCAACGAGCGGGTTGCGATCGCGGTCGTAGAATCGTGATGCAAGGCCGGGCTTGGGGTAGGCGAGGCCCGACATCGTGCGTGTGGTCGTAGAGTCGAGGGGCAAGGGGCGGCCCTTATCGACCGCGCGGCGCTCAAATGCGAGAAAATCGGAACACTGCCGGCCGGCGATATCGACGATCTGGATGTATTCGCCTTCGAAGACCTCGAAGTTGACAGCCGAGGCGACATTCACGCGAAGGTCGAGGCGCGGTTCTGCGAGCGGCTCCGGCGGTTCGCGGAGCGTGGGCGGCAACAATTTCGCGACGCGTGATGACGACGAGCGTGTCGGTGGCGGAGGTCTGGTCCCAGACGGTGCCAGCGGAAGCGGGCGCGGCGATAACGAGGATGACTGGGCGTTCGGCGGTGAGGGACTGCACTGCGCCAGGCGGGGTTTGCTGATCAAAGAGCATGGCGGCTTTGGCGCGGCCAATGTCGATGCCGCGGCGGAAGAGGCCGAAGCGAACTCGGGCGGCGTCTTCGCGGTCAGAGGCGAGGATCGCATGGAGACCATTCGGTACGGCTTTGCCCTTCAGACCGAGCGCGCCGAGATCGGGCTTGCCGCTTTTGCTGAATGCGAGCAACTCCAGTGGTTGGCCGCCTTCGATGGGGACGATGTCGACGCGGTCGTCCCGATCCAGCGCAAAGACGGCCGAGCCACCGCCGCTGACCGTGTAGCGCTCCTGGCCGGAAGTAAGAGCCGGCTTGCCCGGAAGAATGACTTCCGGGTTCCAGGGCGTGATGATCGCGGGCGGGGCCATGGTTCACAATCCCGTCAGGCGACTTTCGCCGCCGCCGGATCGGGCTGGTTCAGAAACGCTTGCATGCTGTCGTCGAGGGCCTGCATCCACGGCGTGTGATGAACCGGCGCGACGTTGCCGGTCAGCGTGGAGGGGTAGCTCCGATCACGATAGGTGAGGATGTTCTCCATCTTGTGGTGCTCCCACTCCTTGAACAGGCGGGCGACCATGTCGACGTCGAGACGCGGATAGTCCGTCGGGCCAAGGAGATCGCGCACGTACTCGGTCTGGAAGTCGATCGCTTCGAAGGCATCGGCGATTGCCTCTTCGCGCTGGATCCAGGCGTTGATGTCCTTGGCCTGCTCTTCGAAGCCCGGGAGTTTTACGCGGCCGAGGATGACGTCGCGAGCGTACCAGGCCTGCGCGTCGAACATGTTGAAGGTGTAGTACTGGTCCTGGGCGCCGAGATAGATGAACTTGTTGTTCGGCCACCAGAACACGCCCTTGTACAGAGACGGCGGATAGAGGCGGTTGCGCGACTTGAGGCGCAAGCTGTCATCAAGATACGGATAATGGTGGAGGTAGCCCGTGCACAGCACGATGGCGTCGACCTCCTTGGACGTGCCGTCCTTGAAGTAGGCGGTCTTGCCTTCGACCTTCACGAGAAGAGGCACTTCCGACATGCTCTCGGGCCAGTTGAAGCCCATGGGCCGCGTGCGGTGGCTGAAGGTGACGGACTTGGCACCGTACTTGTGGCACTGGATGCCGATGTCTTCCGACGAGTAGCTGGCACCGATACAGAGCACGTTCTTGCCAGCGAATTCATCGGCCGAGCGGAAATCATGCGAATGCATGACGCGGCCGGGGAACGCTGCGAGGCCGGGAAACTCCGGCACGTTCGGTGTCGAGAAGTGACCGCTGGCGTTGATCACCCAGTCGAACTCTGAGGATGTGAGTGCGTCATCCTTGAGGTCTTTGACGGTGACGGTGAACTTTTGCGTCTTGTCGTTCCAGGTGATGCTGCGCACGGGTGTGCGGAACTTCATGTACTTGCGCACGCCGCTCTTCTCGACGCGACCCTTGATGTAGTCGTGGAGTACGGCGCGCGGGGGATAGGACGGGATCGGCCGGCCGAAGTGCTCTTCGAAAGAATAGTCGGCGAACTCGAGACATTCCTTCGGGCCGTTCGACCACAGATAGCGATACATGCTGCCGTGGACCGGCTCCCCGTATTCATCGGTGCCCGTGCGCCACGTGTAGTTCCAGATGCCGCCCCACTCCTCCTGCTTTTCGTAGCAGACGAGTTCTGGAATCTCAGCGCCCTTCTGACGCGCACTTTCGAATGCCCGCAGAGCCGCCATACCGCTCGGGCCCGCTCCGATGATCGCAATACGCTGTGTCATGCTTGCAATGTCCTTCTCGTCCGAATGGAGGCTGGCTGTTGCGGGTCTTGGGAAGAGGCCGGTCAGTCGGGCCAGCATCCCTTGGAGGTGGGTGCGCCGTCGTCGTACTTCGCTAGCCAGTCGATGGTGGTCTGGCGGTAGCGTGTCGTCCCCTTGTAGTCGGCGATCGGTTCGGGGAGTGTTTTCAGAACGCGATGCAGGCGACGGCCCCACTTCGGGACCGTGACGAGTTCGTTCATCTTGATGAGATAGGCGCGAATCGAAAAGACGATCGCGTTCGAGCGCGGCAGACGCCACAGGCCTTGCAGTTCGACGCGCAGGTGGACTTTGTCGCCGACATTCTCGGGCGTCACTGTCGTGCGATCGGTGCCCCACTTGTGGTAATTTTCGGGGCTCGTATCGAGGCGCGGGTTGATCGTCATCGTCCAGTTGAGACGACGCACCGGCTTGCCCAGCTGCAGATTGAGCAGAAACTTGAGCGCGCGGTCGAAGACGCCGATTTCGTGCGCCATCGGAACGGGCGCGTGCCATTCCTTGAAGCTCATGCCGACGTCGAAATCGAGTGACCAGTCGGCCTGAGAGGACACGATCCCCGCATCCATCCAGAGGTCGCCGTCGCGCTGGTCGAGGAGGCAGAAATCACCCTGGCATTGGCGGGTGATGTATTCCATCGGGGGGTAGGGGAGTGTCGCGATGTCACCGAAGACGAACTGCTGGTCGATGCCCATGGGGCGGTTGATCCAGTGCCAGTTGTCGCCGTCGCGCGTGAGCGAGAAGTGCTCGGGATAGTCGCGCGACATCGACGTCATCAGGAGTTCGAGCAGGTCCCATTCCGCCGTCAGCATGTGCGGCAGGGACTGGCAGCGGAGGGGATCTTCTTTCAGGACGAGCGCGCGGTCGCGCATGTCGGAGAGGTAGTGCTCATCGATGTCGATGGGGAATTCGTAGGCCGATCCTTTCGGACCCGCGATGTGGGGCTCAATGTTGACCGCGTACCTGTACTGGTCTTCGTGAAAGGGGAATGGAAATCGCAGAATCGCCGCTGGGCTGTTGGAGAACGTGAAGTCGTCGCGGAACGTCTCGTTCTTGAAAACCAAGCCCATAACGTGAGTGCTCCCGAAGCTAGAGGTCGAGGATCAGGCGGCCGCCGGCCGTCTGGAGCCGCGATACACAGATCATGATTTTACCGCCGGACGCTTTTTCGTCGGCGGTCAGGAAGTGGTCGTTGTGTTCGATCTCTCCGTTGCAGGAGACCACATGCGTTTCACACTGACCGCAGGCGCCGCCACGACAGAGAAAGGGCGGATTGAAGCCCGCCTGCTCGATGGTTTCGAGGATGCTTTGGGTCGGCTTGACGTCGAGCGTGCGGCCGGATTTGGCGAGCTCGATCATGAAGGGCTTGCCGACAGGTGGAGCGGAGAAGCGCTCATGATGCAGGTTTTCTTCGGGCCAACCGGCGTCGCGCGCTTCGTTCAAGACCCAGTCGATCATACCGGAGGGACCGCAAACATAAAGGTGGGTTCCGAGCGGCTGATTATCGAGGAGGCGGGTCAGAGGGATCTTCTGCTGGGCTTCGTCGAAGTAGGTGTGGATCTTGCGGCCATAGAGGCTGCCGAGCAGATTCCAATACGCACCGCCGGATTTGGATCGCATGCTGTAGTGCAGTTCGAACGGCATTTCCTCGCGTTCCAACTGCTGCATCATAGCCATGAACGGCGTGATGCCGATGCCGCCGGCGATGAGCAGATGACGGCGCGCGCGGCGATCAATTGGAAACAGATTCATGGGCGCGCTGATCGAAAGCTCGCTGCCCTCTTTCAATTTCTCGTGCACGAAGATGGAGCCGCCGCGGGAGTCGGCGGTTTTCAAAACACTGATCTGGTAGCACGTCGGATCGAACGGGGATCCCATCAACGAGTAGGGATTGCGCAGGATACGATCTTCGTCGTGCATGGTGAGCACGGTGTGGGCACCGCCGGAGAAGACGGGCAGCTGCTCGCGGTCGATGGGGACGAGGCGCAGACGGCGAATGCCATCGGCTACTGTTTCGGTTTCGGCTACGCGGACGCGGAATTCGCCTTCGCCCATCATTTGAAGACCTCTTCAGGAGCGGGCGCTTCGCCGGGCACCTCGGCGTCGATGCAAACACCTTGGAAAGCTCCAAGACGGCGCGAATAGTGATCGCGCACGAGCAGCGTCAGGCCGCAATGGCTACACGTCGCAGGATTGGTGGTGACGTCTT
This sequence comes from uncultured Alphaproteobacteria bacterium, assembly GCA_963778225.1. GTDB lineage: Bacteria > Pseudomonadota > Alphaproteobacteria > Rhizobiales > Hyphomicrobiaceae > JAGVSR01. The sequence continues at coordinate 61,914 of CAVZTR010000004.1, forward strand.
CGGTGAAACCTTTGCAATGGACGCACTGGACGCGCCGCTTCGCCGAGCCGCGATGTTCGGTGTAGATCGACTTGTGATCGATGCCGGCTTCGAGCGCTTCTCTTAGCGCGAGGCCCATGAAGGGTTCAGTGCCAGTGAAATAGAGCCGCGTTCCCATCTTTGCGGTTTGCAGCACGCCTTTCAGGCGGAACATCGTGGTCGCCGGCGTGGGAAAGACCCAGAGTGCGTCGGGCTTGAGGTCTTCCAGTTGCTTCTCGTATCCCTTACCGGCAGATCCAGCGGCACAGTAGAGAATGGTCGTCTTCGAAAAGAAGTCAGGCGGCGCCTTCGCGGCTAGGTCGAGAATGGCGGCTGCTCCTTCGCCTTCCGCGACCAGTAGGTTGTGCTTGGCCCGCGTATCGGGCTGCAGCACCCCGTACACCGGCCTGCTAATTATTCCCGGAGTGAGCATCGATCTCCCTCGGCACGTTGCATTTCACGCGAATACTGGTCGGGATCGGCTGGCGAAAGCCAAAGGCAGCCAACAGCGCGCCTCATCGTCCCCCTCGCTCGTTGCTCGCCAGTGAAGTTTTATTCTCAGCACTATAGCAAAGACGAATTGGGACGCAACCATTTCACGTCAATTTTCGCACTGTTCGAATTGATAATGGGCCGTGCATTTCTTCGCACGGCCCACCTCATATCCGTCCGTATTTCCGCCCTGATTTAGGTAGGCGGAGGCAGTTGGAAATAATAGTGGGATGTTACCACGACCATTGCCGCAAGAATGAGCGTTACATAAGGCAATATGCCTGCTTTTCGCTCACCCAAGTCCTGTCCTTTCAAATTCAATTCCGTGAGCATTTCAGCCGGGAACTTCCCTTTGTCCTGGATGTAGTGGCGGAAGAAAAAGACAGGGATGATTAGTGCCGCGAAGCCAAGGCCGTACCAGAGTACGTTCGGATTGCCCCAAACCTTCGCGCCGGCGCCCATGAAGACGAGGTTGACGAAGCCGAGCAGGGCATTGAATCCGACGAGCAGCGTGGGTGCGCGATAGGGGCGGGGAATGTCGGGACTGTCGATGCGATGGATCCACGTCGCCTGCAGGTTCAAGAAGATAAAGATGATGTAGCCGACGTTCGAGATCGCGAGGATCAGATAGTAGGCGGTGGCGTCGGAGGCCGCGAACGTCAAGAGACCGAGGTTGAACACGAGGTCGGTCCACATGGCGCGCGTGGGAGCGCCGTGTTCGTTCACGTGGCTTAGATACTTCGGCAGCCAACCGTCGATGGAGCCTTGATAGAGTGTGCGCGAAGACCCGGCCATCGCCATCATGATTGCAAGGAGTAGGGCCAGGATCATCATCATTTCGAGCAGGTGGGTGACGTAGACGTTGCCGCCGCCGACCATCTGGCCCATGGCCGCCGCGACGCCCGTTCCGTCAACGATTCCAGGCGCCGTCATGCCTTCAAGGCCCAGATGCCCCTGAAAAGACGCAGCGACCAGGGTGTAGAGCGCGACGGAAACAACGCCGGCCCAGAAGATGGCCTTAATGGTATCAGTCGCCGGATTCTTGAATTCTCTCGTGTAGCAGACGGCGGTTTCAAACGCGTACGTCGACCAGGCTGCGATGAAGAGAGCGCCAAGGACATACGTCCATCCGGGATTGCTCCAGTCTCCGGTGGGCGGAACGATCGGTGAGAAGTTGTCGTAGTTGATGCCGCCGTTGAAGAACGGAACCACGCCCACGATCGTCATCGGGATCAGCACGAGCAGACCAATGTACTTCTGGACCTGTGCGGTGCCCAGGACGCCGCGGTGCTGGATCGCGAACGTGACCAGCATGAGGATGGCGCCGATGAAGAATGTGGCGCCGACTTCGATGTTGGCGAGACCGAAGAAGGAGAACTGAAGCACCTTGAAGGAGCGGATCCACGGTGTTGCCGCTTCACTGAGGGCTGCTGCTGCCAGCGTGGCTGCTTCCTCACCGGATTTTCCAGCGATGGTGGCAGCGTTGGCCGCGTCTTTGAGCCAGTTCTGCACTTCGGCACTCTCGAGACCGAATGTTGGAATGGGTGCGATTGCATTCAAAATATAGCCAGCGGCGATCGCGCAACCCAGCGAGAGCACCGGGGTCCAGGCAAACCAGTTACACCAGACAGAAAGCGGCGCGATGAGTTTGCTGTATCGCAGCCAGGCAGCCGCGCCATAAACCGCAGCGCCGCCGGATTTACTGTGAAAGAGACCGGCAATCTCGGCATAACTAAATGCCTGAAGAAAGCCCATAATTACCGAAATGAACCAGACGAGAAAGGCGACTTTTCCCGCCGTGGCGCCCATGCCGCCAATCGAGATGAGAACGAGAGCGGGAACGCCGCTCGCAATCCAGAATGCGCCCTTCCAGTCGATCGTGCGCAGCAGCGTATTCTCTCGAGCGCCGGAATCGGCCCTCTCCAAGGACGTGACTGTCATGTGTTTTCCCCCTGCCCAGCGTTGGAGTTGACCTCCAATCGTGCGACGAAAGGATGCATGGGGGAACTACGTTGTCAAAAACTATTCTTCTCAGGAAAGAATATGTCGACAAGTCAACATTGTAGTCACAGGTCGAAAAAGACGAGGCCTCGGGCGTCCGCTCCCGAGGCCTCGCTTGTCGCGCCCGCCGGCTGGGGTGCCTCTCCCCGGCAGGTGCGGAACATCGTACCGGCTTATTCCGCCGGGCTCGCTGTGAACGAGCCGATGATGTGCTTGTGGTGCTTCGTCTCCATCACGAGCTGGTGGATGATGAAGTAGACGAAGAAGACGGCGATGAAGCCCGAGAAGATGTATTCAGCGCCGTGGAACGGATAGACCGCGGTGAGTTCCGGGATCTTCGCAAGGCTGGTGACACCGGTGTTCATGGTGTTTCTCCTGTTAATGCCTGGGAGGGTTTAGATCTTGCTTTCCTTGCGCTGCAGCGCTTCGAAGGCTGCTTCCGAACCCGAGATGTTCGGGTAGGTGGAAGCCGACACTTCGCCATCGAGGCCCGTGAGTTCGACGCGAGGATCGACGCGCAGGAGGCCAACGGCCTTGAGGATTCCGCCCAGGATGTAGCCGGGGATGAAGCCGAAGCCGATGCAGAAGATCAGCGAGACGATCGTGTTGCCCATCGGCGTGATGATGGGCAGGCCTTCAGCGTTGGTGCCGAACCAGCCTGCGCCTTCCGACAGCGCGACGAGCGTGCCGGCGGACGGATAGATGGCGGGATAGCCCCAGAGTGCGAAGCCGGCCACGATGCCACCGAAGAGACCGCAGTAGCCGTGAACCGCCACTGCACCCACAGCGTCGTCGATCTTGAACTTGTTCTCGACCCAGTTGTGCATCTTGTAGGCCATTGCCGTTCCGACCGCGGCGATACCGAGGGCGACGGCCGGGTGGTAGAGGTCGTTGCCTGCGCTTGCCGATATGAGACCGGTCAGGCCACCGGAGAACGTCCAGTAGGCATTGCCGCCCGAGACGAGGTAGGCCGTCATCATGCCGCCGAACAGGGCGAGCAGGAAGTTCATCGTGACGCCCGAAAGCGTGATCGGAACGCCATAGATGTTGGTCGCCGTCCAGTATGCCGGCTGGCCTTCGGCTGCGATGTTCGCAATCGGGATATGGCAAGCGGCATAGAAGCCGAAGAAGCCGATGTAGATCATGAACAGGCCGACGGTGACCATCCACGGGTTGTGGGCCGGGATTTCACGCGGTGTGCCATCGGCTCCGAACTTGCCGATGCGCGGTCCGAGGTGGAGCAGGATGCCGAGAGCCGCAAAGCCCGCAACGCCGTGCAAAACAGCCGAGCAGTACTGGTCATGGAAGCCGAAGTACTGCGTCATCCAGCCGTTGCCGGCCCAGCCCCAAGCTGCAGGAATGACCCAGGCGACGCAGCCGACCCAAACCGCAATGATGAGGAAGCCAGTTGTCTTTGACCGTTCGATGATGGAGCCAGAGACGATGGAGGCAGCCGTCATGCCGAAGAGAGCAAACGCGCCCCAGAACACGCCGGAGATGCGGTCGGATAGATTGGGAGCCAGCTTTTCAGACCAGGGCTCGAAACCTGTGGCGAGGCTGAGTTCGCTGGTGGATACGGGCCATCCCTGCGGAGCGATGTAGAGCCACATGCCGAACAGGAAGAATGCAAGACCGACGACCGGGATCGCCATGGCATTCTTGAGAAGGGTGTGCTGCACGTTTTTTGTGCGGGCGACGCCCACCTCATACATACAGAAGCCAACGTGAATGAAGAACATCAGAACGATAGTGAGGAAGAAGTAGAATTCCGTGAAAATTGTAGTCATTGCACCTAGTTGGTCGGTCATACGCAGTCTCCCCTGCTGGCCGGAACACAGGCTCGTTCCCCCGACCTTTGCTCCCCCAGAGCTTTGGTTGCGGACGCGCCCTGGTTTCCTGTAGGGCAACCTTTGTGCCAGTCATGAAAAGGGTGATCGAGCGATAGCGGAAGGTCGCTGCAAGTGCTGGCGATTGTTCATAGAATCTAAATTCGCAGCGATGCGGCTGGTGAAATCGGGCAGCGCGAGGACACCGGTCACTCTGCGAGAAGAAAAGGCGATTGCCTGCATCCTGGGCAAGAACGCCGCAGCGAACTTGATCTGGCCGGATGATGACGTGTGTGACAACAGCTGGCCAAGAAAACCTTGGCGATCCCGGCAGGTCTCGAACCTGCGACCTACAGTTTAGGAAACTGTCGCTCTATCCAGCTGAGCTACGGGACCGGACCGAAGCGGTCGGCGTTCTTATACCAGAGCAAGCATGACAAAACAGCTGCTGCCGGTCGCTAGGGCGTCGCCTGCACGAGCTTGCCGGTGAACATCACGGGGCCGGAGGGGGCGCCCGTGGGGGAGCCGCCCATCGGTTCGACGCTGACGGCGAAGGAGGCGTTCATCAGCAGGTCCATCTCCGAGCGGGACTGCATCGGCATCATCTGCATTTCGCCGGGTTTGTTGACCATCCCTAAGGACTTCGGTTTGGGCATTTTGTCGGAGACCATCCAAACCTGATAGGTCTTAGCACTCTGGGTGGGCGGGTTCACGGCGGTGATGATGCACATTTTCGTTCCAGTATCGACCGTGAGCAGGAACGCCGGCAGGTCGTCGCCACTGTCGAGAACCGCCACATACTGCCTCGCTTCGTCACGACCGACCGTTTCGCGATAGCCAAGGACGCCGACGAGGCAGGCGGCGACAGCAGTTGCGCCGACAAAGGCATTGCGCCAGCGGGCCGCGCGACGGGCGAGCAGTTGTTCGCGCGCCTTCAGTGAGACAACCTGCTGAGAAAGCCCGATCTGGCCGCGGATCTTGTTGTAAAGGTTCGGCGAAGGGGCGACTGGCGAGATGGTTTCGAGCAGCGGAGCCAAACGGCGCTCCCAAGCCTCGATGGCGCGGTCGAGCGCCTTGTCGGTGACCCGGCGATCGGCGACGACCTGACGCTCCTCGCGCGTCAGCGTGCCGAGAACGTACTCGGCAGCCAGACCATCGATGTCGTCGAGCTCGCTCATCGCTCGAGGCATCCTTTCAACTGTGCCAGGCTCCGATGGAGCCACGTCTTAATCGTGCCTTCCGGTCTGCCGAACCGTGCGGCGAGGGCTTCCCGGCTCAATCCGTCAAGATAGGCGAGACGGACGATCTCCTTCTTTTCCGGCTCAAGACCGTCGAGGCAACGCAGCAGCCGCTCGACATCTTCGGACCGTTCCAGTGCGGCGATCGGATGTTCATCGCCGCTTGCAATGTTTTCCAGCTCGCTCTCGTCGCCCGTCGGCCGGATCACGCGGCGTCGAGCTTCGTCCAGCGCCCGGTTGCGGACGATCGTGGCCATCCAGGTCATAGGGGATGCGATGCCGGCGTTGTAATCCGATGCGCGCTCCCAGACCTTGAAGAAAGCCTCCTGCAGCACCTCCTCCGCGACTTCCCGGTTCCTGAGAATACGTATCGCCACGCCGAGAAGTTTCGATGAGGTGGCCTGATAAAGCCCGGCGAACGCCGCCTCGTCGCCATCAGCGACGCCCGCGAGCAGATGTTCGAGCTTTGTGTCGCGGGGTGGCATCGGGACTCTGGGTGGCGCAGGCTCTTTGGTGGGGCAATTGTTAGACCGGCGGGCTGCGCCGTGTCGAGAGCGCGGGCGTTGCAAATGGCGCTTTGCGACCGTTAAGTCCCCAAAGATGCTTACCGCCGTTGCCCCGGAGTACTGTCTTGGCCACATTCCTTCCGCCCGCATGGCTGGCGCCGATCGTGCTTCTCACGCTTTCCAACGTCTTCATGACCATCGCGTGGTACGGACATCTGAAGTTCAAATCGGCGCCACTGGTCACAGTGATCCTCGTGAGCTGGGGAATTGCATTGATCGAATACTGCTTTGCGGTCCCAGCAAACAGGATCGGGCATGGCACCTATTCGGCGGCGGAACTGAAGACAATCCAAGAGGTCATCACACTGGTCGTGTTTGCCGTGTTTTCAGTCGTGGTGCTGAAGGAGGCCATCACGGTGAACCATCTCGTCGGGTTCACGTTGATCGTGGCAGGCGCCTTCTTCGTATTCAAGGCACCGCTTTAACTTCGCTCATAGAGACGCGATGCCTCCGTCACGGACGCCCGCCGCCAGTCCGGCGCTCATTCCCATTCTCGGCGATCAGCTGAGCCTTAACCTGACCAGCCTTCGGGCCGGCGACAAGGCGCGCGATGTTGTCGTCATGGCCGAGGTGGCGGAGGAGGCGACTTACGTTCGGCACCACAAGAAGAAGATTGCGTTCCTGTTTGCGGCGATGCGCCACTTCGCAGCCGAATTGGAGGCTGACGGGTGGACCGTGCGCTATGTGCGGCTCGACGATCGAAAGAACGGCGGCAGCTTCACGAGTGAGGTGGCGCGCATCGCACGAGAGACGAAGGCCCGCAGCATTGTTGTGACGGAACCGGGTGAGTGGCGTGTGCGCGAGCTGATCGATACCTGGGAGACGGAGACTGGGCTGCCGGTCACGGTCTTGCCTGACGAGCGCTTCATCTGCGCGCGGCACGAGTTCGGCGCTTGGGCGCACGGTCGCAAGTCGCTGCGGATGGAATTTTTCTATCGCGAGATGCGACGCAAGACCGGGCTTCTGATGGCAGGCGAGGAGCCCGAAGGCGGAAAGTGGAACTTCGATGCGGATAACCGCAAGCCGGCCAAGGCGGATCTGTTCATCCCGAAGCCGTTGCGCTTTGCGCCGGATGCCATCACGCGCGAGGTTCTCGATCTCGTGGCGAAGCGGTTCGCCAATCACTTCGGCGATCTGGAACCTTTTTGGTTCGCCGTGACGCGAGCGGATGCGGAAAAGCAACTCAAGCATTTTCTGAAAACCGGGCTGGCGCAATTCGGCGATTACCAAGACGCGATGCTGCTGTCAGAGCCGTTTCTCTATCATTCGATCCTGTCGCTCTACATCAATTGCGGGCTGCTCGATCCGCTCGATGTGTGCCGGCGCGTCGAGAAGGAGTATCGCGCGGGACGTGCGCCGCTCAATGCGGTGGAGGGGTTCATCCGTCAGATCATCGGATGGCGCGAGTATGTGCGCGGGATCTACTGGCTGAAAATGCCAGAATATGTCGATGGCAATTTTCTCGGACACACGCGGCCATTGCCGGACTTCTATTGGACCGGCGACACGGACATGGCGTGCCTCAGAGCGGCCATTGGTCAAACCAAAACGGAAGCCTATGCGCACCACATCCAGCGGCTGATGGTGACGGGCAATTTCGCACTGATTGCAGGATTCGAGCCCAAACAGGTGCACGAATGGTATCTTGCGGTTTACGCGGATGCATACGAATGGGTCGAACTGCCGAATACGCTTGGCATGAGCCAATTCGCGGACGGTGGGCTGCTCGGGTCCAAGCCATATGCGGCGAGCGGAAACTACATCAACAAGATGTCTGATTACTGCGGCTCGTGCCGGTATGACGTGAAGAAGCGGACGGGGCCAGGTGCGTGTCCGTTCAATGCGCTCTACTGGGATTTTCTCGATCGCAACGCGGATAAGCTCTCTGGCAATCCGCGCATGGCGCAGATGTATGCGACGTGGCGAAAGTTCTCGAAGCCGGATCAGGACGCCGTGCGGCGCGATGCACGCGCCTTTCTCGACAGGCTCACGCCTTGGGCGGAGTGACGTTTTGCACGGCTCTGCCCTTTTCCTTGCGGCAGCGGTCGGAACAGTAGCGCACCTCGTCCCAGACACGGGCCCAGGCCTTGCGCCACGTGAATGGACGGCCGCAGGTGACGCAGACCTTGGTGGGCAAATCGGATTTCTTGCGCATCTTTGCCATGGTGCTCCATATACGCGCTCCGGATCATGAGGCCCCAAACGGAATGACCCCTTTCGAATTTGCGCTTCAGCGGATCGACGCTGCCAATGCCGAGGACCCGAACACTGTGCTCGTGGCGGGTGAGTCGCGGCCGGCGGAGCTCGTCTATTCCGAACGCATGAGCGCCATGCTCGAACGACTTGTTCCGGAGGCATCGGAGGCATTGCGGCTCGCGGCCCGGGCGCAGCATTTGCGGCGATGGACCATCCCGCGCGACAGCTATCCGATGGACCGCGCGGGCTATCATCGCTGGCGGGGTGAGCTGAAGCGGCGTCACGCGGAGTGGGCCAGCGCTATCCTGATCGAAAGCGGAGTTGACGCCGAGACGACGGCTCGGGTGGCAAGCCTCATCCGGAAGGAGAACCTCAAAACCGACGCCGAAACGCAGACCTTGGAAGACGTCGCGTGTCTGGTGTTTTTGCAGCATTACGCAGCGGACTTCGCGGCCAAGCACGAGCACCCGAAGATGATCGGGATCGTGCAAAAGACCTGGAAAAAGATGTCGGAGGAAGGGCAAAAGGCTGCCCTGGCCCTGCCACTGGATGCATCCGTTCGCGCGATCGTGGACGAGGCGCTTGCGCCAGTGGCGAAACCGGCTCGGGCGGCGATGCCGTTGCGCGATGTGGCCGTCATCCTCGCTGCGCATGGAGATCGCGGGGGCGATAACCCCAATTCCACGCTGCTCGGGCATTGCGCGGCCCTTGCCAACGACGGGATTTTTCACAGCGTCTCGGCCGGCATTCTGCGGGGCGAACCGCAGTTAGAGGTCGCCGTGCGTGCGGCGCTGGCGGCGGGTGCAAAAGCACTTGCGGTCTATCCCATGTTCATGGCGGAGGGGTATTTCACGAGCAAGGTTCTGATACAGCGTCTTGCGGCACTGGAGATCCCGATCGACGTGCACGTGCTGGCGCCGCTCGGCGCCGATCCACGCATGCCCTCGCTGATGCTCAAACAGGCGATCGACACGGCCGGAAAGCACGGTCTGACGCTCGATGCCACGCGACTGCTGATCGTGGGGCATGGATCCAAGATCGGGCCGGCGTCGGCGGATGCGACCCGGGCAGTTGCAACGGTTATTGCAGGGGAGCGGCGGTTCGCGCGCGTTGAGACCGCTTTTCTTGAGGAGCCGGAGTTTCTCGAAGATGCCCTTTCACGTGAGGGCCCACTGCCCACCGTCGTTCTCGGCTTTTTTTCGGGTGACGGCCTGCATGCGGCCGAGGACGTGCCAGAGGCGATTTCCGAGACCCAAGCGAATGCCGTTTACGCCGGATCCATAGGCAAATCGCCGGACCTCACGGAATTGATCCGGTCGAGTATCGCCGCCGAATTCGCGCCCGAAGATCCAGGGAAGGGTGCGGTGGGTGCATCACCACGGACTTCAGTTACTTTGGATTAGCATTTCTATTCTAGGTTGTTTCTTAAACAACCAGGGCTAGAGCTGCACATCATGCTGCAATCTCGCAATTCCAGATTTAACGCCTCTGGGCTCTCCGCAGAGTTCGAGACAGGCGGGGCTGAAAACAATCAACGGTTGTTTGAGCATCTGACAGCGGAAGCCCACTCCGTGGCGGTCGAAGTCGCGGTCGTTACGACAGGGGCGAATGCCTTGAACGACTGGCGCACCCCGATCGCACCCGGGGACATGGCGCGGTTTACGCCGCAGACGGCGACGCTGCGGGCGCTACTGCTTGTGCTGGACAACAACCATATGATCGACGGCAGGGTGTCGGGGGAACTTCTCTCGTTCGTGGCCGAGGTGGATGCCGCGCGTGCAGGGCTCGACGCCTATCTCGACGACTGTGAAACGATTTCAGCTGACCGAGCGGGTCTGGTGCATGCGCGTCTGCTGCGGACCAGCTGGCGCGCTCTCGCTCTCGACGCCAAGCGTCACATCATCAACCTCGAGAGCGCATGGCCCGTGCCGCTTTCGGAACTCTACTCACAGAACACTCGAATTGTATCGGCACTCCTGAGCGGTGCAGGCAACGGGCTGAAGCCGTGCCTTGATGAGAGTGGCCGGCTCTATGTGCCGCCGTTGCCGCAACGGAGGCGCGCACCGCGGCGTTCGGTGCTTCAGAATTGTGTCGTTCACGGGCCAGCGCAACAGGTGCAGACCGGGTTTATCCGCGATGCCTCTGTCGGTGGCCTGGGGCTCGGACGCGTTTCTGGATTGAGGAGGGGCGATCATGTGCGGGTCGACCTGGCAAACGGGCGCCAACTGCATGGCAGTATTGCCTGGGTGCAAGGCTCGTCTGCCGGTCTGCGCTTCGACGTTACGCTCGAGCCCAGCGACAGTCTAATTGCAGTTTGAACCCTCGCGCTACGCCGCGCACGGCCGTGCGCTCGCTCCATGTGAATGCCAACCTTTACGCGACCTTCTCCGTAACCGGGATGGGCACAAGTTCCCTCATGCAGCCGGCAAGACTTTCGCGCCAGTCAGGTAATCCAAAACCAAACGTCGAGACGAACTTCGTATTGTCGAGAACTGAATAGGCGGGACGGCGCGCGAGCGTGGGATACTCCGCCGTCGTAATGGCTTTCAGGCGCGGAACAATGGCACCGCAGACACCTGCCTGGCGAAAGATTTCCGCGGCGAAACCGTGCCACGTCGTCTCGTGGGCGCCGGTCAGATGATAGGTACCCCACAATGAGGGTTCGGGGTTTGCAACAAGACGCGGAGCTATTTGAAGGATGGCATCCGCGATGTCGGCGGCGCTCGTCGGCGATCCGCGCTGGTCGTCTACGACGCTCAATTCTGGCCGCTCTGCACCGAGACGAAGCATCGTCTTGACGAAATTGCCACCGTGCGCGCCATACACCCACGCGGTTCGGATGATGATGTTCTGTTGACAGCGCGCGGCGTACGGCCACTTCTCCCGCCGCCTTGCTCGCACCATAGACGTTGAGCGGCAGCACGGCATCGGTTTCAACATAAGGGGTTCGGCTCGAGCCATCGAAGACAAAGTCGGTCGAGATGTGCACCAAAGGCCGGTTGATCTGCGAACACAAGCGGGCCACTTCGCCTGCGCCGGTCGCGTTCACAAGAAATGCTTGCTCACTATCGTTCTCGGCTTTGTCGACGGCTGTATAGGCGGCAGCATTGACGACTAGATCGGGCTTAATCCGGTCGAGAAACTCGCCGACGCTTTGAGGCCGTGTCAGGTCCACTTCCGGACGCCCAGCAGAAAAGACATAGAGGCCACGTGCCCGGCCGAGAATCCGGAGGGAATGGGCGATCTGACCTTCGCTGCCGACAACTGCGATTTTCATGGACGGCACGTCCTCGGTTGGCAGCTTAGCTAGGATTTTTTAAGCCGACATTCTCTCAGCCGGAGCTGCTGCGGGAAGGCCAAGGCGCTCGCCGTTGTAGCGGCGCAGACGCAGGGGCATCCACCACGCTTCGTTGGCGAGATACCACGCCACGGTCTTCTCAATTCCCGTTTCGAATGTTTCCGCTGCGCGCCAGCCCAGTTGGGTTTCGAGCTTAGTAGGGTCGATGGCGTAGCGGTGGTCATGGCCGGGTCGGTCTTCAACAAAGCAAACCTGTTCCTGATAAGAGCGGCCGTCGTCACGCGGGCGCTGCCGATCAAGAATGCGAACAATCGTATTCACAACGTCGAGATTGGTGCGTTCGTTGCGACCGCCCACCAAATAGCTTTCGCCTGGTTTCCCGTGCTCGCAGATCGCTGTCAGCGCGCGGGCATGATCTTCAACGTAGAGCCAATCACGTACATGAGCGCCAGAGCCATAGATGGGCAGATCACGGCCGAGGAGCGCATTCGTGATCATCAGGGGGATGAGTTTTTCCGGGAAGTGGTAAGGACCATAGTTGTTCGAGCAATTGGAGAGCACCACGGGTAGTCCATAGGTGCGCTGCCAAGCCATCGCGAGATGATCCGATGCGGCTTTGCTGGCTGAATAGGGCGAGCTTGGTTGGTAAGGCGTGTCGGGTGTGAAGAGGCCGTCGTCGCCAAGGCTGCCGAAGACTTCGTCCGTCGATACATGCAAAAAGCGGAATCGCTCTTTGCGAGAGGCGGGCAGTGCCGACCAGTAGCCGCGGGCTGCTTCCAGCAGTTCGTATGTTCCGCGAATGTTGGTCTCGACGAAAGCGGCGGGGCCTGTGATTGAGCGATCGACGTGGCTCTCTGCAGCAAGGTGCATGATTGCATCAGGCTGCTCGCAACGAAGGATCGAGGAGATCGCGGGACCGTCGCAGATGTTGGTCTGGTGAAACGCGTAGTTTTCGTGGCCGGCAATGTTCTCGAGAGAAGAGAGGTTGGCCGCGTACGTCAGGCAGTCGACGTTGACGACGTGATAGTTCCGCTCCCGCACGAGATAGCGGCAGACTGCCGAGCCGATGAAGCCCGCACCGCCAGTCACCAGAATTTTCATACGCCCAACCCACCCGACGATGACGAATACGTTCGGATGGCGCGAGGGAGTTCAACTTGCTGGCACGCGACACCCATCAGGGCGACCATGCCACCAAGGACCTTGCGGGGGCGTTAACCACGGACCTCCAGTCAATGATAAAGTTGTCTTAATCCCTTCGGCGTCAGCGCCGGCGAGGTGTTCAGCATTACGACGCCCCTACGCTCGTGGTGCTATTCGGCCCGAGCTTTTCCATGCGGAAGTAGCAATCGGCATCGAGCGTTGCTGCGGACGCCCCTGTAAGGGCGATGGAGGGAATAATGGTGCCAGCAGCATTGGTGCGAAACTTCCCTCGAATGGTGACTGCTAAGGCTGTGGCCGTACCGGCAGTGAGCATGTTGACAGCTGACGTCACAACGGCATCCGTAAACGCGTGTGACGGCGTCCCGGGGGTCGTGGGGGCCGCATTGTCGACACCCACAATTTGCGCCCGTCCACCCAGCAACGTCGCCGTTCCTGCACCGAGGAGGCTGAACCGCGCGTTGCCGGTGCTTGCAGACATTCCGGTAATAAAAAGCAGACACTCAAAAACGTAGGATGTCTCAGCCTCGACGGCGAATTCGTCGTCGCCAGCTGCGAAAATGGCCTGTGACGCCGTCGTGTTCGTCAGCACGCGCGCTGCACTTAGCGTGGCATAACTGACATTTGAAGATCCGCCGGTTGCGCTCAGCGTCGTGCCCGACATGGACAGGCCGCCACCAAGCGAGATGGGGGAAACGTCTCCCGTGGAGCCGCGTCCAAGCAACTGCGAAGCTGCAAGCGCGAGATCTACAGGATTGCCCGCCGCCGCATCGTTTCGCACCTTGACGGTATTGCCCGCCATATCGGCAAGCTTGGCGTTCGTGATCGCGTCGTTGACGACCGTAAAGACCGTTGCCCCGGCAGAGACCGCGATGTCGCCGTAGCTCCCATCAGCAAGCCCCCCACCGCCGCCGCCGGGCGGCGCGGCCCATGCGCCGTCTGCGCGCAAAAAGGTTGATGTGCCGCCCGGCGATGCGGGAGCAAGACCCTTGACGGACGACGTGAACACGTCGAGCAGCGCCGTCACTTGCGCGGCGGTCAGATCTTCCGGATCGCCGGTGCCGGCCGTTGCACGGCCTTTGATCGTCGCCGTCGCCATATCGGCGAGCTTCGCGTTCGAGACGGCGTTGGCCGCGATCGTCGTGGCGCCGTCGCCGGTCGAGGTCACGTCGCCGGAGTGGTTGGGGTGCACGTAGTTGTTGGCACCCGTCGCCACACCGTCGAGCTTTGTCTTGTCGGCGGCAGACATAAAGCCCGCGACCGACGTGCTGGCTGCCGCATGCAAGGCTCCGCCGGCGCGAGATCCGTGTGCCGTATCGTCGAAGCGCGCCGCAGGGAGGGTTCCGGCCGAGAGATCGGCCGCGCTGCCGGACGTAGCGATCGAGGCCAGCCCCAGCAACGTGCGCACCTGCGCCACCGTCAGATCCACGGGATCGGCCGCAGCGCCGGTGTTGTTTCCTTTCAGCGTGTTGGCGGCCATGTTGGCGAGCTTGGCATTGGTCACCGCGTCATCGGTGAGGCCGGCCGTGGCGAGAGTGCCAAACCCCAGCGTCGTGCCCGACCGGCGCAGCACCTGGCCATCAGCGGAAGCGGAAATATCGGAGGGATCGGCCGCCGCGTTGGTGGCGTTGCCCTTGACCGTCAGCGCCGCCATGTTGGCGAGCTTGGCGTTGGTAACGGCGTCTGGGTCGATCGTCCAAATCGCACCGGAGCCGGAAACGACAACGTCGCCTTTGTCGCCGTCCGTTAGGCTACCGCCGCCTAGACTGGTGTTAGGGAACGTGCACGCGCCCGTGCTGCGGTTGATGAGGATCGCGTTGTTCCAAGTCGATCCGTCCGCCGACACCTTGAACGAGAAATCGTCGCTGCCCGCAGCGCCCATTTCAGCACGGCCGGAAAAAGACGTCTGGAACAAGATCGAAGCCGTGTCGGTGGCCGCGTTTTTGTTGAGCTTCATTTGGTGACCGGCGCCGTCGTGATTGAACAGCGACGCAGGCGAAGCGACCGCAAGGCGGTTGGTCGCATCTGCCGTGGCATTGACGCCGACGAGCGAGGCCGGATTGACGGAGCCACTTCCGCCGACTGTGACCCAGTTGGTGCCGCTCCACGCGACCGGCGCGCCTTCATCTTCGACCCAAGCGAGCCAGCCCTTGCGCGGTGGATAGAAGGCCCATGCGCCGTCCTGCCAGGCTGCAAGCTTATCGGCGTGACCCGTCCATGCACCGGTCGGCGAGGCTGCAATGATGTAACGGGCACCTTCGGCCGGTGAAGCCGGAGGCGCTGCTAGATCGCGATCGATGACTGAGATCTGCACCAGCGCATCGAGTTTTCGAAGCGCTTCGTTGTGGGTCACATGCTTCTGCGCCTGGGCTGCAAGGATGTAGGGCAGGAGCAGATTTGATGTTTCGTCCACGGGATTGTCCTTCGCTCGATGAGTGAAGCGAAGGATAGAAGGGCGTGGACTAGCGGGGATAAGTACGGCCTGAAAAAAAGAAGAGGGCGGCCCCATGGACCGCCCTCTTGTTTTTCTGATCGTGTTCGCGACTTAGTCGCGTTCGCGACGGGGACCGCCCCGTCCGCGGCCGCCGCCACCTTCACGGTCGCGACGCGGCGGACGTTCGGCAGAAAACACTTCTTCCGGCTCGCCAGGCGCGCGCGGAATTTCTTGGCCCGTCGTTTGGTCGATGATCTTCATCGATAGACGGACCTTGCCGCGATCGTCGAAGCCCAGGAGCTTGACGTAAACTTCCTGGCCTTCCTTGACGACTTCGCCAACTGTTTCGGGGCGGCCTTGCGTCAACTGCGAAATGTGGACCAGACCGTCCTTGGCGCCGAAGAAGTTCACGAAGGCGCCGAACTCCATGATCTTGACGACCTTGCCTTTGTAGATCTGGCCGACTTCGGGCTCCGACGTGATGCCCTTAATGCGGGCCAAAGCCTTCTCGATCGACTCGCGGTTTGCAGAGGCGATCTTGACGGTGCCGTCGTCGGAGATGTCGATTTTAGCGCCCGATTCCGCAACGATCTCGCGGATGACGGAGCCGCCCGATCCGATCACTTCGCGGATCTTATCGGTCGGGATCTTGATCGTCTCGATGCGCGGTGCGAACTCGCCGATTTCTTCGCGCGCACCCGTCATCGACTTGGCCATCTCGCCCAGAATGTGCAGGCGGCCTTCGTTCGCCTGCCGCAGCGCGACCTTCATGATCTCCTCGGTGATGCCGGTGATCTTGATGTCCATCTGCAGCGCGGTGACGCCATTCTCAGTGCCTGCGACCTTGAAGTCCATGTCGCCGAGGTGGTCTTCATCACCCAAGATGTCGGAAAGAACGACGTAGTCGTTTCCTTCCTTGATGAGACCCATCGCAATGCCGGCGACGGGCGCCTTGAGCGGCACGCCGGCATCCATCAGCGACAGCGAAGCGCCGCAGACGGTAGCCATCGACGAGGAGCCGTTCGATTCCAGAATTTCCGACACGACGCGGAGCGTGTAGGGGAAATCTTCGTGCTTAGGGAGCAGTGGACGCACCGCGCGCCATGCGAGCTTGCCGTGACCGATTTCGCGGCGGCCGGGCGAGCCCATGCGGCCGGTCTCACCGACGGAGAAGGGCGGGAAGTTGTAGTGCAGCAGGAAGCGTTCCTTGCGGGTGCCTTCCAGGCTGTCGACATACTGTTCGTCTTCGCCGGTGCCGAGCGTTGCGACCACGAGAGCCTGCGTTTCGCCTCGAGTAAAGAGGGCCGAACCGTGGGCGCGCGGGAGGACGTGCACTTCGGACACGATCGGGCGAACGGTGACGAGATCGCGGCCGTCGATGCGCTTCTTCGTCTTCAGAACGTCGCCGCGCATGATGTCCATCTCGAGCGCCTTGAAGGCGTCGCCGAGCAGGACTTTCTCGTTGGCGTCATCTGGGATCTGGATTTCAGAAAAGACGCGCTTCTTGGCCTGCGAGACGAGGTCGTTGCGCTTGCCCTTTTCCTTCGTGGAGAAGGCGGTGGTAAGCGTTTCGGCGGCAATGGCCTTGACCTGATCGTAGTACTTAGCCTTGTCGGCAATCTGGATGTCCCAGGGTTCCTTGGCGGCCGTTTCAGCGAGCTTGATGATCGCCTGGATGACAGGCTGGAAGTGGCGGTGGCCGAACATAACGGCCCCGAGCATCACGTCTTCGGGAAGCTCCTTGGCTTCCGATTCCACCATCATGACGGCATCGTGGGTGCCGGCGACAACAAGGTCGAGCGACGTTTCGCTCATCTCGTCGACCATGGGGTTAAGCACGTACTCGCCACCGATGTAGCCGACGCGAGCGGCGCCGATCGGACCGAGGAAGGGCAGGCCGGAGAGCGTCAAAGCGGCGGAGGCCGCGACCATGCCGATGATGTCGGGATCATTCTCGAGGTCGTGCGAGAGCACTGTGACGACGACCTGCACTTCGTTCTTGAAGCCCTCGACAAAGAGGGGACGGATCGGACGGTCGATAAGACGCGAAACCAGCGTCTCCTTCTCGGAGGGACGGCCTTCGCGCTTGAAGTAGCCGCCGGGAATTTTGCCGGCAGCGTAGGTGCGCTCCTGGTAGTTCACGGTGAGCGGGAAGAAGTCGATGCCGGGCTTGACGCTCTTGGCGCCGACGACGGTTGCGAGAACGCTGGTCTCGCCATACTGCGCATAAACGGCGGCGTCGGCCTGACGGGCCATGTGGCCGGTTTCGAGCTTGAGCTTGCGGCCAGCCCAATCAATTTCGACGCGGTGGATATCGAACATGTTTTTCAGCTTTCGTTTCGGTTCTTCGGTCTTTTTATTTCGCAGCGGTGTTTAGCACGAATGCGCATCGCGCCGGGAAGCGTTTACAGCCCCCGGCGCGATGGTTTTTGCTGGCGGTATCGAGGGCCATCGCCGCGGACGCGCGATCGTAATCGGGCTGTAAGGCCCTACGCGCAGGCACTTAGCGGCGAATACCCAGCTTCTCGATGATACCCTGGTAGCGCGCTACGTCCTTGCGCTTCACATAATCGAGCAACTGACGGCGCTGACTGACCATTTTGAGGAGGCCACGACGCGAGTGGTTGTCCTTTTTGTGGGTCTTGAAGTGGTCGGTGAGTTCGTTGATGCGGTGGGTGAGGACCGCGATCTGGACTTCCGGCGAGCCGGTATCGTTGGGCTTGGTGGCGTTGCCTTTGATGACAGCTGCCTTGGCCGCCTTACGGTGCGGGGCTACTTCCGACATCGGGTGGCTCCTTTCGAAGTTGGAGTTGTAGGGCCCGCAGGTGGGGCCCAGGAAACGGCCACGGCCGGGATGTCGTCCAGCCGGGTCGCAAAACACAAGTCGCGGGCCCTCGTGAGCCCGCGACGTGGCGTCTTATACATGCGCAGGTGGCCTCCGCGAAGCGGTTTTTCGCCGCCAGGAGGTCGGAAATCCTTACTTCTTGCAGAAGGTCACCGCGGCGCGGCAGGTGACCTGGCTACCGTCGGGCTTGCAGGAGTACTTGTCGGAGACGTTGTAGCCTTCGACCTTGCCGTTCTGGAGGAACCCGGGCCACAGACCCCAGCTCACAGCCTGAACGGTGGTTTCGAGGGCGTACCATTTGGCCCACTCTTCCGAGCCGGCGGTGGCAACGGCGCCCTTCTTGACACATTCGGCCTGAGCGACCGGGGCACCCAGCGCCACCATCATCGCACCGGCGGCTACCAAACCTTGAACCCACTTCATCGACGCAACTCCTCTACTGCCCTGGCACCTCCCAGACGGGGAGATGGCCGATAAGCAAACGACGGCCGCATTATGGGAGCGGCCGTTAACCGGTCAACGACGGGCGGCCGGTGCGGAGTTTTTTCCTAAGTGAGTGTGGCCGTCAGCCCAGGTTAAAGACGCGGATGGGGTGCAATGCCCCTTTTTCGACCTCGCCCAGCGCAACAATGCGGCCTTGGCAGGTGGCATACATGAGGCCGGATAGGACGGGTGCGTCGCGGCCACGGATCAGGACCGCCATGCCGCGGACGAGCTTCGCCGCATCCGACGGCGTCACCATCAATTCCGGCAATCCACGCAGCGGCATTTCAACGGGAAGAAGCGGGCCATCCGTATCGAAGAGGCGCCCGGCTTCGGCTTCATCTTCCAGTTCTTCGAGGCCCCACGCATCGCCTTCCTCGAAGGGACCGACGCGAGTGCGGCGGAGTTCGATGACGTGACCGTAGCAGCCGAGCGAGCGGCCCATATCGCGGGCGATGGAGCGGACGTACGTGCCCTTGCCGCAGTCGGCTTCAAAGACGGCCGTGTCGGCGTTCGGCATGTCGATGAGGCGGAGGTCGTCGATTTGGATCGGGCGCGGGTCGAGCACGACGACTTCACCATCGCGGGCGAGATCGTAGGCGCGTTCGCCGTCGATCTTGACGGCCGAGAATGCGGGCGGGGTCTGCATGATCTCGCCAATGAAGCGGGGCAGAAGTGCGCGGATCTCGCCTTCGGTGGGGCGGGCCTCGCTCGTTGCCGTGACCGCGCCTTCCTTATCGTCGGTGGTGGTCTCAGCACCCCAGCGGACGGCGAAGGCGTAGGATTTCTTGCCATCGACGGCAAACGAGACGGTCTTTGTCGCTTCGCCGAATGCGATCGGCAAGATTCCTGTGGCGAGCGGATCGAGCGTGCCGGCGTGACCAGCCTTCTGCGCGTCGAAGATGCGCTTCACCCGGGCGAGCGCATGCGTGCTGGTCAGCCCGAGAGGCTTGTCGAGGATGAGCCAGCCGTTGATGGGCTGGCCTTTCTTGCGGCGGGCCATGATTACTTTTTCTCGACGTCGCGGCGGACTTTTTCGGAGAAGAGCAGCCGGTCAATGCGGCTCACCTCTTCGAACGTCTCGTCTTCGCGGAAGCGGATGTCGGGAGCGTATTTCAGATCGAGTGTTTGAGCCACCTCGGCACGAATGAACTTCTTGTGGCGTTCGAGTGCCGCAATCACCTTCTCGGTATCTTTGCCGCCGAGCGGCATGACGTAGGCGGTGGCGAGCTTCAGATCGGACGAGATGCGGACTTCGGAAATCGAGACCACGTGCGAGGCGAGCACGTCATCGTGTATTTCGCCACGGATCAGAAGTTCTGCGACTTTGTGCCGGACCAACTCGCCAATGCGCAACATGCGTTGCGTCGGGCCTTTGCCCGTTTTAGAGCTCGATTTCTTGCGGGACATTTCGCTTCCGCGGCGGGATAGAACCGCGCGCGTCCTTGTAAGGGATTAGAAAAAAGCTGCGGACCGGATCCACGAGATGCGTGAGCCCGGCCCGGTGAATGGGATCAAAGAGAGCGGGTGACCGTCTCGACGTTGAAGCATTCGATGACGTCGCCTGCACGCAGGTCCTGATAGTTGGCGAAGGACATGCCGCATTCCTGGCCGACCGGCACTTCCTTGACGTCGTCCTTGAAGCGCTTGAGCACCGAGAGCGAACCCTCGTGGATCACCACGTTGTCGCGGATGAGACGCACCTTGCCGCCGCGCATGACCTTGCCTTCGGTGACCCGGCAGCCGGCAACTTTGCCGACCTTGGAGATGTTGAACACCTGCAGCACTTCCGCGTTGCCGAGGAAGACTTCGCGGATGGTTGGCGCAAGGAGGCCGGACATGGCCGCCTTCACGTCGTCGAGCAGATCGTAGATGATGTTGTAGTAGCGGATTTCGATGCCCGTCGTGTCGGCTGCCTGCTTCGCCTGCGTGTTGGCGCGGACGTTGAAGCCGATAACGACGGCCTTGGACGCGCTGGCCAGAGCGATGTCGGACTCGGTGATGCCACCGACGCCCGAGTGCACGATGCGGGCTTCGACTTCGTCGGTGCCGAGCTTCTTAAGAGCACCCATGATGGCTTCGACGGAGCCCTGAACGTCGCCCTTGATGAGAAGGTTGAAGTCCTTCTTCCCGGCTTCCTTCAGCTGCTGCATCATCTGCTCGAGCGTGCTCTTGGAGCCGGCGGCTCCGAGCGTCTCGCGGCGCTTTCTGGTGCGGTAGTCCGTGATTTCGCGCGCGCGGGCTTCGTTCTCGACGACGGCGACCTGATCGCCGGCTTCGGGAGCGCTGTCGAAGCCCAGGATTTCAACCGGAACCGAAGGACCGGCTTCGGCAATGTTCTGGCCCTTGTCGTTGATGAGGGCGCGAACGCGGCCCCAGGCCGTACCGGCGACCACGATATCACCCACGTGCAGCGTGCCGCGCTGAACGAGCGCCGTGCCGACGGGGCCGCGGCCGCGTTCCAGCTTGGCTTCAATGACGATGCCTTCGGCCGTGCGGTCGGGGTTGGCCTTGAGATCGAGAACTTCGGCTTGGAGGTGGATCGCTTCCAACAGCTTGTCGAGGTTGGTGCGCTTCAGCGCCGAAACCGGCACTTCCAGCGTGTCGCCGCCCATGCTTTCGACAACGACTTCCTGACTCAGAAGGTCGGTCTTGACGCGGGTCGGGTCGGCTTGCGGCTTGTCGATCTTGTTGATCGCGACGATCATCGGAACGCCGGCAGCCTTGGCGTGATTGATGGCTTCCACCGTCTGCGGCATGACACCGTCATCGGCAGCCACCACGAGCACGACGATGTCCGTCACCTTGGCGCCGCGGGCGCGCATCGCGGTGAATGCGGCGTGGCCTGGCGTGTCGATGAAGGTGATCTTGCCGCCCGAGGGCAGCGTGACCTGATAGGCACCGATGTGCTGGGTGATGCCGCCGGCTTCGCCGGAGACGACGTTCGTCTGACGAATGGCGTCGAGCAGCGAGGTCTTGCCGTGGTCAACGTGGCCCATGATGGTCACGACCGGGGCGCGATCCTTGAGGTTGAGATCATCGTCCTTGGCGCCGATGAAGCCGGTTTCAACGTCGGATTCCGATACGCGCTTGGCGGTGTGGCCGAATTCCTGGACGATGAGTTCGGCGGTGTCGGCATCGATCACGTCGGTGATCTTGTGCATCGCGCCTTGCTTCATCATCAGCTTGATGAGGTCGACCGCGCGCTCGGCCATGCGGTTCGACAGTTCCTGGATGGTGATGGCTTCAGGAATGATGACTTCGCGCACAATTTTGTCGCGCGGCTGCTGCACGCCCATGGCCTTGAGGCGTTCGCGTTCGCGCTTGCGCTTCAGGGACGCCAGGGAGCGTTCACGCTGCTCCTGGTCGAAGGCGTTGTTGATGGTGAGCTTGACGCGCTCTTTCTGCGGCTCGGGCGTGGTCTTGACCGGTGTGCGGACAATCTTGCCGCCCCGCTTGATGACGCGCGTCTCCTCGTCTTCCACCATTTCCGGACGAGCGCGCGCTTCGGTGCGCACTTCCTTGCCCTTTGGCGGCTCGATGGCGGGACGATCGGGAGCGGGAGGGGGACGTGACGAAGGAATGTTGATTTCCTTCGGGCGGCCGCCCTCACGGGGCATGAATGCGGTGTTGTAGCCCTGTCCGGCAGGGCGAGGACCGCCACGGCCTTCGAAACGGCCAGCAGGACGCGCGCCCTGTTCGGAACGCGGCGGGGGTCCATCCCGGCGCGGAGCGCTCGATGGGGCGCGGGCCTGGACGGGTGCCGGCGCGGCAGGCGAGGGAGTGGGTGCTGGAGCCGTCGGCGCGGCGGCTACCGGTGCTGCGGCCGGAGCGGCGGCCACCGGGGCCGGAGCGGGCGCTTCAGCAGGTTTGGATGCAGCTTCGACGCGACGGCGTTCGACCGACTCGGCTTCTTCGATTTCGTTCTGACGGCGCGCTTCGGCCAGGGCCCGGGCGCGGGCATCACGTTCCTCGGGGCGGAGCGAGCGGGTCGCATCGGACCGCTCAGGTGCACGCTGCTGAGGCGCGGTCGATTCGGGCGCGGAAACCGGCTTCACCGATACCGGCGCGGGAGCGGCCGGAGCGGGGGCATCAGCGCCTCCCAGCTTGCGCGATTTGCGCTTCTCGACGATCACCGGCTTCGATCGGCCATGGCTGAAATTCTGCCGTACATGCCCAGACTCGACCGTCCGCTGCAGTGAGAGCGGTTTGCGCGTCCCTGCACCGGCTGTTCCCGATCCTGTCGTGCCGGCGGCACCCGGGCGGGCTGTCTTGTCGGTCGTGTCCTTCGTATCCATTCGGTCTTTCCGCAGATGTCCTCAGGCGCCAGATGCGTCCGGAATGCCAATTTCGTCAACTGAAGCAGGCCGGTAGCGCTTGACGCGCCCGGCCTCGCTCAAGAATTTCTCGGTCGCTCCGCCCTGTGTGAGGGCAGCATGTACCACATTTGACCGGCCGATGGCCAAGCTCATTTGTTCGACCGTAAAAAGTGTTTCGATCCGGGGTGTCCGGAGGGTGGCACGCGAGACCGCAACGTATTTTCGATCGAGCTTTTCGGCACCCCCCGCTGCCGCATCCCGGGCATGGAGAAGGACTTTAACCGTCCCCTTCACGATCAGGGCGTCGAGCTTGTCGAACCCGGTGGTCACGAGCCCGGCTTTTTTGGCCATGGAAAGCGCGTTGAGGGCTCGGCGTTCCAAGAGCTCACCCACTAATGTGGGGAGGTCCGGGGGAATTTTCACCTCGGCTTTGAGGGACCGGGCGAAGACCTTGGCTTTGACGGCTTCAGCGATCTTGTCCGCGGTCGCTGTGACCCAGACGCCGCGGCCGGGGAGCTTCAGCGCAGGATCAGGATAGAGCGTGCCATCGGGGCCGCGGACGAAACGGATGAGGTCGTCTTTCGAAAGAGAGGCCCGCGTGAGCGCGCACAGACGCAGCGGGCCTTCACCCGCTTCATCCTGATCAGCATCGATTGCTCGACGGCTGCGCGCCAATGCTATGGGCCTCCCGCCTCATCTTCCCGCTCAGGCTTCGGTCGAGGCGTCGTCCGCCTCGGCCTCGGCGCCGGCATCTTCGGTCTCTTCGGCTTCTTCCGGTGTTTCTTCAATGGTGATCCACCCGGCGAGAACTCGTGCGGAAAGGATCATATCCTCGGCCTCCTTGCGGCCGATTTCGAAGCCATCGAGGATGCCCTTGTGGCGGACGGCTTCGGACTCCTTTTCCTTCTTGCGCTCGGTCCAGCCGATCAAGTCGTCGGTGGCGCAATCGGCGAGGTCTTCCAGCGTCTTGATCCCATGTTCGCCAAAGGCGACCAGCATCGCCGTGGTGACGCCCTGGACTTCGGCCAATTCGTCGGCGACGCCCAAATCACGGCGCTTGGTGTCGCGCTCAGCTTCCTGCTGCTCCAGGTATTCGCGAGCGCGTGTCTGGATCTGTTCGGCGGTGCCTTCGTCAAATCCTTCAATATTGGCGATTTCAGAGAGATCGACGTAGGCCACTTCCTCAACGGTCGCGAAGCCTTCGGTGACAAGAAGCTGGGCGATGACTTCGTCCACGTCGAGCGAATCCATGAGCAACTGCGTGCGCTCGGTGAATTCTTTCTGGCGGCGCTCGCTTTCCTCGGCTTCGGTCAGAATGTCGATATCCCAACCCGTGAGCTGCGAGGCGAGGCGCACATTCTGGCCGCGGCGGCCGATGGCAAGCGAGAGCTGGGTTTCGGGGACGACGACTTCGATGCGGTTGCTGTCTTCGTCGAGAACCACCTTCGAGACTTCAGCGGGAGCAAGCGCGTTGACAATGAAGCTCGCTGCATCCGGGTTCCACTGGATGATGTCGACCTTTTCACCCTGCAGTTCGTTCACCACCGCCTGAACGCGGGCGCCGCGCATGCCGACGCACGCGCCGACGGGATCGATGGACGAATCCTTGGACACGACCGCGATCTTGGCGCGCGAACCTGGATCGCGGGCGACCGATTTGATCTCGACGACGCCATCATAGATTTCCGGCACTTCCTGCGCGAAGAGGCGGGCCATGAATTCGGGTCTGGCGCGGGATAGGAAAATCTGCGGGCCGCGCTGCTCGCGGCGAACATCGTAGATGTAGGCGCGGACGCGGTCGCCGTACTTCGGGCGTTTCGCGGGGGATCATTTCATCGCGACGGATAATGCCTTCGGCGCGGCCCAGATCGACGATCACGTTGCCGTATTCGGCGCGCTTGACGGTGCCGTTGATGATTTCTCCGATGCGATCCTTGTATTCGCCAAACTGACGGTCGCGCTCGGCTTCGCGAACCTGCTGGACGATGACCTGCTTGGCGTTCTGGGCGGCGACGCGGCCGAATTCCAGCGGCGGCAGGCTTTCGGCGATCTGGTCGCCAATCTTGACTTCGGGGTTGCGGCGCTGCGCGTCCGGCAAGCGGATTTCTGTGGCTTCGTTCTCGACGTTTTCTACGACCGAGAGCACGCGGGTGAGGCGCGTCTCGCCGGTTTTGGGGTCGATTTCGCAGCGAATGTCGTTTTCGGCGCCATAGCGGGACTTCGCGGCTTTCTGGATCGCGTTTTCCATCGCCTGGAGGACGATCTTGCGGTCGATCGATTTTTCGCGCGCGACTGCGTCCGCGATCTGCAACAGTTCGAGCCTGTTGGCGCTGATACCTGCAATGCCGGCCATGGCTAGTTCTCCACCTCGAAGTCGTCCGGTTCCGCGCCATCCGCGAAGCCGGAACGTCCTTGTTTCTTGGCGCGAGTGAGTGCCTCGCGGATCAAGTCGTCAGTCATTACCAGCCGGGCCTCGGAAACGAGGCTCAGCGGGAATCCTATGGTCGTGGCGCCGATCTCGGGCAAGTCCAGTTCGACGCGCACTTCACCGTCTTCGAAGCCTTCGAGCTTGCCTTGAAAGCGGCGGCGGCCATCGACCGGCTCGCGCAGTTCAATCTTGGCGAGGTGCCCGGCCCAGTTCTCGAAGTCGCTGGCGCGAACCAGCGGGCGGTCTATGCCGGGGGACGACACCTCCAGACGGTAGGCGTCGGAGATGAGATCGTGGGCATCGAGCAGCGGCGAGAGTTCGCGAGAGACGGTTTCGCAGTCCTCGATCATCATGGAGCCGTCAGGGCGCTCGGCCATGATCTGCACCGTCTGACCGTCGCGGCCGGAAATCTTCACGCGGACAAGGCGATAACCCAAATTCTCCAGCACCGGCGCCACAAGCCCAGCGAGCGTCGCGGCTAAGCCGGTTTCGCTATAGAACCTGTCGTCGCTCGTACGTGCTTCGGCCTGCATTCCGCTGGGGGCCCGGGTTGTTCATCCGCGCTCAAGATCACGATTGCAACCCATCAAAACAAAAAGAGCGGACCCTTGCGGGCCCACTCTCAAGAGTTGAGATGATCATGAGCAGCTGGAAAGTACGCAATGGCGTGGTCTCTGGCAAGGCCGATGTGGACGGTTTTCGCGCGTTTACCGAACTTTTTTGCAGGCGGTTGGGTTAAGCGCGAATGAACGTGAGAAACATCGGGCGGCGACCTTCGCGAAGCGCCTTGGCTTCGTAGCGGGTGCCGGGCCAGTCCGGCCATGGCGTGCGCCAATCGCCCGGTTGGCGCGCTGTCCAGCTAAAATCAGGGTGCGGGATAGCAGCTTCAAGAACAGTGCGGGCGTAGGAATCGATGTCGGTTGCGATGCGCAATTCAGCGCCGGGCCTCATGACTTCGGCCAAGCCGTCAAGGAAGGGTTTCGATACGAGGCGGCGCTTGGCGTGGCGCGTCTTAGGCCAAGGATCGGGAAAGAGAATGAAGGCCTTCGACAGGCACGCGGAAGGAAGGGCGCGAAGAAGAGGGCGCACGTCGTCGGGGTGGAGGCGGACGTTGCGCAGTCCCCGTTGCTCGATGGCCGTGAGCGCCTTGATGACACCGTCTTCGAAGGGTTCACAGCCGATCAAGCCGACATTCGGGTTCGCACTCGCTTGATGGATCAGGTGCTCAGCACCGCCGAAGCCCACCTCCAGCCAGACTTCGGTGACGGGGGAGGCAAAGAGCTCGGTTATGGGCTGCTGGCGGAGTGTCTTCGAGGCCCAGGCGGAGGCGCGGCAGTGCGTCGTCCATTAAGTGGCGTTGGCGCGGACTGGGCTTTCGGCTGCGCTTGCGGCCGAAGGAGCGCAGGTCATTTCCGTGGGGTTTTTCGGTCTCGCCGGTCATGACACTCGGTATGGCACTCGGTTCGCCGACTAGAAAAGAAAACGGCCGCGGAACTGTCATTCCACGGCCGTTCACCGATAAGCAATCGCGATCAGACTGCCGCCTTGATCTTGTCGGCGAGGTCGGTGCGCTCCCATGAGAAGCCGCCTTCGGCATCCGGTGCGCGGCCAAAATGGCCGTATGCGGAGGTGCGGGCGTAGATCGGCTTGTTCAGATCGAGCTGGGTGCGGATCCCGCGCGGGGAGAGGTCCATAACTTCGCCGAGTGCGGTTTCGAGTTTGGCTTCGTCGACCTTACCGGTGCCGTGCGTGTCGACATAGATCGACAGGGGTTTGGCGACGCCGATGGCATAGGACAACTGGATCGTGCAGCGCTCGGCCAGACCGGCGGCGACCACGTTCTTGGCCAGATAGCGGGCGGCATAGGCGGCGGAGCGGTCGACCTTCGTCGGGTCCTTGCCAGAGAATGCACCGCCGCCGTGCGGAGCCATGCCGCCGTAGGTATCGACAATGATCTTGCGGCCGGTCAGGCCGGTGTCTCCGTCGGGACCGCCGATGAAGAATTTGCCGGTGGGGTTGATGTGCCAGACGGTGTCCTTGCCGATCCAGCCGGCGGGCAGGGCCTTGTGGACGTACGGCTCGATGATGTCGCGCACCTGTGCGGAGGAGAGATCCTCGATGATGTGCTGGTGGGATACGACGATCTGCGTCACGCCGACCGGCTTGCCGTCTTCGTAACGGACGGTGACCTGGCTCTTGGAATCGGGACCAAGATTGGCGGCGTCACCGACCTTACCTTTCCGAGCCTGAGCCAGATCGTGCAGGATCTTATGGCTGTAGTAGATCGGGGCCGGCATTAGTTCCGGCGTGTCGGTGCAGGCGTATCCGAACATGATACCCTGGTCGCCGGCACCCTCTTCCTTGTTGGTCGGCTGCTTGGCATCGACGCCGGCAGCGATGTCGGCGGACTGCCCGTGCAACAAGACTTCGATGTTGCAGTTCGCCCAGTGGAAGCCGTCCTGCTCATAACCGATGTCCTTGATCGCCTTGCGCGCGATATCCTGGATCATGGCGACGGTGACGCTCTTGGGCGTGTTGGAATATTCGCCGGCAATGATGACACGCTGCGTCGTGGCGAGCGTTTCGCAAGCGGCGCGGATCGCCCATGGATCGAGACCAGCGGCGAGACTTTCGCGGTAAAACGCATCGACGACCTCGTCCGAAATCCGGTCGCAGACTTTGTCTGGGTGTCCTTCGGACACCGACTCACTCGTGAAAAGGAACGACTTGCGCGCCACTGGGGCCCCCGTGTGTATCAGGCGAAAATCAATTGAAGGCGAGGTTTGGCGGCTGTTTTGCAGCCTTTGCCGACCCGGTCAAGCGCGGTGAAGGCGCACCTGAACGAAGTTCTCAGATCATTTGTGAATTGCTTATTCCGGCGCCGTTGTTGTGGCGTCTTCGCCCGCGATCGAGCGGACCATGTCCACGATGGAGCGCCGGATGCGGGCATCCGTGATGCGCGCGAATGCTTTGTTGAGTTCTACGCTATCGCGGCTAGAGAGAAAATCTGCGACGTACGTGTCGCCCGGCTTATCGGCGAAACCGGGCGCTGACACGTGGCCGGACACGGCTGACGACATGCTGTCGTAGAAGTATTGGATTGGAACACCAAGGACCTGGGCCAGATCAAACAGACGGCTGGCGCCTATGCGGTTCACACCCTTCTCGTACTTCTGCACCTGCTGAAACGTGAGACCGAGTTTTTCGCCCAACCGCTCCTGGCTCATGCCGAGAAGCATCCGCCGCATGCGCACGCGCTCGCCCACGTGCTTGTCGATCGGGTTGGCGCGACGGGAATTGCTCCGCTCGTCGCTCTCTTCCGTTTCGACCGTTTCGTTAGACTTCTCAGCCACTTTTCCCGTCCGGACGATGTCTTGGTTGCCCAAAGATTGGGGTGGCAATTCCTACGTGCGTAAACCTTGGGCGTCAACCTAGGGATGCCTTCGTCTCGGTGCGAGACCGCCGCCACCCCAAAGCGCCAGCACCAATCAGGAAGAGGCCGGCATTCAGCAGGAAGAGGGCATCACCCCAGCGGGCATAAGGCGGAGGCAGCGGCAACCGGGGGTATGGGCGGATCGATGACGCCCTGCACGTTGAGGTCGAGGGAGGCGACGATACGACCGTGCGCGTCGATCATTGCGGAAATGCCATTGTTTGCAGCGCGGACGAGCGGCAGGCCTTCCTCCACGGCGCGGACACGGGACTGATGCAGATGCTGGCGAGGTCCCGTCGTGTTGCCGAACCAGCCATCGTTGGTAATGTTAACGATGAGGCCCGGGCGTTCCGCGCCCTGGACGACGGCTGAGGGAAAGATCGCTTCATAGCAGATCAGCCCGACAATCGGTGGAAGGCCGGGCAACTTCAGAAGCGGACGCGGCGAGGGACCAGCGGCAAAGCCACCGCGCAGTTTGGTCAACTGTTGCAGTCCGATGGCTTCGAGGACGGGCTGGAACGGCAAGTACTCTCCGAACGGCACCAAATGGATCTTATCGTAGATCGCCGCCGCCTGGCCGGCATCGTCGAGGGCGAGAAGGCTGTTGTAGGCCTTGAGGGTCGGTGCCTCGGGCGTGCCGCCTTTCTCGACGCGGAGGCCGCCGGACAAGAGGACTGGACCTTTATCCGGCAGAAGATCAGCGATGGCCTGCAGCGCTTCGGGATGTTCGAGCGGACGAAAAGGCATCGCGGCTTCGGGCCAAACGATTAGCGCAATCCCTTTAAAGTCGTCTTCTTGACCAGCAGGGTTGCGGCGCGTGAGATCGAGATGGAGGCGGAAGATTTCGCCTTGCTTGCCGGGGAGCCACTTCTCGCGCTGCGGAACACTCGGCTGGACTATGCGTACGCGGGGTGCATCGGCGGCGGCGCGCGATGCTGACGAGAGCACTGCGGCGCCATAGACTGCGGCGAGCGCCAGCGGGAGGATCGCGAGGGCGAGAGCCGGTGCAAATGCACCAAAGAATGATTCATCGCTGTCAGCGTCCGCCGCGAGAACCAAGGGTGCTGTGAAAATCAGAACCGCCCAGAGCGACAGACCATAGATGCCCACTAGACCTGCTGACTGCATCAAGCTGTCCGAACCCGTCAGCGCGTAGCCGAGGACGTTCCAGGGAAAGCCCGTCAGTAAGTGGCCGCGCAGCCACTCGGCGCCGGCAAACACGACGGCCGTGATCAGGAGACCGGCAAGGCCCGGCCTCCAGAGTGCGCGCGAGATCGCCGCCGCCGAGCCGAAAAAGAGCGCGAGCCCCGCCGGCAGAAGCGTCACGGCGAAAGGCAGGAGCCAACCGAAGATGTCCGCTTCGACAAGAAAAGCTTCGCCTACCCAGAACAGCCCTGCGAAAAAGTAGCCGAAGCCAAACCACCATCCGTCAACAAAAGCTCGGCGCAGGACGGCGCGCGAGACGATCTCGGGCGATCGCGGCGTGATGAGCCAGTAAAGAACAGGCAGCGTCAAAAACAGAATAGGCCAGACGAAAAACGGTGCGAACGCGAGAACGCTCGCAAGTCCAGCGCTGACCAAAACAGAGGCGCGTTGCCAGCCGCTTAGCGCGCGAAGCCGATCACGCAACGCTCTTAAGCGCGCGACGGCTGTCACGACGAGCCTGTGGCCCCGGTATCGGACTTCTCTGCACTCTCGTTCAGGGGTTTCGACGTTGCCGTTCGGGGGCGCAAAATCTTGAGCCGCTTCACGCGACGGGGATCGGCCTCCAAGATCTCAAACTCGAGGCCGGAAGCGTGCCGAATGATTTCGCCGCGCGTCGGCACGCGGCCAACGATCGCAAAGACCAGGCCGCCCAACGTGTCGATGTCTTCCTCTTCGTCTTCCGTCAAAAGTTTGGTACCGACCAATTCCTCGAGTTCGCTGACAGGCGTGCGGCCCGAGGCGATGGTGCCGAGTTTGGCATCTTCAATGATGTGCTCGGCTTCGGCTTCGTCGTGCTCGTCCTCGATATCACCGACGATCTGTTCAACGAGGTCCTCGATCGTCACGAGGCCGTCGGTAC
The DNA here is from genome assembly GCA_963778225.1 of uncultured Alphaproteobacteria bacterium. Taxonomy (GTDB): domain Bacteria; phylum Pseudomonadota; class Alphaproteobacteria; order Rhizobiales; family Hyphomicrobiaceae; genus JAGVSR01. The sequence goes on from CAVZTR010000004.1 coordinate 92,717, forward strand.
CTCCGTATTCATCGACGACGAGCGCCATGTGCACGCGCGACGTTTGCATGCGGATGAGAAGGCTCATCGCTGGCATGGATGGCGGGACATAGAGGACGGGCCGGCGAATTTTTGCCGCCGAGATCGGTCGCTTCAGGTCGATTTGGGAGAGGTTATGCTTTCGCTCACCGTTTTCAGCCACATCATCGGCGGCAACCTTGCGGACAGCGACCGCGCGTTCCTCTCCTTTGAGCCGCGGCTCGACCAGCGGTCGTCCAGCAGCTTCGGCGGAAATCCAGCGGAAGAGATCCTTGATGTGGACCATGCCGCGCGGGTCATCCAGCGTCTCGTGGTAGATCGGGATGCGCGAAATGCCGGCTTCTTCGAACAGGCGGACGACTTCGCCGATGGGTTCGGTTTCCTCAACGGCGATGATGTCGGCGCGTGGCACCATGATGTCATCGACGCGGCTGGCGCCGAAACGCAGGAGGCGGATCAGCATCTCGCGCTCTTCGGCGCTAAAGTTCTGCTCCGCATCGCCACCGGACTTCAGCGCGTCTTCGAGCGTATCGCGAAGCGTGGGACCACTTTGCAGACCCAGCTTTGTTAATAGCGCCGAGACCCAGCCATAGGACGACGGCGCTTTGCGCTCTTCGCCAGGCGGATCGCCGGAGAGCGACTTAGAGGCCTTTTCGTCAGTGGACATGGTCTTCCGGTGCGGTTCGAGTAGCGTCATGGGAGTTGAATATCACATCAGTCTTCGGGGTCGCCATACGGGTCGGGAATGCCTAACCGGGCGAGGATGTCGGTTTCGAGGCTTTCCATTTCAAAGGCGTCCCCGTCCGTTTCGTGGTCGTAGCCTAGAAGGTGCAACAGTCCGTGAACCGTCAAATGGCGCAAGTGATCGGGGAAGGGAATGCCCCGTTCCGCTGCCTCGCGCTCGACGGTTTCGCGCGCGATCACGATATCGCCCAGCGGTTTCGTCGTTAGCGCAACCGGGCTTTCCGGCGCGGGAAAGGAGAGCACATTCGTCGGCTTATCCTTGCCGCGAAAGCCGGCGTTCAGCATCTGGACGTGTGCGTCGCTCGAGAGCGCGATGCACGCTTCGCTCGGCTGCAGGCGGCCAACAATCTCGTGGGCTGCAAGTGCGGTTGCTGCTTGACGGACCAAGGTTTCAACAAGTGACGAATTCTGCCAGCCATCATCTTCAAAGATGACATCGACATTCAGCCACGAGGGATCCGCGCCTTGCGGCGCGCGACTTCGCGGGCCTGGGTCAGAGGCGGGCATCAGGGCTTCTTGCCTGCGGCACGATCGTAGGCTTCCACAATGCGCGCGACGAGATCACGGCGGACGACATCGCTTTGCGTAAAGCGAACCATTTCGATTCCAGTGACGCCGTTGAGCAGAGTGACCGCTTCGTCGAGGCCGGACTTGATGCCGGGCGGCAGATCGATCTGCGACGGGTCGCCGGTGATGACCATTTTCGAGTTCTCACCCAAACGCGTCAGAAACATCTTCATCTGCATGGGCGTGGTGTTCTGGGCTTCGTCGAGAATGACGAAGGCATTGGCAAGTGTGCGGCCGCGCATGAAAGCCAGAGGGGCGATTTCGATGACGCCGGATTCAAGGTCCTTTTCCACCTTGTCGGGCGGGAGTACATCGTCGAGTGCGTCATAGAGCGGGCGCAGATAGGGATCGACTTTCTCGCGCATGTCGCCGGGGAGGAAGCCCAGGCGTTCGCCAGCTTCGACCGCGGGGCGCGAAAGAATGATGCGTTCGACGATGCCGCGTTCGAGGCATTGGGCGGCGTAGGCGACGGCCAGGTATGTTTTGCCAGTGCCCGCGGGGCCTATACCAAAGACGAGATCGGTTTTGTCGAGAGCGCGGATGTAGGTACTCTGGGCGAGCGTGCGGGCTTTCACAACACGGCGGCGGGTGGAAATCTGCGCTTGGCCGTCGCTCGATGGCGAGACGTTTTCCTGACGCGCGTGACGGATGAGACCCTCGAAATCACCCGCGCTGATTGTTTCGCCGGTGAGCGCGCGCTTATAGACAACCTCGAGCACGTCGCGGCCGAGCTTGCATGCGGGTTCGGGACCTTTGAGGATCACCACGTTGCCATGGGGATGCGCCTCGATCCCGAGACGATCCTCCAGCATGGCCAGATGCGCATCGAATTCACCAAGCGCCCGGGTCAGAGCGCGATTGTCTTCGAAGGGAATGACGAGGCGCGCTTCCGCGGCCTGCGTCTTGGACGCTCGTCCGGCGCCCGGCACGGATTGCCCGCGATTTCCGGTCAAATACGATCTCCTGAAGGCCTGCGGCCGACGATTCGAGCGCTGGCTTCGATAGGCATCATAGGGCGGATGGGGCGGGAATCAACGAGACCGCGCCACATGCACACGCAAATCGCGGATTATCAGGCTGCGACGACACCTGAAAGACTGCCGGGGCCGTGGCCACGGATCGATACAGGCAGGATTTTGCCCAAAAGTGCAGCGTCAGCTCTGGCTTGCACGAGTTGGAGGTAGGGCGAGCGGCCGACGAGCTGACCGTCGCTTCTGCCCATGCGTTCGAAAAGCACGGGCACTGTCTGTCCAACGGTGGCGGCGTTGAACCGCTCGTGCTGATTGTTGAGAACATATTGCAGCCGCGCCAACCGCTCCGACTTCAGAGCTTCGGGCACTTGGTCGTCCATGTTGGCGGCGGGCGTGCCGGGGCGGGACGAATACTTGAAGGAGTAGGACTGCGCGAACCCAACGGTTTTCACCAGTTGCAAGGTTTCGTCAAAATCCTGGTTGGTCTCGCCGGGGAAGCCGACGATCATATCGGTCGAAAGGGCGATGTCGGGTCGCGCTGCACGAATGCGCTCGACCGCGCGAAGGTAATCTTCCGCAGTGTGTTTGCGATTCATGGCGGCGAGAATGCGATCAGAGCCCGACTGCACAGGCAGATGCAGGTAGGGCATAAGCTTGGGCACTTCCGCATGAGCGATGATGAGATCATCGCTCATGTTGCGCGGATGGCTCGTCATGTAGCGGATGCGCTCCAGGCCATCGATGCCTGCAAGACGACGGATCAGCCCGGCAAGCGATGTCTCGGCGCCTGTTTCAGCGACGCCATGGTAGGCATTGACGTTCTGGCCGAGGAGCGTGAGTTCGCGCACGCCGTTTTCAACCAGCGTTCTGGCTTCTTTTTCGAGGTCGGCAACGGAGCGCGAATACTCCATGCCGCGCGTGTAGGGCACGACACAGAAGGTGCAAAACTTGTCGCAACCTTCCTGGATCGTGAGAAATGCTGTTGCCGAGCGGACCTGACGCTTGGTCGACAGATGTGCAAACTTTTCATCTTCGGGAAACGCGGTCTCGACGAGGCGCTCGCCGGTAGCTGAGCGGCGCTGCAGGAGTTCCGGAAGGCGATGGTAGCTCTGCGGGCCGACCACGAGATCGACGACCGGTGCGCGGCGCGAGATCTCCGCGCCTTCGGCTTGCGCAACACAACCTGCGACTGTGACAAGCGTGTCCTTGCCTTCGCGGCGGCGCTGATCGCGGACATCGCGGATGCGGCCGAGATCAGAGTAAACCTTTTCGACGGCTTTTTCGCGAATGTGGCAGGTGTTGAGGATGACGAGATCGGCGTCTTCCATTTCGGCGGTTTCGGCATAGCCATCGCCGGCAAGCGCTTCGGTGATGCGCTCGCTGTCATAGACGTTCATCTGGCAGCCAAATGTTTTGATGAAAACTTTTTTGGCTACGGTTTCGGCCGTCATTGACCGGTCTCCGGAGGTGCGGACGTCTGTTGCGCGAACCGCTGACGAGTTGCCTCGGAGCGAAGTCACGACAAGATTCCGCGATCTTGTTTTCGCACTGCAGCATTTTTAGCGGCATCTGTCGAGAGCAGCACGACTAAATCGGTGAATTGCTTACCGCCATGTCTCTGACTTGCGATGCGGTCGCCGTATACCCACCGATCTGGTCGCCTGCTTGATCGTAGCTAGAGGCTCACCCGGCGCACGCCCACGGAGCGTTCTCACGACACCTTCCCGCACGGCAGTTTCGGTCTGCTCGGCGAGGTCTTTGCGGCCGCCATATTCGCTGAGCGGAATGGGATCGCTGATACGGATCAGAACATCCAGTGGGCCGGCCTTGAGCAGTTCCCAGGCGTGACTTTGCATGTCCATGTCGCCGTACCAACCGACGAGCGGGCGGTCGGCGCGGCCAAGAGGTACGCCGTGGAGGCGCGCATAGACGATTGAGACGGACTGGACGACGGCCGCCGGATAGTCCAGCGGGCGCGACTGCTTCCCGCGCTTTACCCACGGGCTTGGCGGCAGCGAAGAGCGACGACTGAAACGGAAGCACGCGGTTGCCATCGGTGGACGTGCCTTCGGCGAACAGCACCAGGGCGTCACCTTGAGCGAGACGGCGCGCCATCTCGTTGGCGGTGTCGCCAACGGCGATCCGTTTGGTCCGGTCCACGAAAACGGTGCGCTGAAGGCGGGCAAGAGACGACACGAACGGCCAGCGGGATACTTCCGACTTGGCGACGAACGAAACCGGCGCCACAGCCGAAAGGACGGGGATATCCAGCCATGATGTGTGATTGGATACGAGCAGAACCGGGCCGGGTGGGACGCTGCCTTCAACGTGCAGGCGGATGCCGAGAAGTCGGCAGACATTGCGGTGATACCAGTGCGGAAAGCGCCGCGCTGCCGGCTGCGAAATGCGCACAAGCAGGGCTTGCACAGGCATCAACGGCAAAGTGAGGCCCATGAAACCGGCAAGGACCGCGGCAGCACGAAGTCGGCTCATAGGAGCCTATATAGTGAGGGTTCGGGACATGGTCACGGCATCCACGGGCGTGGAGCCTGGACGTATGTAGTAGTCCTTGCGTACGCCAGACGGGGTGAAGCCCATCTTGCTATAAAGATGAAGTGCGGCGGTGTTGTCGGTTGCGACATCGAGAAACATGCGACGCACTTCGGCGCGCTGGACCGCCCGCACCAAGCCTTCGACGAGCATTTTGCCGACACCGTGTCGCTGGAAATCCGGGGCGACGCCTATGGTGAGGATTTCAGACTCGTCGGCGGCGAACTGGCCGATGATGAAGCCGATCACGTCGTTGGGTGAGCCAAGTGTGGCGATGAATGAGGTGGCAGCGGGGTGATCAAGGAGACCTCGGACGTTCGCCTCGTCCCATGCCGGGTTAAAGAGTTTGGCGTGCACCCCGGCAATCGCAGCGGCGCGTTCGGGCCCGGCCCAGAGCAAGCTGACGCGCTTGCCCTCCCATACGTCCGAATTGCCGCTCATGCGCCCGCTCTCTCCAGAGATTTGCCTTCCTGAGGCTTCGCATCGGGCGGTCTCAAATACAAGGGCTCGACGGGGAGCATTGCGGGGTGGCGGGTCACGGCGCACGCGATCGTGGCTGCCATATCGGGAAAGATCATGCCCGGATGCGCACGGGCGGTTCCGCCTGCGGCGTTGACAGCAGCGGCGATGGCTTCGGCGGCGGTTCCGACGGCGAGGAGCGGACGGCTGCGCGCAAGAGATGCAAGATCGGTCATCGCGACGATCCGTGGCTCCGTGACTGGCTCCCTCGTGACGCCGTCGAAAATCTGGACATAAGCCTCGCCGCGGTGAGCATCGATGGCGACGGCCAGATCCTCGGCGGAGCCGCATTCAATTGCCGGTGATAGAGCAGTCGCTTCGAGGCTTGTGAATGGCACGATCGGGAGATCGCGCGCGAGCTTCAATGCGCGGGCCGCTGCAATGCCGATGCGCGTGCCGGTGAACGAACCGGGGCCGATCGTGACGGCGATGCGATCGATATCAGCGATCGAGAGTGCGGCCTCTGCCAGCAGCTCGCTGATCAAGGGCAACATGCGCTCGGCATGTCCGGTAGCCATCGGCTCGCTGCGGGACAGAATGCGCGCGCCAGGCGTGCCGAGGGCAATACCCACGGCAACGCCCAACGCAGGAAAACACGTGTCGAAACCAAGCACGTTCATAACGCGGCAGCCTACATGGGGTTCGAGACGGTTCGCCAGCGTAAACTCCGGCGGGCTGCCGCGTAACAGGCCCACCTACTCGATGCGAGCGATTTCATCGAACGAGAAGCGTGGCGAGCGCGGATAGAGGCCAGCCGGGTCGCCGTAGCCGAGATTGCAGATGAAGTTCGACTTGATGTCGGTGCCAGCAAAGAATTCGGCATCGACGCCGGCGTTGTTGAAGCCGGACATGGGACCGCAATCAAGGCCGAGTGCGCGGGCGGCAAGAATAAAATAGCCACCTTGCAGGGAGCCGTTACGGAAGGCGGAAACCTTGATAAATTCGTCGTTGCCGACAAACCAGCTTTTGGCGTCCGCATGGGGAAACAGTTTGGGCAAGTGGTCGTAGAACTTCATGTCATGGCCGAGGATGGCCGTAACCGGGGCCGCCATCGTCTTTTCGACGTTGCCTTCCATAAGAAGCGGTTTCAGCTTGGCTTTGGCTTCTGGAGATTTCACGAACACGATGCGCGCCGGGCTCGTGTTGGCGCTGGTGGGCGCCCAGCGCATCAGTTCCACGACTTCACGCAGAAGGCCGTCGGACACATCTTTCGACTGCCACGCGTTGTGGGTGCGAGCGTCCGTGAAGAGTGTCGCGAGCGCGGTGGGGTCGAGACGCGATGTCATGAAGATGGCTCCTGGAGAATGAATATGCAGCAGAAACCCCGCGGCCGCGCCGCGGGGTTTCTCGCCGTAGGCTCACAGGATGATTTAACGGAGCGTCACGCTGCCTGGACTTCCTGCACTTCGGGGCAGAAATGCTTGAGCAGGTTCTCAATGCCGTGGCGCAATGTCGCTGTTGAGCTGGGGCAGCCCGAGCAAGCGCCGCGCATGTGGAGGTAGACAACGCCTTCGCGGAAGCCGGCGAACGTGATGTCGCCGCCGTCTTGGGCAACGGCCGGGCGAACACGCGTTTCGAGCAGTTCCTTGATGGTTGCGACGACCTCCGAGTCCGCGGGATCGAAGTTCTCGAGGCCTTCGTCATTGGCGGAGTCGGCGGCTTCGGCGCCGGAAATGTAGTGTTCCATAATGGCGCCGAGCACCATTGGCTTCAGGTGCTGCCATTCCGCATCATTTTTGGTGACGGAGATAAAGTCCGAGCCGAGGAATACGCCGCTGACCCCATCGATATCGAACAGGCGGCGCGCAAGAGGTGAGCCTTCGGCTTCGCTGCGCGACCGGTATTCCGCCGTGCCGCCCGCAAGCACCGGCTTGCCGGGAATGAACTTGAGCGTCACCGGATTGGGCGTCGCTTCGGTTTGGATGAACATGGTTCTCGATCCTTTGGCCTGCCGGTTACGGCGGAGATCAAACTTAGAATTGTTCCAAGATATAGGCGGGATCGGCCCGAAAGTCGAGGGGCCACAACCGCGCAACGCCGAGAGCAGAGGCTGGTTCGTACGGCTTCAAGCGAGGGTCAAAATGTCTTCCAGGGCGAGGTTCCCCGGTACGACGGTGATCGGGATCGGGAAAGAGCCGGCAGCCCGGCCGAGCGCCAGAGAGGAGACCAACGGGCCGGGGCCGACGGGGTCGACCGAGGCGCCAAGGACCAGAATGGCGATGTCTTCGTCTTCATCGATCAGCTTCATGAGTTCGTCCGCCTTCGTCCCTTCGCGGATGACTTCCTCGACGGGAATGTTTTCAAAACCGACGTTGTGCAGCTTACGCTTGAAAAGGCGGAAGAGAGCTCGCGCCTTGTTCGTCTCTTCTTCGAGTTGGACTTGGCGAACACCGACCCAATGCTGGAACTCCTGCGGCTCGATCACATACAGCATCACGAGGATGCCGGACGAGCGGAGAATACGGCTCGCGGCATAGTACAGGGCGCTTTCGACTTCCTGACTGTCATCAACGATGAGCAGGAACTTGCGGGCATGGCCCGCCTCGAACGAGCGGCGTTTTTTGGTGATCGGCATATGCGGGATGCTGCCATGCCGGGCAGCGGACGGGAAGTGGAAGTTGTTGCTTGGCGCGGTGTCTCTGTGCGCACGGCGACTCCGCTGACGCGGAGCCGGCCGCCGTGCGGTGTGAATTGCGCACGGCGACTCCGCTGACGCGGAGCCGGCCGCCGTGCGAGATTCAGGAGCGCAGGAGGCCGACGAGGTCTTTGACTTCGTCCATGATCGGTGTGGCGATGGCGCGGGCGCGGCGGGTACCGTCTGCTAGCACGCTGTCGATATAGCCGGGGTCAGCAGAGAGGCGTTTGGCTTCGGCTCCAATGCGGCCCATGGTTTCGGTGGCCACTTCGGCCAGGGACTTTTTGAAGCTCGAGAACTGCTGGCCGCCGAATTCGCTGAGAACGGCCGACACGGTCTTGCCCGTCAGCGCGGCATAGATGCCGACGAGATTTTCCGCTTCGGGCCGGCCTTCGAAACCCTTCTCATCGCTCGGGAGCGGTTCGGTGTCAGTCTTGGCTTTCTGGATTTTTCTCGCGACCGTATCGGCGTCGTCTGTGATGTTGATGCGCGATAGATCGGACGGATCGGACTTCGACATTTTCTTCGTGCCGTCGCGCAGGCTCATGACGCGGGTGGCGGGTCCTGTGATGACAGGTTCGGGCTGCGGGAAGAAGATGCCGTCGGCGTAGCCCTTGGCGTCGATCTCTTTGCGGTAATCGTTGTTGAACTTCTGTGCGATGTCCCGAGCAAGTTCCAGGTGCTGCTTCTGATCTTCGCCGACGGGCACGTGGGTTGCGCGGTAGGCGAGGATGTCGGCGGCCATGAGGTTGGGATAGGCGTAGAGGCCGACAGAGGCGTTCTCGCGGTCCTTGCCGGCCTTCTCCTTGAATTGCGTCATGCGGTTGAGCCAGCCGAGGCGGGCGACGCAATTGAAGACCCAGGCGAGTTCGGCGTGCTCGGGCACCTGGCTCTGGTTGAACAGAATGGATTTCTTGGGGTCGAGACCGGCGGCGATGTAGGCGGCGGTGACGCCGCGGATGGCCGCGCGCAGTTCGGCGGGATCCTGCCAGACGGTGATCGCATGCAGATCGACGACGCAATAGATGCACTCGTGCTCATCCTGCATGCGGATCCAGTTCACCATCGCGCCCAGGTAGTTGCCCAGGTGAAGGCTGCCGGTCGGCTGCATGCCGGAAAAGACGCGGGTCTTGAATGCCATGTTCTCTCTATCCCTCGAACCGGCGCGGGTTATGACCCGTGCCGGGCAAGGAGGCAAGGGGCGGCCTACTTGCGGCGAACCACGGAGCGGAGTTGGGCAAACGTGGCGGCACCTGTGACCTGGGTGGCGCCGAAATAGGCGATGAATCCGGCACCGATGAGCACGGCTAGCGCCGAGAAGCGCACCAGGAGTCCCTGCGATTGGTTCAGCCATGGGTCGAGCACGTAGGCCGTGCCGATCAGGGTGAGGCCCATGACGATAGCGGAGATCACGATACGGGGCAGGGCACGACGAAGGCGGGCGTCGCTCTCGAAGTGGCCGTGGGACTTGAGGCCCCGATAGAGCAGCAACGCGTTCATCCAGCCGCCGAACGTGGTGGCCGCCGCGATACCAAGATGGGGCATCCAACCGAGGTGGCGGAAGAGGAAGAAGAGGCCGACGGACCCTATCGTGTTGGCAGTGAGGCTCCAGGCGGCGAAGCGCATGGGTGTCTTCGTATCCTGGCGGGCGAAGAAGGCCGGCGAGAAAACCTTGATCAGCACGAAGGCGGGCAGCCCAAGTGCAAAGATGCGGAGTGCTTCGGCGGTGTAGGGCGTGTCGGCAGCGGTAAAGGCGCCTCGCTCGAACAGGACCCGTACAATCTCCGTCGGGATCACGAACAGAGCCATCGCCGCCGGAACCGTCAGCAGCATTGCAAATTCGAGGGACCGATTCTGGCTGTCCATAACCGCGGTATGGTTGCCGGCGCGTAGGTGACGCGACACGTCCGGCAACAGCACGACACCGATGGCAATTCCGACAATGGCGAGCGGAAGTTCGTAGAGCCGGTCGGCATAATAAAGATGCGAAACGGCGCCATCCTGCATCGAGGCGATGACAGTGCCGATTGCGATGTTTACTTGCGTAATGCCGCCGGCGATGACGCCGGGAATGCCGAGCGCCACAAGCTTCTTCATTTCGGGAGACCAGCGCGGGCGGCCGATCTTCAAGGTGAGGCCAGCACGGCGCAGGCCCCACATCAGCAGCGCCAACTGGAGGAAGCCCGCAATGAAAACGCCCCAGGCTTGGATGTAACCGGCGGCCGGATCGGCCTTGAAGCCCAGCCACACCGATAGCAGCATCGCAATCGTGAGCACGAGATTGAGAACGATGGAGACGGAGGAGCTCTCGGCGAAGCGGCCGACCGTGTTGAGCACTCCGGACATCAGGGCCACAAGCGACATGCAGAGCAGGTAGGGAAACGTGATCTGCGTGAGGCGAACGGCAAGGTCAAATTTTTCGGGTGTATCGGAGAAGCCAGGAGCGAGCAGATACATGAGCCACGGCATCGCCAGCATGGCGGCCGCCGAAAGGAGGATCAGGACGAACGTCAGGCCGGACATCGCTTCGGAGGCGAACGCGCGCGCTTTCTCAGGGCCATCGCCCTCGTACCTGGCAGCAAAAAGCGGGACAAAGGCGGAGTTGAAAGCGCCTTCGCCGAAAAGGCGGCGAAAAAGATTGGGGAAGCGGAACGCGACATAGAACGCGTCGGCGACCGGACCTGTACCCAGGACTGCGGCTGCTAGGATATCCCGCAGGAAACCGAGCACGCGGCTGAGAAGCGTCAGACCGCCGACGGTGAAGAACGCCCGATAAAGCTTCATTTCCGCGCCACCGAGGTTGATGTCGCGGATTGCGCCGAGCCGGAGAGGACCGCAGTGAGACGCCCTGCGATCGTCTTCTGGCGGTTCTCGCTATCGACCTTCTTGCCTGTCAGGTCCGTGACGTAGAACACGTCGACGGCTTTTTCACCAAAGGTCGTAATGTGCGCGGAGGCAATGTCGAGGGAAAGATCGGAGAGCGTGCTGGTGAGATCATAGAGCAGGCCGGTGCGGTCGCGACCGGCAACTTCGATGACTGTAAACCGCTCAGAGAGCTGGTTGTTGATGATGACTTCCGGTGAGACAGTAAAGGCTTCCAGCCGCTGCGCACCGATCGTACGCTTTTCAAGGAGCTGCTTCAATCGTGCCTCCCCACGCAAGAGCCGATCGATAGTCGCCTCGATGCGCTTGGCGCGGCGCATCTCGTCTTCGTCTTCGGGGAATTCGCGAGCCAGCAGGAAGGTATCGAGCGCAAAGCCGTCGCGCGTCGTGGTGATGTGGGCTCCGACGATGTTGGCACCGTTTGCTGCGCATGCGCCGGCAAACAGGGCGAGCAATCGCGGGTGGTTGGGCGCGAAGACCGTGAGTTCGGTGATGGCAGTAAACGTATCCGTCACGGCATCGGTGATGAGTTTGCGGTTTTCATGTTCCGCGCGACGGACAAGGCGAGCGTGGCTCGCCTGCTTGGCGGTCTCCGTGCGCAGCCAATAGTCGGGATAGTGTCGATCGATAAAGTGTTCGACTTCGGCGCGCGGCCAGTCGGATAGGGCCAAAGCGAGCTGCTCCTTGGCATCTGCGAGGCGATGGCGGCGCTCGATCTGCGTGTGCCCACCGGCAACCAACGGCTCGGTCTCGTGATAAAGCGTTCGGATCAACTGGCCCTTCCAGCCGTTCCAGACACCGGGGCCGACCGCACGGATATCGGCGACGGTCAGCAGCGTGAGGAGTTTCAGTCGCTCCGGGCTTTGCACGACCTTAGCGAAATCCTGTGCAGTTCTGGGATCGGATAGGTCGCGGCTCTGGGCGATGTTGCTCATCGTCAGGTGCTGTTCGATAAGCCAGATCACCGTCTCGCTCTCCGCGGGCGTAAGGCCAAGGCGCGGGCAAAGACGGCGGGCAATTTTACCGCCAAGGATCGAATGGTCCTCGGGCCGGCCCTTGCCGATATCGTGCAGGAACGCTGCAACATAGAGAGCGCGCCGACTTTGGATCGACTTGATGATCTGGTTGGACAGCGGAAGCTCGTCGGCGCTTTCGCCATGCTCGATTTTGGCAATCTCGCCGACGGTTCGCAGCAGGTGCTCGTCCACCGTGTAGTGGTGGTACATATTGAACTGCATCATCGCCACGATATGCCCGAAATCAGGCAGGAAGCGGCCCAGCACACCGGCTTCATTCATGCGGCGCAGCGTGTTTTCCGGGTTTGATCTTGCCGCGACCAGGTCAAGGAAGATTCGGTTGGCCTCGGGATCGTTTCTCAGGCGGTCATCTATGAGCCGGAGCGATTGGCGCAGGAGACGGATCGCGTTGGGATGAAGATGCGCGTTCGTCAGTTCAGCTTGTGCGAAAAAGCGGATCAGGTTGACCGGGTCGCGTTTGAAAACCTCGGAATCAGCGACGTTCAAGCGGTCGTTCTCGATGCGGAAGTCGGTGAGTTGGCGGACTTGGCGGCGCAATTTCCAACCCGAGATAAATCCCGGCAAGCCTGGTGATGTCTTCGCCTGCTGCATTTCGAGCGCGGCGCAAAGGATGGCCGTTAAATCGCCGACGCTCTTCGTGACCAGGAAGTAGTGCTTCATGAAGCGCTCGACGGGGCGCTGACCGGATTTCGTTCGGTAACCGAGCCGTTCGGCCATCGCGGGCTGCAACTCGAACGTGAGACGTTCTTCGGCGCGGCCGGTGAGGAAGTGCAAATGGCAGCGCACGCTCCAGAGGAAGTCTTCCGCGCGGCGGAAGGTGGAGTATTCCTCAGACGTGAAGATCTTCTCCTCGATTGTCTCGGGGCCCACTTCCTTGCCGTAAAGGTACTTCGACAGCCAATGAAGCGTATGCAGGTCTCGCAGTCCGCCTTTGCCATCCTTGACGTTGGGTTCGACCTTGTAGCGGCTTTCGCCGGCGCGGCGATGGCGCTCATCGCGCTCAGCCATCTTGCTGTCGATGAAGGTGCGCGCCGTTCCGGTAAATACTTCACGGCGAAGGCGATCCGTCAGTTCGGCGAACAGCTGCGCATCGCCGTGTACGAGCCAGATGTCGAGTAGCGCTGTGCGGATGGTCATATCCTGCTGCGCCATCTTCAAGCACTGGTCGACGGTACGCGTCGCGTGGCCCACCTTGAACCCCAAGTCCCAGAGCAAATAGAGCATGTACTCGGCAACGCTCTCGCCCCAGGGGGTTTGCTTGTAGGGGAGAAGGAAAAGAATATCGATGTCGGAGCCGGGGGCGAGAAGCCCGCGTCCATAGCCGCCGGTGGCGACCACGGACATGCGTTCTGCGTCGGAGGGGTTGGTGGCGCGATAAACGTGGGCGACTGTGTAGTCAAAAAGGAGTGCAATTAGTTCGTCTTGAAACCGGGCGAGGCCGTGGGCGCACTTGCGGCCCTTGCCGTCGGCTTCGAGCTGCTCGCGGGCCTGCTGGCGGGCGGCCTTGACGAGGCGCTTGCAGCGGTCGAGCACGGCGGGACGAGCCTCGGCGGATGTGCCGTGGGCGTTGAAGAGCGCGGTCAGTTCGACCCGGAGTTCCTTGGGATCGAAATAGGGTGCGGGGCGGAAGGTGGGCGTATCCATGTCGGAAAGTCAAAATCCTGCTGGCGCCGGAGGCAAGAAATCGGGCGCGGGTCTTTTGAGGCGCGAATGTCTTGAGCGAGCGCAACTTAGCTGCTTTGCATCGCAAGCGGGAGGTCGCGACGTGCGGCCGAGTTCCCCATCAAGGCCGTTTGCCAGAAACTTATGCGGAATATTGGCTGCGAGCAAAAGGCACCGCTCTGCTTGACCCACATTTCACTCCGACCGGTGACGCAAGGCGATCTCGACCGTATCCGAGCCTGGCTGCGGCAGCCGGAGATCGAAACGTGGTGGGGACCGGCGTCGGCGACGGCGGCGGAGGTGCAGATTGCGCTGCAATCCGCGTCGGCCGTTTGCCGCATCATCGAGGCAAATGGAGAAGCCGTGGGCTACTGCCACGCCATCGACGCTGCGCTGTGGGGGGACGACCTGCCGGAGGACCTGGAGCCGGGCACGTGGGATCTCGACCTCTTCATCGCTTCAGCCGCATATCGTGGTCAGGGCGTCGGCCTGAAAGCGCTGGATTTGCTCAAATCGGAAGTATTTTCAACAACTTTGGCGACGGCGGTGTGTGTGTTCGCTTCGGTCCGTAACGAAGCGGCCGTCAGAGCCTATGAGAAGGCCGGGTTCGTCTGGCAGAGGATTTGGAACGATCGCGCTGTCGGACCGAGCTGGTTCATGATCGCGCGCAGGCCAGGGTGAGGACGGTTTACGACCCGGAAACTGTTGCGGGCATACATTAAAGGCTCGTTCACTCTTCATCCTTGCACGGAAGCATGTCCACAGACGCTACCGCTTCGGGTCTTCTTCAACGCCGCCAATTCGGGCGCCGAGAGATGTCGCGCGCCGCGCATGCCATGCTTCCAGGCGGATCGGCGATCGCCTGCACAGTGACCAACCTATCCAATGCAGGTGCGCTGGTGGAATTTGCAGGCGCGGCGGTGCCGACACGCAGTTTCCGTCTTAACATCGAGGGCGCCCCATACACCCTGGTTTGCGAGATCCGGCACCAGGGTCCGAGCAGTGTCGGGGTGCGCTTTCTAAACCAGACCGACGGCGAGCGCCTGATGGCTCACCTCTATCCTGGCCCTGCAATCTCGGAGGAGACCGGCGATGCACCGCGGGACGCGCGCGGCGAGACACCCTCGTCGTCCGTGATCAACAGCCGGGATTTGCGCCAGATGGTTTTATCGTCGATCGCCGATCGAGCCGATGCGGAGCGCCCGGTTGCTGTCGAACCCATCCACAGGCGGCTGCCGCTTCAACTCTGGTCGAGCCTCACCACGCTTGCGCGCAAGAGACCCGCGGCCGACCCTGTTGCCATGGCCATATCAGTGCCAGCCGACGAGCCGCTCGCTTCGATGTCACGCCTTCCCGATGATGTTGCGGAGGTTGTCGTTCAAGCGCCGGCTGGTTTGCCTGACGAGGCGTTCCGGGGATATCAGCCCAAGAGATCGCGGAGGAACGGGATCAAGGGCAGGTCCGCGGGCGGCATCGGGTAGTCGGTCAACTTTGACGCCCGCACCCATTTCACGCGTTGTCCTTCACGCGGGGTGATTTCGCCATCCCAGTTACGGCACAGATAGAGCGGCATCATGAGGTGGAACGTCTCGTAGGTGTGGCTGGCGAACGTGAACGGCGCGAGACACGTCAGACAAACCTCGATGTCGAGTTCTTCTTTCAATTCGCGGACGAGTGCTTCCTCGGGCGTTTCGCCGGGGGCCAGTTTTCCGCCTGGAAACTCCCAGAGACCTGCCAGAGATTTGCCGGCCGGACGTTCGGCGATCAGGACCCGGTTATCGCGATCTACGAGGGCGGCTGCGACGACGAACAGGATTTGTCGTGCAGGAGGAGTGGACGGATCCATCAGCGGCGCACCAGTTTCCAGGCCGCCTCATCGAGCCGAGACACGCCCCGCTTCTTGAGGTTTTGACTGGTGGACAGGCCATCGCGCTTTTCGAGCAGCGTGAGGCGGAAGTTCTGCCCAAATAGTTCCTCGACTCGTTGCGGTGAGATGGGGAAGGGCGGACCGTCCATCTCGGAGGGATCGTAGTCGAGCGTGACAAGCAGCACGGGCACGCCTATGGGCGTCAGGGCGGCGAGCTTTGCAGCATAATCCTTCTGCATCACTCGGGGCATCGCGACGAGGGCCGCGCGATCGAAAACGCCGCCGATGCGGCGCGTGACCTCCGGATCGAGCTGCAGGTGATCGCCGCACCAGATCTCATACGGCCCCGCGCGCTTGATGGTAAAACCGCTGCTCGTCACGGATGCCGGCGTGCGCGAACGGTCGGCGAAGAATTGATCCACTGCGATCTCCGCCAGCTCCGTTCCGATGATGGTATGGCCATGCTCGGCAAGCCAGACCATGTCGAGGCTCTTGCCGCACAATGGCACATGGATCTGCGCGCCTTTGTTCACGCCGAGTGCCGGCCAATGCCGTTCGAGTAGATCATGTGCAGCGGCTTGGTGGAAGCCGATGTCGGCCTTCTGCCAGCGCTCGAGCCAGAACATATGATCCATGCCCGCTCCTAGCTGCGGTAGTCAGCGTTTATCGAGACATAGTCGTGAGTGAGATCGCAGGTCCACACGGTGGCCGAGGCCTTGCCGACACCGGCATCGATGCGGATCGTGATCTCGGCGTTCTTCATGTACTGGGCGAGCGTGGATTCGTCGTATTCATCGGCCCGTTCCCCATTGCGTGCCACGCAGTGCTCGCCAAACCAGATCGCGAGTTGGTCGCGATCGGCAGCTTCACCAGATTTTCCGACCGCCATGATGACACGGCCCCAGTTCGGGTCTTCCCCGGCGATGGCGGTTTTGAGGATGGGCGAGTTAGCGCAGGAAAGTGCAATTTTGCGCGCGGCGCTCTCGCTTTCCGCACCTTCGACGATGAAGGTCACGAATTTCGAAATGCCTTCGCCGTCTTTGGCGACCTGGATGGCCAAATCACGCATCAAATCCTGCAGGGCGTTACTGAAATCCTTGAGGCGTTTGGATTTGGTTTTTGAGATCGGCTTCTGGCCACGCGCGGCTGCGGTGCCGGTCGCAAAGACGAGGCACGTGTCCGAGGTGGACGTGTCGCCATCGATGGTCATTGAGTTGAAGGTTGTTTTGACGTGTTCGTTCAGGAGGTCCTGGAGCACGTCGGCGGCGATCGCTGCATCAGTGAAAATGAAGCAGAGCATGGTCGCCATGTCGGGGGCGATCATCCCGGCGCCTTTGCAGAATCCATTTATTGTAACAGAGGTTTCGCCGATCACTGCTGTGCGCGAGGCGAGCTTTGGGTAGGTATCGGTGGTCATGATCGCGCGGGCGGCGTCTTCGAACGCATCGGATTCGGCGGACTTGGCAAGATCGCCGATCAGATGAGTGAACTTCGATGGATCGAGCGGCTCGCCGATCACGCCGGTGGACGCGACGTAAACATCCTTCTCCTTGCAGCCAACGGCGGCCGCGGCGGCGCTCGCGGTGGCCTCGACAGCAGCGCTGCCTTTCATTCCGGTAAAGGCGTTTGCATTGCCGGAGTTGACGACCAGGATCCGGGCCGTCCCGTGCTTCAGACTTTTGCGGCACCACAGAACAGGGGCCGAGCAGGTCTTCGACTGGGTGAGGACACCGGCAGCCGTGGTTCCCTCGTCCATGACGGCGACCATCAGGTCCGTGCGGTTCTTGTAGCGAATGCCGGCCTCGGCGGTGGCAAAGCGGACACCGGCGAGCGGCGCCAGTTTCGGCAGGCTCTTGGGTGCGAACGGTGAGACTTTGGAAGCTTTGGCCATGGGGCACCGATAAGGGAAACAGAGAGATCAGTCGCTTAAAAGCAATTAGGCCGCTTGGATGCAAGCGGCCTAATCAACAGATTGACTATCAGAAGATGAAGACCGTTACTTGTTCTCTTCCGTGGCGGCTTTGCCGGACGCGGCAGCGGCAGCGTCTTCTATCTGCTTTTTCATGACAGCCTGGGCCTCCGCCTGCTTCTTGGCATCTTCTTCGGCCATCTTTTTGATTTCCGGATCGAGGTAGTCGATCTTCGCCTTGCCGCGCAGCTCGCCGGCGATATTCTGCGCCTTCGACTGCACCATGGAGCCGATCAGACGGTCCTTGACCTCGTCAAAGGACGGCGGCGGCTTCTGGCGGCGATCCTCGACTTTGATGACGTGCCAGCCGAACTGGCTCTGCACCGGCTTGGATACATCACCCTTTTTCAGGTTGAAGGCAGCTTCTTCGAACTGTGGCACCATCTGGCCCTTGCCGAAAAAGCCGAGCATGCCGCCCTGCTCCTTCGAGCCCGCGTCGCCAGAGTTTTCCTTAGCGAGCTGGGCGAAATCTTCACCGGCTTCAACGCGCACGATGAGCTTCTTGGCTTCATCCTCGCTGGCCACCAAGATATGCCGGGCCTGAACTTCTTCTTCCGGCTTCAGTTGCTTGACCTTGTCTTCGTAGATTGCCCGCGCGCCCTCTACTCCGATGCTGGCTTTCACGGTCTTGTCAAAGTAGGCGTCGCGCAAAGCGCGCTGGCGCCAGAAAGCCATGCGCTTATCGAAATCGGGACCCGAACCCAATTTCTCGGCTTCGGCGGCTTCCGCGAAGAGCTGGTTCTCGATCATGAATTCCACGAGGACTCGACGACGGGTGGCCTCAGGCAAGTTGCCGAGTTCGTTGCCGATTTCGGCCTCTGCCAGGGTCAGATCGGCCTCGGAGATCGCGTGTCCATTGACGGTGGCGACCACCTTGTCTTCGGCGATAGCAGCAGCCGAGATGGCACCTAACATGCCAACACTCAACGCAACTGCATGAAAAGCTTGAGAAACCTTCACGAAAACCCGTCCTTTTCGGCTGTCGTTTTGTCGAAGGACGGCCACGGCCGGCCCCAGCGGCTCCTGCCGCACCTCGCATCACGCGTCTGGATATCCCTGGCTCGCCAATGTGCCAAGTTAAGTTTTGGAGATAACCGCATGACGAGTGCTGACGTGATTGCGCATGCGAGAGATCGCGAAAGTCTGCGTGGCGCGTTGACAATCAAGGGGCGCGATCCTTATGTCTCGCCGGTGAACCGGAGAGCCGCGCACGCGTTGCCTCTCCCGCCCGAGCTTTCTCCGCACGACGTATCTTCCATAGATCGTCGGCTCCTTGCCCGGTGCGGGCGAAGTGTGCCGCGTGTTTTGCGCTTTTTCGGAGAGCTTTCAGCTCACCCTTCTAAGGACATTGATCTCCATGCTGTCCATCAGCTCGCTCGCGGCGAAAATCTTCGGCACGTCCAACGACCGCAGGGTCAAGGGTTATCGCGCCAGGGTGGAGGAGATCAATGCACTGGAGCCTGAACTGGCGGGTCTCAGCGACGAAGATCTGCGGGCTCGGACGGAGATGTTCCGCGAGCAGTATAAGAACGGCGCCTCGCTGAACGACCTTCTCGTGCCGGCCTTTGCAACGGTGCGCGAGGCTGCCAAGCGTGCGCTCGGGCAGCGCCACTTCGATGTGCAGCTGATCGGCGGCATGGTTCTGCACGACGGCAACATCGCCGAAATGAAGACCGGCGAAGGCAAGACACTCGTTGCTACCGCGCCGGTGTACCTGAATGCCATCGCTAGTGACGGCGTTCACGTGGTGACCGTGAACGACTATCTTGCTCGCCGCGACGCCGAATGGATGGGGCAGGTCTATCGTTTTCTCGGACTCACCGTCGGCGTCATCGTCCACGGCCTCGACGACGAACAGCGTAAGGCTGCCTACGACGCCGACGTGACCTATGCGACGAACAACGAGCTCGGCTTCGACTACCTGCGCGACAACATGAAGATGCGCAAGGACGACATGGTCCAGCGCGGACACGCGTTCGCTATCGTGGACGAAGTCGACAGTATTCTCATCGACGAGGCGCGCACGCCGCTCATTATCTCTGGTCCGCTCGACGACAAGGCGGATCTCTATAACGCCGTGGACAAGCTGATCCCGAGCCTCAGTGCGGACGATTTCGAGCTCGACGAGAAGCAGCGGCAAGTTTCGCTCACCGAAACCGGCAACGAGCGCATGGAGCAGTTGCTTTCGGAGGCTGGTCTTCTGCGCGAAGGCTCCCTCTATGATGTCGAAAACGTGACGATCGTGCATCACGTCAATCAGGCGTTAAAGGCTCACAAACTGTTCCAGCGCGATAAGGATTACATCGTCAAATCTGGCGAAGTGATCATCATCGACGAGTTTACCGGCCGCATGATGCCGGGCCGCCGTTACTCCGAAGGCCTGCATCAGGCGCTGGAGGCAAAAGAGCATGTCGAGATCCAGCCGGAGAACCAGACGCTCGCTTCGATCACGTTCCAGAACTACTTCCGCCTTTACGATAAGCTCGCCGGCATGACAGGCACGGCTTCGACGGAAGCGCAGGAATTTGGCGACATCTACGGACTTGAGGTCATCGAGATTCCCACCAACTTGCCGGTGTCACGTCTGGACGAAGATGACGAGATCTACCGGACGCAAAAAGAAAAGTATGACGCGATCGTCGCCACGATCGCGGATGCGCATCGCAAGAGCCAGCCATGCCTCGTCGGCACCACGTCGATTGAGAAATCGGAACAGCTCTCTGCGCTGCTGAAGGACAAGAAATACATTGCCGAACTGGGCAAGCGCTTCAAGGACCAGGCGCAGCGGTTCACCAGTGCCAAGGAAAGCGAGATCAAGGCTTACTTCGAGGATATCGGAAGCTACCTTTCCGATACGGCCGCGAAGGTGAAGTCAGGCGATCCGATCCCGCACCAGGTGCTCAACGCGCGCTTTCACGAGCAGGAAGCTTCGATCGTCGCACAGGCCGGTGTTCCCGGGGCGGTGACGATCGCCACCAACATGGCCGGCCGCGGAACCGACATTCAGCTCGGTGGCAACGTCGACTACCGCATTCGTGACTGGGTCAAGGAAGAGAAGGCTGCTGGACGCGAGCCCGACGAAGCGAACATTGCGCGTCAGCGGGACATCATTGTCGTCGACGTGGCGGAGAAGAAGAAGCTTGCGCTTGATGCAGGTGGCTTGTTCGTCATCGGTACGGAGCGGCACGAGAGCCGGCGCATCGATAATCAGTTGCGCGGCCGTTCTGGCCGGCAGGGTGACCCCGGCCGCTCAAAGTTTTATTTGGCGCTCGATGACGACCTGATGCGCATCTTCGGCTCGGACAAGATGGAGAGCATCCTGAAGACCCTCGGTCTGCAGGAAGGCGAAGCCATCACGCATCCGTGGATGAACAAGTCGCTCGAGATGGCGCAGAAGAAAGTCGAGGCGCGCAACTTCGACATTCGCAAACAGATCCTGAAGTACGACGACGTGATGAACGACCAGCGCAAGGTCATTTTCGATCAGCGCATCGACATCATGGCGGAAGAAGACGTTTCGGAGACCGTGAAGGAACTGCGCCATCAGGTCGTGCAGGACCTCGTTTCGAAAAACATCCCCGAGAAGGCCTACGCAGAGCAGTGGGATACCAAAACGCTTACAGAAGCGATCTCCGGCATCTTTGATCTCGATCTGCCGATTACCGATTGGGCGGCGGAAGAAGGCATAGCCGATCAGGAGATCCAGGAGAGGCTGATCGAAGCTGTCGACAAGCGGGCAGCGGAGAAGGAAGCTGAACTCGGCCCCGACCTCTATCGTCAGATTGAAAAAGAAGTCTTGCTGCGCACGCTCGACGGACTATGGCGCGAGCACATCGTGTCGCTCGAGCATTTGCGTCAGGTGATCGGCTTCCGTGCCTACGGCCAGCGCGATCCGCTGAACGAGTACAAGAGCGAAGCCTTCACGCTGTTTGAATCGTTGCTGGCGCGCCTGCGTGAAGCTGTGACGGGTCAGCTCATGAACGTCGCGCTCGTTCCGGCTGAAGAGCAGCCGATGTTGCAGCCGGTCGAACTGCCGCCCATGGAGGCGCACCATATCGATGCCACGACGGGCCGCGATGAGCTGGGGGATCTTCCGGAAGAACTGCGAGACGAGATCCGGATGATCGACAAGGCAATCGCCGCGCGCGGCCGAGGCGGTGCGGCTGTGGCTGAAGCACCCAAGCGCATGCCGTTGCAGACGCGCAAGTCCGAGGGTGAGGCCGATCCGTCTTCGCCTGCCAGTTGGGGCAAAGTCGCCCGCAACGCGCCCTGCCCCTGCGGCTCGGGCAAAAAATACAAGCAGTGCCACGGGAAGCTGGATTGAGGGCGGGGCGCACCCTCGTCACGGATTGATATTGCGATCATTGATGCACGGAGCAGATCCGTGTGGATAGCGGCGGAGTTCGTGCTAGGCGCGAACTTGGGCGTCGCTGGGACTTAGTGCTGACCTACGAGTTCCATCCGCTTCCGCAGTTCAGGTACAAATTGCAAGATCGTCTCGTCGCGCGCCGTTTGCTGGCTATACGCGTTTAGACGCCGTTCAATGTAGTTTTCGACGACAGTTCCATTGTGACTGACGCGTCCTTTTGCGATGCGGGTTTGGATTTCCGCCAGCGAGCGGGTGAAATAGTGGTTGAGTCGCAGTTTCTCGGTCACAACGAACGAAGTGTCGGTAACATTATACTGCTCGATCATCCGTCCCTTCTCGTTGATAGCGACGGAGCCATGTTCGCGAAGCGGGAAAATATGAGAAGCCATCGCAGCCACCTGTAGTGGGTCGACGATGGACTTGTATCGCAGCAGAGACCGTTGCCCTGCGAGAAGAGGGTGAGGCGCACACTCGGTGTAGTTTTCAATGACGAGGCCTTGTGGTCTGGTCTGGTGGCCATTGGGGCCGAAGTTCAACCAGGGCACTGCGATCGACGGCAAATGCTCAAGTTCAGTAAGGACCGCAGGGAGCTGCGCTCCTGAGGGCGAAAAAAGAAACTCATCGATGTCTATGAACGCCATCCGACGTAAGTGAGGGCCAAAGTTGCACAGGGCATGGCCATAGGCGAGCGATTGGATGGAAAAGGGATGTTCATCGGCAATTGCAAAAGTTCGCCAAGGTATGATCGTGCAATTGGCGCCCGCAGAGTACTTTCGCGCGACCTCCAAGGTGTCGTCGGTTGAGCCGTTGTCGTAGATGAAGAAGTCGGTTGCGCCTTGCAGGATATGAAACTGCAACCACTCACCAATGTAAGCGCTCTCATTCTTGACGATGCATACGATCCCGAGTCTGCACCCTCGTTCGATGGAAGGTGTGAGCGGGGGTATGCGCCGCCCGTAAAGATCCCTGCCACCTGCAGCTCGATTGATTTTTGCCCGAACTGCCTTCCGCAGTCGCAGAGCCTTAGACTGTAATTCCCGGAACAACATCAGGTACTGCCGCTTGCTTTGACTTACTTCTCGCTGTGCTTGCCGGAGATGCGGTCGGAGAGTGCTAGAAGGACACTGGAGACGACGAAGACAAGATGGATGACGACGAGCCAGAACAGAGATCTCTCCATCTCGGGCGTGATCGTCTTCAGGGCCATGAATGACTTCAAGAGGTGGACGGCGGAGATTGCAACGATCGACGACAGCAGCTTCAGTTTGAGAGCGCTGAAATCGATCGTGCCCATCCACTCGGGCCAGTCCTTATGACCGGTGTGGTCGATCTTGGAGACAAAATTCTCGTAGCCGGAAAAGATGACGATGATGAGGAGCGAACCCATCAGCGTCAAATCGACGAGGGCGAGGATGCCGAGGATGACGTCAAACTCGGTGGCCGTGAAAGCATGAACCGCAAGGTGGAAGAATTCTGCGATGAATTTGATCAGCACGACTACGATGGACAGAGCGAGACCCAAGTAGAACGGCGCCAAAAGCCAGCGGCTGGCGAAAATGGCGTTCTCGAGCAGGCGCTCAACTGTCGCCGACGGTGCGGTCGGCGGTTTATCTTCGGCCATCTACGTCCCCCGTCCAAATGAGCTCAGGGGTTCTATGGCACGCGGCCGAATTGGATCGCAAGAACTCCGAACGCCGCGTCAGGGTGTTCGAGCCGCAGACCGGGCGGCTTTGCGCGCCCGTACGTCTGCCAGGCGCGTCGGCTTACCTGTCCTCAGCGCGACGAACTTCCGGCAACTTGGTCTCGCCAAGCTGCACGGAGGTTTTTCCGCCCTGCGCGATACTGTCGTTTCCTTCGGCAGTGGCGGCGGGTTGAGGTTCGGCACCAGTTCGAACGTCTGCACTGCCGTGCTGATTTCCGCGGACGCCTGGACCCGCGGGTCCGAGGCTACCTGTAGTGACGGGGGCAGGCCGGATGCTGGCAGTGACAGGTTCGGATCCGCTTTCGCCGGGGTTTCGATCGGGACAAGCGACGCGGATGGATCCGAGGAGCGAAGGGCGGCGGCTGTCACGCCGCACACGGCTAAAGGGTTTTGGAGGCCCGCCTCCGGCGGGCTGGCGTCTTGAATGTGGTAGCGATTCTCGCACACGCTGACGCGTGGCGGCTGGCGGGTTCTCTCGAAGCTGTCGTAGCCCTGTTTCAGGTTGGCCCAGAAGCCAGACCATTCGCTGTCGGCATTCTTGACGAGGTTCGCGTCCGTCATGCGGAACGGGAACACATGAGTTGGGATGTGGCGTTGACCGCCGCGCAAGGCAGCAGCGGCAAGTCCGTAGATCTCCGCAATGACCGGATTCGTCATCGCAAAGCAGCCGACCGACGAGCAGCCGCCGTGCACGAGAATGTAGGAACCGGAGCGGCCCATTGCCTGATCGAAGGCGTTCGGGAAACCAAGGTTGAGTGAGCGCGGCCAGCGCCCGACATGATGCAGTTGGCGCGATGTGATGGTGTAGAAGCCTTCGGGCGTTTGCTTGTCGCCTTCGCGCTGCTTGGGGCCAAGCGTGCCGGACCAATGGCAGATGGGATACGTGGCGAAGAGTTCGTAGCGCCCGTCCTTCTCCATCCAGAGCTCAAGTTCGGACTCGGCCTTAAAGATGCGGATAAGAAGGGGTGCACCGGTGGCGAAGCCTTTGGCGGCGAGGCGCTCGGCCGTCTTCGAAACGTCCGGCGTTCCGGGAAGGGGCAAGCGTCCGATGGCGGCGGCGCGCTGGCGATCCACGCGGTCAGGCGCTGCGTCCTTCAATTCAATGGACAGCGCATACGCGCTGGTCGTGGCTGCGGCAGCAACTAGCAGGGCACTAGCAGCGAGGCATCGCCAGCCACGTAACAAGCCAGACAACCGATTGAATGTTCGAGCAAAAGGCAACGGACCACTCTACATCGTTGAACCTTGACCCAGCGCGCACCCTAGACGGTCAGGGGTGCCTCTGGCAACCGCCGGTAGCCGCATCTCTGTTCTGGCGAGGACTTTTCCACCCCGTGTGGTGCTGCAACGCCTTTGGCTTGCTTCAGTTCACTGCAGCGGTGGATTTGCTCGCGGCGCACTGCGCTATGACCGGACCGGTCACGTCACCAGTCTTGGTGCCCGAAGTGAAGGCGTAGCGCTTATCGCAGGCACTGACCGAGGGTGGCAGGCGATCGCGCTCGAAGTGATCATAGCCAGTTTTGAGATCCGACCAGAACTGCGACCAGCGTTCGCCCTGATATCTGGCCAGGTTCTGGTCTGTCATGCGAAAGGGGTAGACCTGAACCTGGAAACGTTGCTGCCCACCGTCAAGCGCACGGGTGACGATGGCCCAGATCTCGTCGATGACGGGATTGGTCATGGCATAGCAGCCGATTGAACCGCAGCCGCCGTGAACCATTAGGAACGAGCCCGTGCGGCCGTGCGAGCGATCATAGGCGTTCGGGAAGCCGAGATTGAAGGAGCGATGCCAGCGGCTGTTCGGATTGAGCGCCGTCTTGTCGACCGTATAGAAGCCTTCCGGCGACTGGCGATCACCGGTCTGAAGCTTGGGTCCCAACCGGCCAGACCATTTGCAGATGGGATAGGTCGCAAAGAGTTCGTAGCGACCGTCCTTCAGCATCCAAAGTTCGAGTTCGAAGTCGCGCTTGAACACGCGCATCAGTATCGGCGTACCGAGCGCCATGCCCTTTTCACGCAGTCGCTCATCCAGCCGCGTCAGGTCGGGCGTGCCGGGCATCACCTGACCGGTGGAGGCGAGCCAGACGCGGTAATGGCGCTGGAGCGAGATAATGTAGTCGTCGCGCACCGGTGCAGGCATGAGCGCGACGGCGGCCGCGGCCACGACAATCAGAGCGAGCAGGACGAGACCGGTGAGACCACTCCTCCGGCGCTTCTGCGGGGTGTTCGCTTTAGCCATCTCGTTCATTCCACCCGGTTATCGCATTGCGATCTCGAGTTGTCAGATGGCGCGCGTCAGGGCGCGTTCAACCCGAGCGTTGCCGGAACCTCGAAAGGTTTTTTAGCAGGTTTCTTGCGCACGACGGGAACGGGCTCGGTGGCAAGATGAGATGCGGCGGGAATGGCTGCGGGGGACGGGTTCGCGATCGAACCCGTCGCGGCCGTCGTCGCGGGCGTCGCCACAGGCTTAGGCGCGGGCGCTTCGCCGTCGGACCATGCGAGCGCGGTGGCTTCGCGGGTTTTTGCCCCGGGTACGAGCGAGCCCTTTTGATTAGCAATCTGCTGATCCAACTGGTTCGGCACGAACGGGGTCAGTTCCTGTTTCTGGAAACGGGGACATACGCCTTGCGGATCGATGCGGCCCGTGGCCGGCAGGGTGACGCCAACGACGTACTTGCGTTCGCAGACGGCAATCGTCGGCGGCACGCGATAGGTTTCGAAGAAATCATAGCCCGGCTTAATCATCGCCCAGAACGGATAGTTCTTTTGGCCTTTGAAGCGGGCGAGCTTTTCGTCCGTCATGCGGAACGGGAATGCGTGCACTTCGAAGGCGGTCTGGCCGTTGCGGAACGCATCGCGAGCGAGCGCATAGATTTCTTCCGCCAGCGCGTCTGTCATCGCGTAGCAGCCGGCCGATTTGCACTTGCCATGGATCATCAGGTAGTCGCCGGTCCGGTCGTGCGACCGGTCATAAGCGTTGGGGAACCCGAGATTGAACGCGACGTGATAGTTCGAGTCCGGCTTCATCTGCTTTGGGCCGACGGCGTAGAACCCTTCGGGCGCCTGTTTGTCACCCTTCTTGAACTTGGGGCCGATCTCGCCGGACCAGTTGCAGATCGGGTAGGTCTTGAAATGATAGAAGCGGCCGTCTTCGCGCGCTTTCCAGACTTCGAGTTCCGACTCTTCCTTGAAGATGCGGACGAAGATCGGCATGCCCGGCTGCATGCCCTTCTTGCCGATCAAATCCAGCGTTTCCTTGGGCAACGGCTGCTCGGCGGGAATGAGTTCCGGCGCACTTCCGCAGCCCGCAAGCGCGATCGCTGCGGATATCAGAACTGCTGCAAACCGGCGTCTCGACCTCACGTCCCCATCCTGATTGGCTTTGGCCATCCCACCAGATCGTTCTGCCGCGCCTCGGCAAATCTCTCGAACGAATCACCATCTGTTTGAGAAGGTTAATACTTCTCTAAGAAGTTCGATCGCATTTGAGAATTGGGCGTAGCGCCGCCGTTCATGATGGGGATAGGGCGCCGGGAATACGGCATGGATGAGGCGCGAGTTGTCAGCGTTAACAACGGCTTGGAGAACAATCGGTACCCGCTCCGTCCCGCATTGAGCCCATTGCGCCTTGGCTCGCCTTAAAGTGAGCGGCCAATTTCCAGGAAACGGTCCTGACGCTGGCGGCGAATTTCGGCGGGGCTCTTGCCATCGAATTCGGCGAGCGCCTTGGCGATGGCGTCGGCAACACGCTTCATCATCATCGGGCGATCGCGGTGAGCGCCGCCGACGGGTTCCTTCACAACCGTATCGATCACGCCGAGGGCTTCGAGATCCTGGGCCGTGATCTTCATGCTGGTCGCGGCATCGATGGCCTTGGAGCTATCGCGCCAGAGGATCGAGGCGGCGGCTTCGGGCGAGGCGACCGTGTAGATTGAATGTTCCAGCATGAGAATGCGGTTGGCGGAGGCTATGGCGACGGCGCCGCCTGATCCGCCCTCGCCTATGATGACAGCGATTAGCGGCACGCCGATGGCCAGGCACGTATCGGTCGATCGCGCGATGGCTTCGGCTTGTCCGCGCTGTTCGGCATCGACGCCAGGGTAGGCGCCGGCGGTATCGCAGAGCGTGATGACCGGCATCTGGAAGCGATCGGCCATTTCCATCAAGCGGACGGCCTTACGATAGCCTTCGGGCTTGGCCATGCCGAAGTTGTGGCGCAAGCGGCTTTCTGTGTCAGACCCTTTTTCGTGGCCGATGAGCATGACGGAGCGGCCGCGGAACGTGCCGAGACCGCCTACAATGGCCTCGTCTTCGCCAAAGTAGCGG
The DNA here is from genome assembly GCA_963778225.1 of uncultured Alphaproteobacteria bacterium. Taxonomy (GTDB): domain Bacteria; phylum Pseudomonadota; class Alphaproteobacteria; order Rhizobiales; family Hyphomicrobiaceae; genus JAGVSR01. Next base: position 120,536 of record CAVZTR010000004.1, read on the forward strand.
TCACCTGCCAGCGGTGTGAAATCTTCGATCAAGCCGGCGACATAGTCGAGGCAATGCGGGCGCTCAGGATGGCGGGCGACTTCCGTCTTCTGCCACGGCGTCAGCTTGGCATAGGTTTCAGCAAGAGCGGCGTGGGCTTTCTGCTCGAGCTTTTTGATTTCGTCGGCGATGTTGACCGCGGTTTCAGAGCCTTCGAGAGCGCGCAATTCCTGCACCTTGCGCTCGAGTTCCGCGATCGGGGTCTCGAACTTCAGGTAGGTGCGGACGATTGTCGGGGCCGGACGATCGGTCATCGGTTCCACTTTTCAAGCCTCGTCGCTTCGGGACAGTGGTGCGCACGGGCGCACAAAGTTGACCCGGGGATGAAATTTGGCCGGACGATGCGCGCGGCCTTACATAGCTGTCAAGGCTCGCTGCGGGCGCACCGGCTCCCTTGGCCAGCTTATCCAGCGCAAACGATTTCCCGTTTACCTTCAATGGGCTCGCGGCTCCCGTACCGGCAGCATGAGAAGCATGCCGGCCACGAGGAACAGAGCAATCGCTGACATGCCTAGTCGCTGGCTGTCCGTGGCGAGCGTGACGGTCGCGACGAGAAAGGGTGCGAGGAAGGCGGTCACTTTGCCCGAGAACGCGAAGAGGCCGAAGTACTGGGTGATCTGGTCGGGGGGTGCAAGGCGCGCCAGGAGCGAACGGCTTGCGGCTTGGACGGGCGCGGCGACGAGGCCGACGAGCATTGCAAAGGCCAGGAAGACCTGCTCGCCGATGGACGAGAAGGGCGCTGAGGCGGCGGCTTTTTGCGGGACTTCGAGCGTGTAGAGCACGTGCGTTTTGTCGACCGACAGAATACCCAGCGCGCCAATGAGCAGCAGGACCAGCGAGACAAGGATGACGGTCTTGGCACCGGCGCGGTCGTCGAGGAAACCTCCAATAACTGCGCCGACCATGCCTGTGGCCGTCAGGATGATGCCGAACAGCCCAAGTTCCAAGGCGCTCCAGCCGAACACAGCGGTGCCATAGATGCCGCCAAAGGCGAAGATCGCGGAGAGGCCATCCGAGTAGATCATGCGCGCAATCAGGAAGAAGAGCATGTCGCGGTTCTGGGGCAGTTGCTTCAATGTTTGCCAAAGCTGAGATGCGGGCGACGGGCGCGTTTCACCGGGTGCCAACGGTTTCGGTTTCACGTCGGGCACGAACAGGAAAAAGGGGATCATGAAGAGCGCGAACCACACCGCTGCAATGGGTCCAACAAGGCGGTCTGCTTCGCGGGACGCGGTATCGAGGGTGAGGATCGGATCGAGGCCGAACAGCGTCTTGCCCGTGGAGGGATCGCTGACGATGAGGCCTGCAACCAGTGCGAGGCTCAACAGCCCGCCGAGATACCCTACGCCCCAGCCGATGCCGGAGAGGCGGCCCAGCGCGGAGGCAGGCACGAGGCTCGGCATCATGCTGTTGGTAAAGACGGATGAGAATTCGGCCGCGGCGGTGGCGACGATGAACGCAAGTACGACGAGCGCAATCGTTTGCGTCGGTGCGCCGGGCACGGCGAGCCAAAGTGTGGCGAGCCCGATGACGAGCAGAACGGCGAAGACCGCGATCCAGGGTTTGCGTCGTCCGCGACCGTCGGCATAAGCACCAAGGAAGGGGCTCCCGATCGCAATCAGGATACTGGCGGCGGCCGCACCGTAGCCCCAGATAGTTTGGCCGAGCGCGGGGTCGCCGACAACGTGACTGGCGAAGTAGGGCGCAAAAAGAAATGTGAGGACGAGCGTGTAGTAGGGCTGCGAGGCGAAGTCATAGAGCGTCCAGGACACGAGGGCACGCAGGGGTGCCCGTTCCGTCGTTCTTGTCGCCGCCGGATCGAGCATCGCGTACGCGGTTGTCATCGATGTTTCCTCTTCGTGCGCGGGATGTCACTCGATGATGATCAGATGATTTGGCAATTCGTTCGGGTCGCGCGTGCCGGGCGGAAAGTGCCTGGCGAGGAGGTCGCCTGATCGCTCGACCGCATGCACGAAGCCGTCTCCCGCTTTACCGTCTGAAATGTTCGCTGTGAGATCATCGACGATTGCCTGCCAGGTGCCCTTTTCAACTTTGGCGTCGATGCCGGTATCGGCGATGATCTCGGCATAACGTTCGGCAACCGAGACGTAGATCAGTATCCCGGTACGACCGGCGGTGGTGTGGAGATTCTGGACCAGGAACTGTTCGACCGCGCGACGGTGAACCCGCTCGCGCTTCACGCTCGACGGGACGAGGGCGTAGCGCACACGCCGTGGCAGCGTGAGCAGCAGGATGAGCATGAAGGTTGCAAGCTGGACGACATAGATCGTCTGAACGGGCAACCACGTGAAAAAGACGAGCGGCCAGGGCACGATGAGCGCGATCAGTCCGGCCCACAGGAAGGGTACGTGCAGGTAGCTGGCGCTTTCGCCGCTCAAGACGGCGACGATCTCACCGGAGGTTTTGCGCTCGGCGGCGACGATCGCCTGGCCGATGCGTGCCTGATCTTTGTCCGAGATGAAGGCCATGCGGTTCGTTCCCTTTAGTACTTACCAGCCGCCCGAGGCGCCGCCACCGCTGAAGGTGCCGCCACCCCCCGACCAGCCGCCCCCGCCGCCGCCTCCGCTCCAGCCGCCTGATCCGCCGGGGAGGATGACAATGCCGCGGTCGCGGCCCGAGCGGCGGCGTCCAGCGCGACCTGCCGACTGAGGATACTGGCCGGCCTGCTTTTGCTGCTGGTAGATCGAATACACGACGATGGCGATCCAAATGGCGATGATGAGGACGGCAATCCAATCAACTTCCGGCGCCTCATGCGTTCCCAGCGCGCGCCGCTTCACAGCTTCCGCATCGCCAAGCAGCACATCCTTGATGTCGCGCACGCCGGCGCGGATGCCGCCTGCGAAGTCGCCGCGGCGGAAGCCGGGCAGGATGGCGTTTTCGATGATGATGCGGCTCATGGCATCGGTCATGATCGGCTCGAGCCGCTTGCCGACTTCAATGCGCACCTTGCGCTCGTTCGGTGCAACGATGAGCAGGACACCGTTGTCCTTGCCCGCCTGACCGATGCCCCAGTTGCGGCCGAGCTTGTAGCCGAAGTCTTCTATGGTGAAGCCCTGCAGCGACGGCAAAGTCACGATCGCCAGCTGATCGGACGACGTGCCTTCAAGGGACGCCAAGGTGGCGGTGAGCTCGGCTTCGTCCTCGGGCGTGAGCAGGTTTGCGTTGTCGACGATGCGTCCGGTCAGCGCCGGAAAAACGGGATCGGCGGCGTAAGTGGGCGCGATGCCAGAGACGAGCACCGTCAGAACGAGTGCCAGCGCAGTCAGGATCGCGCGCACCGATTTTCACTCCATGGCGGAGACGAGAAGACGCCACCTCTCCCCGCTGGGGGTAGAGGTGGCCTTCCTGTTCACTTCTTGTCGGTGCCGAAATCGACTTTGGGCGTCTTCTGTTCGTCGGCCGGAATGTCGAAGGCGGCCATCTCTGTCTTGTCCGGATAAACGAACGCGCGCCACCAGCGGCCGGGGATCGTGGTGATCTCGGTGTTGTACTGGCGTACCGCCTGGATGTAGTCGCTGCGCGCGATGCGGATCTTGTTCTCGATGCCTTCGAGCTGGCTCTGGAGTGCGAGGAAGTTCTGGCCGGACTTGATGTCGGGATAGCGCTCGACGACGGCCAAGAGACGGCCCAAGGCGCCGCCGAGCTGAGCTTGTGTCTCTTGGAAGGTCTTCATCGCATCAGGATTGGTGAGAATGTCCGGCGGCACTTGCACCTGAGCGCTGGTCGCCTTCGCGCGGGCTTCGACCACCTCGGTCAGTACACTCTTCTCCTGCTCAGCGAAGCCTTTGACGGTCGCGACGAGGTTCGGGATGAGATCGGTGCGGGATTTGTAGGTATTGAGGACCTCCGACCACGCCGCCTTGGCGTTCTGCTCATAGGTCGGGATGTTGTTCACGCCGCAACCGGCGAGAGGCAGTGTGACGGCGAGCACACAGGCCAGGACAAGAGACCGGCTGGACCGGGCAAAAGACGAGACAATCATAGCGCGGAGGGCCTCCAGACAAATTGACTTCCCAAGGTCATAACGGCAGACCACGCGAAGGCAAGGCCCAAGCAGCAGCCTTCGCGCCATTGCACTTAATGGCCTGCGCTGCCGGGCGCGTTGCAGGCTGGACCCGAGACCGCCACAATCGGGCCGCACATGTCTTGGCGGGGCGCGGCTTCCTGGCTACCTTGGCTGGGACGATGACGGGTGGGGTTAACGCGCGATGCCGCGCAATACAATTGCGGTGATGAATACCAAGGGCGGCGTCGGGAAATCGACGCTCGTGCTGGCGCTTGCCGAGACGCTGTCGTGCTACCACGGCAAGAATGTGCTCGTGATCGACAGCGACGCGCAGGCAAGCGTCTCCAGCATGTTGACCTCAGTCGCCAATTTGCATCGGCTTCAATCGGAAGGTCTGACGATCGTCGATCATCTGGTCGGCCGCGTGCTGCAAGGCGGAACACCGGACTGGTCGCGCGTCGTGATCCGCGATGTCGGCGACGTGGACGACGCGCGCTCCGTCTTCCTCATTCCCAGCGACATGCAGCTGACCTTGTTCGAGCGCGAGGTGTCGAAAGAGCAGCTGCACGCCCGGCTCAGGGCTGCCATCGCCCAGTTGCTGCTGGAAGTGCGCAGCGTGTTCGACGTGGTGCTGATAGACTGCCCGCCGGGGCTGTCCGTGCTGACGGAAAGCTGGCTTCGCGAGTCCGATTTCCATATCTCGCCGACAAAGGCCGATTACGTCTCAGTTTGCGGGCTCGATGTGTTCCGCCGCTTCAAAGCCTTCAACCCAGAGATGGGTTTTGCTGAAAATCTCGGCGTCATCGTCAACATGTTCGACACGACCTCGCCGACAGAGGCCGAGTACTACCAATGGCTCTGTGAGAACCCAGAAAACAATTGTTTCACGGGTGTCGTTCCGCGGGCCCAATCGCTGCAAGACGCGGCGCGGTTCCGGACCCAGGACCGATCCTACTTCGCCAAGTATCCGGGGCATGTCGGACAAGCGGTGCGGGCGCTGACGGAGGAACTGCTGCAGCGGATGGCCGCGACCGCGTCTGCGGCTAGCGCGGCTTGAGTTGGGCGGTCTGGCCGCTACTTTTTCTGCTTTTCAGCACTTCGAATGGAGCGGGCGAAGGGGATCGAACCCTCGACCCTCACGTTGGCAACGTGATGCTCTACCGCTGAGCTACACCCGCTTACCATTTCGAATGCCGCATTCTAGCGGCAACGGTGGCTCGATCAAACTGACCGATCACCGGAGGCAGGCGGATAACAGGCCGCTTTCTGCCCGTCAACTGGAAACCAATCGGACCGTCGGGCTTGCCGCAGCAGCTCACGCGCCTTACCTCCGGGAACTGAACTCATGACGTCCACCTTTCGAGACCATCCTTGACCCTGCCCCTCCGCCAGCGCCTGATGGAACGGCTCGCCGAACTCGGCATTGAGACCACGACGGTCGATCATCCGCCCGTGTTTTCGGTTGAGGACAGCGGCGAGTTGTATGAGAAGATCCCCGGCGGCCACACCAAGAACCTGTTTCTCAAGGACGCCAAGAGCGCGCTGTTCCTCATCGTTGCGCATCATCGGACGCGGGTGGACTTGAAGCGGCTACCTCCCGTTATCGGCTCGGCACGGCTGAGCTTCGGACCGGCGGACCTGCTGCAGGAGGTCATGGGGGTGAAACCCGGCTCGGTGACGGCGTTCGCGGTCATGAATGATGCCGGGCAGCAGGTGCGGGTGGTGTTGGATCGGAACCTGATGGAATTCGACACTATCAATCTGCACCCCATGGAAAATTCCGCCACGACGAGCATTGCGCGGGACGACCTTTTGCGGTTCATTCGCGCCACGGGACACACACCCCAGATCGCGGCGCTCACGGTCGACTGACGCCCCGAGCGATCGACATGGAGATGGCCTCGATCTGATCAGAGGCAGTAGTTTTTTCGAGATGCGACGGGCTGAGCGGAGGACGCCGCCCGCGGCAGACACCCAAGGAGACGACGGAATGGATATCGGTTCGGCGACACCCGCGGCCGGGGACATCGTCAAGGATACGACGACAGCGAATTTCATGAAGGACGTCATCGAGGCTTCGCAGACGTCGCTCGTGCTCGTTGATTTCTGGGCGAACTGGTGTGGGCCGTGCAAGCAGCTCGCTCCAGTGCTCGAGAAGGTCGTCAAGAGCTACGGCGGCAAGGTGCGGCTCGTGAAGCTCGATACGGATGCACATCCCTCCATCGCGGCGCAGCTGCGCGTGCAGTCGCTCCCGACGGTCTATGCCTTTCGCGACGGGCGGCCGCTCGACGGCTTCGTCGGCGTGCAGCCCGAGAGCATGCTGCGCCAGTTCATCGACCGGCTCATCGGCGACGATCCAGGCGCTGTGGCGGACGCCGGGCCGACACTCGAAGATATCCTGGCTGCCGCATCGGAAGCCTTCGACGCCGGGGATCTGCAAGGTGCGGCTGAGGCTTATGCCGCCGTCTTGCAGGAAGACCAGACGAACGTAGAGGCGCTTGCCGGCGTCGCACGCTGCTATCTCAAGTCGGGCGATACGGAGCGCGCGCAGCAAATGCTGTCGCTCGTCCCGCCGGACAAAGAGAACACGCCGTCGGTGCAGGCCGTCAAGGCGGCACTGGACCTTGCCGCCAAGGCGGCAGGCGCGAGTGAAACGGCTGCGCTTGAAGAGCGGATCGCGAAAGATCCTGCGGACCATCAGGCTCGTTATGATTTGGCCGTCGCTCTGGCGGCGTCCGGTTACAAGGGCGAAGCGCTGGATCACTTGCTGACGATCGTACGGCGCGACCGGAATTGGAACGAACAGGCTGCGCGTAAGCAGCTCGTGCAATTATTCGAAGTATGGGGGCCGAAGGACGAATTCACGGTGGACGGCCGCAAGAGGCTTTCTTCCATCCTATTCGCCTGAGGCTCGCGCACAGAAAGGACGCCCATTGGGCTGGACTGATCAGTATCAGAGACCTCAGGATTTGCCGCCGCGGCTGCCGGTGTTTCCGCTGCGCGGAGCAATCCTTTTGCCGCGCGCGACGCTGCCACTCAATATCTTTGAACCGCGTTATCTCGCGATGCTGCACGACACGCTCGCGGGATCTCGACTGATCGGGATCATTCAGCCGGCGCGCACCGGAAGCGTGCTTGAAACCGAAAGTCCGCAAAGTAAATCGTCGCCGCTGCGGTCTGTCGGTTGCGCTGGACGTGTGACAACCTATCAAGAACTCGACGACGGGCGGCTTGCGATTACGTTGACCGGAATTTGCCGGTTCGAGGTCATTGGAGAGGCGGCGACGCCAACAGCCTATCGCATCGCCAGCGTCACGTATGACCGCTTTGTGCAGGACTTGACGCAGGGGCTTGGCGAAAACGATGTCGATCGTGCGGGGCTACTGCGCGTTCTTAAATCCTACCTCGAACAGAACCGGCTCGAGGCAGACTGGACGTCGATCGAACGCGCGTCGAGCGAAAGCCTCGTGAACGCGCTGTCGATCATGGCGCCATACGGCACAGAAGAGAAGCAGGCGCTTTTGGAAGCGCGTGATTTGAAGACGCGGGCGGAAGTCCTTGTTGCGCTGGCGGAGATGGAAATCGCGGCCAACGGCGGATCTGGCGGGACCATTCAATGAGCGGCAACGAGAGTTCGCGTGATCATTCGGCCGGACCGCGTCTCGATCCGAGGCTGTTGGAAGTGCTGGTGTGTCCGCTTACCAAAGCTGTGCTGGTGTATAGCGCGGAGAAGCAGGAACTGCTCAGCCGGAAAGCTGCTCTTGCGTATCCAATCCGCAACGGCGTCCCTCTCATGACGGCAGAAGCCGCGCGACATCTTACCGACGAGGAAATCGACAAGCTCTGAGAAATGCGGAGTCTAGAGTATTTACGTACTTCCGCATTAACTTTGTTGCTTCAGTTTTTGTTAAAGCGAGCGCCGCTTAGCTGCTACCCGGTGCGCGAACTCTGACGTGCGCACCCGAGAAGGTGTAGCAGCGTGAGTGAAAGCGGCCATAGCTCGGAGCGAGACGAAGATCGTCGCGCAGTCTCAACACCTCCGTTGATCGGCGGGTTGGTGGCGGCCGTGCGCCGGGTATCGGAACGACTTTCGCTTCGCAGCGAGACGACGGAAGATCGTGCATCTCCTGACGAAAAACTGGAGGAGCTGCATGATCTGCACTGGCAGATCGCCGACAGCGCGCGAAGCTATCGCGATCTGCTCGATGCACAGGCTGGTTTGATCGTTCGTCGCGACGCCGACGGCAGAGTTCTATTCGCCAATCGTGCTTATCTGCGGGCATTTGGTTTGCGAGAGGACGAGTTGGCCGGACACCGGCACGAGCCGCACGTGCTCGCAATCGAGAGCCATTCTTCGCACGTCGTCGAATACATGGAGACGGTTGCAGGGCCGCGCTGGATCGCGTGGGAGGAAATAGCTTGCGGTTTAGCAGACGGCTGCGAGACGCAACCTATTGGCCGCGAGACGCAGCGCATAGGCCGCGACATCACACAAGATCGCCGCGATTCGGAAGAGTTGCGCCAAGCGCGGGACGCGGCGCTGGAAGCCAATCGTGCGAAGTCGCGCTTCCTAGCAAACATGAGCCATGAAATTCGAACGCCGATGAACGGCATTATCGGCATGTCCGATCTGCTGCTCGACGGTGACTTGGCGAACGATCAAGCGATTTACGCGCGGGCGATTTCACAGTCGGCCCGCGCGTTAATGTCGCTCATCGATGAGATCCTCGATTTTTCGCGGATCGAAGCTGGCAAGCTCGCGCTCGTTAAAGTGCCGTTCAAGATTGTCGAGACGGTCGAGAGCTGCCTGGCGCTGCTTGAGCCAAAGGCCGTGAACAAAGGGCTTACAATCTCCTTTTCCATCGCGGGCGATCCGCCGCCATTGCTTTCCGGCGATGAGCCTCGTGTGCGCCAGATCGTGCTCAATCTGCTATCCAACGCTGTCAAATTCACTGATGCCGGGTCTGTGCATGTCACCATTTCGGCGGGCGATATCGAGCCTGCAACGGGAAAGGTGCGTCTGGCGCTCGCAGTGGAAGATACGGGAATCGGCCTCAGCAAGGCGGAAGCAGGGGCGGTGTTTGCCGAGTTCGAGCAGGCGGAGGCCGCGGTGTGTCGGCAGGATGGGGGGTCGGGCCTCGGGCTCGCCATCGCGCGACGGATCGCTCATGCGATGAGTGGTGACATCACCGTCGTATCAGAGCCAGGGCGCGGATCGGTGTTCACCGCTGAACTGATCCTCGAGCGTGCGGACACATCGGCTGCGGTCCTGCACGCGGCGGTGTCACGGGCTTCGCTTGGCGCCCGGACGATCGAAGCGGATCGGCGGGTGATCGCGACCGTGCTGCTTGCTGAGGATAACGCCGTTAACGCGCTGCTTGCGACGCGACTGCTCGAGCGCGAGGGTTGCCGCGTGGTTCGCGTGCATACCGGCGACGAGGCGATTGCGGCGGTTGCGCGGACCATTGCCGGTCAAGATCCGCCCTATGATCTCGTGCTGATGGATATCTACATGCCGCGGCTGGACGGGATGGAGGCGACACGGGCCATTCGCCGGTTGTTTGCTGCATCCAGCAACGACATGCGGCCGGCGCTTCCCATCATCGCTGTCACAGCAAATGCTTTTCCGGAGGATCGCCAGCGTTACCTTGCTGCCGGGATGGACGACTACCTGGCCAAGCCTTTCGATAGCTGCGCCTTGACTTCGGTTCTCGCTCGTTGGCTGCCGCGGGCGCGGCGGGAAAATCCGGCTGCCTAACGAACCCATTCCATCGGCTGCGACGCCGTTGCTTGTCGCAAAATCGTCTCGGAATCGTGTCATATGCTGCCGCAGCGGCCGAAGGGTCGCATGAGATTGCGCCTCCCAAAACGGCGCCGGAGCAGACCAGATGAAGCAAGGCCGCGGCCTGACGGGTCGATTGAAGCGCATCGCCAAACTTAGCGCTCCCCCATCCGGCCTCCTCGCGAACCGCGCACTCGAATTGCTCAACCTGAACGAACGCGCGCGGGCCAAGGCACTTTCATTCGTGCGGGCGCCGCAGCCAAAGGTCTACGGCGCGATCGGCGACCTGGAAGTGCGGATGGCAGGCAACCGCGCCGACATTCTGCAAGCGCAGCGGCTGCGCTACGAAGTTTTCTACGAAGAAATGTCCGCAAGACCCAATCCGGTCGCATCGATGCGGCGGCTCGATCAGGATGCCTATGACGCCGTCTGTGATCACCTTCTGGTCGTCGACACGTCGCCGGAACCGCACGGACGGGAACGCTGGGCACACCGGCGCAGGCCCCGCGTCGTCGGAACATACCGCCTGCTACGGCAGGACATTGCTGACCGGACGCTCGGATTTTATTCGCAGGCCGAATACGATATCGAGCCGCTCGTGCGGTCGAAGTCGCCGCGCTATCGGTTCATGGAGCTTGGCCGTTCGTGCGTGTTGAAGCCGTACCGTTCGAAGCGATCGGTGGAGCTTTTGTGGCATGGGCTATGGACCTATGTCCGTGAGCACAAGGTGGACGTGATGATCGGCTGTGCCAGCTTCGAGGGCACTGATCCTGCTGCACATGCGATGGCTCTCTCATACCTGCACCATTATGCCATGGCGCCGGCAGATTGGCGCTGCGCGGCGCATGCGCCTCTGCACCAGAAAATGGATCTCGTCGCAAAGGACAAGATTGACCTCAAGCAGGCGCTCAAGGCGATGCCGCCGCTCATCAAGGGCTATCTGCGGCTCGGCGCCTTCGTCGGTGATGGCGCGGTGATCGACCGGCAATTCGGCACCACCGACGTTCTGGTCATTCTTCCGGTCGAGAAGATTGATCCGCGCTACTTCGAGCACTTCGGCGCGCCGAGCGAAGTCAGGAGCCGCATCGCGGTTGGTGACTGACGGCGAAGCGAAATTTCGCGCTCCCGCGGCCGCTTATGTTTCCTGAAATCCTGCTGACACGCAGTTGCCGCGGCGGCGGCGCGCGACTATCGTGGCTGCGATATCTTCCTGAATCAGAGAGATCGCAAAAGCACATGACTGAAGCCAGTCCCGTCACAACTCTTCCCCTCCTCGTGTCGTTCGGTGTTCCCTTACCGAGCGGGGAGACCTACCGGCCGCCGGCCGATCGCGTTCTCTCAGGCGATCCCGTCCAGACGGCGTGGAACCTTTTCACAAGCGGGGACGGGCGTTTCCATTCGGGCATCTGGGAATCAAAGCCCGGAAAATGGCGCTGCATCTTTACCGAGAGCGAGTTCTGCCAAATCCTCTCCGGAGTGCTCGTCGTCACAGGCGATGACGGGCAGACGGCCACGTATCGCGCAGGCGATGCGTTCGTATCTCCCGCCGGCTTCACCGGCACCTGGGAGGTCGTCGAGACCGTGCGCAAGCATTACGCCTACTACGAATAGGGATCGCAATCCGCATGAAAGCCGTCATCGCCCGCAAGCCTTCGAAGATCGACACGCTGGAACTGGTCGAACGTGCTGATCCAGGTGAGCCGGGACGTCAGCAGATCCGCGTTCGCCTGCATGCGAATTCGCTCAACTACCATGACTATGCGGTGGCCAACGGTGCCATTCCAACCGCCGACAGCCGCATACTCATGTCGGATGGCGCCGGCGTCGTGGAGGCGGTGGGCCCCGATGTGACGGAGTTCGCCATCGGCGATCACGTCGTCTCGGTTTTCTTTCCCTACTGGCAGGACGGCATTCCTCCGCACGGCAACTTCAGCCACGTTCCAGGGGACGGCCTTGACGGATACTCGCGCGAGGTCGTCGTCACGCCTGCGAACTGGTTCACGCATGCGCCGAAGGGCTGGTCGCATGTGGAGGCGGCGACGCTGCCTTGTGCGGCACTCACAGCGTGGCGCGCGCTCGTCGTGGAGGGTGAAATCAAAGCGGGTGACAGCGTTCTCATCCTCGGCACAGGCGGCGTGGCGGTGTTCGCGCTTCAGTTTGCCAAGATGATGGGTGCGACGGCGATCATCACATCTTCCTCGGATGCCAAACTGGAGAAAGCCAAATCGCTCGGCGCGGATCACACGATCAACTACAAAACGGAGACACGCTGGGGCGACGCCGTGCAGCAGTGGACGGGCGGGCGCGGCGTCGATCACGTGCTCGAAATTGGCGGTCCAGGAACGCTGCCGCAATCAATCACGGCAGCACGGGTCGGCGGTCACGTCGCGCTGATCGGCATTCTCACGGGCATTGCCGGCAACGTTCCCACGTTGATGATGATGGCCAAGCAGATCAAGCTGCAAGGAATCATCGTCGGCAGCCGGCGCCATCAGCAGGAGATGATCCGCGCGCTCGATGCAAATCCAGGCCTGCGACCCGTCATCGACCGGACGTTTCCGCTCGAAAAGCTGGCGGATGCGTTCCGACACGAAGAGAGCGCCACCCACTTCGGCAAGATTTGCGTAGAGATGTAAACGCCTACGAGGTCAGATCGTAGGCCGCCAGTGCAGCGATGTTCATGATGTCTGTGTCCTGCGCGCCGAGCGTGCAGATCTGCACCGAGTGTTCGAGGCCGACGAGTAGCGGCCCAATCACGGTGGCGCCGCCGAGTTCCTTCAAGGTTTTCGTGGCGATCGATGCTGCATGGAAGGCGGGCATGATCAGCACGTTCGCCGTGTCGGTGAGACGACAGAACGGATAGAGCTTCATCAGATCGGCATTGAGCGCGACGTCAGCGGCCATGTCGCCGTCGTATTCGAAATCGACTTGACGCTCGTCCAGAATGGCGACGGCCTGGCGGACGACGTCGGAGCGTTCACCGCGCGGCTGTCCGAATGTTGAATAGGCGAGCATGGCGACGCGCGGTTCGAGACCAAAATTGCGGGCGGCTTTGGCCGCTTCCACGGCAATGTTGGCGAGCTGCTCGGGTGTGGGCATATCGTGGACGCTCGTGTCAGCGATCAGCACCGCACGGCCCCGGCAGAGCGCGAGTGAGACGCCGATGATATTGCGGCCGGGCTTGGCATCCATCACGCGGCGTACATCCTGGAACACGCTGGTCCAGTTGCGCGTCACGCCGGATACCATCGCATCGGCGTAACCGTGCACGACCATCAGGGCCGCGAAGACGTTGCGCTCATTGCGCACGATGCGCTCACAATCGCGCTTCAAGTGGCCGCGGCGCTGGAGACGCTGATAGAGAAATTCGGCAAATTCTTCGGCATGTGGGGAAAGGGTCGTGTCGATGATTTCAAATTCCGCGCGTAATGGGATGCCGAGTTCTGCGAAGCGCTTCTTGATGATGTCCTTACTGCCAACGAGGATCGGCTGGCCGAAGCCTTGCGAGAAGTAGGTATTTGCAGCGCGGATCACGGCGGAGTCCTCGCCCTCGGCGAAGACGACGCGCTTGGGTTCCTGGCGGACGGTGTCAAAGGTTGCCTGCAGCCAGCCGGTCACGGGGTCGAGACGACCCTTCAGGCGGGCGACGTAAGCTTCCATATCGACGATGGGACGGCGGGCGACGCCCGATTCCATGGCAGCCTTGGCAACGGCAGGCGGCACGTGGCTGATGAGGCGCGGGTCGAACGGTGCGGGAATGATGTATTCCGGGCCGAATGTCGGGCGGCGACCGTGGAACGCGGCGGCGACTTGATCGGGCACTTCCTGGCGTGCCAATTCGGCCAACGCCTTCGTCGCTGCGATCTTCATGGCATCGTTGATTGTGCTCGCCTGCACGTCGAGCGCGCCGCGGAAGATGAAGGGAAAACCGAGGACGTTGTTCACCTGGTTGGGATAGTCCGATCGGCCTGTGGCCATGATCGCATCGGATCGTACGGCGGCAACGTCTTCAGGCGTGATCTCGGGGTCGGGGTTTGCCATCGCAAAAATGATCGGCTTCGGCGCCATCGATCGCACCATGTCCGCGGTCACGGCACCCTTGGCAGAGAGGCCAAAGAAGGCATCCGCGCCATCCAGGGCTTCCGCAAGCGTTCGCGCCTTTGTCTTGGCCGCATAAGCCGACTTCCACTGATTCATGCCGTCCTTACGGCCTTGGTAGATGACGCCTTTCGTGTCGCAGAAAATGACGTTCTTGCGCGGCATGCCGAGCGAGCCCAAGAGCTCGAGGCAGGCGATGCCGGCGGCACCTGCGCCGTTGACGACAAGCTTGAAGTTCTCGATCGAGCGGCCCGTCAATTCGAGCGCGTTCAGGAGGCCAGCGGCGGCGATGATGGCCGTGCCATGCTGGTCATCGTGGAATACCGGGATATCGAGCAGTTCCTTCAGCTTCTCTTCGATGATGAAGCAGTCGGGAGCCTTGATGTCTTCGAGGTTGATGCCGCCGAATGATGGGCCGAGATAGCGCACGCAGTTGATGAATGCGTCCACGTCCTCGGTGGAGACGAGGAGGTCCATGGCGTCAATATCAGCAAAGCGCTTGAACAGCGCACCCTTGCCTTCCATCACGGGCTTCGATGCAAGCGCTCCGAGGTTGCCAAGACCCAGGATCGCGGTACCGTTGGAGACCACGGCGACGAGGTTGCCCTTGTTCGTGTAGTCGTAGGCTAGCGCCGGGTTCTCAGCGATGGCTTCGACAGGCACCGCAACCCCGGGCGAGTAGGCAAGCGAAAGATCGCGCTGCGTGGCCAGCGGCTTCGTAGGCGTGATCTCGAGTTTTCCCGGTTTGCCCTGAGCGTGGAACTGCAGAGCTTCCTGGGCCGTGATGCGGGCCGGCTGGTTCTTGTGGGCCATTTGGGAGCAGGACTCTTTTGTTGGCCGCTTCCGAGTCCTATAGGAGCCGGCCGGAAAGCGGCATGGCGGGCACACCGACGCGATGGCCTTACAGTTGCCGCACCGTAGGCTCTGGCGGCTAAAATCTCAACGCGGCCAATCTGGTACTTTTGGACGGCCTATGAGCGCGAAGCCGGAGTGGCTAGCCGTTGTCGCCTGGAGCCGCTATGTCATTCAGGGGTCAAGCAAAGGGGCGGGAATGGCCGCGCGGCGCAATGTGGATAGTGGGGCGGAACACGCGACTGGCAACGCAGTCAGCGCGCTTTCGACGCCCGCCGATACCGTCGCACCCTCGCCGCCTGCGGGCGAGGCGACGCCGTCAATGGCGCAGTTCCTCGAGATCAAAGCTGCCAATCCGGATAGCCTGCTTTGGTATCGGATGGGAGATTTCTACGAACTGTTCTTCGAGGACGCCGTGGTCGCATCCGCAGCGCTCGGCATTGTGCTCACGAAGCGCGGACGGCATCAGGGCGTCGAGATCCCGATGTGCGGCGTTCCCATTCACCGCGCGGATGAGTACCTGCAGCGACTGATCCGACAAGGCTATCGCGTGGCCGTATGCGAGCAGCTCGAAGATCCAGCGGAAGCGAAGAAGCGCGGCTCCAAAGCCGTCGTAAAGCGCGATGTCGTCCGGCTCGTGACGCCGGGCACTTTGACCGAAGACACGCTCCTCGATGCCAAATCACGCAATTATCTGACCGCGCTGTTTCGTGCGCCGGGATCCGGCGAGGTGGGCGCGCTGCACCTGACAGCCATGTATGCGCTGGCGTCCCTCGATATCTCGACGGGAGAGATGGAGACGGGCGAAGTCACGGGACCTGATCTGCCGGGTGAACTCGTGCGCCTCTCCCCCGGCGAAATTATCACAACAGACGGCGTACTCGCGGACAGCGAGTTGAAACGCTGGATCGATATCGCAGGCGCGGCAACGACACCGGTGCCATCGGCATCGTTCGACAGCCTTGCGGGAGAGCGCGGTCTCAAGTCGCAACTCGGCGTAACTGAACTTGGTGGCTTCGGGGGCTTTTCGCGGTCGGAGCTCGCCGCTGTCGGGGCTCTGCTGCGCTACATCGATCTCACTCAGATCGGGAAGAAGCCCGTGATCCGTCCACCGCGGCGCATGGGAGACGGTGGCGTTCTCGTGATCGACGCAGCGAGCCGCTCCAGTCTGGAGTTGACGCGATCGTCGTCAGGCGACAAGGCCGGCAGCCTGCTCGCGGCCATCGATCGCACCGTCACGGCTGCCGGAGCGCGCGAACTCAGCCAGCGCCTGGCAAGTCCATTACGCGATGTCGCAGCGATCGAACATCGGTTGAATGCTGTGTCATTCCTTGTTGCCGAGGCGGCACTGCGCGATGCGCTGCGCGAACGTTTGCGGGGGGCTCCCGATATCGCGCGGGCGGTGACTCGGCTGGCGTTTGGGCGCGGCGGTCCGCGAGATCTCGGCGCGTTGCGCGACGGGCTGGAGGCTGCTGCGACGTGTGCCGGTCTTATCAATAAAGCCGGAGCGGCCATGGGCCTGCCTCTGGAACTCGAGAGGGTCGTGCGCAACCTTTCGGCGGCCAATCCCGATCTCAGCGCAGACCTCCAAGCGGCGCTGGCCGATGACCTTCCCCACTTGAAGCGCGATGGTGGCTATGTGCGAACGGGCTATCGCGAGGCCCTCGATGCGGCGCGACGCCTCAAGGATGACAGCCGGCAGGTGATCGCGACTTTAGAGGCGCGGTATATCGAGCAGACCGGCGTCAAGACGCTGAAGATCCGGCACAACAATATCCTCGGCTATTTCATTGAGGTCACGGCGCTGAATGCGAAGGCTCTAACGACGCCACCGCTCAATGAGTTTTTCCGCCATCGCCAGAGCATGGCCAATGCGATGCGGTTCGCCACTGTTGAACTGTCGGAGATTGAGGGCCGGATTGCGTCCGCCGCCGAGCGGGCGTTGGCACTCGAAGACGAGGTGTTCCACGAACTCACGTCTGCCATCGCGCAATCGGAGCAGGGGCTCTCCGCGGTGGCGGCGGCTCTCGCCGAAATTGACCATCTGGCGGCGCTCGCTGAACTCGCAGTGACAGAGAATTACGTGCGGCCGGACATTTCAGAGACGGGTGGATTTGAAATTCGCGGAGGGCGGCACCCGGTCGTTGAGCTGGCCCTGCGGCAATCGAAGGCCGGAGCCTTCATCGAGAACGACTGCATCCTGGGTCTCGATGCCGTGAAGCCGACCGGTTTTGACGAGGAGACGACGGCGCGGATCTGGCTCGTCACCGGTCCGAACATGGCCGGCAAGTCGACATTTCTGCGCCAAAATGCGCTGTTCGTGGTTCTCGCACAGATGGGATCGTTCGTCCCGGCGCGTGTGGCGCGGATCGGTGTCGTCGACCGGCTGTTCTCGCGCGTTGGCGCGTCGGACGACCTTGCGCGCGGGCGATCCACATTCATGGTCGAGATGGTGGAGACGGCTGGCATTCTCAACCAGGCGACAGAGCGCTCGCTCGTGATCCTCGATGAGATCGGGCGCGGGACCGCGACGTTCGATGGCCTTTCAATCGCGTGGGCGACGGTTGAGTACCTGCACGATGTCGCCAAGTGCCGGGCGCTGTTTGCGACCCATTACCATGAGATGACGGCTCTTGCCGGGCGGCTCAAGGATGTCGGCAACGTCACGATGGATGTGAAAGAGTGGCAGGACGAGATCGTATTTCTGCACAAAGTGCGTCCGGGCGCTGCCGATCGATCGTACGGGATTCAGGTGGCCAAGCTTGCGGGTATCCCGCAGCCCGTCATCGAGCGGGCGCGGCAGGTGCTCGAGCTGCTTGAAAAGAGTGATCGCCGCGCGACGGGCGCCGAAAAGCCACTCGACGATCTACCGTTGTTTGCTGCGGCGCGGCCCAAGAGTTCAGCGCCGAAAGCCGGGCCGTCTCCGGTTGAGGAGGCGCTCGCCAAGCTTAATCCAGATGAATTGACGCCGAAAGCGGCTCTGGAAGCACTTTACGCGTTGAAGCGATTGAAGGGCGGCACTTGACCACGGCCGTGGTCTAGTGGCGGAAGTGGCGCATGCCGGTAAAGACCATTGCAAGATTTCGCTCGTCAGCGGCCTTGATGACCTCGTCATCGCGCATCGAGCCGCCGGGCTGGATGAAAGCCGTTGCGCCGGCTTCGGCGGCGGTGATGAGGCCATCCGCAAACGGGAAGAAGGCGTCGGATGCGACGACCGATCCTGAGATTTCCAGGCCTGCCTGCTTTGCCTTTTCCACGGCGATGCGGGTTGAGTTGACGCGGCTCATCTGGCCGGCGCCGATGCCGACCGTGGCCAGCCCTCGCACATAGACGACTGCGTTCGATTTAACGAACTTCGCCACTTTCATCGCGAACACCATGTCGGCGAGTTCCGACGGTGTGGGCTGGCGCTTCGTCACGATGTCGAGTTTCTCAGTGAGATCGAGATCGGCATCTTGAACCAGAAGTCCGCCATTGACCTTTTTGTAGTCGCGGCGGGGCCGTGTTGCGCCCGACCAAATCCCCGTAACGAGAAGGCGTACGTTCTTCTTCTTGGCGACCGCTTCGACCGCTTCCGGCGTCGCGTCGGGAACGACGATCACCTCGACGAACTGGCGAGACACGATCGTTTCGGCGGTCTCCGCGTCCAGCGTCTGGTTGAAGGCAATGATGCCGCCGAACGCTGATTCCGTGTCCGTATTGTAGGCCAGGTCGTAGGCGTCTTTAATGCTTGCCGCCACGGCGACGCCGCAAGGATTGGCGTGCTTAACGATGACGCACGCGGGAGACGCAGGATCGAACTCCTTCACGCATTCGAGTGCGGCGTCGGTGTCGGCGATGTTGTTGTACGAGAGTTCCTTGCCGCCAAGCTGACGGGCGGTGGCGACCGTGCCGGCTGCTGCGCCGATCTCGCGATAAAACGCGGCCGACTGGTGCGGGTTTTCACCATATCGCAGGTCGAGCGCTTTCGTGAGCTGCACGGTGTACGAACGCGGGAACGCCTGCGCCGTGCGGCCGAACTCGTCGGGATCTGCCGTCAGCCAGTTTGAAATGGCGCCGTCATAGGCCGCGGTGCGTGCCAGTGCGCGTGCGGCCATGATCTTGCGGAACGCAAACGTGGTGCCGCCGCTTGTCTTTGCCAATTCCTCGCGCAGAAGGTCGTAGTCGGCAGGATCGACGATAACGGTGACGCCGGCGTGGTTCTTAGCTGCCGCGCGCAGCATGGCCGGCCCGCCGATGTCGATGTTCTCGACGCATTCATCGAAGGTGCCGCCCTTCGCCAGCGTCGCTTCGAAGGGGTAGAGATTGACAACAAGAAGGTCGATGGGCGCGATCGCATGCGCCTCAGCAGATTGCTCGTGCTCTTCATTTCCGCGCACCGCCAGCAGGCCGCCGTGCACCTTCGGATGGAGCGTCTTCAGCCGCCCGTCCATCATCTCCGGGAACCCAGTGTGCTCGGAGACATCGACGACCGGCAGACCCGCGGCTTTGAGCGCGGCGGCTGTTCCACCTGTCGATAGAATTTCGATGCCCTTGGCTGCCAGGTCACGCGCCAGATCGACAAGACCGGTCTTGTCGGACACGGAGATGAGGGCGCGGCGAATGGTGACGGCATCGGTCGGCAAGGTCGGATCCTTTCGTGCAGTTTTGATCGGGCCTTAGCATGAACGGTTGCAGCAGGGTACCGGGCAGCCGGCGCTTGGCGCGAGCCACAAGGTCACGCCCGGGTCTCGACCGTCCAGCTGACTTCCGTGTCGCCGTAAGTTGTTCCGCGCAGAACAAACTGGAGCGCCCGCCGAGGTCCCGAGCTGTCCGCGAAATAGATGCCTTCCTCGATGCTTAGCGCTGCACCGGAGGAGAAGAACCGCCAAACCTGCCCCTCCGGAGTGACGATTTCGGCTTCGCCCGGTGAACTGAGGAGGCGGCATGTGATCTCGGGGTGGAGATGAAAATGGATCGCATAGGGAAGATCGGATTTGAGGCGCAGGGGCGTTTCTTCGCCAGTCAAACGATCGGTACCCCCGATGGCGGCGCCTGATGCACTCAGTGTCATCTTGCGGTGGTGGATGATTCCGAACCGGCCCAGATATCCATTATGGGATCCGGTCCAAACAAGGTCGCCGTTGGCCTCCTCAAGGGCGCTGACAACCTCAAGCGGTCCGCGGATCGGAGCGCCACCAATCATGGCTTCGAGACCGCGATGGCGCACGAGTTTGGCCGACGACGTCTCGTTCACGCACAGCGTGTTGTGAGACGCTGTTCCGCGCGCCTGCGGACGCCAATCCTGGTCCGACGATGCCGGAGCACCGCCGTTGACGAAAATGAGCCTGGCGCCTGCACTCATTTCGAATGAGAGACAACCAGCGTGTGCTTCGTTGGCAAACTCGAACGGGGGCGGGATACCCGCATCGGCGATGATGGTGGTGGCGCCTCGCCTGAGATGGACGTAGCCCGAAGGTCGCGCCGCTGCCAGCGGCTTGGCAAAGAGATCGTCGTAGGCGAGCACGGTGGCGAGACCCGCGGGCGAGGCGACTGAAACACCGTTGAAACGCGCCAAGCGACCGTCGCCCAGGCGCATGAAGCGCAGAAAGGCAACGGCATCGGAGAGCGATTGCAACAGGGATGGTGGAGGCCTGCGCCCGCGCGCGGCGAAGCATTGCCGCGCCGGAAGAAGATCGAGCAGCAGGTCAACGAGAACGGCAGGATTGCGGCTGATATGACCGCCGTCATCAAGAAACTGGCGTTCAATCTCGGCGGAGAACGTCTTTTCGATTTCGTCGAGCTGACGGTCGTGACCTGAAACGCAAAGATAGGAGAGCACGAGGCCGGTCAGCGCAAGCATGCGCGGATAGCCGTCGGGGCCGTCGCGCCAGGTAGCGGCAAGACGCACGATCTGCGCGCCGAGACTTGAAGAGATGGCGTCGTAGGTTTCGATGTCGGCTTCGTCGAGCAGGAAGTTTGCGTGGCTCAACCACGAGATAATGCGGCGTCCGAGGACGGCCGGCTCCCAAGCAATTCCGGATCCGCGCTGGCGAAGGGTCCACTCAACTGTCAGATTACGGGCGAGCGCACGCGCCTCATCATCGCCGGTGGCTTCCAGATGGCGCAGCCAGCCGAACCCGTGAAGAGCCCGCACCCATGCGTCCGGAGGGTTTTGGACTTCGAACGGCGATCCACTGCGCAACGACATTCCAATGCCGGCCAGACCCATGTGACCGAGCTTCACTTCCGGCCAGAAGCTCGGGTCCGCGTTGCGAAGTGTTTGCGGAACAATAAGAAGATTGCCGAGGTTCGCCGAACCGAAGCGCCAACGCAAAAGCGGCGAGAATTGCAGACGTGCCATCGATGCGCGTTGCGATCGCTTGGCGGCGATGAGGGCAATTCGCGACTTTTCGGCTAGACTCAAACCCGCCATCGCGAACCAGACATTGGCAACTGCCTCCACGCGCCGTGCGCTGCGCCAAAACGTATCCGTTCCGGCTTGCGGCGGCTCATTGGGTCGGTAGCGCAGGGTTAAGTCTCTGACAAGGCAGCGCGTAGACCAAGTTGTGCGTAGGTCGGAGTTGCCTCAGATGTTCTGGCGGCGAAGGCGTGCGGCATAGAACCCGTCGAAGCCTGATCCGGCCTCATCACCGGGAAACCGGTGGCTCGGTAGGGTGCGGAGGTCGCCATCTGGTGTGATCGCATCGGCAAGGCCCCCGATCTCCGGGGCCGTGATCGGTACGCGAGCGAATTCGGGATGGGCTGCAAGGAAGCGGCTGACCTGATGCTCGCCTTCCTCCGGCTCTAGTGAACACGTGCAATACATCAGCAAACCACCGGGGCGGACCAGGGCGGCAGCACGCTCCAACAGCTTACTTTGCAGATCGACAAGCTTTTCAAATCCACGATTCTGACGGACATGCAGGATGTCCGGGTGGCGGCGAATGGTTCCCGTTGCTGAGCATGGGGCGTCAAGCAACACCCCATTGAACGGAGCTGCCGGCTGCCACGTGAGAATGTCAGCGGTGACGCATTCTGCTTCAAGATGTAGGCGATCAAGGTTGTCTTTCACGCGCCGCAGGCGTGCGGCGGAGATATCAACGGCTGTGACGTGGGCGCCGGCGGCTGCGAGTTCGGCGGTCTTGCCACCTGGCGCTGCGCACAAATCCGCGACGCGCTGGCCGGGCTGAGCGTTCAAGAGCCGGGCGGGCAACGCAGCGGCGGCATCCTGCACCCACCATGCGCCTTCATCGAACCCGGGCAAATCCGTGATGCGGCCGGCTTGCAAAATGCGAACGGTCCCTGTCGGCAGCGGCACGCCCTGAAGTTTCGCCGCCCATTCCACTGGATCGCCCTTCACCGTCACGTCGAGCGGTGGCTCTTCCAGGCTCGCAGCTGCAATGCGCCGCGCCGCTTCCGGGCCGTATGTTTTTTCCCAGCCGGCGAGGAGCCAAGGCGGCACATTCAGCGCGACAGCGTCGAGACCGTTCAGGGCGGCAATGCCACCGTCTGAAACGCGACGGAGAACAGCGTTGACGAGTTTGTCGAAGCGGCGGGCGTTCGGGTCAGCTTTGCACTGCTCGACGGCGAGACCAATGGCGGCGTGCGGGGGTGTATCGAGAAAAAGCAATTGAGCCGCGCCGGCGAGCAGGATCGGCCAGACCCAGCCCTGCGGTTCGGGCAGCGGCTTCTGCAAATGCGAACTGATCACGTGCGACAGTTCACCGTGGCGGCGTAGAACCGTTGTGACGAGGAGGCGCGCGAACGCACGATCCCGCGGCTCGACCTTTGCGCGTTCGGGCTTGGTAAAGGCTTCCGCGAACGCTTCCTCGAAGAACGTGCCGCGCTTCATGACGCGCCACAGGGTTTCCGCGGCGGCCTGACGGGCTTCAAAGCCGGCGGGCTTCTCGACGGGCTTGCTGACGGCTTTCTTCGGTTTGGGCTTGAACGAACCACGGACTTTTGCGCCGGCGGAAGACGCCGTTCGGCCAGTCTTGTGGTCAGCTTTGAGGTCTCGCGGCGGGCGGGTGCCTGTCATTTCCCATCGCTACGGTGTCGGCGCCGCGCGGTCAATGGCACTCTCCTTAAAGCGACAGGCGAGGGATGGTCGATCAGCCCCACGGTCCGCGCGACGTCCGGCTGCGTGACCAGGGACCGGCAGCGGGACGGGTCGGAGCAATTTCGAAACCTCCGGACACGTCTGCGGTACCGATCTCGAGGGCCGAAGGGGCTTGCCCCATTTCGATTGCCAGTTCCTTCAACGCGCGGATGCGATTTTCCACATTCGGATGGGTCGAGAAAAGATTGTCGACGCCGTGACCGGTCAGCGGATTGATGATGAACAGGTGCGCAGCGGCAGGGATCCGTTCGGCCTGCCAGTTCGGCGTGCGCTGCACGGCGGCGTGGATTTTGGCGAGCGCCGAGGCTAGCCACATCGGGTTGCCGCAGATCATCGCGCCCATGCGGTCAGCCTGATACTCGCGCGAGCGGCTGATCGCCATCTGCACGAGCATAGCGGCGAAAGGGGCAATCAGCATCGCCACGAGACTGGCCAGGAAGCCGGGGCCATTGCTGTTTTCGCGATTTCCGCCGAACAGCATGCCGAGCTGCAGGTACTGTGCGAACATCGAGATGGCGCCGCCGATCGTGGCCGCAACAGCCATGGTCAGCGTATCGCGGTTCTTGATGTGGGCGAGTTCATGCGCCATCACGCCGGCAAGCTCTTCCTGGGAGAGCGAGTCTAGAAGGCCTGTCGATGCCGCGACGGCGGCACGGCTCGGGCTGCGACCGGTGGCAAACGCGTTGGGTTGCGGATTATCGATGACATAAACGCGGGGAGGCGGGAGTTCGGCGCGCGCGGCAAGTTCATGGACGAGGTTGACGTAGCCCGGCGCTGTTTGCTCATCGACTTCATGGGCACCGAACATCCGAAGCACCATCGAATCCGACTTCCAGAGACTGAAGATGTTCATTCCC
This sequence comes from uncultured Alphaproteobacteria bacterium, assembly GCA_963778225.1. Classification (GTDB taxonomy): domain Bacteria; phylum Pseudomonadota; class Alphaproteobacteria; order Rhizobiales; family Hyphomicrobiaceae; genus JAGVSR01. The sequence goes on from CAVZTR010000004.1 coordinate 144,295, forward strand.
AAAGCCATGATAAAGGCGATCACCAAGCCGGATTTTCCGCCGACCAGCGCGCCCATGGCGACGAAGATGCCGGTCAGGACGATCAGCAACAAACCGGTCTTTGCGTAGTTCATCGGCATGGCAGGGCGCGGCTCCCTCGGCATCTCCATGGCGGCACAACGCCGCCCGGTAGGCATCCGTTTCCGAACGCGGATGGTATATGGGAATGGTTGCCGGCGACAACCAGAGACCGGCATAGGTCCGCACCCTAGCGAACCGTCGCGTTGCAAAAGGACGAACCATGGTCGACACGCCCGATCTACCGTCAGCTGCCACCGGCGCTGCAGGAGCCGACGAGGTTCCCAGCCGCCCGCTTTCTGACGTTGCCAAGCGCGCGCTGGCCGAGGCCGAAGAGCGCCGCCGAGCGCGGGATGAGGCGGCCGAGGCGGAGGCTGCCCGCCGGGAAGTGGGCGGTCGCAATGGGCCTGATCCGGTCCGCTACGGCGACTGGGAGAAGGACGGGATCATCTCCGACTTCTGAGAGACAGCCCGATGCAAAACCTCGTCTCAATGAGACACAGCGCACTGGGCTGGCGCCTCGCCGCCGGTCGCGTCCGCCCATTACTGTGCGCCGTTTACGATCGCCTATGTGCGCGGCCCGGCGGCTTCAGTTTTTGATTTGTTTGCGACGTCGCCCTGATTTTGCTCGACGATGTCCAAGGTGCACGCAAGCTCGTTAAGACTTCGTCAACCACACGCGGTGATGCGGCAGACCTTGGGGCTCGCTTCAACTCGCATAGGCATCACGGTTGCTCCTGTTGCTCCCAACCCCGCCGGGTTGTTTCAAGGAGAGACACGATGCCGACGCTGCCCATCGCGACCGTTACTGCTTTTGCCCGCAGCGAGCGCGGCGGCGTTGCGATCCTCTTCGGCGTCTGCGCCATGGTCCTGACGGTGACCATCGGTGTGGCCATTGATCATGCGCGTGTCCATCACTCGACATCGAAACTCGCCGCGGCGGCGGACGCAGCAGCTCTTGCTGCCGGGCGGGCCTTGATGGAGGGGGCGATGAGTGATGAAGAAGTCGCCGAGCTCGGCCAGCGCTTCTTTAATCAGAACCTCTCCGGCGGCGGCAAGTTCGCGGACATCGCCAAGGTCGAGGTTATTCCCGATCGAGCCAACAGCACGATCGAAGTCAAGGTGGATGCCGGCGTGCCGATGACGTTCATGCGCGTCGCGGGCTTCCAGACTGTGGCGGTCCCCGTAGATACAGTGACGACGTTCGAGGCGAACGACCTCGAACTCGGCATGGCGCTCGACATCACCGGTTCCATGAGCGGTCGCAAGCTCGCCGATCTCAAGACGGCCGCTACCGACCTCATCAGCATTCTAATGCCGGGTGGCGTTCGGCCGAACAGGGTGCGAATCGGTCTGGCGCCTTATGCCGCCGCGATCCAGCTCGGCGCTTACGCGGACCGCGCTTCGAATGGCACCAGCCGCGACGGTTGCGTGCGTGAACGTACAGGCCGCAGTGCGTACTTGGATGACAGCATCCTCGACGGTGGCGCCTATCGGGGTACCGGATCTTTCAGCGACATCGATCCCACAGAGGGCCGCCAGGGATATTTCTGCCCGGCGGCAACGATCGTCCCGCTGACGGAAGACAAGGCGGCGTTGACGGCATCGATCAGTCGCTACGTTGCAAATGGTGCGACGGCTGGGCATATCGGGGCGCAGTGGGCGTGGAATCTTATATCGCCCAACTTCGCGTCACTGTGGCCGTCAGAGAGCGAACCCGTCGCTTATCATGACCGCACGACCACGAAGGCGCTCATCCTTATGACCGATGGCATCTTCAATACAGCTTATGCCAATGCGAACTCGAGTGCGCAGGTGCTCTCGGTCTGCACCGGTCTTGGCGACAAGGGTGTCAAGGTTCACACGGTTGCGTTTGAAGCGCCAGCATCCGCGAAGACCATGTTGCAGGAGTGCGCCCGCCGCGCCGGCGGAGAATTCCACGACGCTCGGGACGGTGATGAGCTTCGCCAGACGTTCGTGGCGATCGCGCAGTCTCTCAACGGCCTGCGGCTCACTCAATAGTCTCAAAGCTCAAGGCTGGTGCTGAGACCTGCACTGGGGCGTGCTGACTTATTCTTCGATCTGCAAAGATCGGTTCATGGAGTGTGGCGTTGCAGATCTAGGAGCCGGTTCGCCAGTTCGCTACTGTCGGTGGGCAATCCGGAGTCCCCATGACCTCGCCAGCCCGCCCGAAGCGCCGCCTGCTCGCCAGGCTCTTCCTCGCTCTGCTTATCGCCGCGACGATGTTCGTTGCGATGCGCCTAGGCTACATCCCGCAGCGGTTCAGCCCGTTTTCGCCGATTTCCCTCGACACGCAGCCCTCGTGGTTCGTCGATACGCGGCTCGCCGCTTTGCGTCTCGACCGGCCTTTGTGTGAGGCCGTTCTGAAGCAGCCACACATCGACGCCGCCGCAATTCCAGACCAGCCCTACAAAAATGGATGCGGATGGCAGAATGCAGTGTCGTTCTCAAAAGCTGGTGGCGCGAGAATTGGAGCCGAAAAGCTGACGTGCGAAATGGCGGCCGCCTTGGCGCTATGGATAGAGCATGAGGTGCAGCCTCTGGCGCAGTCAACGTTCGGTGCGCGCGTTGCTACTATCGGCGATATGGGGATCTACGATTGCCGCAACATTCTCGGTAACCCGCTCATGAAGAATGTGCGTAGCCAGCACGCCACCGCCAACGCCATCGATATTTCCGGTTTCACATTGGATGGCGGCCGGCAGATATCGATCCTGCGAGACTGGACGAGCAAGGGACCCGAGGCCGCGTTCTTGAAGGAAGTTCATCGTCGCGCGTGCCGCTACTTCCGTGTCGCCCTCGGGCCGGAATACAACGCAGCGCACAAGAACCATTTCCACTTCGATCGTGGCGCATTCTCGCGCTGCAAGTAGAGCCGCCGACGGCAGCCGACCTGCAATATGAAAAAGGGCGGATGGAAGCATCCATCCGCCCTTTTGTTCTGCCTGAAATGCGCTCTACACCGCGCGCTTGTTCTGCCGGTTCTCGATGAGATCATCGACGACGCCGGGATCGGCGAGAGTTGACGTATCGCCAAGGCTGCCGAACTCGTCTTCAGCGATCTTGCGCAGGATGCGGCGCATGATTTTTCCGGAGCGGGTTTTGGGCAAACCGGGTGAAAACTGGATCAAATCGGGTGAGGCGATGGGGCCGATCTCGCGGCGAACATGGGCCACAAGTTCCTTGCGAAGTTCGTCGGTGGGATCGACGCCGTTGTTCAGCGTCACGTAGCAGTAGATGCCCTGACCTTTCAAATCGTGCGGGTAGCCGACGACGGCGGCTTCGGCGACCTTGGGATGGGCGACGAGCGCGCTTTCGACTTCGGCGGTGCCCATCCGGTGGCCTGACACGTTGATCACGTCGTCAACGCGGCCGGTAATCCAGTAGTAGCCGTCTTCGTCGCGTCGGCATCCGTCACCGGTAAAGTACTGCCCCGCGTAGGCCGAGAAGTACGTCTGCACAAAGCGCTCGTGGTCGCGGAAGACGGTGCGGCTTTGACCCGGCCAGCTGTCGAGGATGACGAGGTTGCCGGAGCCGGCACCTTCGAGCTGTACGCCTTTGTCATCGACCAGGGCGGGCTGCACGCCAAAGAAGGGACGCGTCGCCGAGCCCGGCTTCAGAGCTGTGGCACCGGGCAGCGGGGTGATGAGAATGCCGCCGGTTTCCGTCTGCCACCACGTATCGACGATGGGGCAACGGGCGTCGCCCACGACATTGTAATACCACTCCCATGCTTCCGGGTTGATCGGCTCGCCAACGGAACCCAAGACGCGGAGCGAGGCACGGCTGGTGCGCTTCACAAAGTCGTCGCCCTGGCCCATGAGCGACCGGATTGCAGTCGGCGCGGTGTAGAAGATATTGACCTTCCACTTGTCGACGACGTGCCAGAAACGGGAGGCGGTGGGATACGTCGGGATGCCTTCGAACATCAGCGTCGTAGCGCCGTTCGCGAGCGGACCATAGACAATGTAGCTGTGACCCGTGACCCAGCCGACGTCGGCGGTGCACCAGTAGACGTCGCCATCGTGGTAATCGAACACGTATTGATGCGTCATAGACGCGTAGAGCAGATAACCGCCGGTGGTGTGGACGACACCTTTTGGCTTGCCGGTGGAGCCGGACGTGTAGAGCACGAACAGCGGATCTTCCGCGTTCATTTCCTCCGGCGGGCAGTCGGCTGCAACCTTGGCCGTTTCTTCGTGCATCCAGAAATCGCGGCCCGGCACCCAGTTGATCGGATTGCCGGTGCGGCGAACGACGAGGAGGCGCGTATCCGGATGGCAGCCTTCGAGCGCGATGTCCGCGTTCTTTTTCAGCGGGACGTTCTTGCCGCCGCGAACGCTTTCATCGGCCGTGATGATGACTCGGCTCTCGGCATCATCGACGCGGTTTTTCAAGCTGTCTGGTGAGAAGCCGCCGAAAACGATCGAGTGAATGGCGCCGATGCGCGCACAGGCGAGCATCGCGTACGCGGCTTCGGGGATCATCGGCAGATAAATGGTGACGCGATCGCCCTTCTTGACGCCGTGGGCCTTCAGGACGTTTGCGAAACGGCAGACGCGTTCGTGCAGCTGATTGTAGGTGATTTGCTCATCAAGGGTGGGATCGTCGCTTTCCCAGATGATGGCAACCTGATCACCGCGCGTGGCAAGATGGCGATCAATACAGTTGGCCGACAGATTGAGCGTGCCATCCTCGAACCACTTGATCGAGACGTTGCCGGGATCGAACGAAGTGTTCTTGACGCGCGTGTATGGCTTAATCCAATCGAGCCGCTTACCGGCTTCGCCCCAGAAGCCGTTCGGGTCCGTAACGCTGCGCTTGTAGAGTTCCTGATACTTGGCGTCGTCGATCCATGCGCCTTTGGCCCAGTCGGCTTTGACCGGGTATACCTTTTCGGACATGCGGTTCTCCTCCCGAGCTTATTTTTGAAGTCATTATGGGAGCACGGACGGCGGCGCACAACTGATAGAAGGTACGAACCAGAACGTCGCATTTTGCGCTGCAATATAAGGGGCGTTAATCTTTTTGCTTAAGCGCCCAAACAGCCGTTTTCTTTACCAAAGCGTCTTCCAGCTCGCGGGTTACCGGCACCTGGTATTCGGCGACCAAGGCAAATCGATTTTTGGGAAAGTAGCTCCGCTGCGGATCGCCGACGAGGACGCGCGCACCTTTCGCGTGTGCAGCCGCAATAAAGGCGAGAACGCGCTCGGCGAGTTCGCGTTCGTAAAAGAGATCCCCGACGAGGACGGCTCCGAAGGAGGCGGGCAAATCCAGCAGGAGGTCCTCCTCGGTCGTAGCAATGGCGACGCCATTTGAAGCCGCGTTGAGACGGGCGGAGGCGAGCGCCATGCGATCGATATCTGCTGCGAGAACGGAAATTGCGCCGGCTTTCATGGCCGCGATTGCGGTAAGGCCTGAGCCAGTGCCCAGATCGAGCACGGTCTTGCCGGAGACTTCGATCGGAGTGTCGAGCAGGTAGCGGGCGAGGGCCTGACCACCTGCCCAGGCGAAGGCCCAGAATGGCGGCGGCACGTTCATCTCGCCCAGTTCTTCTTCCGTTTTCTGCCAGATGGGCAGCGACTCCTCGGCCAGATGCAGTCGAATTTCCGGCACGTGCGGCGGCGCCATCAAGATCGTATTGGCCGCAATAAAAGGGGCGAAGTCTTCTTCTGTCTGTGGACCCAGGCTCATCGTTTCTGCTTTTTGACGCCAACCGATTTTGGTTGAACGCCCTTGGGGTCGAAATCGGCCATTCGGCAGACCTCGGCCCATTCCTCAGCGGTCACCGGCTGAACCGAGAGGCGCATCGAGGTGACGAGGCTCATCTTTGCGAGTTTCGGGTTTTCTTTCACGTCCTGAAGCGTGATGGGCTTTGGGAGATCCGCGACGGCCTCCACGTCGACGCACTCCCACGTGCCGGTACCGTCTTCCGGGTCGGGATGAGCGGGCGCGATCACGCGGCAGATGCCGACGATCTCCTTGCCGATGTTGGAGTGGTAGAAAAAGCCCAGATCTCCGACGGACATGGCGCGCATGTTGTTGCGGGCGAGGAAATTGCGCACGCCGGTCCACGGTTCGCCCTTAGCGCCCTTTGCCTTCAGCATTTCGTAAGAGAACACGTCGGGTTCGGATTTGAGCAACCAGTAGCCGGTGGATACGATCGGCTTCGGAGCCAACTTTTTGCCGGCGGGCTTGTTCCGGATTTTGTTTGCGGCCTTCTTGGCCGTTGCAGATTTGGTCTTGATTGCTTTCATGGCAGCTCATCTCGCGAAGGGGCGGTCGGTGCACCGGGCAGTGGCCACACGTCACCGTGGGGCCACATTGAGTGGTCGGAGCATGATTTCACAAGACATAGTTCTGGGCAAAAAAGTCAGTTCGCTCAGAAACTTGTGGGCGAACTGCGTGAGCCGATCGCAAGGCTTCACATCGGTGTCATGCCCGGTTAGTATCCGCCTCGTCGAAACGGTTTGACACACCGATTCGAACGGCGAACCGACTGGATGCAAGCTTGTGAACGCTCATGCCTCCCTTCCGGACTCGTGTCCGGCCCTGGTTCTGAACGCCGACTTCCGCCCTCTGAGCTACTATCCTTTGTCGCTCTGGAGTTGGCAGGAGACGGTGAAGGCGGTGTTTTTGGACCGCGTCAACATCGTCTCCGAATATGAGACGACCGTTCGAAGCCCAAGCTTCGAGATCCGCCTGCCCAGCGTCGTTTCCCTCAAAACCTATGTCAAACCCGCGCTTTATCCCGCTTTCACTCGATTCAATGTTTTCCTGCGCGACCGGTTCAGCTGCCAATATTGCGGCGACAAGCACGACCTCACCTTCGACCATGTAGTACCCCGTGCGCGGGGCGGGATGACGCGGTGGGAAAATGTTCTGACGGCTTGTGCGCCGTGCAATCTCAAGAAGGGCAGCCAGTCGCTTCAAGCCGCCGGCATGAAGCCATTTCAACCGCCGTATCGGCCGACCGTTTTTGAACTACACCGCAACGGCCGCCTGTTTCCGCCCAACTATCTGCACGAGAGTTGGATGGACTATCTTTATTGGGATACGGAACTGGAAGAGTAGCAGGCGGACTTCTCCGAGGGACCGTCATCGTGCCCAGCCCGCTTCGATCTGCTCATACTTGCGCTGAACGTCGGTGATGTAGTCGCGGACGATCGGGGCGGCATCGCGCTTGCGTGCAAGCTGCATATGGAAGACCTCCTGCGAGCCGGTGCGGAACATCATCTCGGCGCTGATGAGGTAGAATTCCCACATCCGGCAGAACCGCTCGTCATACATCTCCGCCACCGCGGCCCGATTTTTCTCGAATCGGTCATGCCAGTGGCGCAGCGTGGTGGCATAGTGGACGCGCAAAAACTCAAGGTCCGTTACCCATAGGCTGTTGTTCTCGACGGCGGGGAACACTTCCGACAAAGCTGGCGAATAAGCGCCGGGGAAGATGTATTTCCGCAGCCACGGGCTTGCGGTGCCAGGCGGGCTCATGTGGCCGATGGAGTGAAGCAGCATGACGCCGTCGTCGGTCATGAGATCGTTCACCTTGGCGAAGAATTCGCCATAGTGACCGACGCCGACGTGTTCGAACATGCCAACGGAGACGATGCGGTCGAATTTTCCGGTGAGTTCGCGATAATCCTTGAGTTGGATCGAAACGCGGCTATCGAGCCCGGCCACTTTCATGGAGTCGACGGCGAGGGCGTGCTGTTCCTTCGACAGCGTCACTCCTGTGACCTGAACGTCGGCAATCTGGGCCAGATAGCGCGCGAGCCCGCCCCATCCGCAACCGATATCAAGAACGCGCTGGCCAGGCTTCAGGTTGAGCTTGGCTGCGATCAAGCGGCACTTGTTGCGCTGTGCTTGTTCGAGCGTCTCCTGCTCGTCACGGAAGTACGCGCAGGAATAGAACATCTCGGTGTCGAGGAAAAGTTTGTAGAAGGCGTTGCCGAGATCGTAGTGGTGGGCGACGTTCTGCTGGGCTTTGCCGACGGGATTGGCTTGCTGGAAGCGCTTCAATCCTCGCGAGATGCGGCGTAGGACCTTTTGCATCGGCTGATTGCCGAGTGAGAGGCGATTAACCGAGAAGAGGGTTAAGAACGCGCGCAGGTTCGAGCCGGGGAAGCTCATTCGCCCGTCCATGTAGGCTTCGCCGGCGTGCAGCTCCGGATTGAAGAAGAGCTTGCGATAGAGCGTGGGGTCCGTCAGGCGCATCGTCGCTTCGGGACCGGGACCGCCGGCGAAAACGTGCGTCTTACCTTCAGCGTCAATGACCGTGAGGCTGCCGACCTTCACGAACGACTTCAACATGTCTGACAGTGGAAACATGAGCGGACCCGCAGTTGGTTGTTTCGTCCCGTAGCTGAGCTAAAGGCCGAACACTACCAGAAACAGGTTTCGCCACGACTCCATTCGCAATTCGAGTGGCTTACTCGTGGAGGATATCTTTCTAGAACCGGTTGGCCGTCCAAACGCCGGAGCACAGGCCGGAAGGGCCGCGGCCTTGCCATGTGCCCTCGGCTCTCGTGGCGCCGAAACGCCCGGTTCCGCGTGCAACGCGCGGGCCGGCGATCGCCGTGATCCGAGCGCGACCCCATTTGGTCACGCGGCCATCAACATTGATCGGATAGAAGGCAAACGACCCGCCGGTGGAGAAGATGCGACCGCGTTCTACGCCGAGGCTGATGTGGATGACGCCGCAGTGGCCGCGCGTCGTTTGCGCGATCATGTTCCAGCCGCCGTCATAGCGTGCGGCTTCCGCGAGCGGCTGGGAACTCAGAACTGTGGTTGTGGCAAGTGCGGCAACTGCAATGGCTCGTGTGGTCCTCATGTGGCTCTCCCGGCAAAAGATGTTTGCGCTTTGGCGTCCAGCAAACGCGTGCAACCTGCCTGCCACGCTGAAGTTCCAATGCCTGTTCCCGAAGGTCGCTTGGGCTCTACGATCCGCGCCGCTTTAACCGACGTCTGATCTAGATCGTGTTTTTCTCCTCATACGTAGAGCAACGTGGTACGTGAGAGACGTGAGCCGTGACCTGCGAGGCGGGGCCGAGCAGCATTCTGTCCGAAGCGTTCTAGTCGGAACTCTCACCTGCCAATGTTGCGCGAACAGGATCTCAAGCCCGGCCCCCTTCCTTTCCTGTCGGGGCGAAGTGAGATGGGGCGATTAATCGCCGCCACCGATTGGTCGCAGCATCCGTTCGGACCTATCGAGGATTGGCCGCAATCGCTGCAATCGGCGCTGAGTATCTGTCTGCAATCCAAATTCCCGACCGCGATCTATTGGGGGCCGGAATTGCGCCTCCTCTATAACGACGCATGGTCGCCGATCCCCGGGCCGAGGCATCCGAGGGCGCTCGGTGCGCGGGCGCACGATGTGTGGTCGGATATTTGGGACGAGATCGCACCACAGTTCCGGGGGGTGATCGCGACGGGCGAGGGTATGTTTGTCGAGGACCAGTTTCTGCCGATGGCGCGGTTCGGCGCGCCGGAGGAAACCTATTGGAGCTACAGCTTCACGCCGATCCGGGGAGAGGATGGAACTATCGCCGGCATTTTCAACAGCGGCAGCGAGACCACTCACGCCGTGCTGGCGCAGCGGCAAATGCGGTTCTTTCTCGATCTCAGTGAGCATCTGCGTCTGGGACCAGATCTCAGCCTCGGCCGCGCCACAACGCTGGAAATGCTAGGCCAGCACCTGGGTGTTGCAGCGGCAGTTATCGTGGATCTCAGCTATGCTGCCGATCCGCGCGTAACTGCCACCTGGAGCGACGGCAGTCTCGATCCGAGCAAAGTCCTCGCAGTCATTCAAACGCTCGAAGAGACGCTCCGGTTAGGCGAGCCAACCATGTGCAACAACACGGAAGACGCCGAGCTGGCGCTCTGTAAAGCGGCGGCCGCGGCAGGTTGGGGGGCTGTGCTCGCCGTGCCAATGGAGAGAGCAAGCCATCCGATCGCGATCCTCGTTGCACAGGAGCGCCCGAGGGCATGGACGTCGTTCGATAGGACGACGCTCAGCGAAGCTCTCGAGCGTATGGATGCTTTCCGGCAACGTCTGCTCGGGCAAGAGCGGGAAGACATGGTGGTGCGCGAGGTCGATCACCGGGCACGAAACGCGATGATGGTGGCGCAGTCGATCGTCAACCTCACGTTCGCCGAGGGTGGAGAGGACGTCGCCGACAAGATCCGCGAGAGACTTGCAGCATTGGGGCGGGCGCAGTCGCTTCTTTCGAAGGAGCGCTGGTCCTCGGTTGATTTCGCAGCAATCCTCAACCAGGAATTAGCCCCATTTCCAACGCTGAAGGCCACATGCACCGGCCCGTCCGTGCCGCTCGGGCCGGGCATGGCGCAAACGCTGTCGCTCATCATTCACGAGCTGGCGACCAACAGCGTAAAGTACGGTGCGATGGGCCAGACCGACGGCCAAGTTTTCGTGGTCTGGGATTTGCTCGACAACCTGTTCACGATGAACTGGTCGGAACAGGTTTCGGTGCCGCGCAGCCAGAGTGGTACGGTGGGCACCGGGTTCGGCACGACGCTGATTGATCGCGTCGTTCGAAGTCAGTTACGCGGGCAGCTGGAGCGTCACCTCAGCACAACCGGCTTTGCGTGTCGGCTTGAAGTTCCGTTCATCCCCTTCTGATACCTGCTCGAGAAATGATCTGGCATCCGTGTTCCGTTTGGTACAAAAAGCCCCGCCTGCCGAAGCAGCGGGGCTCAAGGCGAAGGACAAACACGAGGGCAGCGCTTAATCCGCCCGTGCAGATCAGGCTGCGCGTCGCTGTGGGGCCGAACACAGGGTCAGGGCGATTGCATCCACCGCGCGACTCCAATCAAGGCCTTCGAGTTCGCTGTCGGAGAGGCCGAACGCCTTCAGTGCGTCTTCGGGCCTACCGCCATCACGAAAGAAACGCGCGCAGGTTTGGCGTGCGACGCCCTGGGCCTGCTGCCACTGGACGGGATTGACGTGATCGGGGTTTGAAAGGTGGGCCATGTTGGCGCTCCGTTGGGATACTGGGATACAGGGACGCTGACGCACGCATTACAGGTGAGTGGCAGGCACAAAGAGCGCAATGGCACCACTACGCAGTACCGTGTGATGCAGTGCCGTTAGGGACTGCGGGTCCTACACTCGATGCACCTGCCGTTTCGTTGCTAGTCCGCCAAGAGTTGCGGGCTCGCGAATTCTCTAAAGGGGTCGCTACGCGGCTTTCGGCAGAGCGCATGCATCGGATGCGCTGGCGTCGGCCACGGACTGTTCTTCGATCTTACGCACGATGCCGGACACGATGTCCGACAAGGGCCGCCACTCACTCGGCGGTAACGCGGACGCAACGTGGACTGCTTTCAACTTCGGGCTCTGCACGGGGGGCATCTGCATCGCATTCCTTACGCAACTTTGGACACAACTGACGCAACTGGACGCAACACAACTGACGCAACGCAACTCAGGCTTACAAACGCGGCTACTGAGACAGAACGCTTCGAACTCGTGCCGGGGTTCCAGAGCAGCCAACCTGAGCTGTGGATGACGTACTCTCGACCTCGGGTAGCAGTCTCGACCTGGGGAGCAGTCTGGCCAGACGCGTGGACTTTTCACGCCAGACCGCTCGCTTCAGATTTTGGAACACGCCTCTCAGCGCGCTCTTGGGGGTGTGCAACGCAGACGCTACTGGGGACGCAACAAACGCAACGGACGCAACAGGGACGCAACGCTTACGAAGACCAATTGGCGGAGACACAACGGCGGCGAACTGATCGGTCAAACTCGACTTCGACTTCGAAACTCCGGCAGGACGCATACAACGCGACAAGACCTGCCTTGGAGACGAGGGGGAGGACGCAACAAAGATCCCCATACGCAACCACTCCTTCACACCGCCCGAGAACTTCTCCGGAGCTTCGCCTTTAGGGCGTCGCGTTCCGTTTGTGTTCCGCGCTTGGTGTGAATTAACTGCCACACTCGGGCGCAAAAATGGCAGAGGAACGTCCTATCCAAGGAAATTCGCTTGCAGTCTGTTCATGGAGAGTTCTGCCCGGCCCATAGGCCGCGTCGGCTCGCTTAAATGGTTGCGAGCATTTTACATCGCATTGAAATGGCTGACGTTTTAAGGGCGCGCCTTGGCTGCGAATGCAGCCTGCAATGAAATTGCGAACAGCGCCAGAGAGATAAGTACGTTCCAACCGGCGAACGAGAGCCCGAACAGACGCCATGTGGCCTCGTCACAGCGGACGACACGAGCGCTATCGAGGCCTTTCAACAAATCGGCCGGGTTTGCGGGCAGGGCCTGCGCAGCGGTGCATGTGTCGGGGCCGGGCCAGAAGTGCCATTCGACGCCCGCGTGGTAGCTCGCCAGACCGGCATTCACCAGATAGCCGAGGGCCACGACGAAGAACATAACGGCGGCGATGCGGCTGCGTTCGGCGACGAGCGCCATGGCGAGAAAGGTCAGAGGAATGCCGGCATAAAAGGCGTAGCGCTGGATGAGGCAGAGAGGGCAGGGCGCGTAGCCGCCGAGATATTCAAAGCCGAGTGCGGTCAGGATGATTCCGACCGAAATGAGCAGCGCCAGACCGCCGAGACGGTAAGCATTGGCATGATCTGGGCGGACTGTTGTTTCGAGCATGGTGAACCTTCGACCTTGAACGCGGTCAGACTAGAATAGGTATCTCACGGCTACGAAACCGCCGACAAGGAGGACGACGAATACGGACGTGACCAACGTCAGGCGCTTTTCGATGAAGTCCCGGATCGGTTCGCCAAAAAAGTAGAGCAGGCCCGCGACAAGATAGAAGCGCATAGCGCGCGCAACCACGCTCGCCAGCATGAACTCCAGGAACGGCATCTGGGTGACGCCCGCCGTGATGGTGAGCACCTTATAGGGGAACGGCGTCCATCCCTTGGCGATGAGTATCCAGACGCCCCACTCGTTGAACCACTGGGTGAATTCGCCAAAGCTTTCGGACTTGCCGTAGAACTCGAGTATCGGCTTGCCGATGCTCTCAAATGCGAAGTAGCCGATCGCATATCCGAATGCGCCGCCGATGACCGAACCGATGGTCGCGATCGTCGCATACCACCAGGCCTTCAGGCGCTGCGCGATCACCATCGGGATCAGCATCACGTCCGGCGGAATGGGGAAGAACGAGCTTTCGACGAACGATACCCAGAACAGTGCGGCGGGCGCGCGATCGCTCGCGGCCAGTCCCATGATCCAATCGTAGAGGCGTTTCATCATGGCGGCGTCATTAGTGGGGGCTACCCAGCCTGTCTACGTGCGAAGTGTTGCAGCTTGCTGAACGGTGGGGGACACAGCTTGGGTTTTGAGCGACAGCCGGCGGACGAGTTCATTGAGGACAAAACGGCCTGTGCCGACGGCGCGGATGGTGGGGCGGTGGCGGGTATAGGCCATCACAGCCGCCGGCGCTATTCCCGGACCGATGCATGCGCGGATGATGTCAGCATCGTCATCTGCGGCTTCCAGGATCTCGATGAGCCCCATGCTTTCCAGATCCGCCACTTCCGATGAGGCGGGGGCGAAGCCGAAGCGGCGGGCCATGGTCTCGAGGTCAATGCCTTCAGTGAGGCGCAGGCCCATGAGCAGCATCTCGTCGGCCTGCTCTTCAGGATTGAGCGGGGTCTCATCGGTGAAGCCGTGGGCTGCCGCTTCGACGCGCTCCGCCCAGCGCTCAGGATTTTTCTCTGTCGACGTGGCGATGCGCTGACCGTCTGGGAGAACGAGGCGGCCATGGGCGCCGGGGCCTACGCCTGCGTAAGCGCCGTAGCGCCAGTAGAGAAGGTTGTGGCGGCTTTCGTCTCCGGGCGCTGCGTGATTGGAGATTTCATAGGCGGGCAGGCCGGCTGCGGCTGTCATATCTTGCGTCAGAGCGTAGAGATCGAGCGCTGCGTCGGCATCAGGAACGACGAGACGACCACGGGCGTGGAGTTCGGCGAATGGCGTGTCGGGCTCGATGGTGAGCTGGTAGAGCGAGAGATGGCCGCCGGCCATGGCGAGGGCTTCGGAAAGTTCGGCGCGCCAGGCGTTCGTTGTCTGACCCGGGCGAGCGTAGATTAGATCGAAAGAAAATCGATCGAAGGTGCGGCGTGCTATCTCGATGGCGGTTCGGGCTTCGGTGACGGAGTGCAGGCGTCCGAGGCGCTTCAATTCTTCATCGCGCAGAGACTGCACGCCGATCGATACGCGATTGACGCCCGCGGCGCGATAGCCGGCAAAGCGGTCGGCTTCGACACTGTTGGGATTGGCTTCGAGCGTGATTTCGGCGCCGGGCTGGATGGTCCAGAGCTTGCCGATGTGATCGAGGATGGCAGCGACGGTTGCCGGCTTCATGAGCGACGGCGTGCCACCTCCGAAAAAGATCGAATAGACGTCCTGCCGTCCAACGCGCGCCTTTACATCATCGAGTTCGCGCAGATAGGCCGCGAGGAAGCGGGGCTCGTCCCAACCGCCGAACCGAACGTGGCTGTTGAAGTCGCAGTACGGGCATTTTTGCGCGCAGAACGGCCAGTGAATGTAGACGCCGAACAGCGTATCTGCGTCGGGCCGCTGCGAGATGGTGCTCACGGCTGTTTCGCCTCGGTGGCGGCGAGCAAAGCTTTGGCGAGCGTGCGCCAGCGCGGCTCATCCGTCTTTTCCCCGACCGAGTCTTCGAGGGCGACCATGAGCGTGCCGATGTTGACGCGCGGCTGGCCACGTCGTTCGAGATCGGCGCTCAGGTATTTCACGAATGTCTTCAGTTCCTCACGCGTGGAGATGTTGGCGGCTGCCGCATGCAGGCCATCGACATCCCGATCGGCATTTGGCGTGACCGGTGCGGCCGAAAGATCGCCGAGGACCGCTTTGCGGAAGGCGTCGAACGCGCGGGTACGATGGGAGATTGCGTATTTGTCGGCCGGCTCCATTTCACCGAATGTGGTGTCGTGACCATCAGGGGCGAACATCGGATCGTAACCGAAGCCATTGCCGCCACGCGGCGGCCAGACCAGATGGCCGAAGACTTTGCCTTCGAAAGTTGCGACGTCGCCATCGGGCCAAGCGAGGCAGAGGACTGAAACGAAATTGGCGCGTGGACCGGGTGCGGCCCAGCCGTGGCGCGCCGTGATTTCGTGGGCGACTTTCTCCATCGCGAGGCCGAAGTCTTTTTGCGGGCCGGCCCAGCGCGCGGAATAGATCCCCGGCGCACCGCCAAGACAGTCGACTTCGAGCCCGCTGTCGTCAGCGAGTGCGGGAAGGTTTGCACCCTTGGCGGCGGCGACCGCTTTCAGCTTCGCGTTACCCTCGAAGGTGAGTTCGGTTTCCTCGGGCTCCTCGAGATCCAGCGCACTCGCCGAGATCGCTTCGAGGCCATAGGGCGCGATGAGCTGGTTGATCTCCCAGACCTTGCCCTTGTTGTGGCTCGCGACGACGAGCTTGGTTCCGCGTGTGAGGGTGCGCATTCGGCTGACTCAAGCCACCGTGATCTTTTGGAGCTGCACGAGTTCGGAGATGCCTTTGCGTGCGAGGACCATGAGGCCGTCGAAGCTTTCCTGTGAGAACGCTGTCGTTTCGGCCGTTCCTTGCACCTCGACGATGCCACCCGCGCCGGTCATGACGAAGTTCGAGTCGGCATCAGCGGTGGAGTCTTCGGCGTAGTCGAGGTCGAGGACTGGGGTGCCGCGATAGAGGCCGCACGAGACGGCGGCGACCTGGTCGCGCAGGACGCCGTCCTTCACCATGTCGCGCACCTTCATCCACTGGATGCAGTCGTAGAGCGCGACCCAGGCGCCGGTGATGGCTGCCGTGCGCGTGCCACCATCGGCCTGAATGACATCGCAATCGACGGTAATCTGGCGTTCGCCCAGTTTTTGCAGATCGACCACGGCGCGGAGTGCCCGGCCGATGAGACGCTGGATTTCCTGCGTACGGCCGGACGGATGGCCAGACGTGACTTCGCGGCGGGTGCGTTCGGACGTGGCGCGGGGCAACATGGAGTATTCCGCCGTTACCCACCCGCGGCCCTGACCCTTCAGCCACGGCGGCACCCGTTCTTCGAGGCTGGCCATGCAGAGGACGTGGGTGTTGCCGAACTTGATCAGGCACGACCCCTCCGCGTGCATCGAGACTGCCCGTTCGATGGAGACCCGGCGGAGTTCGTCGGGCTGGCGTTTGGAGGGGCGCATGAGTGGTCTATACCTTATGATGTTGGGAATTCGGCGCGACCCTAGTCCCGGGTGTTGCCCGGCGCAACCGCCCACCCATCACGCCCGTTTGACGATGCTACCCCCCATCCCTAGATTTGTGACATAAAGCGGGTTCGCCGCCCCTGGCCGCCGCGTACCGGAAGTCGATGTCCGAAATCGTCAAGCTCAACGACCGCTCTCGAGCCATCCTGCGCCAAATCGTGGAGAGCTATCTCTCCACCGGCGATCCCGTGGGTTCGCGCAACCTATCGCGCGTGCTGCCGCTGCATCTGTCACCGGCGTCGATCCGCAACGTCATGGCGGACCTGGAGGAGCTTGGGCTGATCTACGCACCGCACACCTCGGCGGGACGGCTTCCGACGCAGACGGGGCTACGCATGTTCGTCGACGGTCTGCTCGAGACCGGGGCACTCACGGAAGATGAGCGCAAACAGATCGAGGCGCAGATCGCTGCCAGCAGGTCCACCTCGCTGGACAAGGTCCTGGGCGAGGCGGGGGAGATGATCTCCGGGCTCTCGCATTGCGCAGGCGTGGTGCTGGCGGAAAAGCAGGTTTCTCGGCTGAAGCAAGTCGAATTCGTGCCGCTGGAGCCGACGAAGGCGCTGGCGATCCTCGTAAGCGAGGATGGCGATGTGGAGAACCGGATTGTCGACCTGCCACCGGGTGTGTCGGCTTCAGCGCTAATTGAAGCGGCGAATTATCTGAATGCGCATATTCGCGGGCTGACAATCACGGAAGCGCGGCAGCGCATTGAGACGGAGTTGCAGACGGCCAAGGCCGAGTTGGATGTGCTGACGCAGAAGGTTGTGACGGCCGGTCTCGCCGAATGGTCCGGTGCGCTCGACGATCGGCAAAGCCTGATCGTGCGTGGTCAGTCGAATCTTCTGAAGGACCTCACCGCGATCGAGGATCTGGAACGTATTCGTCAGTTGTTCGACGATCTTGAATCCAAGAGCGAGTTGTCACAAATCCTGGGACTAGCCGAAGGCGGCGAAGGGGTCAGGATTTTCATCGGATCGGAAAACAAACTGTTTTCAATGTCCGGCTCGTCGCTGATCGTCGCGCCTTTTCACAACCACTCGCGCAAGGTGGTGGGCGTGCTCGGCGTCATCGGCCCGACGCGTCTCAATTATGCACGGATCATTCCAATGGTCGATTACACCGCCAAGATCATATCGCGGCTCATCTCTTGAGTTGCCTCGTCTCTTGATTTTTTCCGGCCTTCGGCCGATACCGCGACATCCATCAGAACCAGATCAGAAGAGAGCGATCGAGCCCCCATGTCCGATCCGAATAGCACGCCCGATCCGAACGCCGCAGCTAACGAACAGGAGCAGCCGTCCGAGGCTCAGTCCGCTGACTTTGGAGCGGAACAGCTGAAGGCCATCATCGGCGCTCTCCAGGACGATCTGGCGAAGGCGAACGAGGAACTCGCCAAGGCGAAGACCGAGACGCTGCGCCTCGTGGCCGACATGGATAACCTGCGCAAGCGCACCGATCGCGAAAAGATCGAGACGGCGAAGTTCGCAATCTCGAAGTTTGCTCTCGATATCATCGACGTGGCCGACAACTTCGAACGCGCCATGGCCGCTGTTCCGGCTGGCGCTGCCGAGGCAGATCCGGCCCTGGCCACCCTCGTGGAAGGTGTCGGGATGATCGACGGCCAGTTGAAGGGGGTTCTCGAGCGCCATGGCGTCAAGCGCATCTGGCCCGAGGGGGAGATGTTCAACCCACATCTCCATCAGCCCATGATGCAACACGAGCGTTCGGACGTGCCGCAAGGCACCATCTTGCAGGTGTTCCAGGCCGGCTATGTCATCGAAGAACGCGTGATCCGCCCGGCTGTCGTCGTCACTGCCAAGGGCGGACCGAAGCCCGGCAAGCCCGACGCGGGCAATGGCGCCGAAACAGCTCCACCGGCCGAAGATCCGTCGAATAGCGAGTGAGCGGTCAAGGCTCGTTTCATCTGGCGGGGTTGCAATTCCGGGGCCGAGGTACTCTCGCACGGTCTTGTGCTGACGTTGCTACACTCTGCTAGAGTTTGCCGGAATGACACGCCTCCAGGCTGATTTCGTCTTGTTGTTCTCTGCCGCGCTGTGGGGCGTCGCGTTCTATTTCCAAAAAGATGCGATGTCGCATGTTGGCCCGTGGACGTTCATCGCGTCGCGGGCGGGGCTTGCGGTTCTGGTGCTCGCACCGTTGGCGTATTTCGAGACTAGACGCGCCGCGGCACGCCCTGCCCCTGCCGGCCTCTCGCGTCTGGCTGTCCAATGCGGGGCGGCGTTTCTCGCCGCGGCGTTCCTGCAGCAGGAAGGCTTGCGAACCGCATCCGTCACGAACACAGGATTCTTGACGTCCCTCTACGTGGTGTTCACGCCTATTGTAACGTGGATCTTGTCGTCCACCTATCCACCGCGACTGGTGTGGCCGGCGATCGGGATGTCGTTCGTCGGCACATGGCTACTCGGCGGCGGGACGATCGGCGGACTGGGCACCGGTGAATTGCTGGTGATGGTAGGGGCCCTGTTCTGGGCCACCCATTGCGTGCTTACGGGCAAGGCGAGCCATTTCGAGCGGCCGCTCACCTACACCGTGATCCAGTTCACGGTCGTGACGGTTTGCGCGACGGTCGCGGCTCTCGTCCTCGAGCGGCCGACGCTGGACGCACTGCACGGTGCGGCAGTGCCGATCCTGTTCGTGGGTCTTGTCTCGACGGCCTTGACCTATACCCTCTTTACCATCGCGATCCGTCACACGACGCCGCCGGAAGCGGCTGTCATCCTGTCCGCAGAAAGTTTGTTTGCTGCGGCGGCGGGCGCCTTGATGCTTGGAGAGCGGCTGAGCCCAATATCGTGGTTCGGCGCCGGATTGATGATCGCGGCAGTCTTGCTTGTCCAGCTGGGTCCGTGGATCAGCCGAGCCGCGTCACGCGCCGCAGCGTGAGGTTGATGCGGCCGCCGCCGGGTACGAGATCCGAGGTTCCGGGCAGAATTCGATCGATGCCATGAAAGGCGAAACGGGCGAGGCCACCGAGCAGGCACACATCACCCGAGCGGAGTGTGACCCGCACTTTGGGATCACCGCGCTTACTCCCGCCGACATGGAATATTGCATCATCGCCCAGCGATACGGATAGAACCGGGGCGCGCGGCTCATCTTCGTCCTTGTCGCGGTGGGAGCCCATCTTCGCACCGGCCGGATAATGGTTGATCAGACAGGCTTCAGGCGGGCCATCGAACGCGGCATGGTCGCGCCACAGGTCGAGCAGCCTCTGGGGCATCGGGGGCCAAGGTCGGCCGGTTTCGATGTGGGTGGCCTGATAACGGTAGCCGCGCTCCTTATCCGATACCCACCCCAGCGGACCGCAGTTGGTCATCTTCACCGAAAAGGGCTGTCCGGTTTTGGGCATGCGGGGCTGGAACAGCGGAGCGGATAACATCACATCCTCGATGTCGGCCAACAGCGCCTTCTGCTCGGCGCTCGTTAAGGCCCCTGCAATCAGGCGAAAGCCTTCCGGAAGCGCGGCGAGTGGGCCCGAAGACGTCTTTGTTGCTGGATTTTTTGCCGAGATGGCCATTAGTGTCTCCGTTGGTGTGCGGCAGTGTGCGGCATCCTGGCCACGACAGATTTTAGTCACGGCGGCGTGATCCACTCCCGTTGCACCCCTCTAAAACCGCCCTATATACGTGACCACCACGTCTCATTAACTCCCCTGGGGACCGCAGCGGCTCCGGCCCTCTCTAACGGGCGCGGGGCGGTACCGGATGCCATGACAAGGGTCCTGGCGGTTCGCCACAACGAAAAAGGAAGTTCACCATGGCTAAAGTGATCGGCATCGACCTCGGCACCACAAACTCGTGCGTTGCCGTCATGGAGGGTGGCAAGCCGCGCGTTCTGGAAAACGCCGAGGGCGCCAATACCACCCCATCCATCGTCGCCTTCAACGACGGCGAGCGCCTTGTCGGCCTGCCCGCCAAGCGTCAGGCTGTGACCAATCCGACCGGTACCCTATTCGCTATCAAGCGTTTGATCGGCCGTCGCTTCGAAGACCCCATGGTCGAGAAGGACAAGAAACTCGTGCCCTACAAGATCGTGAAGGGCACGAACGGCGATGCATGGGTCGAGATTGACGGTCAGGCGTATTCGCCCCAGCAGGTCTCCGCTTTCATCCTTCAGAAGATGAAGGAAACCGCCGAAGCCAAGCTCGGCGAAAGCGTAACGCAGGCCGTCATCACGGTTCCGGCGTATTTCAACGACGCCCAGCGTCAGGCGACGAAGGATGCCGGCAAGATTGCGGGCCTGGAAGTCCTGCGGATCATCAACGAGCCGACGGCAGCAGCGCTCGCCTATGGCCTCGATAAGAAGAAGGAAGCGAAGACGATCGCCGTGTACGACCTCGGCGGCGGCACCTTCGACATCTCGGTTCTGGAAATCGGCGACGGCGTCTTCGAGGTGAAGTCGACGAACGGCGATACCTTCCTGGGCGGCGAAGACTTCGACATGAAGCTCGTGTCGTACCTTGCCGACGAATTCAAGAAGTCGAACGGTATCGATCTGCGCGGCGACAAGCTCGCTCTGCAGCGCCTGAAGGAAGCCGCTGAAAAGGCAAAGATCGAACTGTCGTCGTCGGCTCAGACCGAAATCAACCTGCCGTTCATTACGGCTGATGCTTCGGGTCCGAAGCATCTCACGATGAAGCTGACGCGCGCGAAGCTTGAAAGCCTCGTGGAGGACCTGATCGAGCGGACGAAGGGTCCGTGTCTGCAGGCTATCAAGGATGCCGGTCTCAAGGCTGCCGAGATCGATGAAGTCGTTCTCGTCGGCGGCATGACCCGCATGCCGAAGGTTCAGCAGACGGTGAAGGAGCTGTTCGGCAAGGAGCCGCATAAGGGCGTGAACCCGGACGAAGTCGTGGCGGTTGGCGCAGCGATCCAGGCCGGCGTGCTCAAGGGCGAGGTCAAGGACGTTCTGTTGCTCGACGTGACGCCGCTGTCGCTCGGCATCGAAACGCTGGGTGGCGTGTTCACGCGGCTTATCGACCGCAACACGACCATTCCGACGAAGAAGAGCCAGGTGTTCTCGACTGCCGAAGATGGGCAGACGGCGGTCACCATTCGGGTCAGCCAGGGCGAGCGCGAAATGGCGGCGGACAACAAGCTGCTCGGCCAGTTCGACCTCGTCGGCCTGCCGCCGGCTCCGCGCGGCGTGCCGCAGGTGGAAGTGACGTTCGACATTGATGCCAACGGCATTGTGCACGTCTCGGCCAAGGACAAGGCGACCGGCAAGGAACAGTCGGTACGTATTCAGGCCTCGGGCGGGCTGTCGGATGCGGAAGTCGAGCGTATGGTCAAGGACGCCGAGGCACACGCGACCGAAGACAAGCGGAAGCGTGATTTCGTCGAAGCGAAGAACCAAGCCGAAGCGCTCGTCCACGCGACCGAGAAGCAGCTTGCCGACAACGCGTCCAATGCGGCCGTCACGGCGGTCAAGGGCGATGTCGAGACCGCGATCGCGAACGTGAAGGATGCGCTCGGGTCGGATGACGCCGAGAAGATCAAGGCCGCAACTAACGCGCTTGCGCAGGTGGCCATGAAGATCGGCGAGGCCATTTACAGTGCTTCGGCGGGCGCCGGCGGGGATGCCGGTGACGGCACCTCGGCCAGCGAGTCGGCGGACGACAATGTCGTCGATGCCGACTTCGAAGAGGTCAAGGACGACAAGAAGAAAGCCGGCTGATCTCAGACATCCCGCCCTGCCGCCTCGTGCGGCGGGGCGGTTTGCGGTCCCGGCGGCCGATCGCGCACGCATTTTGCCGATGTGGCGGCCGCTTTAGTCTGGACGTCATGCTCGCTGGAACCAGGGCCGTTTTTTCAGAACATTGCCGCCCTTCCCGCCTCGGATAAAACGCCCCTATGGCCAAACGCGATTACTATGACGTTCTCGGGGTGCAGCGTGCTGCGAGCGAACAGGATTTGAAATCCGCGTTTCGCAGGCTCGCCAAGGATCACCATCCCGACCGCAATCCCGGCGACACGGATGCGGAACAGAAATTCAAAGAATTGAACGAGGCCTATGAGGTCTTGAAGGACCCGCAAAAGCGGGCAGCCTACGACCGTTTCGGGCACGCGGCCTTCGACGGTGGCATGGGCGGACGCGGTGGGGGCGGCGCCGGTTTCGGGCCCGACTTCGCATCATCGATGTCGGACATCTTCGACGATCTTTTCGGCGAGTTCATGGGCGGCCGTCGTGGTGGCGGCGGCGGTGGTGGCCAGCAGCGGCGTTCGGGGCGCGAGCGCGGGGCCGACCTGCGCTACAACATGGAAATTACGCTCGACGATGCTTTCGCGGGCAAAACCGCGCAAGTTCGCGTGCCGACCAGCATCGTCTGCGAGACCTGTTCGGGGACCGGCGCCAAGGCTGGAACCAAGCCCGTGACATGCGGCACGTGCGGCGGAGCCGGCAAGGTTCGTGCGAGCCAGGGCTTCTTCACCATCGAGCGGACGTGCCCCACCTGCCAGGGCCGCGGCGAGACGATCGCCGACCCCTGCTCCGCGTGCAACGGAGCCGGACGCGTCGTGAAGGAGCGCACGCTGTCGGTCAACATTCCGGCAGGCGTCGAAGACGGAACGCGTATTCGCCTCAGTGGCGAGGGTGAGGCCGGGTTACGTGGTGGCCCCGCAGGGGATCTCTACATTTTCCTTTCGATCAAGCCGCACGAGTTTTTTCAGCGCGACGGGGCGGACGTATTCTGCCGCGTGCCGATCTCGATGACGACGGCTGCGCTCGGTGGGCAGATCGAGGTGCCAACCCTCGATGGCACGATGAGCCGCGTGAAAGTTCCCGAAGGAACCGAGACCGGCAAGCAGTTTCGCTTGAAGGGCAAGGGCATGCCTGTCCTGCGGTCGAACGCGGCCGGCGACCTCTACATCCAGGTTGACGTCGAGACGCCCAAGAATCTGTCGCGCAAACAGCGTGAGTTGCTGGAAGAATTCGAGAAGCTCAGTGCCAAGGAAACGAGTCCGGAAAGCACGGGGTTTTTTGCGCGCATGAAGGATCTTTTCGGTGGCGAAGGTTGACGCCGTCGGGGCTTGGAACCGGCTGGCATCCGCCGCGCCTTGCTGATCAACCATCGTCCGGGCTCTCCGCTTCCGGCGGCTCGGCAGCATCAAGGGATGTGCAATGTCCGTCACGCCGAATGCTCCTCGATTGTTGTTCTTCGCCGGTTCGGCCCGGACGGGCTCGCACAATATGCGTCTTGCACGGCTTGGCGCGACGATTGCGGAAGCGAACGGCATCGCTGCGACGTTTGCCGATCTCGGCGATTACGCGATGCCGCTCTACGACGCGGATTTGCAAAACACCGAAGGCATCCCTGATAATGCCCGGAAATTTGAAGCGCTTATGAGGGTTCACACGGGCGTCTTCATCGCGTGCCCGGAGTACAACGCTTCCATCACCCCGCTCTTGAAGAACACGCTCGACTGGATGAGCCGCATCAAAAATGAGGGCGAAGAACCACTCGCCGTCTTCAAGACACGCGTGTTTGCGCTTGGCTCCTCGTCGCCCGGTGGAATGGGCGGGCTGCGCGGCCTCAACACCGCTCGAACGGTTCTCGAATTGGGATTGGGTGCTTTGGTTTTGCCGGAACAATTTGCTGTTCCGCGGGCCATGGACGCTTACGACGAGCACGGCCACTTGAAGAACAAGGACAGTCAGGAGCAGTTCAAGGGCTTGATCCAGAAGCTTGCCCGCGCCGCGCACGTGCTGCATGGATAGTGCACCAACCGGATGTCTGCCATGAGCCACACGCCCGTTAAGGATCGTCTGATCGTTGCGCTCGATATGCCGACGGTGGAGGAAGCGCAGCGGCTGGTCGCCAAGCTCGACGACGCAGTTTCGTTCTACAAGGTCGGCCTCGAATTGCTTTTTGCGGGCGGGCTTGATCTTGCCGACAGTTTGATGGCGCAAGGCAAGCGCGTGTTTCTCGATATGAAGCTGCTCGATATCGGCAACACCGTCGAGCGGGCGGTTTCAAACGCACGCGAACTGGGCGTCGATTTTCTCACCGTGCATGGTCACGATCTGAAGACGTTGCGTGCGGCAGTCGCCGGACGCGGCCCCAGTCAGCTGAAACTGCTGGCCGTCACCGTCATGACAAACCTGACAGGGGACGATCTGAAGCAGCAGGGTAGTCGCTTCTCACCGGGCGAACTGGTGCTGCACCGCGCCCAGCTGGCGCATGAAGCTGGGTTTGACGGTGTTATTGCGTCAGGTCAGGAAGCGGCCGCGATCCGCGCCGCCACTAGCCCTGATTTTCTGATCGTCACGCCTGGCATTCGGCTGGCCGGAAGCACAACGGACGACCAGGAACGCGTCATGACGCCGGAACATGCCATAAGCGCTGGGGCGAACCATATTGTGGTGGGACGGCCAATCACGCAGGCGGATGATCCCGTGCAAGCCGCACTGACCTTTCACAATCATATCCGGCAGGCCTGAGCAGGCGCCCGCAGGAGCTTTTCAGTTGGCCTCGCTTGCAGGCGTGCGTCGCGCGGCTTATGCCTTCCGTCATCTCAATGGTTCAGAGGACGAAAGCAGAATGCCGAAGGGATATGTGATCGCGCACGCCACCGTTACGGACGCCGAGAAGTGGGGCCAGTACGTCGCAAAATCGAAGATTGCGCTCGACAAGTATGAAGGCAAACCCATCGTGCGCGGCGGCAAGTGCGAGATCGTCGAAGGACATGGTGTGGCGCGCAATGTCGTGCTCGAATTTCCAAGCTTCGAGCACGCGATCGGGTATGCGCGTAGCCCCGAATATGCCGAGGCCAAGGCCCTGCGCCAGGGTGCAGGAACGATCGATATTACCGTCGTCGAGGGCGTTTGAGGCGCGATGGCCCATTTCCCCGCCAGTGACGGGCGGCCGGCGTGGCGCGTGAGCGTGCTCACGCTGTTTCCGGACATGTTCCCGGGACCGCTTGGTGTTTCGCTGGTGGGGCAGGCGCTCGCTGCCGGTTTGTGGTCGCTGACGACGCTTCAGATCCGCGACTTCGGGCTGGGTAAGCACCGGCAGGTGGATGACACGCCCGCCGGCGGGGGTGCAGGAATGGTTCTGCGGGCCGATGTGCTGGGACCTGCTCTCGATGCGGCACGCTCCGGTAATCCCGATGCGCCGCTGATTTACTTGTCACCGCGGGGGCGCCCGCTCAATCAGGATCTTGCGAAAGACCTGGCGGCCGGGCCGGGGGCGGTCCTTCTTGCGGGCCGGTTCGAAGGCATCGACGAGCGCGTCATCGCCGGCCGCGAACTTTTGGAGGTTTCGATCGGCGATTATGTGCTGTCCGGAGGGGAACTGGCGGCGATGGTTCTTATCGATACCTGCGTGCGGCTGCTTCCTGGGGTTCTTGGAGCAGCGGACAGCTTGGCCAGCGAAAGCTTCGAAAGCGGGCTACTTGAGTATCCGCAATACACCCGCCCGCGCGAGTGGGAGGGCAAGTCAATTCCCGACGTGCTCTTATCTGGCGATCACAAAGCCATCGAGGCGTGGCGCCGGGCCGAGTCGTTGCGCGTCACGGCTGAGCGGCGACCGGATCTCCTGGTCAAGAAAGCGGCGCCGTAAGCCCACGTCAAATGGCGCTGCCCTGCCGAAAACCTGTCTGCAGACGGTCGGCCACTTGTCCGATTTGAAGGGACCACATCTCCATCAGGCGGCCAGAAGAGGGACCGCATGATTTGGATCGATAGAAGAGCCAGTCTTCAAGATTGTAAAGGCGCCGAATCATTCTGCTACCCCCCATGGTTTCCGCCAGCTTTGGGGGTCGTGGTTAACAAGTCGTTAATTCAATCCCGTTTTGATCAATGGCATTTCTTTGAAGTGAGCAATTGCCTCCTGAGATCGTCCTGCTATGGACGGACCTAGCCCGACGCTATGGCAGCGACAGAATTATTGAGAAAAGCTCACAGTTGGCATTACGCTGGAATTAGAAGATATCAATTATCTCTCTGAAAACGTTTGAATATCTGGCATTACGTCAAATTGGAGCCACGCAACTCATTCCTTACATGCGCCTCATTTGAAATCAATCGTTACCGGCTTCTTTACCGTTATCTCCATCGCTTTATTTGCAATTCGATTCGTGTTTGTAAAAAACTTATAGGGGATGCATCACGGGTTTGTTCATCTAATAGGCCGGCGTTACGGCCTCGGGTTTCAAGGTTCATCCTAATGCCGCGAGCGGATCGACTAGGGACTCTGATCAGGCTCCGCATTTCCATGCCCCGCCCGCATTCGGGCGCAGCCTCTGACCCAGGACCTCGCCCCCTTCCGATTGCCGACGTCGTGTCGGAGGGGTCTTGGAGAGGATTTTTCAGAGGTCTCGCGAGCGATACGGAACTCTTTCTTCTCGGAGGTGTGCTGGCGGCGCTGTTTGGTTGGTTCATATTGTCGATCGAGCCGGTGACTTCGGTGGCGGAGCAGCGAAAAGCAATCACGCCGTCCGAACCACCCATCGTAGAGCCCGACGAACCGTACATGCTCGTGAGTTCTCGCGCGCGAGACTGGCTATTACCGGCGATGCTGGCTTTCGAGCCTCGGCCACCATCGCAGCCGCTTCCGGAGCGCTTGTCGGCCCCCGTGGCTACGGCATCCGTCGAGCAACATGCGCTTCTTGCGGAGCCGCTTTTTGATCCACTCGGCTCCGTTGTGTTGTCTGGCCTGCCGCCGTCCAGCCGCCTGTCGGCAGGGGCGGAAGTGTCTGCGCCTGGATCTGCCTCCAGCGATTGGGCGGTGGCATTCGGCGATCTGGATAATCTCGTGATTACACTGCCGCGCGGCAGGACTGGTCCCGTCCAGACCACCTTGGATTTGCGGACCCGGGCCGGCGTTAAGATCGCATCGCTGACCGTTGAGATGCGAGACGACACTTCAGGCGTGGCAACGCCGATCGAAAAGTTAACAAAATCAAAGCCCAAGGCCGTCAAGGCCTCACAAGGCCCAGCAAACTCACAAGGGCCAGCGAAGCCGTTGCCAAAAAAAGTGCGTGCCGCGCCTAAGAGCGTGGTCAGCCCGGACCCGATCTATCCAGGTGACGCGCCCAAGGTCGTCGTATCGCCGACGGAGGCCCCGAAACCGGCCTCGGCGCCCTTGTTGGCCGCGCCTCTCGGGATCTTCAAGCCCGACCCAAAAGACAGCGCCGCCAGCGGTCTTAGCCCGTCATTGCGCGATGATCCTCGGTTCACGACGCTCCGGGGACTTGGGATGTCACCCGCTGAGGTCCCTCCTGGCCCGGCCGCGACCCCGCCGTCGCCCTGAGACGTGGGGTCGTAAAGGACGTCCCCTCTCGACATCTCTCGGCCTTTCCGGTATCACGCGGCCAACGAATTCCCCGATCAAGGGTGCCCTCAAGGGCCGCATGAGCCTTGCTCGCCCGTCACTTAGACGGCGGCGAAGCTCCTCTGCTTTGAAAAACAAGCAAAAAAGGTCAGCGACATGAACATTATTCAGCAGATCGAGCGCGAGCAGATGGATGCCGTGCTTGCCAAGCGTGGAGTACCGGAGTTTCAGCCGGGCGACACGGTCAAGGTGATGGTTCGCGTGGTCGAATCCGCGGACGTCGATCCCAAGGACAAGAAAAAGAAGGCCGCTCAGGCGAAGGCTAACGTAGAGCGTTTGCAGGCGTATGAGGGGATCGTGATTGCGCGCGCAGGCGCCGGAATCAACGAGAGCTTCACGGTACGGAAGATTTCCTACGGCGAAGGTGTCGAGCGCGTATTCCCGATCTACTCGCCCCACATCGCCGAAATCGAGGTTCTGCGCCGCGGACGTGTCCGCCGGGCGAAGCTCTATTATCTGCGCGGTCTGCGCGGCAAGGCGGCACGCATCTTTGAGCGCACGGATGCGCGTGCACGCAAACTGAACGCTGCCTGGAAGGGCTTCAAGAAGCCCAAGGGTGAGGCCGACGATCTCACGCAGATCAATGGCATCGACGCCAACCTCGCCGCTCGCCTGAAGCAGCTCAACCTCTACAAGTTTGAGCAGGTCGCGAACTTCTCGGATGAGGATATCGGCAACGTCGAAGGCGCTCTCAGCATCGATGGACGCGTCGAGAAGCAGGACTGGATTGGCCAAGCCCGTGCGCTTCTGACCGCTGCCGAAGCTCCGGCAGAGGGCGAGGCTCAGGCCTGAGCCTTCAACGACATCCCTTAGATCAACATTGCAAACGGCGGCCCCTAGGCCGCCGTTTGTTTTTCAAAGTGACTGCGACGGATCGGTGCGCGCCGCGCGTTGGCTAAGGCGAGCCTTTCGGTTACTGTCTGCCCGTCAGTCATGATGAGCCTTAAATCCCATGTCGAATGTTGAAGTCTCCCGGGCGCTCCAGCGCGATAACTCCATTAAGCTGCATGGGCCGGACGGTTTTGCTGGCATGCGCAAAGCTGGGCAGCTCGCGGCCGCTGCTCTGGATATGATCACTCCGCATGTAAAGCCCGGAGTTGCCACGGATCATCTCGATGCGCTCGTCATGGAGTTTGCCCGCGACCACGGCGCGATCCCAGCGCCTCTAAACTATCGCGGATTTCCCAAGGCGATCTGCACGTCGATCAACCACGTGGTCTGCCACGGTATTCCTGGCCCGAAGCCTTTACGCGAAGGCGACATCGTCAACATCGACGTCACGCTGATCGTCGACGGCTGGCACGGTGATACGAGCCGCATGTACGGCGTCGGCGAGATTTCGCGTCGAGCCGAGCGGCTCATCGAGGTGACTTACGAGTGCTTGATGCGCGGCGTGGCGGCGGTGAAGCCGGGTGCGTCCACGGGCAAGATCGGCGCCGTGATCCAGGAGTTCGCAGAGGCGGAGCGCTGCAGCGTGGTGCGCGATTTTTGCGGGCATGGGCTGGGCCGTGTGTTTCACGATCGGCCTAACATTCTCCACTATGGCGAAGAGAACGAGGGCGTCGTCATGCAGCCCGGCATGTTCTTCACCATCGAGCCGATGATTAATCTCGGCAAGCCCGCCGTGAAAGTTCTGCCCGACGGCTGGACGGCGGTGACGCGCGATCGGGAACTGTCGGCGCAATTCGAGCACACCATCGGCGTTACGGAAACCGGCTGCGAGATATTCACGACCTCGCCGGCCGGCCTTCATCAGCCTCCTTACGTCATCGCCTGAGGATCCACTTGCGGGGGCAGCGATGGCGGATCGGGGGACAGACGACGACCCGCCGGCACAATCCGGTCTCTTCGAAGCTGCGTCAGCAATGGCGCCCCTGCACATGGGTCATCGCGAACGACTTCGCGACCGATTTCGACGGGGCGGCGCCGATGCACTTCCGGATTACGAGCTTCTCGAACTCCTCTTGTTCAAAGCCATTCCGCGCCGCGACACCAAAGATCTAGCCAAGCGGCTTATCGCACGTTTCGGCTCCTTCGCTGAGGTCGTCAACGCACCCGAGGGCCGGTTGAAGGAAGTGACGGGGGTTGGCGAGGCTATCGTGACCGAGTTGAAACTGGTGCACGCGGCGGCGACCCGGCTCGCGCGCACGGGGCTCATCCAGCGGCCACTGCTGACATCCGGTCCGGAAGTGATCTCCTATCTCACCATGGCGCAGGCGTATGAGCACCGGGAGCAGTTCCGCATTCTGTTTCTCGACAAGAAAAACCGTCTGATCGCGGACGAAGTGCAGGGGGAGGGGACGGTCGACCATACGCCTGTGTACGTCCGTGAAGTCGTCAAGCGGGCGCTGGAACTATCGGCGACAGCAGTCATTCTCGTTCACAATCACCCGTCTGGTGATCCAACACCGTCCCGGGCCGATATCGACATGACGAAACTCGTGATCGAAGCCGGCCGGCCCCTAGGCGTCGTCGTGCATGATCATATTATCGTTGGACGAAGTGGCCACATCAGTATGCGATCGCTGCGGCTGATCTGATTGATGCATAAGCTGAGCGCCAGTACTCTTGTTGCCGATTCGGAACGCATCGTTATTGGGAGAATCCACATGCGCTTGGGAATGTCTGCTCTGACCTTGATCGCGCTTGCCACGCCTTTGGCGGCAACAGCTCAGGAAGTATCAGGGCTGGCGGCGATGCACGACTTGAGGCGCGAGAAGGGCAAGCTGTGCATGAGCGACCACTGGCACTCGGGCAGCGGAACCGGGGCGAGCAAGGACGCCGCGCAAAAAGCCGCCGTCAGGTCGTGGATCGATTTTACGGATCTTGAGTACGGCGGCCGCTGGGCGAGCTTTTCCAACGCAGCCAGCAAAAAGGTCTCGTACTCGAAGGAGTCGTCGGGCTGGAGCGCGAGCGTCGAAGGACGCCCCTGCTACCGGTGACTCAAGCCGTCATCGTGCATCAGGTGCCGCGCGGCTTTGCACGCGCGGTCGCATTCGCCTCGACGGGATCGTCTGGCCAGAGATGGCGTGGGTAACGGCCCCTCATCTCGGACTTCACTGCGCTCCATGAGCCGGACCAAAAGCCGGGCAGGTCGCGCGTGATCTGGATCGGCCGATGCGCAGGCGAGAGCAGATTAAGGGTGAGTGGCAGCCGACCGCTTGCGATCGATGGGTGGACCTTCAGTCCGTAGAGTTCCTGCACGCGGATCGAGAGCGCCGGAGCGCCGGGCCCATCATACTCAATGGGGTGCCGGTTGCCGGTGGGCGCCGTAAAGTGTGTCGGAGCTTCGGAGTCGAGTTTTCGCTTCGCGTCCCAGGGGATCAGGACGTCCAGCGCCTGGTCGAGCACTCCAGCATCGATGTCGGTGAGCTTGGTTGCGTGCGTCAGGAACGGCGCAAGCCAATCGCCCACCGCGCGTGATAGCGCTTCGTCGCTCAGGTCGGGCAACACAGAATTTGGGCCCTCCGCCGCGCGCAGGAACATCACCCGGTGGCGCAACTGCTGTTGCGCTTTCGACCAGGGCAAACGATCCAGGCCCAACAGACTGACGCCACGGGCCAGCAGGGCTGCCGTTTCGGACGACGGCGTGACCGGCCGGGACTCGCTGGACAGTGTGATGGAATCGAGGCGACGGACACGACGGGCGCGGACCGCGCGGGCGTCGGTATCGAATGTGAGTTCTTCACTTTCTACGATTCGATCGCGAGCCAAGGCCAGCACTTCCACTTCACTCGTGCGGGCCGCAGAGAGAATGCGGGTGTGTGCTGCCGTTCCCTGCAGTTCCGCAACGATAAGATACGGCGATTTGGCTAGCCCATCGCTGTGATCGACGTAAGCCCCACGACCATTGGCAAGCAGGAATTGACCGGGAGCGCCCCGCGCTTTTGCAATGCGGTCGGGATAGGCGAGCGCAAGCAAAGCGGCGATGCTGTCGTCGCTGGACGAAGGTGGCGCACCGGCCGTTTTCGCCCAGACCGTTGCAAGGCGGCGCATATCTTCGGCTCGGCGCGATCGATCGCGGCGAAAACTCGTCAGACGATGTTCAAGATCAGTGTCGTTTCCGCCGAGGCCTCGCTCCACGAGAACGGCCGCCAGTTCGGCGGCTTGCAGCGAGCGGGCTGCGAGAACCATGCGGGCCAGACGTGGGGGCAGCGGGAGAGCGCGCACGCGGCGGCCTTCTGCCGTGATGCGGCCATTAGGCTCCAGGGCGCCGATCGTCTGCAATTCTGCTCGTGCCGCCATGACTGCGGATGAAGGCGGCGGGTCGAGCCACGAGAGGGTTGACGGGTCCGTGACACCCCATTCGGCAAGGTCCAGGAGCAAGCCGCTCAAATCGGCCGACAAGATTTCGGGTTCGGTAAATGGCCGCAAGCTCACGGTCTGCGGTTCGTCCCAGAGGCGGTAGCAGACGCCTGGTTCCGTCCGGCCTGCGCGGCCACGGCGTTGATCGGCTGAAGCGCGCGAGACGCGCACCGTTTCAAGGCGCGTGACGCCGGCGTCTGGCTCAAAGCGCGGCACGCGTTGCAGACCGCTGTCGATGACAACGCAGACACCTTCGATGGTGAGTGATGTTTCGGCGATGGAAGTCGCAAGCACGATCTTGCGTTTTCCGGGACGGTGCAGGCTCTACAGCGCGATCCTGGGCCGAGATGTCCATCGCGCCATAGAGCGGGGCGATAATGATGTCCGGGTCTGCGATGGTGGCCGCGAGGCGTTCTTCAACGCGCTTGATCTCACCTTGGCCGGGCAAGAACACGAGCAGCGAGCCGCCCTCAGCGCGAACGGCGCGGCCGATGGCGTCCGTCACCTGATCCTCTATGCGGCGGTTTGCGTCGCGTCCGAGATATCGTGTCTCGACCGGGAATGCGCGGCCTTCGCTCTTTGATAACGGGTGCGCCATCCAGCAGAGACGCGACGCGGGCACCGTCGAGTGTCGCCGACATGACAAGGATGCGAAGGTCGTCGCGTAATGCTTTTTGTGTGTCCAGCGCGAGCGCCAAGCCGAGATCAGCGTCGAGAGAGCGTTCGTGGAACTCGTCGAAGAGAACCGCGCCCACGCCGTCGAGCGACGGATCGTCCAGGATCATGCGGGTGAAGACGCCTTCGGTGATGACCTCGATGCGGGTGCGGGGTCCACTCTTCGAGACCATGCGGGCACGCAGGCCGATGGTATCGCCTACGCGCTCACCCAGTGTTTTCGCCATGCGGTCGGCTGCGCCGCGTGCGGCGATGCGGCGAGGCTCGAGTACGAGGATCTTCTGACGGCCAAGCCACGCGGTGTCGAGCAAGGCAAGGGGCACGCGGGTTGTTTTGCCAGCTCCGGGCGGAGCGACAAGAACGGCCGATCGGCTGGAGGCAAGTGCAGCATTGAGTTCCGACAGGACGTCGTCGATCGGAAGCGGCGTGTCGAAACGCATCACGGTTGCGCCCATGGGCTCACGCGGCGCGCGCCTCGGCCTTTGCGGCGGCATCGCGAATCGCGCGGATGTTTTGCGCGTAGGCCATCTGCGTGCCGCCTTTGAATACGGCCGAGCCAGCAACGAGCACATTGGCTCCGGCGCCGACGACAAGGGGCGCTGTCTCAGGGGTCACGCCACCATCGATCTCGATGTCGATCGGGCGATTGCCGACGAGTGCTTTCACCTGCCGGACCTTTTCGATCACAGAGGAGATGAAGGCTTGGCCGCCGAACCCGGGGTTTACTGTCATGAGCAAAACGAGGTCGAGACGGTCGAGCACGTATTCGATCACGTTTGCCGGTGTTGACGGATTGAGCGACACGCCGGCTTTCTTGCCCAGCGCCTTGATTGCCTGCAGCGACCGATCGAGGTGCGGGCCTGCTTCGGCATGGACCGTGATGATGTCGGCACCTGCTTCGGCGAAAGCGGCAAGGTAGGTATCGCAGGGAGCGATCATCAGGTGGCAGTCGAAGACCTTTGGTGAGGCAGAGCGGATCGCTTTGATGACCGGCGGACCGAATGTGATGTTGGGCACGAAGTGACCGTCCATCACGTCGAGGTGGATCCAGTCCGCGCCGGCGGCATCCACGTCGCGGACTTCAGCGCCGAGCTTGGAAAAGTCGGCGGAGAGGATCGATGGAGCGATGATCAAGGGCCGGGACATGACAGACCTCCGGTGGAAGCGGTGGCGCCGGGCGATGGATCATCCGGCACGGCTCACGCGTACACGGGCCGGGTTCTCCCGGCAAGCGGGTTGGGCAGAAATGCCCGGCAACAGAGACGTTGGCTCAAAAGAAGGTGCGGCGCTTGCGCTCCATGAGCTGAAGGATCATGGGCGTAAGGATGAGCTGCATGGCCAGATCGAGCTTCGACCCCGGGATGACGATGGAATTCGCCCGGGACATGAAGCTGTCCTTGATCATGGAGCACAGGTACGAGAAATCGATGCCGCGCGGGGATTTGAACCGAATGACGACCATCGATTCGTCCGGCGTGGGAATCCATCGAGCAACAAACGGGTTCGACGTATCGACGGTCGGGATACGCTGGAAGTTGATGTCCGTTTCGGTGAACTGCGGGCAGATGTATTTCACGTAGTCCGGCATGCGGCGCAGGATGGTCGTCGTCACGTCTTCGGTCGAGTAGCCGCGGTCTTCGCGATCGCGGTGGATTTTCTGGATCCACTCCAGATTGATGACAGGCACGACGCCAATTTTGAGATCGGCATATTTGGCGATGTTCACTTTGTCGGTGACGGTCGCGCCATGCAGGCCTTCGTAGAATAGCAGGTCCGTGCCATAGGCGATCTCTTCCCACGGCGTGAACGTGCCGGGTTCCACACCGAAGCACTGTGCCTCTTCCTGGTTGTGGACATAGTGGCGGGTCTTGGCGCTCCCAATCTCCCCGTAGGAGCGGAACGCTTGCTCGAGTTCCTTCAGAAGATTTGCTTCGACACCGAAATGGCTGAAGTTCTGGTTGCCGGCTTCTTCGGCGGCTTTCATCGCGGCTTGCATCTCATCGCGATTATAGCGGTGGAATGCGTCGCCTTGAACGAATGCGGCGTTCAATCCCTCGCGGCGAAAAATTTGCTCGAACGTGCGCTTGACTGACGTCGTGCCTGCTCCAGACGAGCCTGTCACGGATATGATCGGATGCTTGGCGGACATCTTGTGTCGTTCCTTGCGAACTCAAGTTCTGAACAGGCCGCGGCGGCCGAAAAGCGGGGAGCGTTCGCCCGGTCCATGCGGTTCGTGGTGAAGGCGCACGACGTAATCGACCTCGGCCTTCGAGCCGGCAACGATCGGGGTGTGCTGGTGCAGGGTGCGCGGCTCAACATCCAGGATGCGGTGGCGGCCTGTCGAGGCGCCGCCGCCTGCCTGCTCGATGATGAAGGCGAGGGGATTGGCCTCATACACTAGGCGCAGGCGCCCAGAGGTGTAGCCATCGCGGAGATCGGCGGGATAAAGGAAAATCCCGCCGCGCATGAGAATTCGGTAAATGTCGGATACGGGCGTGGCGGTCCAGCGCATGTTGAAGTCTTTGCCGCGAGGACCATCGCGGCCGCGCAACAGATCATCGACGTAGATGCGCACGCAGTCTTCCCAGTGACGATAGTTCGAGCTGTTGATTGCAAACTCGGACGTGAGCGCGGGAATCGCTACGCTGTAGAAGCTGCGGATGAACGTGCGTGTTGCGGGATCGAGCGTGAAGATCTGCGTGCCGGCGCCGACACTGACGACGAGGCTCGTATAGGGGCCGTAAACCGCGAAGCCGGCTGCGAGCTGGTTGCGACCTGGCTGCATGAAGCTCGACCCATCCCCGCCGCTCGCC
The DNA here is from genome assembly GCA_963778225.1 of uncultured Alphaproteobacteria bacterium. Classification (GTDB taxonomy): domain Bacteria; phylum Pseudomonadota; class Alphaproteobacteria; order Rhizobiales; family Hyphomicrobiaceae; genus JAGVSR01. The sequence continues at coordinate 179,756 of CAVZTR010000004.1, forward strand.
AAGGCCGGGAGAATCGAAAAAATCGTGCCGAGCGTGATGTTGGCCTCGACATTCGATGAGCCGTCGATCGGGTCCACCGCGACCGCAAGCTTGCCGTCCGAGTGGATACGGAGGGGGTTGTCCATCTCCTCGGATGCAAAGCACGAGACGGGGCAAGGGCGCAGCGCATCGAGGATCAGATCGTTGGCGAGGACATCGATTTTTTTCTGCTGATCGACCCCACTCTGCTTGCCAGTCGTCGCTCCGATGGCGCCGGCGAGGGGACCCTTACGGATCAAGGCATCGATTTCGATTGTGGCTCCGGCGATGGCGTCGACGGTTTTGGCCACGGCTTCGCGCTCCGGGGACCGATCGACCCAGCGCGCGAGGTAGTCTGCCAATGCAATGACGTCCGACATGCCGATGCGTGGATCCTTCAGGCGCTCGCGTGGAAAGGCAGCAAAAACTTAACGGGAGAGCCGGTTATCGCCAAAGTGGCGTTCAGGGCGGCATTGCAGCATACAAATCTGCAAGTAATGGTGAAAATTCATTTTTTGGTGGCAAATCCTCGTGCGCGAGCTGACGAGCCTTGCCTTAACAGGCAGGCTCGCTATGAGCGGCCCTGAGATGTGTAGCAACTCCACAAGGATCATAGTCCATGGCAAAGGGTGATGACGCAAAGCAGACGGCCGAGCCGACGGCTGTGCTTCCAAAAGACGAACTGCGCCGGCGGGCTGCCGTGGCTAAGCAGGTCTCAAGCTCATTCGCCGACATCGTCACCTTGCTCATGCGCTCGGAGACGGAGCGAAACCGCACGCTGGCAGATCTGGAATGGATGGTGGTGCCGGCGATGCAGACGGGCCAGTTCGCGGTGGCGGAGGCTCAATCGCAGGAGACCGGTGTTGTTGCCCCTTTGGGCGTCGTGCTCTGGGCTATGGTCTCATCCGAGGTGGACAAGCGTCTCATCGCCGAAGCCGGTCAGCCGATGAAACTTGCACCCGGTGAGTGGCGATCCGGAGATATCCCTTGGATTGTGGCTGCGTTTGGGGACAACAAGGTTGTTGGGCAGTTGTTCGAACAACTCTCTAAAAATGTGTTTACCAAACAGCCAGCGAAACTGAGGGCCCGCGATAAGGACGGTAAGCCGTTCGTGGGTCGGCTGGAGTTCAAGCCCGAAACGCCGACGGCTTGATGAAACGTAAATGCTCGTTTCGACAAGTGACTCATTCGCATAGACATTTCTCGTTCAGAGTTAGCTATCTATGAAGATATCTATGTCACGAATGTTCCAGTAACCAAGCGCCGAGCACGAATGCAGGCTGTTCCCAGCTGCTGACCGGCTCGGCGCGATCTGGAGCGTTTGTGCCGTTATGAGTTCGCTCTCGTCCGCCCCGACACTTTCCGCCAATCCAATCCGGCGCACCCTTGCCAGGTCTAAAGACCTTTTCGTTGCCGTTGGGCTGTTCTCCGGCGTTATCAATCTGCTGGCGCTGACCGGCTCCTTCTACATGCTACAGGTGTACGACCGGGTCCTGCCGTCGAATAGTGTGCCCACGTTGATCGGTCTCACCGTTCTCATGGCGCTGCTCTATATCGCCAATGGCTTCCTGGATTTCATACGCGTTCGCGTCATGGGCCGTGTCGGTGTGCGGGTGGACAACGATGTTCGCGCCAGCGTGTTCCGGGCCATTCGGCTCATGCCTCTCAAGTTTCGCAAGGCGGGCGACGGCCTGCAGCCGATCCGCGACCTCGATACAATTCGCGGCTTCTGTAGCGGCATGGGTCCGACCGCGCTGTTCGACCTGCCTTGGGTGCCGATCTATCTCTTCATCGTTTTCCTGCTGCATCCGGTGCTCGGGCTATTTGCGCTGTTTGGCGCCATCATCCTCGTCACGCTGACCTTGTTGACCGAACATCAAACGCGCGCGCCCACCCTTTCGGCGGTCAGCAGCGCATCCGAGCGGTTTGCTTTCGGCGAAGAAACGCGCCGCAACGCAGAAGTCATTCAAGCGCTTGGCCTCGGCGATCGCATGCTGGCTCGCTGGGAAAGTTTGACGGCTCGTCATGTGACCGATCAGATGATCGCAAATGACGCGGCCACCGGGATCGGAAGCATCTCGAAGGTCATGCGACTCTTCCTGCAATCCGGCATTCTGGGCCTTGGCGCCTGGCTCGTCATTCAAGGCGAAGTTTCGGCCGGAACAATCGTCGCTGCCTCGATCATCATGGCACGCGCACTGGCCCCGATCGAGACAGCCATCGCGCATTGGCGAGGTTTCGTCGCGGCGCGACAGAGCTATGATCGCCTCACGAAAATGTTCGCGATGATGAACATCGGCGGCGATGAGCCCGAATTCGTCGCATTGCCGAAGCCGTCTGCATCGCTCAGCGTCAGGAACCTCGCCATCGCGGCGCCCGGCGAGCGTCATCCGGTCATTCAGGGGATTAACTTTTCGCTCGAGGCCGGTGAGGGACTGGGCATCATCGGCCCCAGTGCTTCGGGCAAGTCAACGCTGGCGCGCGCGCTGACAGGTATTTGGCAGCCGACCTCTCCGAGCGGCAGTGTTCGTCTTGACGGTGCAGCGCTCGATCAATGGTCCCCGGAAGCGCTCGGCCGGCATATCGGGTACCTTCCTCAGGAAATCGCCTTGTTCGCGGGGACGGTCTCCGAAAACATATCGCGGTTCGATCCGGACGCTACGAGCGATCTGATCGTGAGAGCGGCGGAGGCAGCCGGCGTCCACGACATGATCGTGAACCTGCCCGATGGCTATCAGACAAAGATCGGCGAGGGTGGCGTTGGATTATCGGCCGGCCAGCGGCAACGGATCGCGTTAGCGCGGGCCCTCTATGGTGATCCCTTCCTGGTTGTTCTCGATGAACCGAATTCCAACCTGGACACAGCCGGGGACAATGCACTCACGGGCGCCATCCGCTCGGTGCGAGCACGCGGCGGCATCGCCATCGTTATCGCGCATCGGCCGTCGGCGCTTGCAGCCGTCGACAAGGTGATGGCGATGACGCGCGGCCAGGTCGCGGGCTTCGGACCGAAGGCAGAAATTCTGAAAGACGTGCTCAGTCGCCCGCAGCAAATTCCCGCTCAGCCCATCGCACCCGAGCCCCTAGCTGCCAGTGGATCGAACCACCGCGCGCAGCCCGTCTTGGACATTGTTTCGGGCGGGGTTCCCGGCGGCACGCCGCAGTTGGGAGCCGACGCTGAAGTACGGAAAACTCGGATCGTAGCTTCGCCACGACCGACCGCGTCGCTGAGGCAGGTGGGAAAGCCAACAGCTCAGGCCGGCGTGGCGATTAATCCGGACAGTCCGCCGTATGTGGGCTCGCCAGCCAAAGTGATGGCGGATCGCGACACAGGAGGCATGCAATGACCAGCACTCCGCGCAAGAAGACCGAAGTGGAAGCTAATGTGAAGGCCTACCTTGTTTCCGGTTTGGCCGTCGTTTTCATTCTTGTCGGCGGACTTGCAGTTTGGGCGACCACCACGAGTATTGTCGGTGCCGTTATCGGCTCAGGCGTCGTGGTGGTGGAAACCAATGTCAAAAAAGTCCAGCATCCTACCGGCGGCATCGTTGGCGAGATCAACGTCAAGAACGGCGATCAGGTGAAGGCCGGAGATTTGCTGATCCGGCTTGACGAGACACTGACGCGCACCAACGAGCAGATGATTTCCAAGCAGCTCGACCAGCTCATGATGCGTGAAGCCCGCCTGAAGGCGGAGCGCGACGGCATCGAGACGATTTCTGTTCCGGCTATTCTCGCGCGCCGGTCGCTGGAACCCGACGTGGCCGAGATTATCAACGGCGAGCAAAGCCTGTTCGCATCGCGGCGCGAATCTAAAGCTGGGCAGCTGTCGCAGCTCAAAGAACGAACTGCGCAGTTGGCGCAGGAAGCTGACGGCATCGCTGCACAGATCCAGGCCAAGACGCGTGAGATCAAGCTGATTGCCGATGAGCTCGCCGGGCTTGCCGATCTCGAAGCCAAGCAGCTGGTTACGACGACGAAACTGGCCGCGCTCAAGCGCGAGAAGGCTCGGCTCGAGGGTGAGTTTGGCCAGTATGAAGCCGCGCTTGCGCAGACGAAGGGCCGCCGGACGGAAGTCTCCTTGCAGATGGCCCGCCTCGACCAGGAAATGCGCACGCAGGTTGTCAATGATTTACGCGAAGCTCAGACGAAAATCGCTGAACTTGTGGAGCGCCAAATCGCAGCTGCTGATCAGCTGCGGCGCGTAGATATTCGGGCCCCTCAGGATGGCTTAGTGCATCAGCTGGCGGTCTTTACCGTCGGGGGTGTGATCAATCCGGGGGAGCAGATCATGCTCATCGTGCCGCAAGATGACCGGCTCCTCGTGGAGGCAAAGATTTCGCCGAGCGACGTCGATCAGGTGCGGAAAGGCATGCAGGCACGGCTACGGTTCAGCGCCTTCAGCCAGCAAACGACGCCCCAGATCACGGGTGAGGTTGTGAGCTTGTCTCCAGATTTGAACCGCGACCAGATTTCGGGAGAGATTTTCTTCACAGCCCGCATTTCCATCTCGGACGAGGAGAGGGCGAAGCTCGGGGCCGACAAGCTTCAACCCGGCATTCCGGTCGAAGTGCACATCACCACCGAGGAGCGGACGGCGCTGTCCTATCTCGTGAAACCCATGGCAGATCAAATCAATCGGGCATTCCGCGAGCGTTGAGACCCCGCGGCCCCGTCCGATACTGTCAGGCCCGTCGCAGCCCTGCGGCGGGCCTTCGCATGTGCGAACCAAAGCCGCACCGAAACACCTGCGGCGAGATCAACATCAAGCTTGGCGATTGCGACTTTAGTCGACATATTCGCCGCCAACCGTTGACCCTTTTTCCTGCTGCTGGCGTCCGCCCGCCGCGCGCGGTTAACTAATCACCCACGCATAAGAAACTCCATCTGAGGGACACGCCGTGACCGTGAAGACTGACATTGAGATCGCCCGCGAAGCCAGCATGAAGCCGATCGCGGAGGTGGCCCACAAGGTGGGAATTCCGGCCGATGCGCTCCTGCAGTACGGTCCCACCAAAGCCAAGGTGACGGCGGATTTTATTGACAGCCTGAAGGGGCGTCCGGACGGCAAGCTGATCCTCGTGACGGCCATCAACCCCACGCCTGCGGGCGAAGGCAAGACGACCACGACGGTGGGTCTGGGCGATGGTCTCAACCGGATCGGCAAGAAGGCGATCATGGCGCTGCGCGAACCATCGCTCGGTCCGTGCTTCGGCGTGAAGGGTGGCGCGGCCGGCGGCGGCTACGCGCAGGTCGTGCCGATGGAGGATATCAACCTCCATTTCACGGGCGACTTCCACGCGATTACCTCGGCGCACAACCTCCTCTCGGCCCTGATCGACAACCACATCTACTGGGGCAACAGCTTAGGGATCGACAGCCGCCGCGTGGAATGGCGCCGCGTGCTCGACATGAACGACCGCGCGCTACGCTCGATCGTCAATTCGCTGGGGGGCGTTTCTAACGGCTTCCCGCGTGAAGACGGCTTCGACATCACGGTCGCTTCCGAGGTGATGGCGATCCTCTGCCTTGCGAGCGATCTCAAGGATCTGGAGAAGCGGCTCGGCAACATCATCGTCGCCTACACGCGCGACAAGAAGCCGATCCGCGCGCGCGACGTGAAGGCAGATGGCGCGATGACGGTTCTGCTCAAGGACGCGCTGATGCCGAACCTCGTGCAGACGCTGGAGAACAACCCGGTCTTCATCCACGGCGGTCCGTTCGCCAATATCGCGCACGGCTGCAACTCGGTGCTAGCGACCAAGACGGCACTCAAGCTTGCCGACTATGTCGTCACCGAAGCTGGTTTCGGCGCAGACCTTGGGGCTGAAAAGTTCTTCGACATCAAGTGCCGCAAAGCAGGTCTAGCGCCGTCGGCAGCCGTAATCGTTGCGACCGTGCGCGCTCTCAAGATGCACGGCGGCGTCAAGAAGGAAGACCTGAAGGGTGAGAACGTCGCGGCTGTCGCCAAGGGTTGCGAGAACCTGAAGCGTCATATCGAGAACATCGCCAAGTTTGGCGTTCCGGCGGTTGTTGCGGTGAACCGGTTCATCACCGACACAGAAGCTGAGATCCAGGAAGTGATGAAGGCCGCCGAGAGCATGGGCACCAAGGCGTTCTTGTGCACGCATTGGGCGGACGGCGGCAAGGGCACGGAAGCGTTGGCACAGCATGTTGTCGGCGTCTGCGAAGCCGGCCAGTCGAACTTCAAGACCCTCTATCCGGAAGAGATGCCGTTGCGCGACAAGGTCAAGACGATCGCGACCGAGATCTACCGTGCGGCCGACATTTCATGCGACGGGTCCGTGGAGACGCGTTTCAAGGAACTGGAAGCGATGGGCTTCGGTCACCTGCCGGTCTGCATGGCCAAGACGCAGTATTCCTTCTCGACCGATCCCAACAAACGCGGTGCGCCGACGGGGCATGTGGTGCCGGTACGCGAACTGCGACTCTCGGCCGGCGCAGAGTTCATCGTGGTCGTAACGGGCGACATCATGACGATGCCCGGGTTGCCGAAAGTTCCGTCGGCCGACACGATCCGTCTCAACGACCAAGGTCAGATCGAAGGTCTTTTCTAAATCCGGCAAATACTGCCGACTAGACATGCCGCGGGCGCCGGAGAAATCCGGTGCCCGTTCGACTTTCGAGGAATTGTGCAAGGCGGCAAATTGGGTGATCTCCTGCCGGTCGATTGTCTACCGCGAGACCTCACATGCCAGCCGCCCTTCGCTCCACCGCCACTTCCGAGATGATCGCCATCGAGGTCCGCTTTGTTTCGAGCCTGACGAAGTTCAGCGAAAGCCCGCGCTTTGCGGAAAGAATCGAAGTGGCCCCTGAGACGACGATTGGCGATCTCATCGCGCGGTATGGTCTACCCGTGGACGAGATCGCGCGCGTGCTGTGCAACGGGCGCGACCTGAACCCAGGTACTTATACGGGCGGCAATCTCGATCTCGGCGCGTCGATCAGCGACGGCGATGTCATTACGTTCTCCGGTCCGGCACCGGCTATTCCCGGAACGCGCAGCGCCGCCGTTTAGCTGGCGGCCAACGCGACGTCGGCGTCAGGCGCTTCCTCGACTGCTGCCGCGGCGATTGTCGGCACGGCGATCGGCCGCGCTTCGATCAGGTCGATCATGGCGCCGATGACTTCGGGATCCTTCCAATAGTTGACATGTCCACCGGGGCGCAGCGGGATGTTGCGCACGAAACCGCCGCCGAACATTTCGATGCGATTGCCGATGGGATCATCGACACGCCACATGTTGGTCCACGACATGAGCCGCGTATTGAGCGCTTCGGGGCCGGCGCTCCTCGCCTCATAGCGCGCGAAATAGTACTGGTAGAGGTGGGACAGGGGCGAGCCGAGCGTCAGAATGTCGACGCGGCGGGCGCGGCGGATGGAGGGTTGATCGCGATTGGCGCTCAGATAGTCGTGCAGGATGACGCTGCCCTGGCTGTGGGCGACGAAGACCAGGCGGTCGAAGTTTTCGCAGTCGACGATCTCTTTCATGACTACGTCGAGACGGGCTTCGATCCGGGTCCGACGAGGGTGCGCAACGTCTTTATGGGTGGGCTTCGGCAGTAGCATCCGCGACAGCGCAAAGCGGGGCGTAAACTGGTGATCGACAACGTCGCGGCCGATCTGGAGGATGCCGCGGGCTGCATGTTGGAGGGCGCGGAAGGCATAGAATGCCAGCGACAGGGCCGAGCCGCCGCCAACGATAATCTTGACCACGTCCTGCCACGGCAGAAGGCGCACATCGACCTGCTTGTAGAAATCAACGGGGATGTAGTCGCGCCAATAAAATATGATGAGATTGAACAAAGTGCCCGTGAGCAAAACAAAGATCGCGACCGGGTTCACGATCATGCGGGGCATCCAGAAGGAGGCGAGGCGGCGCGTGCGGCGAGCGGGAATGCGCAAGAGGGAACGCAAAATTGCGATGCAGAAGAACGTGACGGCCAGCGCGGACACGACGATGAGATTGAAGACGACAATGCCGACGAGATTTTTCTGCACGTCGGCCAGGTAACTGCAGGCCTGCATCGTGTCCTGCCGGCAGGCGCTGGCCGTGCGCTCGTTGAAGTCGAGGGTGACGAAAATGAAGATCCAGAGAAGCGCGATTGCGATCTTGTAGATGACGCCCTGGGCAACGCTCAGGCTTACGGCGGCGGCGGGGCGGATGATGGGGATGCGCTCGGTCCTGTCGCGCTCGAGCCACTGCTGAATGGCCAGCGCGCCGAGCGCCAGGATCGCGAACAGCATCGCGTAGTTCCAGACCGCCCAGAACCCAAAGATAATAAGTCCCGCGGCCATCAGATAGACTGCCGGATTCGCCAGCGCTTCGCCCGGCAAGACATTCAAGGCCGTGAAGATGGCGGCTGCGGACAACACCGCGAACATCATTGTGGACATGCCGATATCGGTGAGCGCGATATCGCGATAGACGCGCCAACGCGCGAAGATCAGCGCTGATCCGCCGAGCAGCAGGAGCAGCGCGATCATCACGTGCGGCAAGTCGAAGAGAAACAGTGGCTGGAGGTCCGGCGTTTCCAGCATTTTTTGCCGGAGCAGAAGGGCCAAGGCGCACACGAGGGCGACGATGTTGAGGCCGGTGATGGGCCAGCGCAAAATCCAGTTCGCGATGCGGGTGAGGTTCGCGATCACGCTGGCGAAGACATTGCGGGTCTTGTCGAAAAAGCAGTCTCCCAGCACCTGGGGCGCTTCGTAGAACAGGTTGAGCATGGCAAGCGCATTCGCCAGCGTCCCGGTTCCCAGGCCCGCGAGATCGGCCCAGGTCACCTCCATGACCGCGAGTTCGTCGCCCCCTTGCGTGCGGCCGCGACGAACGAAGCCTTTGAAGCGCAGGTTCGGCCGGTTGCGGCCCCGATCGGGGAGATCATAGACTTCACTATGGTTCTCGAAAGCCGGGCCATCGGGCATTTCGACGAGGCGCGGTATCAAGCGGTCGTTGATCCAACCGGCTTCTGTTTCGCCGGCCCCGTGGACAACGATCACGCCGATGCGTTCTGAGGAACGGAGACCGTCCGCGACCGTTACAGCTTCAGCTTCACTGCTGGCCTTCATCACCCCCGGCTTTCCCCCGTGCTCGTTAGACCTTGTGACGGATCTCCCAGACCGCCTCTCTTACTAACATGCTAAATAGGGGCAGCGTCGGGTCGGTGAGGCCTCTGGCGAAGCCTCCGGCTTCAAGGTAAACGGGAAGAGCCTGAAACATAGGCAACAGTGTGTAACGCTTAACTTGTGCATTATTTTTGGGCAGTGACCGCCTCGCCACCCGCCACTGGGTCAACGCACTTAAACTAACCGCTTGATGCCAAACGGGTTTTCAATTGGCCCGCTCTTTGCGCTCATTAATTCAAAATGCAGGAACTGGGGGACCGTCCGACGTGTCGAAAGCCTTCGACGAGATGAATGGCTTCGGCGGAGGCGTGCGCGAGCCGTACCGCGCCGTCGCCGAGTGGCTTGAAACCCAAAAAATCGACGACCTGAAAAAGAAGCGGACGGAGGCCGAAGCCCTGTTCCGCCGGACCGGCATTACGTTCGCTGTCTATGGCGATGGGCAGGCGGCGGAACGGCTGATCCCGTTCGATATCGTGCCGCGCATCATCTCGGCATCCGAATGGCGCCGTCTGGCGGCCGGCATCGAGCAGCGGGTGAAGGCGCTTAACGCCTTCATGTACGACATCTACCACCGGCAGGAAATCCTGCGTGCGGGGCGTATCCCGGAAGAACTGGTGGTCCAGAACAGCGCGTTCGTGCCGGAAATGATCGGGGTCGATCCGCCGCTCGGCATCTATTCGCACATCATCGGTATCGATATCGTGCGCACGGGACCGAATGAGTTTTACGTGCTGGAGGACAATACGCGCACGCCGTCCGGCGTCTCCTACATGTTGGAGAACCGGGAAACGATGATGCACATGTTCCCCGATCTTTTCGCGAAGAACCGCGTGGCGCCGATCGAGACCTATCCCGACAACCTCCTGAAGACTCTGGAGAGCGTGGCGGACAAGAATCTCGACCGCGATCCCAACATCGCGCTGCTCACGCCCGGCCTCTATAACAGCGCCTACTTCGAGCACTCGTTTCTCGCCGATCAAATGGGCGTGGAACTCGTCGAGGGACAGGATCTGGTCGTGCTCGACGGCACGCTCTACATGAAGACGACACAGGGCTTGAAGCAGGTCGACGTACTCTACCGGCGTATCGATGACGATTATCTCGATCCGCTCGTGTTCGAGCCGACGTCGTTGCTCGGCGTGCCGGGCCTGTTCGATGTGTACCGATCGGGCAAGGTCACCATCGTCAACGCGCCAGGTGCTGGAATTGCCGACGATAAGGCGATCTACAGCTACATTCCGGAGATCGTAAAATTCTATACGGGCGCGCCCCCGATCCTTCACAATGTGCCGACACGCAACTGTCGCGACCCTAAAGAACTCGCCTACGTGCTCGAGCATCTAGAAGAACTCGTCGTGAAGGAAGTGCATGGATCGGGCGGCTACGGGATGCTCGTTGGCCCTACGGCATCGGCGAAAGAAATCGAGGCCTTCCGCGAAAAGCTGAAAGCAAAGCCGCACAATTATATCGCGCAGCCGACTCTTGCTCTCTCGACGTGCCCGACGCTGGTGGACAGCGGATTGGCGCCGCGCCATCTCGACCTTCGACCGTTTGTTCTGGTCGGAGATCGCGTGCGTCTCGTGCCCGGTGGACTGACGCGCGTGGCGTTGCGAGAGGGTTCGCTTGTCGTGAATTCCAGCCAGGGAGGCGGAACGAAGGACACGTGGATTTTGCAGGACTAAAAGACGACCTTACGCGCAAGCCCATCAACGAGAACACTGGTTCATCCCATGCTTGGCCGCACGGCAAACGATCTTTTCTGGCTCTCGCGGTATCTGGAACGTGCGGAGAATATGGCGCGGCTGCTCGAGGTCGGCTATCGCATCGCGCTTCTTCCGCGTGAGGGCGAAGGCTACAACGAGGAGTGGCGCTCCACTCTGCAAAGTGCCGGTTGCGAGACGGGCTATCTGGAGCGCCATGAGGCGCTCACGACCGGCGATGTGATCAATTATCTGCTTTTCGACAACGATAATCCTACGAGCGTGCGGTCGTGCATATCGATCGCACGGCGTAATGCGCGTGCGCAGCGGACGGCGCTGACGCGGGAAATGTGGGAGAGCCTGAACAGCGCCTGGATCGACTTTGAAGCGATCAATCCGCGCGATATCACCTCCGATCGGCTGCCTGCACTGCTCGACTGGATCAAGGAGCGGTCTGCGACTTACAGAGGCGCGCTTCTCAACACGATCTTGCGCAACGATACGTTCTACTTCAGCCAGCTCGGGACATTTCTCGAGCGGGCGGACAACACCGCGCGCATCCTCGATGTGAAGTATTTTGTGCTGCTGCCGAGCTATGAAATGATCGGCTCGAGCGTCGACAATTTGCAATGGGCGTCGATCCTGCGATCAGTGTCTGCGCACCGAAGCTACCGGTGGGTCTACCGCCAGGCGTACAAACCGTGGAACATCGCAGATTACCTGATCTTGAACGGCGAGATGCCGCGATCTCTCAGAGCTTGCTACATCGAGATCGATCAGGCTGTGGCCGGCTTGAAAAAGTTCTACGAGCAGACGGACGACTGCGTACCGAGTGCGCACGCGACACTGTCGATGCTGGAAAACGGCGACATCGACACCATTTTCCAATCGGGTCTGCACGAGTTTCTGACCGAGTTCCTCGACCGTAACAACCGTCTGGGCCAGGAAATCTCGGTGGCGTACCATTTCAACGGTTGAGGCGACCATGCTGCTGAGCGTGAAGCACACCACGACTTATCGCTACGATACGCTTGCGCGCTACGCAATCGAGAGCCTCCGCCTGACGCCTCCGACGTTCGACGGGCAAAAGGTGCTCTCATGGCAGGTGAACGCTCCAGGCATCGAAAGAGCGGCGCGTTTCCAGGATGGCTTCGGCAACGTCGTACATCTGACGGTCCTTCACGATGAGCACAACAGCATCACGATCGAGGCTACGGGAGTTGTCGAAACCCAAGACCGAATTGGGGTTGCCAAGGGGTTATCCGAGCCGGCGCCTCTTCGTGTTTACCTGCGCGAGACACCGCGCACGGCGCCCGACGATGCGATCCGTGGTCTGGCCGCGAAATGCAAGGGCGGCTGCACGCTCGACCGGCTGCATCGGCTGATGCATACGGTGCGCGAAGCTGTGAGTTACGAAATCGGCACGACACATTCCCATACAAGCGCGACGGAAGCGCTCGCAGACGGGACGGGGGTTTGTCAGGATTACGCGCATATCTTCATTTCGGGTGCGCGGACGCTCGGCATTCCGGCGCGCTACGTCAACGGATACTTTTTTGCCGGCACGCCTGATCCTTCTGACGCCCATCATGCGTGGGCCGAGGCCTGGGTGGACGGTTTGGGGTGGGTCGGATTTGATCCGGCCAATTTGATCTGTCCGACGGAGCGCTATGTGCGGCTGGCGACGGGCCTCGATGCTGCAACGGCGGCGCCCATCAGGGGCAATCGGCGCGGCGGGCAGAACGAGACACTTGACGTGGTGGTCGAAGTCCAGCAGCAAGGCGCTCAACAACAGCAATAATTTGAGCGTTTCTTCTCCATGACCTACTGCGTCGCCCTGCGTCTCGACAGCGGTATCGTCTTCGCCGCGGATACCCGCACGAATGCGGGTGTCGACAACATTTCGCAATTCCGCAAACTCCACTACTGGCGGCGACCCGGAGATCGGGTCGTGGTGCTTCTGACGGCCGGCAATCTCGGCATCAGCCAGTCTGTCGTCAGCATCTTGAACGAACAGCTGACCGACGGATCGGGCGTCGAACACACGCTGATGACGGCAACGTCGATGTATCGGGCGGCGCGCATCGTCGGCGATGCGGTGCGTGAAGTGCGGCGGGTGGATGGCGAGGCGCTGGAGGCGACCCGCAGCGGGTTTTATGCTTCGTTCATTCTGGGCGGGCAGATCGGGTCGGAGCAGCCGCGCATCTTTCAGATCTATTCCGAAGGTAATTTCATCGAAGCGTCGGACGACGCGCCGTTTCTGCAGATCGGTGAGCACAAATACGGAAAGCCTATTCTGGATCGCGTGGCGCAGCCGGGTATGCGGCTCGGCGAGGCGGCGAAACTGGTTCTGTTGTCATTCGATTCCACGCTGAGGTCGAACCTGTCAGTCGGGATGCCGGTGGACCTCTTGATTTACGATCGCGATAGCCTTGATGTGCAGCGGTATCGGCGAATCTACCAAGACGACGAATACTTCAAGAAGCTGTCCGGATCCTGGGCGGCGGCCCTGCGCGAGGCGTTTGGAAAGATCGAGGAATTCAAAGGCTGAGGCGATGGCGCGATGCCACGTTCGGTTTTGGCAGGCTTTGGGCTGGACGAAGGACGCGCTAGGGTGTGACCTTGCCTCCGAAGGAGCCCGGACCGTCCATGACGCTAGCTGATACCGAGAGCCGCCTGACAGAATTGGTGACCGTGCGCGATTGGCTGCGCTATGGGGTTTCGCGATTTCGTTCAGAGCAGCTGGTGTTCGGGCATGGCACGTCGACCGCGGTGGACGAGGCCGCGTTTCTTATCTTATCGGCGCTGGAGTTGCCGATCGATCAGCTTGAGCCGTGGCTCGATTGTCGGTTGACCAGAGGCGAGCGGGTCCGGATAGCGGGGCTCATCGATGCGCGGGTAACGACGCGGAAGCCGGCGCCCTACCTCGTCAATCGGGCGTACATTCGCGGGCGCGGGTTCTATGTGGATGAGCGGGTGATCGTGCCGCGGTCCTACATAGGGGAACTGCTCGACGGGGAGCTGGCATCCGTGGTGCCGGACCCGGAGGCTGTGACTTCCGTTCTGGATCTGTGCACAGGTTCTGGGTGTCTCGCGATCCTGGCGGCGTTGACCTACCCGAACGCGATTGTCGATGCCGTGGATCTGTCGGACGACGCTCTGGCCGTGGCGAAGCGCAACGTCGCCGATTACGAACTCGGGGATCGGGTGACGCTGCAGAAATCCGATCTTTTCTCGGCACTCGGCGGGCGGCGATACGATCTCATCATCTCAAATCCGCCCTACGTGTCCGCAGAGGCGGTAAGTGCGTTTCCGCCGGAATACATGGCCGAACCGGTAATGGCTCATGCAGGCGGCGAGGATGGACTCGATCTCGTTCGCAGGATTATCGAGGAGGCGCCGCGGCATCTGGAACGGGACGGGGTGCTCGTGGTTGAAGTCGGGACGGGCCTTGACATTCTCGAAGAGGAATATCCCAATCTGCCATTCCTGTGGCTCGAGACCGAAGATAGCTCCGGTGAGGTTTTCGCGCTGACGCAGGCGGAATTGCTATCCGCCGCGCGGCCGGAGGGCCGGAGCCGCAAGCGCTGACGAACCGGAGCCCGCAATGCGTGCTGGTAACGACTACGCTTTGACCCTGTGGTTGGCACGACGTCCCTGCTTCTGCTGCGGCTGCTGGTGCCTCGCGCGTGAAGATGCCAAGCGAACAAAGCGCGTTTTGAGGTTCGTGCGAGCGGTCATGAAGGATTGGGAGGAGGCACGGCGCATGCAGGAACAGGCCCAGCGGCAGGCTTGACAGGACGCGCCCATCCGCCACCATGGCGCGGCCCGCCCCCTCCACCTTGAGCCGACGGATCTCATGCGCCGCGCCTTCTTGTTTCTCATCGCGGCGACTTTGGGGAGCGCCTCTTGCATTGCAGAGACGAGTTCCGCACCGATCGTCATAAAATTCAGTCATGTGGCGGCACCACAAGCGCACAAGAGCAAGGGTGCCGAACGGTTCAAAGCGCTCGCGGAAGAGTATACGAACGGGCGCGTGCGCATCGAACTCTTCCCGAATTCACAGCTGTACAAGGACAAGGAAGAGCTGGAGGCCTTGCAGCTCGGCGCCGTCGAGATGCTGGCGCCGTCGTTATCGAAGTTCGGGCCGCTCGGGATCAAGGCTTTCGAAGTGTTCGATATCCCGTATCTCTTCCGGAATACCGCAGAACTTGCACGGATAACTGAGGGGCCGATCGGGGCCGAGATCCTCCAGCAGCTTGAGGCAAAGGGCATTGTGGGTCTGGGCTACTGGAACAACGGCTTCAAGAGCCTCTCGGCCAATACACCGCTGCGGCAGCCGGATGATCTGCTCGGACTCAAGGTGCGCATTCAGTCGTCGCGCGTCATCGAAGAGCAGATGACGGCGCTCGGCGCGCTGCCGCAGGTGCTGGCGTTCTCAGAGGCGTATCAGGCGCTGTCATCCGGTGTGGTGGATGGGACGGAGAATCCGCCTTCCAATTTTTACAATCAGAAGATGTTCGAGGTGCAGCGACATGCGACGCTCACCAATCATGGTTTTCTTGGATACGCGCTCATCGTAAATCGCGATTTCTGGAAACGCCTGCCGCTGGATATCCGCCAAGCAATCGAGCGCGCTGTGCGCGAGGCAACGCCGTTCGCCAATGCCGAAGCCGAAAAGGAAAACAACGAAGCGCTCGCTGCGATGATTAAGAGCGGGAAAACTGCCTTTCATGAGCCTAGTGCCGAAGAACTTGCGGCTTGGGAGGCCGCCCTGCTTCCTGTGCGTGCGCGCATGGCTGACCGGATTGGCGTCGATCTGCTCCGCCGCATCGAAGCCGAGCTGGCGAGGCCCAAGTCATGACATCGGGACCCGGCCTGCGCTGGCTCGATCGGCTGGAGGAAAACCTCATCGCGACGCTCATGGGCCTTGCGACCCTGGTGATCTTCATCGCCGTGGTGCATCGCTACTCGCTGTCGCATTTGGGTGGCTTGGTCGTCTGGGCGCGCGATGCCGGTTATCCGGGGCTGTCTGAGACGTTGCGTTCGATCTACTTCTGGCTTCTTTCGATCCGGCTCACGTGGGCGCAGGAGCTGTGCATTTATCTTTTCGTCTGGATGGCCAAATTCGGCGCAGCTTATGGCGTGCGCACCGGCATCCACGTCGGCGTCGACATTCTTGTCAACCAGCTGAGGCCGGAGTGGCGGCACCGGCTTGTTTTGTTCGGGCTGTTTTGTGGAGCTGTTTTCACGGCATTCGTCGGGTGGCTCGGCGCGCGTCTCGTTGCGCACTTGTTTCATTCGGGACAGGTTTCTGCGGTTCTCGAAGCGCCGATGTGGTTCGTTTATCTGTGCCTGCCCCTTGGCTCCTTTCTCATGAGCTTCCGATTTCTACAGGTCGCCGCGCACTTTTCCAAAACGGGTGAGTTACCGCATCACGATCCAGCGAGCGAAGTCATGACTGATGAGGTTCGTTCGTGACCTCACTCCTGATCTTCGGCTTGCTCGTCGCGCTGCTGCTCACCGGAACGCCCGTTTCTATCGCGCTTGGCCTGACGGTGCTGACGGTGCTGTTCACGCTTACCGAGGTTCCCCTCGATGCCGTGGCGCTGAAACTCTTCACCGGCATGGAAAAGTTCGAGATCATGGCGGTGCCGTTTTTCATCCTCGCGGGCGCGTTTCTCACGCACGGAGGCGTGGCCAAGCGGATGATCCGATTTGCGACCGCGATGACGGGGCATTGGGCTGGCGGGCTCGGCATCTCATCGGTTCTTGCATGTGCGATCTTTGCGGCCGTGTCCGGTTCGTCTCCCGCGACCGTCATCGCCATCGGCTCGATCCTCGTGCCCGCCATGGTGGCGCAAGGCTACCCCCCGCGATTTGGCGCCGGCGTGATCGCGTCGTCGGGGACCCTCGGCATTCTCATTCCGCCGTCGATCGTGATGGTGCTCTACGCTCTTGCTACAGCCGGCATGAGCGCCAAGGGGCCCAACGGCGAGCGCGTTTCTGCGGCATCCGTCGATGATCTGTTCATGGCCGGCGTTGTGCCGGGTTTGATGCTGGCCATCGTGCTGGGCTCGGTCACGTGGTGGATCGCCAAGAAGGAGGGTTACCCGCGCGCCGCGCGCGCAACATGGAGCGAAGCCTTCGACGCATTCGTCGACTGTATCTGGGGCCTGGCGTTGATCGCCGTCGTGCTGGGTGGGATCTATGGCGGATTGGTCACACCGACGGAGGCGGCAGCCCTGAGCGCGGTCTACGCGTTTGTCGTCGCGAAGTTCATCTATCGCGATATCGGCTGGGATGACGTTCCGAAGGTGCTGCTATCGGCTGCGAATATGAGCGCCATGCTGCTCTACATCATCACGAACGCGATGCTGTTTTCGTTCCTCCTCACCTACGAGCAAATACCTCAGGCCACTGCCGACTGGATCGTTGCCCAAGGCTTCAACTGGATCACGTTCCTGATCGTCGTGAACATTCTTCTGCTCGTGGCGGGCACCTTCATGGAGCCCGCGTCGATCATCCTCATCATGGCGCCGATACTGTTTCCGGTGGCGGCCAAGTTGGGGATTGATCCCGTGCACTTCGGGATCATCATGGTCGTCAACATGGAGATCGGGATGATCACGCCGCCGCTGGGACTCAATTTGTATGTGACCAGCGGCATCGCCAAGCTCGGCATGACAGAGACGTCACGCGCGGTTCTGCCGTGGCTCCTGTCGATGCTGGCGTTTCTTGTTCTCGTGACCTACTGGCCCGGGCTGTCGCTGACACTGCCGCGGATACTCGGACTCATGTGATCTGCGACCACCACTCGATGATGGAAAAGCGAAGGGGCGCCAACGGCGCCCCCGAGCGGACGGCCGCTCTTCCCCAGAAAGTCATTCCTCAGCCAAAGGCGCCGAAGTGGTGCGAGATGCCGGTGCCAATTTCGCGGATGGCCTCGTAGGCCTGCTCCATCGGCTCCAGAATTTCTGTTTCGATGCGGCCGTAGTCGTCGATGCCCTTCGGCAGATACGTTGCCGTTTCGCGGAAGGCTGTCGTCTCCTCGGCCGTCCCCGTGCGCTTGGGGAACGCCTGTCGCATCACGTTGATGACCTCGGGAACCTCGAGTGTCAATGCCGAAGCGACGATTTGGGCGTGGCTGACGTCCCGGGTCGTGAAGCGCGGTAGCTGGCCGGCCAGGATGAATACCCGCATAATCAGGGCTAGGCGAATGGCCTGTAGCAGGTCGAGTTCCAGGCGGTTTTCGTCGGGGATCTTGCCGCCGTCGATGCCGATGTCTTCCAGCAGCGTGTGCAGGTCGATGGCGTCGAGGCGGAGTTCGTGGACGAGGCCGTTGATCGCGGAATTGCGCTCGTCATCCAGCAAGAAGGTGGACAGGTTCTTGAACGCGCCGGTGAGATGCGGCTCGCGACCCCAGGACGCCCGCATAGCCCAGAACCCCGGGTCGAACACGGTTGCGTTTGCGCCCATGGCGTTCAGGCTTGAAAGCTGCTTGCCGCGGGCCACCATCTCAATCAGAGGCCGCAAGCGAGCAGACGATTTGGAGACTTCCACGAAGCGCTCACGTTCGGAGCCGACGGCGGCGCCGAGGCCCGCCACCACATTCGCGATGTAGCCGAACTGCTGGAGGATGGCGTTATTGGGAATGGCGCGCATCCGTGCCGGATCGCCACGATCGGCGGTGGACGCGCCTTCCATCTGGCGCTTCACGGGACGCGACCCGGTCTTGAAGAGCAAGTTCGGTCCGAAGGCGCCGAGCACGGCGCGGTAGCCGGGGTGAGCAAAGAGGTCCTGCTGATAGGCCCGCAAGCGGAGCAGGAAGTCGAGCGCAAGATTGGTATCGTCGTAGAACTCGTCCTCTATCGGTGCCGGCGTTTCACCGTCCTCAATGACGGTCGCGAGCGCACGCATGGCGAGCGGCTTGGTCGCGAAGTAGAGGTAGCCGTCGCCGCCTTGCCAGCTGGTCTCGTGTTTGAGAGGAATTCCCGCATCCGCAAATCGCCGGCGGGCGTTCGGCGAAAAGACGTACTGCAAGCGCGACGACATGTGGCCGGGGTGCGTACCACGGCCCATGGATTCGCCGTGCGTCGAATAAATCAGCAGTTCCGCGCCATCAAGCTCCTTCGCATCGAGAACTTCGGCGAGACCCTGATGAAGACGCTCGATGGAAAGCGTCGCCGCGATCTGGCCGATGAAGCGGCCCGCATCGGAAAAGCCGGTCTGGATGCAGATGCGCTTGCGGCCACGGACATAGTTTTTGTAGGCCTCTTCTTCGAGCAGAGCGCTCGATCAAGCGAGCGCCGGTTTCGAGAGCGGCTGGCGTTTCGAAGAGCGGCGAGATGTCGACGACGTGCTCGATGCCAAAGAGCTTGGCGAAGAAGAGCGCGATCAGCATCGTCGCCGGGCTTTCGCATTCGGCGATGAGGTAGCGGATCGGCGTGTCACGATCGACGTGCTTGTGGAACTGTGCGGCGAGCGCGAATTGACGAATAGCGGTGGCGGTCTCGAGGTCGAGTGTCTCGAAGTTGACTGTCTCCTTGCCGGCGGTGCGGATCATTTCCACGATGCGGGCAAGCGCTTGGCGTTCGGTGAGATCGCGGGTCCAGGGTTCGTGCACAAATGCGCGGAAGGCATTGTTCAACTGCACGGCGTTGACGCGCAGATGAATGTGCGACGTGCCCATGCCCGTCTGGTCGAAGAGGCTCGATAGCGCGGCGAGTTCACGCTTCGATTGCGGTTGCGGAACGGCATCAATGAGCTGGTCGATGAGGGCCAGAACCGGGGCGGGAGACGTGAGATTGTAGGCGTCGGCCTCGGTGATGATGTTGGCGGCGTCAGACAGCCTGTTTTTGCCGTTGATGGCGGCGTTCAGACTGTCGAGCTGCTTTTGAGCCGAGGCGATCGCGAGATCCAACTTGGCGACGATCTGGCGAGCAATGCGCTGCGCTTCGACGTCGTCGGTCAGGCGGTGCTTCAAGACAATAAAGCGCGTGCGGATATCATGGAGGGCCGCAACCTTTTCCTGCAGCTTGAGGACGAAGGAGTGGGTCCACTTGATGTCGGTGCGGCCGTCGAGATCGTAGCCGACCCAAGACGCGATCGTCGCAATCTTCGGCCGGAACTTGTAAGCGCGTTCTCCGAATCCGGCGGCGGCGACGGAGTAGAAGCCATTCAGCAGTTCTTCGAAGGCATCGCGGAGATTGTGGATGCAGACCTGAACGGCCTTGTGCTCGTAGTCGAGCGTAATCGGGCTGTCAGGGCGGTGCGGAAGACCGATGACCGGATCGCCTTTGACTTCGCCGGACGCAATTTCGACCATTCGACGGCTTAGCGCTTCCGACAGGCCGAAGGTGGGATGTGCGGTGAACACGATGCCATTGCGCGCACGGCCCCAGCGTTCCTGGAATGCGGCGAAAGCCTTGTCGGCGTCGGGATCGTTGCCGACGGTCTTGGCGACGAAGTTGGAGAACTCGCGGATCGTCGTCTGATTATCGACGTAGCCGATCTGTTCGCGCAAGCGTTCGGCGCGGCGGACACAGGCGCGGTCCATCAAGCGGCCGGCGAGCGCCTTCAGATCTTCGAAGTTGATCTTGCCAGACTCGAGGCTGCGCGAGAGATAGAAGCCGATGTTGACGATCGGGTTGAGGCCCGGCGCGTCGGGGATTTGAGCCCGCATCGCCTTCAGTTCATCACGCAGCTTGAACTCGTCGAGAACCGAGATCTGCGGATTGATGGTATCCACGCGGCATTCCTCCAGAAGGGGACGGGCCTGATCAGGCATCGACGCCAAGGGTAAAGTCACCACCCCGGAACCGGCAAGATCTCGGACGGCCCGTGGCCCGGATGCTTGCTCATTGTTATGGGCCGTCCGCAGTTGCAATCAAATGCGGACGGCAATCAGCTTTACAGCGCTAGCTTATCAGGCAGCCTTGCGGGCCTGTAGAACCTTGGCGATCGTGGCGCCCATCTCGGACGGCGTCGGTGCGATGGTGATGCCGCAGCTCTGCAGGATGTCCACCTTCTCCGCAGCCGATTCGCCAAAAGCTGAGACGATGGCGCCTGCGTGGCCCATCCGGCGACCCTTCGGCGCCGAAAGTCCTGCAATGTAGGCGACGACCGGCTTCTTCATGTTGGCCTTTGCCCACTGACCGGCTTCGGCTTCCTGCGGTCCACCAATTTCGCCGATCATGAGCACGGCATCTGTTTCGGGATCATTCTCGAAGTGCTCGAGAATGTCGCGATGCGAGGAGCCGTTGATCGGGTCGCCGCCGATGCCGACCGAGGTCGAGACGCCGATGCCGAGATCCTTGAGCTGGGCGGCGGCTTCGTAGCCAAGCGTGCCCGAGCGGCCGACAATACCGACGCGGCCGGGCATGTAGATGTGGCCGGGCATGATGCCGAGCATGGCCCTACCGGGCGAGATCGTGCCGGCGCAGTTGGGGCCGGTCAGGATCATGCGCTGCTCTTTTTTGTAGCGACGCATGTAGCGCTTCACGCGGATCATATCTTGCGCCGGGATGCCGTCGGTGATGCAGACGCAGTATTTGATGCCGGCGTCGGCCGCTTCCATGATCGCGTCAGCCGCAAACGGAGGCGGCACGAAGACGATGGACGCTTCCGCGCCGGTTTCCTGTACCGCGCCTTTGACGGTGTTGAACACAGGACGGCCCAGATGCGTGGAGCCGCCTTTACCGGGGGTAACGCCGCCAACCACGTTGGAGCCGTAGTCGATCATTTCCTGCGCGTGAAACGTGCCGATGCGTCCGGTGAAGCCCTGGATCAGGATCGGGGTGTTCTCGTTGATGAAGATCGCCATGAGACCTACTCCTTATCCCCTCAAGCCGCGGACTTGACGGCGGCGACGGCTTTCGCCGCTGCATCCGCCAACGACTCGGCGCTGATGACCGTGAGGCCGCTCGTATCGATGATGCGACGGCCCTCCTCGACGTTCGTACCGGCGAGGCGAACGACAATCGGCATCTTGATTTCGAGTTCCTTGACCGCGTCGACGACACCTTTTGCAACCCAGTCGCAGCGGTTGATGCCAGCGAAGACGTTGACCAGGATCGCCTTCACGTTCTTGTCACGCAGGACAGCTTTGAACGACTTCGTCACGCGTTCGGGGCTTGCGCCACCGCCGATGTCGAGGAAGTTCGCAGGTTCGCCGCCGGCCAACTTGATCATGTCGAGCGTGGCCATCGCGAGGCCGGCGCCGTTGACGATGCAGCCGATGTCGCCATCGAGTCCAACGTAGGCGAGGCCGCGGTCGGACGCGTAGGTTTCACGCGGGTCTTCCTGGCTCTTGTCGCGCAACTCCGCGATCTGCGGACGGCGGAAGAGGGCGTTCTCGTCGAAGCTCATCTTGGCATCGAGCGCGACGACATTCTTCTGTTTGGTGAGGACCAGCGGATTGATCTCGACCATAGTCGCGTCGAGGTCACGGAAGGCGCGGTAGGCACCGAGAATCGTGCGCTCCATCTTGGCGATCAGGTCGGGTTCGATGCCAAGACCGAACGCGACTTCACGGGCCTGGAAGCCTTGCATTCCGACCGCGGGGTCGACCTGCACCTTGATGAGCGTGTCGGGGCGGCTGTGGGAAATCTCTTCGATATCCATGCCGCCCGCCGCCGAAGCGACAACCACGATGCGTTCCGCCGCGCGGTCCATGACGAAGGAGAGATAGATCTCTTTGTCGATGTCGGTCGCTTCTTCGATGTAAAGGCGCGAAACGAGCTTGCCGGTGGGGCCCGTCTGCACCGTTACGAGGCGCTTGCCGAGGAGCGATTCAGCTGCTTCCTCGATTTCGTTGTCCGAACGGCAGAGTTTGATGCCGCCGGCCTTACCGCGGGCACCGGAATGGATCTGCGCTTTTACCGCCCACTTCGAGCCGCCAATCTCGTTTGCACGATAGACGGCTTGTTCGGGGCTGTAGGCGAGGCCGCCACGGGGGACGGCCACGCCGAACCTGGAGAGCAGTTCCTTGGCCTGGTATTCGTGAATGTCCATTTTTTCGGACCTCCTGGATCGAATTCAGCCGTTCGTCGCGATTACTTTGCTGCGCTTGCAGCGATCTTGTCGGCGACGACGAGAATGTTCGTTGCCATCTTCTCAGAGGCGGCGTCGATCATCTTGCCGTCAAGAGAGGCAGCGCCCTTACCCTGGGCTTCAGCTTCCTTGAGCGCGGCAATGATGCGCTTGGCCTTTTCGACTTCGGCAGCCGTCGGCGAGAACACGGCGTTGGCAAGTTCGATCTGCGTGGGGTGGATCGCCCACTTGCCTTCGACGCCGAGAGCGGCGGCGCGCTTGGCACCGGCCGTGTAACCGGCGGGATCGGAGAAGTCGCCGAACGGGCCGTCGATCGGACGCAGACCGTAAGCGCGGCAAGCAACCGTCATGCGCGAGATCGCGAAATGCCACTGGTCGCCGGGATAGTCGGGGTTCAGACCGCCGATGACGACGGTGCGGGCCTTGTTGAAGGCTGCGTAGTCGGCGACGCCGAAGTGCATGGCTTCGAGGCGGCTATTGGCCGAAGCGATGGCTTCGACGTT
The DNA here is from genome assembly GCA_963778225.1 of uncultured Alphaproteobacteria bacterium. Taxonomy (GTDB): domain Bacteria; phylum Pseudomonadota; class Alphaproteobacteria; order Rhizobiales; family Hyphomicrobiaceae; genus JAGVSR01. Next base: position 203,178 of record CAVZTR010000004.1, read on the forward strand.
GGCCATGCCAAGCGGGGTTTCGATGAGGGCTTCAGTGCCGATCTTGTGGGGAAGCTTCTTGGCTTCCTCGATCTGGCTGACAATCGTTTCGATCGCGTAGACGTCGGCGGCAACGCCGACCTTCGGGATCAGAATGGTGTCGAGCTTGGCGCCGGCCTGCTCGACGATGTCGACGACGTCGCGATAGCAGTAATGCGTGTCGAGGCCGTTGATGCGGACGGAGACCGTTTTGCCATGGCCCTTCCAGTCAAGGTCGTTGAGGGCCTGGATGATGTTCTTGCGGGCCTGCTCCTTGTCCGGCGGAGCGACGGCATCTTCGCAGTCAAGGAAAACGTAGTCGGCGGCGCTGACGAGCGCCTTCTCGATCATGGTCGGGTTGGAGCCAGGCACGGCGAGCTCAGAGCGCTGCAGGCGCTGCTTCTTGAGCGGATAGAGGGTAAAGCTCATCGGACGTTTCCTTGTTGTCTTGCGAAGTTTCGAACGGTCACGAGGCGAGCCCCATGACTCGATCCCGGTGGACCGGGTCGTTGGGGCAGCCTCAACTAGAAGATCGGCGGCGCCCTTCACAGGACGCCGCCGGTATCAATCAAGCAGCCTTTGCCTTCGGCAGTTCAGCGGCCTTCGTCGCGGTCTTGTTGAAGTACTCGGCCGCGGCACCCGTGCCCGAACCGAACTTCACCGGTACGCCGCAATCCTTCAGCGTCATCTCGACGGCGAAGAGGACGCCACCGATCATGAACTCGTCGAGCGCACCGAGGTGACCGATGCGGAAGACGCGGCCGGCGACTTTGTTGAGGCCGACGCCGAGGGAGGTGTTGTAACGGTAGTAGGCGGTCTTAACGATCTGGGCGCTGTCGATGCCTTCCGGAGCGAGGATGGCCGACACGGTGTCGGAATGCCACTTCGGTTCCTTGGCGCACAGCTTCAGGCCCCATGCGTCGACCGCTGCACGCACGCCGTTGGCGAGGCGGTGATGACGGGCGAAGACATTCTCGAGGCCTTCCGCGAAGATCAGGTCGAGCGAGCAACGCAGGCCCTGGAGGAGCTGGGTCGCCGGCGTGTAGGGGAAGTACCCGAGGTCGTTGGTCTTGATGTGGTCTTCCCAGGCGAAGAAGCAACGCGCCATGCCGCCGTTCGCCTTATTGGCGTCGAGCGCCTTTTGGCTGACGGCGAGAATGCCAAGGCCTGTCGGGAGCATGAAGCCCTTCTGCGAACCGGAGACGCAGCAGTCGACGCCCCACTCACCCATGCGCATGTCGAGCGAGCCGAGACCGGAGACGCTGTCGACGAACAGGAGTGCGGGGTGCTTGGCGGCATCGAGCGCCTTGCGGACGCCTGCGATATCCGAGGTGACGCCGGTTGCCGTTTCATTGTGCGTGGCGAAGACGGCCTTGATCTCGTGAGCCTTATCCTTAGCCAGGATGTCGGCATACTTCTCGAGCGGAACGCCCGTGCCCCACTCTTCGTCGCAGAGTTCCACCTTGAGACCGAGACGCTCGGCCATGTCGACCCAGAGCAGCGAGAACTGACCGAAGCGGCTCATGAGAACCTTGTCGCCCGGCTTCAGCGTGTTCTGAATCGCCGATTCCCAAGCGCCCGTGCCCGACGACGGGAAGATGAACACCCGGCCGTCCTTCATCTTGAAGACCTTCTTCAGGTCTTCGAAGATCGGAAGGGTCAGCTTCGGATATTCGGCCGAACGCATGTCGATCATGGGCACGTTCATGGCCATGCGGACTTCGTCGGGGATGGTGGTGGGGCCGGGAATGAAGAGATGCGGCGTGACGGACATGATGTTTCCTCCAGTCGATCGTTCGGAACTCGCGGCGGCGTCGCGAAGTCCAGCGCCTCTTTAGGGACGCTTTCAGGCGCGGCATTCGCTGCAGTTGATGAATTCTGCCGGGCCGGGGCGATCTTGCGGACGCCCGGTCAGGGCTCCCTCCAATACCATCGGCTGGTCGGGCGCAACATTCACGATTGCTTAGGGCGTCACAATACCCGCGCGGAGAGATTTGCGGCTCAAATGGGTGGGATTGAAACCAGACAAGAGTAGGTTCAAGCCACCTCAACGGGTAGCCAACGTCCTACCCTAGGGAATCCTGTAGCGACGTTCGCGATGTTTTGGACATGTAAAGCGCGACGGCCATGGCCCGGTTGTTGACACCCAACTTATCGTACAGGTTTTTGAGGTGATACTTGACCGTATTGCGTGAAATGCCAATGCGCGACGCGATCTGAAGATTTGACCACCCATTGGCGAGTGCTGCGAGCAACTCTCGTTCGCGCGAGGTCAGCATTTCAAGTGGATCTTGCGACAGTGTTTCGAGATCGACATAGGGGAAGCAGAGACGGCCGCGCGCCACCCACGAGATCGTGTCGAGCAGGACCGGCGGCTCGTCGCTCTTTGAAATAAAGCCCCACGCGCCTGACTTTATCGTTTGTCGGAGAACGTCGGAGATGGCCTCACCGGTGTAGATGATGACCCGGGTTCCGATCTGACGGCGCTTCAGGACTTCCAGCACGTCGCCACCGGTCATGTCCGGCAGCGACCAGCCAATGAGTCCGATATCGACCGGACTCTCCGTGCATGCCGCAATGAAGGCACCGCCGCTCGCGACAGTCGTGACGATGTCAAAGCGGCCGTCCCGCGCGATCAGTTCGGCAAGCCCTGTGCGAACGACGGGGTTTTTATCGGCGACGAGAATGCGCGGCTTCTGGCCTGCCGTGCGGACGGGCGCCCCAGACGTGATCGGCATCATGGAAGGTAGACCTCCCCGCGCCAAACACTGCAACCATCGCTCGTCATCGATTGGACCATCCGGTAGCCGGCGCAAGAGCCGTGCCGCTCCATCGTGTGATTGACTGACATTCGTCTTGCGTCAGCAACGCAAGGTGCGACCATCAGGACCTCAGTAGGAGGTTCGTTCCAGCGACGCTACTGGAAAACCGAGGCAATTGGGAGAGATCTCAGCTGAGTTGCCGTTGCTTCTTGAGGCGCTGCGTCCGCATTTCGCGATCATAGAGAATCTCACCACCCGGAACGCGAATGTCGCGCACAATTTGCAGCACATGCCGGGTGGGCGACGGGGTTGCCAGCGAGACGGCAAAGATCGCTGAAACGGCGGCGGGAATGCCAATGATGGCCGCCAAAGCACTCGGTATTGCCGCGCTTTCGCCCTGCCCGCCGGCAATGGTCAGAAGAGCTACCAGAAAGCCGGTCAGCATGCCTGCCATAGCGCCAAAGGCGTTCATCCGCTTCCACCAGATCGAAAGCACCAGAACGGGGAATAAAGCCGATCCGCAGATCGCCAGTGCACACAAAACGACGCGGAGCGGGTCTGTCGTCACGTAGGCAGCAGCGAGCACGCCCACTGCCGCCGCGACAGCAATGCCGCCGCGGCCGGCGTGGATGCGGACAGGTCCATGGGGTGCCTCCCAAGTGCCGCCGAAGAGGATGTCTTCGGACAGGATGTGGCCGAGGGCTGTGGTGGCGGCGCCGGCAGCGACCAGGGCTCCGGCGATAATTGCCGCGAGCGACAGATCGAGCAGCATTGGCGGCAGTTGAGCGGCAATGGGAAGGCTCAGCAGAACGCTGTCGCGGGCGAAGCTGATGCTGGATGCGGTGAACTGAGTCCCCGTTTCGGTGATGCTCGCAAAACCACGCTTGGCAAGTTCGGCGAGCCAGGGCGGTACAACGGCCGGACCCGGGGTGACGATCAGATCCATCAGGTAGTCGCGCATGAAAACAGCGACGGAGGCAGCTGTCAGCATCGCAAAGCCAAAGATGAAGGTGGCCCAGCCGAGGGTTTTGCGCGCTTCGTAGACGCCGGGAGCGGCGGCGAGGCGCGGAAGCAGCCAGGGGGCGGAGGCGACACCAGCGATCATCGAAAGCGTGCCAAGGACGAACGCGGCGGGGCCGAGCGCGCCGAAGGGGTCGGCGAAACGCTTCAGAATGGGTTGCAGCTCAGGACCGGGCAAATCGAACGCCATGCCTGGCGGCAAGATGATCGGCAGCCCCTGAATGGCCTCGTTTCGGCCGATGGCGCGCAGCACGGGGCCATGCGTCAGCTGCGGCACCGGCATGGTGGTCACGATGGCGGCGACGATGATGACCGGGACCATGACGGCAAAGAAGGCGGCGAGGCTTTGGGCCACTCCTGTCCAGGTCATTGATCGCATGCCGCCGGGCACGAGTGTGACCAGCAGAACAAGAAACAATACCAGGAACGCCTGGCCATGACTCCAGCCGGTCAGCACGATGGCGGCTTCGGCGGCGAAGCGGAGTTCGGCCGACAGGATCATGACGATCGGGATTGCAACGACAAGCGCCGTGGCGAGCCGGAGCGGCCGGCTGTCGAAACGTCGGCCAAGGTAACTCGGAATGGTGAAAGCGCCGAACTTGCGCAGGAATGGCGCCAGCAGGACAGCCATGACGACGAAGCCGCCCAGAGCTCCGATCCCGATAAAGAGGGCGTCGTAGCCGATCAGGAAGAACAGGCCGGTCAGCGCGACGAGACCGGTGGCGCCAAAGGCCGACATCGCGAGGACAAGGCCATTGAAAAATGCCGGGACGCGACGACCGGCAGCGAAGAAGTCCAGAGGATCTGAGGCGTGGGTCGCGATGCCGATGCCGGCGTAGAGCGCGATCGGACCGAGCAGCATGGCGAGGCTCAGTATCGACAGTTCGACGCCGAGCCCCTGAAGGATGAGGCTGGTGAGCGCGATGGCGGCAAATCCGCTGAGGAAGATGCCGAAGTATGAGCCGAGCCGAGGATTGACGGCGCGCGACGGGGATAGGATCGCCATCCTTGTCAGTTATCCTCGTGGGCGCCGTGCCAGTGGTCGATGGCATCTTGCTGGCGGACGAAGCTTGCGACGGTAATAACGGCGATCAGGACGAGCCCATGGGCGGCAAGGAAATAGCCCAAGGGAAAGCCGAGGAATTTGTTCGAGTTTAGCCGATCGGCATACAGAGGCAGGATGATAATCACGGCGAAGAAGGGCGCGAGGCTGGCCACCATCTGCCATTTCGTGTGGCGCCAGTAGGGTTTGCGTTCCTTACGCTCGATCATGCTGCTCGTCTCCCCCTTGCTGACCTGAAAATCGAGCGCCCGGCCCCCCGGTGCCAATTCCGGCGCCGGTATAGTGGTCGCAGGTTTCCGTCTTTTGTTTGTCGGCGGCTGACTGTCGAACTCTAGTCGGATTTTGCTGCAAGCGATCCGAAACATATTCCTCCCCCGCGCTCAATGAACTCCGCGACCGGATTGTCCCCTTTGTTTAGGTTGCCTATCGTTCCCGTCAGCGAATCGCCGTTTTGGACGGGGCGCGCGGTGGCTCAGCGGCCGATACGGTGCTGCGGCTGCAGGCAACACAGCAATGGGGAAGACATAATGAGTGTGATTCAGGAATTCCGCGAATTCGCGATGAGGGGCAATGTGGTCGATCTCGCGGTCGGCGTCATCATGGGTGCTTCGTTCGCGCCGATCGTTTCGTCGCTCGTCGACAACATCATCATGCCGCCGATCGGATACCTGATGGCCGGGGTGGACTTCTCGACGCTCGCCGTCACGCTGCCGACACCCACCGGAGACGGCGTTGGGATCAGGTACGGCGTATTCCTCAACGCCGTGATCAAATTCATCATCACCGCCTTCGCGATCTTCCTCTTAGTAAAAGCAATGAACAGAATGAAGAAACCGGCGCCCGCCGCTGCGGTCCCACCGCCGACGCCGACTGAGATTTATCTCAAGGAAATTCGGGACGCGCTGGTGGCGAAGACGTAACTGAGCCTGAGCTGCATGAAGCACTGATGATGATCAGCCCCGGAGCGGTGACGCTTCGGGGCTTTCTTCATGAGCAGCTGCCGCCGCCAAGCACGCAGAAGCGTGAGCAGTGCGGGTGAGCGAGCTTGACAGCGCCGCGGTCGAACACTCCGCCATCCGCGCACGCGGCATCGGCGAGTGTGGCCCCCATTTCGAAACGCGCATCGTAGGGGAGCAGCGTGCACGGCAGAACCGTGGGGGCTGCGGCTCCTCTGCGTTTCACAATCATGCGCGAGGAGGCGCACATCATCGCATCGGGACTGACGTTCAATATGCTCCAGCAGCCCGGAGTGATTTCGGGTACGTCGGCCGCGGCATCCATCTCGGGGAAGAGGACGAGATCGCGGGTAGAGGTGGCGTTGAGATGCCAGCCGCGTTTGGCGAACAGCGCCGCATAGCCTGCGATCGCCGCATCGTGGTTTTCACCCCAGCACATGCGTCCCGCGACTGCGATTTGGAAGCCATTGGACGCCAGCCAATCAGTTCCTTCCAAGGCTTTTGCGAATGAGCCGGCTCCGCGTTCCTCGTCGTGCAGCGCTGCGGTGTAGTGGTCAAGGCTGACGCGCAGCGTGAGCTTGCCTGGAAATCGATTGTGAAGCTTTGCCAGCCAGGCCTTCACGCCAGGCCGCTGCATGGGGGCCATGGCATTCGTCAACACGAGAACCTCGAAGCCCAACTCCAGGGCTTCAGTCACCATGACCTCGAACTCGGGATTGAGGAACGGCTCGCCGCCGGTGAAACCGATCTCGCGGGTGTCGAGGGCGCGCGCTTCCGTGAGGAAAGGCAAGACTTCGGCGGCGGAGATATAGGCGAGGCGGTCGTTGGTGGGGCTCGATTCGATGTAGCAGTTGCGGCAGGTGATGTTGCAGAGCGTGCCGGTGTTGATCCAAAGCGTTTCAAGCTGCTTCAGGGCGACCGTTGCCCGCGGCTCGCCCTTTGCGGTGCGATCCGGGTTCATGAACTTCGCCACGGGCTCGACGCCAATAATGGGTTTAAGTTCGGTCACGCGTTCTCACCCTGGTCCATGGCGGCCACATTGCGACGGCGCGTCCAGCCGCTCAAGACCCTACGATGCCGCGCGAAACCGGTTTCATATGATCGGTTCAGACGGGACGCCTTGTTCCGGACAACGGGGCTATGGTAACGAGAAGGCGTCGCGGGCGTAGTTCAATGGTAGAACGGCAGCTTCCCAAGCTGCATACGAGGGTTCGATTCCCTTCGCCCGCTCCAGGTTTATGTCTCACGCGCCAATGGCGCTCCGACGGGGCGACGCTTGCGCCGGGTCGCCTTGCTCCCGCGGGCCTGCGGCCCGAAGGTGGTGCGGATATCTTACGCGTTCGGCGTTGAGCGCGGGGCGTGTTCGGTTTTGCGCCAGTGGAAGGGTGAGCGGACGAGATCGACGATAGCGCGGTAGGCGGCCGCCGAGATCATCATCCAGTAGAGCGGCATAAGCACGGCTCGGACGGCGAGGCGCAACCCGTGGCGCCTCCAACCGGTGAGGAACGCGAGGGCGATACCAACGGTGTAGGCAAACACCAGGTTTGCGACACCGAACCACCAGATGACGGCTTGCCAGCCTTGCGGCGGCCAGAGCGAAAGATCGCCGGTCGAGAGTTTCCACAGTGCATAGGCGTAGACGAGCGGGTGCACGAGCGCGGATATGATAACGCCGCCCATGAGCACGTTGAATCCGATGAAGCCGCGGGGGCCAAGATCGGACAGCAGGCGTGCTGGTTCGCGCAGATGCACCAGCGACGTCTGCATCCAGCCTTTGAGCCAGCGGGTGCGCTGACCAAGCCAGATCGCGTTGGTGGGCGGGGCTTCTTCCCAGGTGGTGGAGTTCAGCATTTCGACGCGCCACCCCATACGCGCGAGGCGGATGCCCAAGTCGGCATCTTCCGTCACGTTGTAGGGGTCCCAGCCGCCGGACTCTTCCAACACTTCGCGACGAAAATGATTGGACGTACCGCCGAGAGGGACGGGCAGCGACAGGCGCTCGATCACCGGCAGGATGGCATCGAACAACGCCGTGTATTCCAAAGTGAACTGGCGTGTCGTCCAACTCTTGTTGGGATTGTAGATATTCAGGCGGGCTTGCAGGCAGCCGAGGTCCGGACCGGCTTCAGCGAACCGGACGTAGGCCTCCAACAATTGACCGGGCTCGGGGTCGTCTTCGGCGTCGTACACGACGACGAAGGCGCCGGTTGCCAGCGGCAGGGCATACATCAGCGCGCGCGGCTTTGTGCGCGGGGAACCCGGCGGAACGGTCACAATCCGCATTCCCGAGCGGCCGTGGATTTCAGTCTGAAGGGCGATACGCGTTGCGGTGTCGTCTGCTTCAGTGATGAAAAGGATGTCGCGTTTGTCGGTGGGCCAATCGAGGCGCTCAAGGGATGCAACAATCGACGCCACCATGTGGGCTTCGCGGTAAAGCGGAATCAGGATCGAGTAGACGGGCCAGTCGACATCCTGTCCGGCGGGGGGCGGCACGGCGCTTGGCCGCGAGGGTGCGCTCAACACGTGATGGATTGCAAACGCCCGCAAAACCGCGACGCACAGAAATGCTGGCGTGAGCAAAGTCATGATCGCCGCGGCGGTGATGTCCGGACTTGTCCATAAGCCCGCCGCAACGGAAATAGAGACGGCGAACAATGCTAACTTTTGCCATAGCGCCAGAGGCGCAGCAGCCGACAGGCGCGGGTGCTGACGCATCAGTGACTCAGCCCAATGCGGATCAACGGAGCCGCATGGTGCGAGGGGAGGAACCTGACCGAGGCTAGGCCTCACCAGCGAAGCCATCTCATTCGGTTGAGTGGGATTTGACACCGCGGCTTACTCGCACGACAAGTCGGCAGCCGTGGTTCGGACACCTTCGATCGTCAGACTACGGCAGACAACGAGAACTGAACAGCCGGAACACGCAATGCCGCCCTTCAGATTCCCCCTGTTTTCCTTGCTGATTGCTGTATCCCGCTGTTCGACGGCATGGGCATGTGTCGCGGCCATTTTCGTTATCGCGGCTCTGTTTCATGGGCCATCGTTTGCGCAGGAGCCGCAGACCGGCGATCAGCCAAGGCGCGTGGTGGTGCGCTTTCTGACGGAAGGGGATTTCCCGCCGTTCAACTATCTTGACGACGACGGCGTGCTCGGTGGCTTCAATGTCGATCTGGCACGCGCGCTTTGTAATGAGATCGGGGCGGCGTGCGATATTCGTGTGCGGCCGTGGGACGAACTGTTGGTTGCCCTGAAACGCGGCGAGGCCGACGCTGTAATTGCCGGGCACACGGTGTTGCCGGACGCGCTGCGCCAGGTGGCGTTCACCGAACGGTACTTCTATACGCCGGGGCGCTTTGCTACAAAAACCGACGCGGAGAAGGTGGATATCGCGCCGGAGGCACTCGATGGAAAATCTATCGCTGTCGCACGCGGCACTCCCCACGAAGCTTTCTTGAAGACGTTCTTCCGTGACAGCCGGATCCAGATCTTCGAGACCGCAGAGCTGGCGCGGGATGCGCTCTTGCAAGGCAAGGTCGACTACGTTTTTGACGACGGCGTCGGGCTGGCTTTCTGGATCAATGGGACCCTGTCTCGCCGGTGTTGCGAGTTGCGCGGCGGGCCATACTTCGAGCCGCGGTTTTTCGGCGACGGACTAGCCATTGCGGTGCCGCAGAGCGATCCGCAGATCAAGGCGCTGCTGAATGCGGCTCTGCATAAAGTTCGCGCGTCAGGTCGTTTCGACGAGCTTGTCTCGCGGTATTTTCCACACCGCGTGTTTTAGGAAACAAAACGGGCCGGAGCATCTCGCTGCCGGCCCCGTTTCACTCATTCTGCGGTCGTGAAAAGCGTTCTAACGACGGCGCTGCTGGCCGCCACCCGGAGGACCACCCGCGCCAGGCGGAGGGCCGCCGCGCGTATCCTTGTGGCGGAAGTTGATGCGACCCTTCGTAAGATCGTAGGGCGTCATCTCGATCGTAACTTTGTCTCCGGCAAGAATCCGGATCCGATTCTTCTTCATGCGGCCGGAGGTGTAAGCAATGACCTCGTGACCGTTGTCGAGTTTCACGCGGCAGCGGGCGTCGGGGAGCACCTCCGCCACCACGCCCTCGAACTCGAGCATTTCTTCTTTTGCCATGTATCCCCTTAAACTTGGCGCGTCGCCGCGTGGGCGTTTCGCATAATTAAATGGGGAGCAGATTGGCTCTGCTCCCCACGCACTGCTCGTGCGGCGACCACTCTTATCAGAGCGGGCGCAGGTTGATCGCAGCGATCTTGCCGTTGCGGCCGCGCTCGGTCTCGAAGGAAATCTTCTGACCTTCACGCAAGGACGAAAGGCCGGCGCGCTCGACGGCCGAAATGTGAACGAACACGTCGTTCCCACCTTCGTCCGGCTGAATGAAGCCGTAGCCCTTCTGCCCGTTGAACCACTTCACGGTACCAGTCGACATCGATATGCCTCCAAAGCATAGGTAAATTACCCCGAAGCGACGACCTCGGGGGCCATCAAATCGCGCGTTGGAGACGTCTAGTGTCAGACTCGGTAGAGCTGTCGCAGAGTAAGCCAAGGCGTGTTCGATAGCGTCTATATGACCCGATGGGGCTGCGAGCGCAAGGTCGAAGCCCATACGCAACCGCAACAAATGTTCGAGATGGCGTGCTTTTTTCGTTTCTGGATCGATAGGGCAGTCTGTTCATTTCGAACATATCGGGCGTTATGGTGTCTATGAAACCTAAGAGTTCGGCGCTGGAATTGCCAGTTACAGCGGCGTCTTCATGAATCACCTTCATTCGAGTTGAGCGACGGGCGAGCGAAAGTGGGGCGAGCCCTGCTGCAACGAAGCTCGGTCGTACCGGCAACCGACGCCCCGCCTCCCGACGACGTCGGCCGTCGCAGAGGGCTGTTGCATCGTGTGCGGGCTGCCCGTATAACGCCGCCCGGAGCCGTCCGGCAGGGCATGCCGTGGCGGCTTTCATGCTTCAACCAACGAGAACGGCAGCGCGCCTCGAGGCCACGCCTCGGACCGATCGCTGCCCGCCGGCTTTACGCCGGTACCTAAGAAAGGAAAGCCAAATGCCCAAGATGAAGACCAAAAGTGGTGCCAAGAAGCGTTTCCGTTTCACGGCGACCGGTAAGGTGAAGGCGGGTGCTGCGGGTAAGCGGCACGGCATGATCAAGCGGACAGCCAAGTTCGTCCAGAAGGCGCGCGGCACGATGGTGCTGAACGACTCGGATGCCGGCATCGTCAAGAAGTACATGCCCTATAACCGCTGAGGATTTCCGAGCCTTCTCATCATGAAGGCCGGCTGAGCCCCCACACACCGATCGAAACGGAGCACACCCATGGCACGCGTCAAACGCGGCGTTACCGCCCACGCAAAGCATAAGAAAGTCCTGAAAGCCGCGAAGGGCTATTACGGCCGTCGCAAGAACACCATCCGCGTCGCGAAGCAGGCCGTTGAAAAGGCGCTGCAGTACAATTTCCGCGACCGCAAGAACAAGAAGCGCACGTTCCGCGCTCTGTGGATCCAGCGCATCAATGCTGCTGCCCGCGAGCATGGCCTGACGTACGGCCGCTTTATCGACGGGCTGACGAAGGCCGGTATTGAAGTCGACCGCAAGGTGCTGGCCGACATTGCGGTAAAGGACAACGCTGCGTTCAAGGCGCTTGTCGATCAGGCGCAGGCCGCGCTGCCGAAGGCCGCATAATCTAGCGCACAAGCGGCCAGTTCATTGACACCGGGGGGCTCGTTCCCCCGGGTTACCATAGTCGAAACGTTCGTCGTGCCCTGCGGGGCCGCTTCGCCGTGCTTCTCGCGCGGCGCCTCGAGCCAGATCCGCGATTGGGACGACAGGCACACCGCCCCTTTCGGAGGTCGTCTCGCATGTCATCTGGCTCAGATCTCGCCCCCCTCGAAGCCGACGTGCTGAAGGAGATCGCCGAGGCGGCCGATCTCGCGGCGCTCGACGCCGTGCGCGTTTCGGCCATCGGCAAGAAGGGTCGCATTTCCGAATTGATGGCGCAGCTCGGCAAGCTGCCGCCGGAGGAGCGCAAGACGTTTGGTGCGACGGTCAACGCGCTGAAGACCAAAGTTTCCGATGCGATCGATACGCGCAAGGCAACGCTCGAGGCTGCTGCGCTGTCGGAACGGCTGGCAAGCGAGCGTGAGGACGTGACGCTGCCGGTGCGCCCTGGTGCGGAGATGCAGGGCCGCATTCATCCCGTCAGCCAGGTGCTCGACGAGTGCATCGAGATTTTCGCTGATCTTGGTTTCGAAGTTGCCGAAGGTCCGGATATCGAGACGGACGATCTCAACTTCACGAAGCTGAACATTCCAGCCGAGCATCCAGCGCGGCAGGAGCACGACACGTTCTACTTCAATCCGAAGACGGACGGGTCGCGGCTGCTTCTGCGCACGCACACAAGCCCAGTGCAGATCCGCACGATGCAGACGAAGACGCCGCCGATCCGGATCATCGCGCCTGGACGCGTTTACCGCTGCGACAGCGACCAGACGCACACACCGATGTTCCACCAGATCGAAGGTCTCGTGATCGACGAGAAGACCCACATGGGACATCTCAAGTGGGTTCTTGAAGAATTCGCGAAGGCGTTTTTCGAGGTTGATAACGTCACGATGCGTTTTCGGGCGTCGCACTTCCCGTTCACTGAACCGTCGATGGAAGTGGACATCGACGCCTCCGCGATCGGCAAGCCCGGCCAGTGGCTGGAGATTTTGGGTTGCGGAATGGTGCATCCGAATGTGCTCGCGAACTGCGGGCTCGACCCCGAAAGGTATCAAGGCTTCGCATTCGGCATGGGGCTCGACCGCATCACGATGTTGAAATACGGGCTGCCGGATCTGCGCGCATTTTTCTCGGCGGATTTGCGCTGGCTGCGCCATTACGGATTTTCGCTGCTCGACCAGCCGACACTCGGCGGCGGGCTGTCGTCGTGACGCTTGGGGAGTGACCGATGGCACTCGCCATTCCGCTGATCATCATGACGGTGGCGCTGCTCGTGGCCTTTGGGCTCGGCTCCATCATGGGCACGCGGCCACTCGGGCAACAGCAGATCGTCGGCGCGCTTGGTGTCGCGGCGCTGATGCTGCTGCCGTTGGCATACGACGCTGCGGTTTATGACGGAAATTGCTACGGGCTCGATGGTTCGACGTCACCGTGCTCACTTGCCGAACGGCTCGGTCAGAGCTTCGTCTCCGGCTTTGCTTTCACGCTCGCGCCCGCACTGCTGTGGGTGCTCGTCTACATCATGGCGATCAACGCCAAGAAGTCCCGCTGAACGGATCATTCCATGAAATTCACGCTGTCTTGGCTGAAAGAGCATCTAAAGACGACGGCGACGGTCGAGGAGATCGCGACGAAGCTTTCGGCCATCGGGCTGGAAGTGGAGAGCGTCGAGGACCCGGGCGCGAAGCTCGGCGCGTTCACGGTGGCGCGGATCGTCGAAGCGAAGAAGCATCCCAACGCCGACAAGCTTCAGGTCGTGCAGGTGGAGATCGCCAAGGGCCAGCCGCTTATGGAGGTGGTCTGCGGAGCGCCGAACGCGCGCGTGGGGCTCGTATCGGTGTTCGCGCCGCTCGGCACGTACATTCCGGGCTCCAAGATCACGCTGGAAAAGAAGCCGGTTCGCGGCGTTATCTCGAACGGGATGATGTGTTCGGCGGCCGAACTGGAGCTTTCGGATGAGAGCACCGGGATCCTCGAACTTGATGCTGCGCTGGCGGACAAGGTGGGGAGCCGGTACATCGACGTTGCGGGGCTCAATGACCCCGTTTTCGAAGTGAAGCTGACGCCGAACCGGCCGGATTGCACGGGCGTGCGCGGGATTGCGCGCGATCTGGCGGCGGCGGGGCTTGGAACGCTCAAGCATGAAACGCGCATTCACGGCGTGGAGGGTGCGAAGGAGTGCCCGATCGATGTGAAGCTGGATTTTCCCAAGGGCGCGGAGAACGCGTGCCCTGTGTTTGCGGCTCGGCTTGTGAGCGGCGTGAAGAACGGGCCATCGCCGGACTGGCTGCAGAACCGGCTCAAGGCAGTGGGGCTGCGGCCGATCAATGCGCTCGTGGATGTGACGAACTACATCTCCAATGAGCACGGCCGACCGCTGCACGTGTATGACGCTGACAAGCTGAAGGGCGCGATACGGGCGCGGCTTGGTAAGGCTAGCGAATTGTTCGTGGGGCTCGATGGCAAGGAGTACGCCGTCGACGAGACCATGTGCGTGATCGCCGATGACGGTGGAGTTCTCGGCCTAGGCGGCATCATGGGCGGAGAGGCGTCGGGCTGCACCGAAGAGACGAAGAACGTGCTGATCGAGAGCGCGTGGTTCGATCCGGTGCGGACGGCGACGACCGGTCGAAAGACGGGTCTCGTGACGGACGCGCGATATCGCTTCGAGCGCGGCGTGGATCCGCAGTCCGTCCTGCCGGGGCTCGATCTCGCGACACAGATGATCGAGAAGTTCTGCGGGGGTACGCCATCGAAGACGAAGGTGGCCGGCAAACCGCCGGAGACGGCGCGCGTCATTGCGTTCGATACTGATCGAGTAGCGAAGCTGTCGGGCATTGAGATCGAGACGGCGGAGGTGCGTCACATTCTGGAGGCGCTCGGATGCACGCTCGAAGGTCACGGTCATGAAATCACGGTGACGACACCGACGTGGCGACCGGACATTCATGGCGCCGCTGATCTTGTCGAAGAAGTCGTACGCATTGCCGGCCTCGACCGCATTCCCTCGACGCCAATGGAGCGGACGACGGGTATCGCCAAGCCGGTGCTGACGGAGCGCCAGAAGCGGGCACGGCGGACGCGACGGACGCTGGCGGCGCGCGGTCTCGTCGAGGCCGTGACGTGGTCATTCTTGCCGCGATCGATCGCCACTCACTTCGGTGGTGGTTCGGATGCGTTGGAACTGGCAAACCCGATCTCGGCTGATCTGTCATCGATGCGGCCGAGCCTGCTGCCAGGACTTTTGATGGGAGCGGCGCGGAATGCCAATCGCGGCTTCGCCGATGTGGCCCTGTTCGAACTGGGTCAGGCCTACAAAGGCGATCAACCAGCGGATCAGTTGCTCAATGCGGCGGGGGTGCGGGCGGGAACGGCAAAGGCGACGGGCGCGGGGCGGCACTGGGACGGTGCGACACAGCCGGTTACCGTGTTCGACGCGAAGGCAGATGCTGTGGCCGTGCTTTCAGCGCTCGGGATCGATCCTTCGAAGGCGCAGATCACGCGCGATGCGCCGGAGTGGTATCACCCCGGCCGGTCGGGCACGTTGCGGCTGGGACCGAAGACAATTCTGGCCCACTTCGGTGAGTTGCACCCCGCCACTTTGAAGGCGCTGGACGTGGCAGGCCCAGCCGTGGCGTTCGAAGTTTTCCTGGATGCAGTGCCGCCGGAGAAGAAGAAGTCTCGGGCGCGTGGGCCGCTGGCGTCCGTGGATCTTCTGCCCGTGCGGCGCGACTTTGCATTCGTGCTGGATAGAAATGTCGCGGCCGGTGACGTCGTGAAGGCCGCGGCGGGGGCGGACAAGGCGCTTATTTCACAGGTCTCCGTTTTCGACGTCTTCGAAGGCGGCGCGCTGGCGGCCGAGGGCAAGAAGTCGCTCGCCATCGAGGTGACGCTACAGCCGGTCGCTAACACTTTGACCGAGGCGGAGATCGAGGCTGTCTCGCAGAGGATCATTGCAGATGTCAAAAAGGTGACGGGTGGCGAAATTCGCGGCTGAGATTGCCACATTGACCCGTGGGGGCGCGGCCACGACATAAGGTACGCTGACATTGCAGCGGGGAGACTGGCACATGAACGGATCGCGCACCCTTCTCGTCCCTAAGCCGGAGATGACGCATATCGTCGTCGTGGGCGGCGGTGCAGGCGGATTGGAACTGGCCACCACGCTCGGCAACAAGCTGGGAAAGAAGGGCAAGGCGGCGATCACGCTGGTCGACAAGTCGCGCACGCATATCTGGAAGCCGCTTCTGCACGAGATTGCCGCCGGCAGCATGGATGTCGATCAGCATGAACTCGAGTACATGGCGCAGGGCCATTGGCACGGGTTCAAGTTTCGCTATGGCGAGTTGATTGGTCTTAATCGCGCGAACAAGCAGGTCATTCTTGCGGCGACGTTCGACGAAGAGGGGCGCGAAATCACACCCCAGCGCGCACTCGTCTATGACATTCTGGTTATTGCGATTGGCAGCGTCTCAAACGATTTCGGCACGCCGGGCGTCAAGGAGCATGCGATCATGCTCGATACGCAGGTGCAGGCGGAGAAATTCAACCGGCGGCTGCTGAATGCGTGCGTGCGTGCTCAGGCCCAAGAAGGCCCGGTACGGCCCGGTCAGTTGGACGTGACCATAATCGGTGCGGGGGCAACGGGCACGGAGCTGTCGGCTGAGTTGCATCGGACCGTTCGCGGTATCGCGCAGTTCGGGCTCGATAAGATCGAACCTGAAAAGGACATCAAGATTACGCTCATCGAGGCGGCCCCGCGCATCGTTCCGGCACTTCCGGAGCGAATTTCAGACGCCACCACGGAAATTCTGCGCAAACTGGGCGTGGACATTCGGACGAATGCTCGGGTCGTGCGCGTCAAAGCCGACGGCGTGGAACTGGAATCGGGTGACTTCATTCCGTCGGAACTCGTTGTTTGGTCGGCTGGTGTGAAGGGCCCTGCGGTTCTCAAGGACCTCGACGGCCTTGAAGTAAGCCGCATGGACACGCTTGTCGTGAAGCCGACGCTGCAGACGACGCGGGATGAGAACATCTTCGTGCTTGGAGATTGCGCATATCTCGTGCCGGAGGGCGATACACAGCCCATTCCGCCGCGCGCACAGGCAGCCCACCAGATGGCATCGCACGTCTATCGGCAGATCCGGCGCAAGCTCGCCGGGGAGCCGCTCGAGCCGTTCAAGTACCGCGACTTCGGTTCGCTGGTGTCGCTGGGCGAATACTCGACCGTCGGCAGCCTGATGGGCTTTGTGAGCGGCCGAAAGATGATGATCGAGGGGTTGTTCGCCAAGCTGATGTACCGGTCGCTCTACAAGATGCACGAGTGGGCGCTGCACGGGTTCTGGAAAGTGACGCTCGACAGCGTGTCGCGCCTGCTGACGCGGCGGACGGAACCGCACGTGAAGCTGCATTAGTCATTGTTTGCCTCCGTTCGTTAATCCTGGGGGCACCGCTCACCAGCAGTATGACGCGGGGGTGACACATCCGTCCCTGGCGGCGGGCGGGGGGATGTGCTACCTCCCGCCGCAATTGTTGCCGGTCAGACCGGTTCTAACCCGGCCCCGGCCCCTCCCCAGACAGAGACACATTATGAAGCTTAGAAACATCGCGATCATCGCGCACGTCGACCATGGCAAGACGACACTCGTCGACGAACTCCTGAAGCAGTCGGGTTCTTTTCGCGACAATCAGAAGGTTGCCGAGCGCGCGATGGACTCCAACGATCTGGAGCGCGAGCGTGGCATCACCATTCTTGCGAAGTGCACGTCCGTCCTGTGGAAAGACACGCGCATCAACATCGTTGATACGCCCGGTCACGCCGACTTCGGCGGCGAGGTGGAGCGCATTCTGAACATGGTCGATGGCGTTATCGTGCTCGTGGACGCGTCGGAAGGTCCGCTGCCGCAGACTAAGTTCGTCGTGTCGAAGGCGCTGAAGCGCGGCCTCCGTCCGATCGTGGCAATCAACAAGATCGACCGTCCGGACGAGCGGCATCTGGATGTGCTGAACGAAATCTTCGACCTGTTCGCAAACCTGGATGCTACGGACGAGCAACTCGATTTCCCGGTGCTCTACGGGTCTGGCCGCAATGGTTGGATGGCGCTCGCTCCGGAAGGGCCGCAGACCGATTTGGCGCCGCTGTTCGATCTCGTGCTCGCGCATGTGCCGCCGCCGGCTGTCGACGACGGTCCGGTGCGGATGCTGGCCACGACGCTTGAGGCCGACCCGTTCCTCGGGCGCATCCTGACAGGTCGCATTACGTCTGGCACAATCAAGCCGAACATGGCGCTGAAGGCGATCCGGCATGATGGGACGCTGGTGGAGACGTTCCGAGCGACCAAGGTTCTGGCCTATCGTGGCCTGGAGCGTGTGCCGGTGGATGAGGCGAGCGCCGGCGAGATCGTAGCTCTTGCAGGCATGACGGATGCCACCGTGGCCGACACGCTGTGCGATCCTTCCGTGGATCAGCCGCTGACTGCACAGCCGATCGATCCGCCGACGCTATCGATGACGTTCCGTATCAACGACGGTCCCTTTGCAGGCCAGGAAGGCAGCAAAGTTCAGAGCCGCGTGATCCGAGATCGCCTGATGCGCGAAGCGGAACGCAACATCGCGATCAAGGTGACGGATAGCGACGAGACCGACAGCTTCATCGTGTCGGGCCGCGGCGAACTTCAGCTTGCGATCCTGATCGAGAATATGCGGCGTGAAGGCTTCGAGCTGACCGTTTCGCGGCCCAAGGTCGTGATCAAGTCTGATCCGGAGACGGGCCAAAAACTCGAGCCCATCGAAGAAACCATTATCGACGTGGACGACGGGTTTACCGGCGTCATCGTTCAGAAGCTGTCGGAGCGCAGAGGCGATCTGATGGAGATGCGGCCGTCGGGCGGTGGACGCACGCGTATGGTGTTCCTGGTGCCCACACGCGGGCTGCTGGGTTATCAATCGGAACTGCTGTCGGACAGCCGCGGGACCGCTGTCATGAACCGGCTGTTCCACTCCTATGCGCCGTTCAAGGGCGAGATCCAGGGGCGGCGCCAGGGCGTGCTGATTTCAAATGGCACGGGCGAGGCGACGGCGTACTCGATCTTCCACCTGCAGGACCGTGGGCTGTTCATGATCGGCGCACAGGCGCGGGTTTATGAAGGCATGATCGTTGGTGAGCACTCGCGCGACAACGATCTGATCGTCAACGTGGTGCAAGGCAAGAAGCTCACGAACGTGCGTGCGTCGGGCAAGGACGAGGCGCTGACGCTGGTGCCGCCGATGAAACTGACGCTTGAAAAGGCGATGTCGTACATCACGGACGAAGAGCTTGTCGAAATCACGCCTGAGACCATCCGCTTGCGCAAGCGCTGGCTGGATCCGAACGAGCGCAAGCGGCAGGAGCGCAAGCGTGAGTCGCAGCGCGAGGCGGACGTCGCGTAGTGCGGCTGTAGGGATTTTTTCCCGAGTATAAGCACCTAATGTTCCTCGTTTTTTCGGGAAGCCTTCCCATTGCTAAATGGATGGGCGATCGCACATAAGCTTACGGCGGAGGATCGACTGATTTCCGTGATCCGCGGAAGGTCGTCTGCCGTTCTTATCGTGACCTGCCAGGTCGTCGTTTCCCCAAACGATCCATCAGCCATTCCAATTCGGAGGATTACTCATGAAGAAGTCGCTCATCGCGATGACGGTTCTTGCGCTCTCGTCGGGCATTGCTTTTGCTGACGACAAGCCGTCGGCCGACGAAGCCGGCAAGATCGCCGCCACGGCGAAGGCCTGGGGCTGCTCGGGCGGCGAAGGCGAAAAGGAGTCCGAGGGCTCGGGCGTATACGAGTTGAACGACGCGAAGTGTGCCGATGGCGCCAACTACGACATCAAGATGGACAAGGCCTTCAAGGTCATCAGCATCACGGCCGACTGATTCGATCCGGAATTGAGATTGTTTGAGAGCGGCTGCCGTCGGCAGTCGCTCTTTTCTTTTGTCTGCTATGGTGTTGCGGAGCCTGGACTTTGCGTCTTGGTTTTTGACACCCGCCCGGACGAGCCGATCGTCCGGCTGTTCTGTTGCCCGAGAGAACCGATCCATTGGCCGCTCATGAACCCGCTGCAGTCGCGCCCGCAATCGTGGCCGGACACACTTGGCCTGACGGCGTGACACCGACGGCTGAGTATGAAGCGGCGCTCGCCTATTTGCGTGAACCCGGCGGCCATCTGTTCATCACCGGTCGCGCTGGATCGGGGAAGTCGACGCTGCTGCGCTGTATCCGTGATCTCATCCCGGACGACATGGTGGTGCTGGCGCCCACTGGGCTTGCCGGGGTGAACGTGGGCGGCCAGACGATCCATTCGTTCTTCGGCCTGCCGCCGCGCCTGATCAAGCCCGACGACATCCGCCGCAGCCGCAACGGCCAGGTGATGCGCAAGCTCAAATTCCTCATCATCGATGAGGTTTCGATGGTGCGATCGGACTTGATGTGGGCGATGGACATGTCGCTGCGGATCAACCGGGGGCGGCCGCGCGAGCCCTTCGGCGGCTTGCGACTGGTGATGTTCGGGGACCTGCATCAGTTGCCACCTGTGGTGCAGGAGGCGGAGGTGGCGCAGTTCCTTGAAAGTGAGCATGGCGGGCCTTTTTTCTTTTCCGCCTCGGGGCTGCGCGAGGGGCAGGGCACGATGCTGCTGGAATTGAACCAGGTCTTTCGTCAGAGCGACGAGGGCCTTATCCGGGTTTTGAACCGGGTTCGCGAAGGCGAAGTCGAGGAAGACGACCTGACGCTTCTCAACGAGTGCGTGCGGCCGGTGCGTACGCTGGGTGAAGGCGATGCGTACGTTATTCTAACGCCGACGAATGCGGCCGCCCAGCGCATCAACATGGCCTATCTCGATGCACTGCCTGGGAAGCCCTACGGCTACGAGGCCGGCGTCAGCGGGGAGTTCAACCCGAATGCTCACCCTACGGATTCGATGCTGCAGCTGAAGCCGGGCGCAAAGGTCATTTTGCTCCGCAACGATCCGGATCGTCGGTGGGTGAACGGAACCGTGGCGCGGATTTCGCGGCTCACGGACAAACAGGTCTGGGTCGATGTGAACGGCAGGGAGTTCGAGATAGAGCCGGCGGCGTGGGAGAGCCGCCGGTACGCCTACGATAGCGCGCAGGAAAAAATCGTCGAGTCCGTCGCTGGGACGTTCAAGCAGTTTCCACTGCGCCTCGCCTGGGCGCTGACGATCCACAAGGCGCAGGGGCTCACGCTGGATAAAGTCTATATTGATCTGGGTCGCGGAACTTTTGCGCATGGACAGGCTTATGTGGCTCTGTCGCGCTGTCGCTCCCTGGAGGGGCTCGCGCTGGCGCGTCCACTGAGACCCGCCGACATTTTGTTCGACCCCGCCGCGATGGGATATCGGGACCATTTCCCGGCCCTGTAATGCTCGGGAGAAAATGCCGCGCAAACTCTTGTTTTCGATCAAGTTTTTTGCGCTGCAATAGGTGGTCTATTGCTCATACTATCAATTACTTAGGCGATTCTTCGGGTGATGCGACGGATTGGATGTTGCAACGCACAATAGAGCTGCTATATTCCCTCCAACGAGCCGGGAAATCTGGCTCCCGACATTCCATCGCTCCGGCGGCACGTCCGCTTTCCAGTGGTGGCTCCGCGTGCATGCCCCCGAAATTTTTCCCACCTCTCATTCTGCAGAAGGATCAAGTCCTATGAACGACCAGTTCACGCGCCAGGCCCAGGAAATGTTTGCCGCCGCCAAGGATGCGCGCATTCCGGAAAACATTCAGGCGATCGCCGAAGACGGCGTTGCCAAGTCCCGCGAAGCTTTCGAAAAGCTGCAGACGGTGTCCAAGGACGGCGTGAAGACCATGGAGAATGTGGTGCTGACGGCCCAGGCCGGCGCCCGCACGATCGGTGAGAAGGTTCTCCGTAACGTCGAAGTCAACACTGAAGCCGCTTTCGACGCCGCTGAAGCCATCGCCAAGGCCAAGACGGTTCCGGAAGTTCTCAAGTTGCAGACGAGCTATGTTCAGCAGCAGCTGACGGCCTCGGCAAACCAGACCAAGGAGCTCTTCGAGCTTTCCGCGAAGATCGCCCAGCAGACGTTCGAGACGATGAACGCTGCTGCTGCCAAGACCTTCGAGCAGATGAAGAAGTCGGCCTAATTCACGGCTTCGATACGCTGATCACGACGGAAAGCCCGGGACACACGTCCCGGGCTTTTCTATTTGAGAGATAGAGTTTCAACGCGCTGTTGCTGCATTTGTACGCCACGTTGGCATGGAATTCGCTACACTCACTCCCGGTCATCATGGCCGCTATGAACGGAGTCCTGTGATGTTGGGTTGGCGTTCGGACGTGCTTGTGAGGCCTGCGAAGGCTGCCGATGCTTCTCCACTGGTGAAGGTTTTCGCGGAAACGTGGCGCGGTGCCTACGCCGGGGTCATTCCGCATCAACACTTGGACGGCATCATTCAGCGACGCACGAAAGCGTGGTGGACGGCTGCTATTCGCGGCGGTGACGGCTTGCTAGTCGTCGAGCACGCGGGCGCGATCGCCGGATACGCGACGTACGGCGCCGCACGGGGACGCGGCCGGCAGCAGGGCGAGATCTACGAACTCTACATCGCGCCGATCTACCAGGGCGTGGGGCTTGGCGAGCATCTGTTCGAGGCGTGCCGGGCGCGTCTGGACGGTCGCGGTTTGCGCGGGCTTGTGGTCTGGGCGCTGGCGGAAAATGCGGCGGCCGGTGACTTTTATTGGCGCCGGGGTGGGCGGCCTTTCAACACCGTGCGCGAAGCGTTCGGGAATACCCAACTCGAAAAAGTGGGATTTGGCTGGGCTTGAGATCCCACCATTGGCCGCACGCGGCTTGGTCACCGGCTTCAAAATATGGGCCGGTGACGATTAATATTGGTCCCGGCTGACGGTTCGACCTTCGGCGGCTATCTTTTGGTCCCCTGCCTGGGGCAAACTCCGCCCGCAACCGATCAAAACCAACTTCCAACATCTCAACGAACAAAAAACGGGGCTATTCGATGCGCATCGAAGCTATTCCAGTGGGCAAGAACCCGCCGGACGACATCAACGTGATCATCGAAGTTCCCGTCGGCGGTGAACCGATCAAGTACGAGATGGATAAGGCTTCGGGCACGCTCTTCGTCGATCGCTTTCTCTACACGCCCATGCGCTATCCGGGGAACTATGGCTTCGTCCCCCACACGCTGTCGGCCGATGGCGATCCCATCGACGTGCTCGTGTGCAACACGCGCGCGATCGTACCGGGGGCGGTGATCAACTGCCGTCCGATCGGTGTCCTCGTGATGGAAGATGATGGTGGCGGGGACGAGAAAATCATTGCGGTGCCCAGCGACACGCTCACTAAGCGATACAGCAAGGTGAAAAACTACTCGGATCTGCCGTCGATCTCGACGGAGCAGATCGAGCATTTCTTCGCCCATTACAAGGATTTGGAGCCCAACAAGTGGGTCAAGATCCATCACTGGGGTGACGCCGCTGAGGCCGCCCGCCTGATCCGCGAGTCCGTTGCCCGGTTCGCAGCCAAGACGTGAGTAGCTGGCACGGCCCGACGACGTGTTCGCTAGCGCAAACCGGCGGTTGTTGGCGGGCGTCTAGCCGTTTTGCGTGACACCCCGCCGCCCGCAACATGGGTGAGGCGCTACAGGCGACCGAGGAACCTGCGGATGTTCGCCTTGACGCACTTCCCGCTCGGGGTGGCCGTTGCTATACCCCCGGCCAACCGACTGAGCGGAGGCCGCCCGTGCCAGAGATGAAGATCGCCGTGATGGGTGCCGCCGGCCGTATGGGCCGGGAACTCGTCCGCGCCATAGCGGCCGATCCCGGCTGCCGATTGTCCGGCGGGACCGAGGCCCCGGGCAGCACGGATGTGGGACGCGACCTGGGGGAACTGGCAGGCCTCGGGGCCAACGGAATCCAGGTAACCGACGACGCCCTCGATCTGATCGCCCGTTCGGACGCAATCATTGATTTTACGTCGCCCAAAGCCACGGCCGTCTTTGCGGGGCTGGCTGCCAACGGGCGCATTGTTCATGTGATCGGCACGACAGGCCTCGACGCCGCCTCGGAGGCGGCAATCACCGCGGCTGCACGCCACGCGACAATCATCAAGTCTGGCAATATGAGCTTGGGCGTCAATCTCGCTGCTGCGCTGACCGAGCGCGTGGCTGCCGTTCTCGATTCCGACTGGGATATTGAAATCGTCGAGATGCATCATAAGCACAAGGTCGACGCGCCTTCGGGTACCGCGCTGATGCTGGGGAAGGCTGCCGCAAAAGGGCGCGGGGTGGATTTGACGTCGGCGTCGGTGCGCGTTCGCGACGGGCATACCGGAGCACGGCGGCGGGGCGACATCGGTTTTGCGACATTGCGTGGGGGTAGCGTCATCGGCGATCACACCGTCATTTTCGCCGGCGAAGGAGAAGAGATCTCAATCCGGCATCACGCTTCCGATCGCAGCATTTTCGCGCGTGGCGCCGTGAAGGCCGCGCTCTGGGGACGTGGCAAGGGCCCCGGGCTTTTCTCCATGACCGACGTCCTAGGTTTGTGAGGGCGGCACAAACGAGGATGCAGAAACACCAGCCCCAACATGATCACGGTCCATCGACCCGGACGCTGGTTCTCGTCCGCCATGGGCAGAGTGAATGGAACAGGCTGAACCTGTTCACCGGATGGCGCGATCCTGATCTGACGGAAAAGGGCGTGATCGAAGCCCGTTGGGCAGGCCGCGTTCTGCGTGACGCTGGACTGAGTTTCGACCGGGCCTTCACCAGCAAGCTGCGGCGTGCGCAGAACACGCTCGACATCATCCTCGACGTGATGGGCCAAGCCGGCGTACCGACCGAGCGCCACGAGGCGTTGAACGAACGCGATTACGGCCAGCTTTCGGGGCTCAACAAGGATGAAGCCAAGCAGCGCTTCGGGGAAGATATGGTGGCGCGCTGGCGGCGCAGCTACGATATTCCGCCACCGGGCGGCGAAAGCCTGAAAGACACCGCCGCACGCGTGCTGCCCTACTATGAGGAGCACATCTGGCCGATCGTGAATGCGGGGAAATCGGTCATCGTTGCGGCGCACGGCAATTCACTGCGCGCGCTCATCATGCGCCTCGAGGGTCTGACGGGCGAGGAAATCATCGCGCGCGAGTTAGCGACAGCCGCGCCTATCGTCTACCAGCTCGATGCCGGCGGGGGTGTTGTCAGCCGCGCCGATCTCGTCACTGCCAAGGGAGGTGACGATGGTATGGGATGAACTGACGCGCGATGCCGAGAGCGAGAATGTTCGCGACCGCGACAGGTGGATCGGCGTTTACATCGGCGTGCTCGCCGTACTGCTCGCGATCTGCTCGATGGGCGGGGGGAACGCGGCCAAGGATGCCACGCTCAAGAACATCGAGGCCGCCAATACGTGGGCCTTCTTCCAGGCCAAGAACATGCGGCGGCATGTTCTGCGCGTGGAGGCGGACGACCTCGCCCTTCGGCTCATGGCGGAAGCAGATCTTACGGCGGACGGCCGCACGGCCATCGAGGCCAAGATCTCCGACTACAAAAAGCAGGATGAAGCCCTCACTGTCGGCGATACCGCCAAGCCTGTCGAACAGCGGGAGGGGCTCGACCAGTTGTTTGAGAAGGGCAAGCGCCTCGAGGCGGAGCGCGATCTCGCCATGCGCAAAGACCCTTATTTCGACTATGGCGAGGCGCTGCTGCAAATCGCGATCGTGCTGGCTTCGATTGCCATCATCACCAAGGGCTCATTTCTGCTTGCCGTCAGCGGGGCATTGGCTGCCGGCGGCGCACTGCTGACGTTCAATGGTTTTACTCTTGCGTTGGCTGTGCCGGGTCTGGGCTGACCGTGGCGCCGATGATGCCGTGAAACCTGCGACGACCCGGCGAGGACCAAACCTTGCGGCGCGGGCGCTCACCCGTTAGCAGTGGGGCCGCAATCATAAAGACAACTTCATCCAAAGAAGCGCTGACGACGGAACCTCATCCATGGCCACCAAGACCCTCCTTCTACTTCCCGGCGACGGCATCGGCGTCGAGACCATGGCCGAGGTGGAGCGGCTGATTTCATTTTTCAACTCGCGCAAGAACGGCATCACATTCGAGACGGAGAGCGATCTCGTCGGTGGCGCGGCTTATGACGCACACGGCGTCGCCGTGACGGACGCGTGCGTCGCCAAAGCGAAGTCGGCGGATGCGGTCATCTTCGGTGCAGTCGGCGGACCGAAGTGGGCGGGGGTGCCTTATGAGGCGCGCCCGGAAGCCGGTCTCTTGCGTCTGCGCAAGGACCTCGGACTGTTTGCCAACCTGCGTCCGGCCATCTGCTATCCGGCGCTCGCCGATGCGTCGTCTCTGAAGCGCGAACTCGTCGAGGGTCTCGACATCATGATCGTGCGCGAGCTGACGGGCGGCGTCTATTTTGGCGAACCGAAAGAAATCGTGACGCTCGAGAACGGCGAGAAACGTGCGGTGGACACGCAGCTGTACACGACACACGAGATCGAGCGGATCGCGAAGGTCGCCTTCGATCTCGCCCGCAAGAGGGGCAACAAGGTCCATTCGGCCGAGAAGCACAATGTGATGCGGACGGGCGTGCTGTGGAAGGAAGTGGTGACGGCGGTGCACAAGGCGTATGCGCCGGACGTTCAGCTGGAACACATCCTGGCCGACAATTGCGCCATGCAGCTGGTGCGCAATCCGAAGCAGTTTGACGTGATCGTCACCGACAACTTATTCGGAGACGTGCTGTCCGACGAAGCGGCCATGTGCACCGGATCGCTCGGCATGTTGCCGTCTGCGTCGCTCGGCGCGCCAGATCCCAAGACTGGCAAGCGCATGTCGCTTTACGAGCCCGTCCACGGATCGGCGCCCGATATTGCGGGCAAGGGGCTCGCAAACCCGATTGCCACCGTGGCGTCGTTTGGTATGGCGCTGCGTTACTCGCTCGAGATGGTGGCGGAAGCCGACATCGTCGACAAAGCGATCGCTGCGGTGCTCGCGAACGGCTTGCGTACAGGCGACATCATGCAACCGGGCATGACGAAGGTCGGGACGACGGAAATGGGCAAAGCGATCGTCGATGAAGTCGCCAAGCTCGTTGCATAGTTTGCGCAGCTAGAGGTTCAGCTCATCATCGTTTATGGGCTCAATGGCGTCTCCGATCGAGATCGTGGCGCCCTTGATGATGCGTGCGGTGAGACCGCCACGTCCGCGAACCGCATTGTAACCGCCAGGGCCGAACTCATCCTCCATCCGGCTGCACGGAGCGCATTCGCCTGTTGCCTCAAGTAGAGCGCTTCCAATGCGGAAGCGCCGCCGTTTGAGTGCCACGAGATTGATGCCTGTGGTCACGAGGTTGCGGCGGAGTTGTTCGGGCATCACGCGCTCCACTCTCAAGAAGGACGCGATCGCAGCAAGATCTTCCGATGCGATCAGCGTCACCTGACGCGCGCCGTTGGTGCTGGTCTGGTAGTGGTCGCCCGCGATGCCTTTGCCGGCGATCAATGTTGCGGATGCGGCGGCGCTCAACGGCGCCCGGCGCTCTGGCCGCAATCCGATCCAGCTGATTTGTCCGGCGTGGACGGGGGAAAGAATCAACGCCCCAAGGAGAGATTGTTTGTTCGGCGCGTTTGCCACCGGGCACCTCTGTTTCAACCCGGGCAGTCGGGTGGGCAGGAGCCGTTTAGACATCGCAGAATTTCTGGGCGGACGCACCTAGCGTCGGCCGGCTCAGGAAGTCCCGGGGGTTTGCGTGCGAGCGGGGGGTGCCGGCGGCTGGACGCGCTTTGACTGCTCGTCCATCCATGGAGTGGCCTCGTCAGACAAGGCGCCGTTCACAGTGGCCGTTGCATAGGAGAGGGCCTTAGCACAGAGGCTGCCCTCCCTCGTGCAGGCTTCAACGGCTGCGTTCTTGATCGCAAGGACGCCGCGGCCCATCTCGGCCTGCTGGTCCGGCGTCGCCGTCACCACGGCGTAGGCGAGAAAACCTATGAGTGCGAACTTGTAGAGCCTGGGCATACGCATGCCTCTGGAACAGAAGCGGAACTGGTCGGACGTTCCCATGCCGGCGGTTAATGGAGAGTTAACGACGACGGCGAAGGGGCTGTGGCGCTGGGGCGCTTAGACACTTTCACCGTCGATGCAGGTTCTCGGC
The DNA here is from genome assembly GCA_963778225.1 of uncultured Alphaproteobacteria bacterium. Lineage (GTDB taxonomy): Bacteria > Pseudomonadota > Alphaproteobacteria > Rhizobiales > Hyphomicrobiaceae > JAGVSR01. Next base: position 230,927 of record CAVZTR010000004.1, read on the forward strand.
TTGTCGGGAAACCAGCCGCGGGCGGTCCAGTCGGGTGTGCGTGGGTTCTTTTCGGCTTCGGCGGCCGTTCGGGCGACAAAGTGGAATTCGAAACAGTTCTCGCTTGCCTGGCGGACGCGATAACAGCCGCCCGATGGGTCGCCATCGTAGATGGTGCAGAACGACCCGGCACCCACCGACCATCTGCCGCCCGATGTGCGCAGTGCATCGCGATAGGATACGGCGCCGTCCGCGGCGTAGGTTTCCTGGAACGTCTCGCCGTTCTCGTACTCGCCGACGATGTTTTGGCCGCCGAAGGTAGCCGTCAATTCGGCGTTCGACATCCAGACGGTTTTCACGGCGGCAGGAACCGTTGCCGCAACCAGAAGTCCGCCGACCAAGCCCAACATCCAAGCTCGCATTCCCGTTGCCCCTTGGGTCGTGTGTCAACCTCGATTAGAAGGTGTGCGCGGCCGTCTGATGGCGAGATTACACTTTCGGATGAAGAGCACATTCTGCGTGGCTCGACAGGCTTTTGCCAAAGGCCGCGACCCATGTCCGCCTTGAAAGCGCAGGCAAGCCCGCGTAAGGGAACGCTACTTCCAGAAAAGCGCCGCTCGCGGCACCCCGAACGGTTCGTTCCGGGCGGAAAATCAAGGACTTCAGGTCATGGGCTTTAAGATCGCCGTCGTCGGCGCCACCGGCAATGTGGGCCGGGAAATGATGAATGTGCTCATTGAGCGGCGCTTCCCGGTGAGTGAAGTGCACGCGCTGGCATCGCGCCGATCGGTCGGTACCGAGGTGTCGTTCGGCGACAAGACCATCAAGTGCCAGGATCTGGAGACGTTCGATTTTTCGAAGGTCGACATCTGCCTGATGTCGGCAGGCTCGAGCGTGGCCAAGGAGTGGGCACCGCGGATCGGAGCGAAGGGTTGCGTGGTGATCGATAACTCGTCGTGCTGGCGTTACGATCACGACGTGCCGTTGATCGTTCCTGAAGTGAATGCAGATGCAATTCGCGGCTACACGAAAAAGAACATCATCGCGAACCCGAACTGCTCGACCGCGCAACTCGTGGTGGCACTGAAGCCGCTGCATGACGCGGCAAAGATCAACCGTGTCGTGATTTCGACCTACCAGTCGGTGTCCGGCGCCGGTAAGGACGCCATGGACGAGCTTTGGCAGCAGACGAAGTCGAAGTACGTTCCCGGTACCGAAGTCGAACCGAAGAAGTTCACAAAGCAGATCGCGTTCAACTGCATTCCTCACATCGACGTCTTCATGGAAGACGGCTACACGAAAGAGGAATGGAAATTGAATGCCGAGACGAAGAAAATTCTTGATCCGAAAATCAAGGTAACGGCGACATGCGTGCGCGTACCGGTCTTCGTGGGCCACTCGGAATCGGTCAACATCGAGTTCGAGAACCCGATCAGCGCCGAGGAAGCGCGCGAAATCTTGCGCAATGCGCCGGGGATTCTGGTGATCGACAAGCGTGAGCCGGGAGGTTATGCGACGCCTGTTGAAGCGGCAGGAGAGTTCTCAACCTACGTCTCGCGCATTCGCGAAGACGGCACTGTTGAAAACGGTTTGGCGCTTTGGATCGTTTCCGACAACCTGCTGAAGGGCGCGGCGCTCAACGCGGTGCAGATCGCAGAATCGATGCTCGAGCAGAACCTGCTGAAGACGGCAGCCTGACGATCTGCACAGCCGAGATGTTAGAAAAGCAAACCGCCGGTCCAGTGACCGGCGGTTTCGTTTTGCGACACGGATCTTCTGACGATCATGGCGCCGCCGTGGGTGGATTGTCTCGGATCTTTCCGAGCGCCGTAACGATCGTGCTGAGATCGGAGAGAAATCGCTCGCGCTGTGCGGCGGGGATCGCCGAAAGAATACGTTCATCCACGCGGCGGGCCACGGGATCGGCCACACGCAGTGATTTCCAGCCCTCGTCGGTGAGACGAACGGCATAGGCGCGGGCATCTTCCTTCGTGCGGCGGCGACTGAGCAGTCCTTTCTTCAGCATACGCCGGACGATATCCGCTAGCGTCGAGCGGTCGATGCCGGTTCTCTCGACGAGTTGGGTTTGACTCAGCCCTTCATTCTGCGAGACGGTCAGGAGCACGGCGTATTGGCGGGGCGTGAGGTCGTCCAAGCCCATCTCCGCCTGGAAGATATCGGCCGCGCACTGACCAGCCCGATGCAATTGGTGAATGGGCGAGCGATCGAGTTGATTGGCAGATGCCTGACGTGAGGCTGCTTCTTTGGCCATTGCTTGCACGCTCATTGTTTTTCTTTTGTGCGTTGCGCGGGTGGAGGTGGTTGTGTCCCCTCTGCGGTCCAAAGAGAATACAGTTTTAGCCGACCGTCCATTCAAAAACAGGGGCGCGGACACAAAGTTCGAACGTGCGCGGTAAAGCTATTTCGCGTCGGAAATAGATCGAAGAGCGCGAAGCTGTAGCCTTGCGCGAGACGCTAATCTTGCTTCTGCTCGTAGGTTTTGAGCAGTCCCATCTGCGCAATGCCAAATATCATCGTAAGCGGCATAATGCCGAAGACCTTGAAGCTGACCCAGGTATCCGTAGAGAAGTTGCGCCAAACGACTTCGTTCAGCACGGCCAGCAGTACAAAAAATAAACCCCAGCGCAACGTCAGTTGGCGCCATCCTTCGTCGGTGAGTTTGAACACGTCACCAAACAAGTGACGGAGCAACGAATGACCAGCCACAAGGCCCCCGAGTAGTACGCTGGCAAAGATGAGGTTTACAATTGTGGGCTTCAGCTTGATGAACTGCTCATCGGCGAGCCAGAGTGTCATACCTCCGAAAATGATGACGAAGAACGCCGAGACGAGCGGCATGATCGCCAGCTTTCCGAACATCACGCGAGAGGCAATGATTGAAATTGCGGTCGCGACGATGAGGACGCCGGTGCCCCAGAAAATTCCGGCGCGCGAGTTGACGAAGAAAAACACAAGCAGCGGGCCCAGTTCGACCAACAGCTTCCACAGTTGTTGAGAATCGACCTCCGGCTCCGAAGACTTTGGGGCTTCTTCTTTCGCAGTCTGCGGATCGGTCATCACAGCCTCTCAAACTCGCAAAACGGTGTAGGCCCCGGCGTATCGGTTACTGCAATGCGGAGGGACCCGCTTAGACCTGCTGATCGGTTCCCCGACGGGCTGACTTGATGTGTTCACTCACGGGCTGAGCCGTCGCCGCAGCAGCCGCCAGCGTGCCCGTGGCGCCTTCATCATCCGGCGTCGGCAGATGGTGACGCTGCATCCAACGCGTCAGCAGCCAGGCATAGAGGCCGCTCAGCGGCATGATGAGCGCGATCTTGAATGCTATCCAGATGTTTACACCGCTCATCTCATGGCCAAAGACGTTGTAAATCTGCGCGTCGTGGAAGGTCAGACGTACGACTTCATTCAAGACAGCGGTGAAAACGAAGAACCACGCGAAGCTGCGTGTGAATGTATTCCAGCCTTGTTGCGTGTAGTGGAACGTCTTGCCGAACACGTATTGGAAGAAATTCCGGTCCAACCACAGGCCGATGAAGAGAAACGCCGCGAACATGGCGTTGAAGATTGTCACCTTGATCTGAACCCACATCGGGTCGCCGGTGATGATCGTCAGTGTGCCGAAGACGATCGTGACGGTGGATGCGATCAGCGGAAACACCGGGGGGCGGCCAAACATGTAGAACATGACGACGATGGCGAGGATCGTCGTGAGGATCAGCGCCCAGGTCCCTGTATTGATGTCGTAGATGGCGTTGACGATGAACATCGTCGCAAGCGGGCCGAACTCGCTCAGGATGTTGATCGTCTGCTCAGCGTTGAATGGAAAGAAGCGCCGCTTGCGGGGCATGGATTGAGAGGCTTTCGATTGTGGCGCGTTGATCATGCTGTGTCAGGACCCGGCAATGGCGTTGGCAAAATCGCGCGCTTGGAAGGACTGGAGATCATCGATACTCTCGCCGACGCCGATGGCGTGAATTGGCAACTGGTACTTGGCAGCAATGGCGACGAGGATGCCACCGCGGGCGGTGCCGTCCAGTTTGGTCATCACGAGACCGGTGACGCCCGCCCGTTTGCCGAAGATCTCAACCTGCTGCAACGCGTTTTGACCCGTCGTCGCATCGAGCACGAGCAGGACATCGTGTGGTGCTTCCGGCTCGAGTTTTTTCAGGACTCGGGTGACCTTCTCGAGTTCTTCCATCAGCGCCTGCTTGTTCTGCAAGCGACCTGCCGTGTCGATGATGAGAACATCGACGGCTGAGTCCTGAGCGCGCTTCAAAGCTTCGTAGGCGAGGCCTGAGGCATCCGAGCCGACGCCGCTCGAAACCACGTCGCAGCCGGTGCGCTCGCCCCACACCTTCAGCTGATCGATGGCGGCGGCACGGAAGGTGTCGCCGGCAGCCAGCAGGACGGATTTGCCTTCGCCTTTAAGACGCGCTGCCAGCTTTCCGATGGTGGTCGTCTTGCCACCGCCGTTGACGCCAACGACGAGTATGACGTGCGGACGGTTTGCGGACGAAACGGTCAAAGGTTTTGCGACGGGACCGAGGACTGTCTCAACCTCGGAAGCCAAAATCTCACGCACCTCGTCCGCCGAGATGCCTTTCTCGAAGCGGCCTTTCGAGATGCGTTCGATAATCCGACCTGACGTTTCAACGCCGAGATCAGCTTGAATGAGAAGATCTTCAAGATCTTCGAGGGTAGCGCCGTCCAGCTTGCGCTTGGTGAAGAGCCCGGTGATGCCGTCCGATAGTTTGGACGATGTGCGCGTCAGACCCGACTTGAGCCGTTGAAACCACGATCTGGGTGGCTCGGTCGGTTCCGGGTCCTGGACCGCGATGGCGGCGGCAGGCGAGGGTGCATCGGCTGGCGGAGTGCTTTCCAATAGCACGGGTTCGTCGAAGGCAACGCGGTCGTCGTCCGGCGGTGACTGAGGCTCCTCCGGCGCCACAAGGTCCGTCTCGGGTCCAGTGGAGGCAGGAGCGTCGGTTTTGCTGCCGAATAATCGTCCGAACAATCCCGGCTTCTTTTTCTGGGCTTCGTTTGTCACGCCCTGACCTCGACTTTCAAACTGGGTTTGCGGCGGTGCCTTAGCATGGGAAACAGATCGGCGGTTCCGATCTGTCATGGACTACAATGTTGACGCTCAATGTGACACCTGCAACCGCGCGTGCGGCGATGGCAACGTTTGCAAATTGCCGCGCATAGCGGTTGCGACTCGTTACCCAACGGTCCTTGCCAGACAATCGTGACCTTCCTGACGCAATCTCGAAGGGCGCGCCATGACGATCTTGGCGTGTGGCTGCGGCATTCGGGCCGAGGTGAGCGAGGGTGTGCGGCATCGGGAGAATAAGGCAGATAGATCAATTCGTACGCGGCGTCCAAGCGCGGTTTGACTGCGCTCTAGTGGCGGAGGTTTCAGCACGTCTCCTGGTTGCCGCATACAGCCGCTGCGGGAAGGCCGACCCAATCATCTTCGTACTCGTGCTCGACAGGGCCGGTCATCAAAATTCGATTGGTGTCTGTCCATGTGATCGTCAGCGGACCGCCTGGCAGGACGACAGTGACGGTGCGGTCGACGAGTTTCTTTCGCATCGCGGCGACGGCGGCCGCGCAGGCCGCGGTTCCGCATGCCTGGGTCAATCCGGTTCCGCGTTCCCAAACACGCAAGTGGATCTCGCTGCGCGACCGGACTTCGGCGAGCGAGATGTTTGCGCGTTGAGGAAAAATCGGATGGTTCTCTAGAAGCGGACCGAAGCGGGCAAGGTCGTAAGCGCCAGCGTCGTCCACCCAGAAGATCGCGTGCGGATTGCCGACATTGACGACTGATGGCGAATGGAGGATGGGCGCGTCGATCGGACCAATCTGGAGTTCGATACCACGCGTGTCATGGAACGGCTCGGCGAGTGGAATTTCGTTCCAGGCAAAGCGTGGCTCGCCCATATCGACGGTGATGCTGTCGATGCTCTCTACCTTCACGTTCAGCAGGCCCGCCTTGGTCTCGAATGCTAGGTTCGGTCGGCCGGTCTTCTGGCTCTCCAACCAGCCGATACACCGTGTTCCATTGCCGCACGCAGCGCTTTCGGACCCATCCGCGTTGAAGATGGTCACATAGGCGGCGATGCCTGAGTTGCGAGGCGGTTGAAGCACCATCATCTGATCGAAGTGAGAGCGCGGGGCGGCTGCCATGGCGCGAGCAACGGCAGATGACAGGTTGATCTTCGACGTGCGTGTATCCACGACGACGATCTCGTTGCCGATGCCGTTCATTTTATGAAAGTGGATGCGCTGCGCGGCGCCCGCCGAACCGTTATTCATGTGCGCTATATGGCCGAGGCGCCCGCAAAATACAAATGAACCCGTATGGCTGGAAATGCCGTGTTGCGGCGCGGCGGCCTGGTGCCTATCTGCCAATCCGAACCCACGATCTACGACTGGAGCCCGTTATGAGCCGTCGCCGAATGATGATCATGGTTGCAACGGTGGTGGCCGTCACCGCTGGTCCGGTGGGCGCCGCGCAGACGGATGCGCCCAAGCCGGCCAAGGAGAGCCGCGTCAAGGCAGAAACCGTCGCCAAGGGGCTAGCCAGTCCATGGGGGCTGCAGTTCTTGCCCGACGGGCGGCTCCTGGTGACGGAGAAGCCTGGACGACTGCGCGTTGTGACGCGGGACGGTAAGGTCGGGGCCGCTATTTCAGGCGTGCCGAAGGTGTTTGCGACCGGACAGGGAGGCCTTCTGGATGTTCTGCTCGCGAAAGATTTTGGTTCGAAAGGCGGAGACATTTATCTGTCCTATTCCGAGCCCCGGGAAGATGGGGCAGCTGCGACGGCGGTGGCACGCGCGCGGCTGACCCTCGACGACACAGGCGGCGGGGCTCTGACCGATGTGCAGACCATTTTCCAGCAGCAACCGGCCGTTGCCAGTTCGGGCAATCACTTTGGGTCACGGCTCGTGTGGGCGCCGGATGGGTCGTTGTTTGTAACCACCGGGGATCGCGGCTCGGCTCGGCCGGAGGTGCAGAAGCCCGACACGACAATCGGCAAGGTTCTGAATCTAAAACCTGATGGATCGGCGGCAAATTCGCAGCCGGCACAGCCTGACTGGGATCCGAAGATCTGGTCCCTCGGACATCGCAACATCCAGGGTGCGGCGCTTGATCCGGCAACGGGCCAACTGTGGACGGTAGAGCACGGGGCGCGAGGAGGCGACGAACTCAATCTCACCACGCGCGGCAAGAATTACGGTTGGCCAATCATCACCTATTCGAACGAGTATTTCGGCGGCGCGATCGGGGAAGGGACGGCCAGACCGGGGATCGAGCAGCCCGTGTACTACTGGGTTCCTTCTATCGCGACGTCCGGGCTTGCGATCTATACCGGTGACCTCTTCCCTGAATGGAAAGGGAACATATTCGTTGGTGGTTTGAAGGGTGCCCAACTTGCGCGGCTGGTGCTCAAGAATGGGGAAGTGGTCGCGGAAGAAACGCTGTTGCAGGACCTCGATCAGCGCATCCGCGATGTCCGCCAAGGTCCGGATGGCGCGCTTTGGCTGCTGACCGACGATCCGCGCGACGGCCAGATTGTCCGGCTGTCACCGGCGCCGTGACTCAGCGTCCGCCCGGCATCTGCTGATCAGTGTTGGGGGCTGTTCCGCCCTTGGGTGCATCGACTTGGAGGACGCGCACGGATTCGTTGCGGTCGATGCGGCAATCGCCATTTTTGTCGAGCTGCTTGAACGCCGCGTTCTGCTTGCCTGTGAGTTCCTCTGCCGTCACTTTGCCGTCGCCGCTGGCATCAAAGTAGGACCGGTCCGCGACACTGAAAAGCTGATCCGTTTTGGCCATTTGCTTGAATTCGGCGTCCTCGAGTGAGCCATCGCCATTGCCGTCGGACTCGCGCAAGAGGGTTGTGACGTAGTTCTTCCATTCGTCGCAGGTGACGCTGCCATCCTTGTCAAAGTCCCAGGTTTGGGCGGCGCCGATAAACGTGCGATCGATGCTGGACGTCGAACCGAATGGCGACCCTCCGGTCAATGAGGGGACGGAACTGCAGCCGCTGATCGTGGCTGCTACGCCAATCGCGACAGCGAGCGGCCGGAGCCTGTTTTTAGGCAGCGCAAGTCGCGTCATCATTTCCCCCAGCGGAGCGTTTTAGGGCAGGGCCCCGAGCGCACAGCACCTATCCCCGCTGTTTGCTATCCCGCCATCGGGCTTCAGAGCAATCGTCTGACGGTCGCTGCTTGAGTTGATAACGGGAGAATTGCGGCATTCGCATGGGGGCGACAGGTAAACGGACTCACGTGAAACCACCGCTGGCAGTTGCACGTACACGGCTTCGACGGCTACAATGTCTGTGCGGGCGAGGTTGACATGCCAGGCCGCTTCCCCGATTGTCCGGCCAAATCCGGCCCTGACATCCAGAGCCGCCGACCGGTCCATGCCCCCTTTGGGAGCTGAAGTCCGGAGGTCAACATCCGACAGTGCGATGCACTCTCGGGTGCCGTCGTCATTTGTTAGTTGGGATCTTCGATGTTCCAAAGCCTCTCGGATCGGTTGTCCGGCGTCCTGGACAAGCTTCGCGGCCGTGGTGCGCTGACCGACAGCGACGTCGCGGAGGCGATGCGCGAGGTGCGGCGTGCGCTGCTCGAGGCCGACGTCGCACTCGAGGTGGTGAAGGATTTCACCGACGCTGTGAAGGCGAAGGCCGTCGGCGCGGATGTCGTAAAGTCGGTCACACCCGGCCAGATGGTCGTCAAGATCGTCAACGACGAGCTGGTTCGCATCCTGGGTTCAGATGCCGACCCGATCAATCTTGCAGCAGTCCCGCCCGTTGCCATCCTGATGGTCGGTCTGCAGGGTTCGGGCAAGACGACCACAACTGCGAAAATCGCCTACCGCCTGACGAACCGGGATCGCAAAAAGGTCCTGATGGCGTCGCTCGACACGCGCCGTCCCGCTGCGCAGGAGCAATTGCGCGTGCTGGGTGAGCAAACGAGCGTCGCAACATTGCCGATCATCGCGGGGCAGACGCCGCTACAGATTGCCGATCGCGCCATCACGGCAGCGAAACTCGGCGGATACGATGTGGTGATCCTCGACACTGCTGGCCGCATCACGCTCGACGAAGAGTTGATGCAGGAAGTGGCGGAGGTAAAGGCGGCGACGAATCCGCACGAAGTGCTGCTCGTCGTCGACAGTCTCACGGGCCAGGATGCCGTGAACACTGCAAAAGCCTTCGATACGCGACTGTCGATTACCGGAACCGTCCTCACGCGCGCAGACGGTGATGGCCGCGGTGGTGCTGCGCTCTCCATGCGGGCCGTTACCGGGAAGCCGATCAAGTTGATTGGTGTCGGCGAGAAGTGGGACGCGCTGGAGGATTTCGATCCCAAGCGAATTGCGGGCCGCATTCTCGGCATGGGCGATATCGTCGGCCTCGTCGAGAAGGCGGCGCAGAACCTCGACATCGAAAAGGCGACGAAAATCGCCCAGAAGATGAAGAAGGGCGAGTTCGATCTGGAAGATCTTTCCGAGCAACTCAAGCAGATGGAAAAGCTCGGCGGCGCCGGCGGCATCATGGGCATGCTGCCAGGCATCGGAAAGCTGAAGAACCAGATCAACGAAAGTGGCTTCAACAAAGACGTGGTGCGCCAGCGGGCAATCATTTCGTCGATGACGCCAAAGGAGCGGCGGCTGCCGAAGGTTCTCGATGCCAAGCGCAAGCGTCGCATCGCAGCGGGTTCAGGGACGCGGGTCGAAGACATCAACAAGCTTCTGAAGATGCACCGCCAGATGGCGGACATGATGAAGACCATGGGCCGGAACCCCGGCATGATGCAGAAGATGGCTGGTGCACTTGGCATTTCGCCGATGGGTGGGATGGGCAAGGGTCCGAGCGAAGCCGAGCTCATGAAGATGCAGGAAGAGCTGGCGTCGCTGGACCCAAAAGCACTGGAACAGCTGCCACCGGAACTGAAGGCGTCGCTGCCGAAGGGACTTCCCGGTTTGGGCGGCGGCGCCTTGGGCGGCAAGGGCTTGCCGGGTCTCGGCGGTGGTGGGCTTCCCGGGCTTGGTGGCGCGCCGCGCTTCCCTGGCCTGCCAGGCAAAAAGAAATAACGGGATCGCCCCATTATGTATCCCGAACAACTCTCCGAAATCTGGAAGATCGCGATCCCGTTGTCGACGCTGATGATGGCATTCGCATCGGCGCTGTTCGGCTTTCTCGCCTGGCGCGGAGAGGGTGCACGGCGGCGTGCGGAGGCGCGGCGGCAGCGACTGGAATCAACCGTTGACGATCTGGCGGAACTGTTTGCCGCTATCCCGCACAGCCCGGGGAAGTGGGATCAATCTTTTACAGAGTCGTTCGTCGAGAAGGTCTGCAAAGTGGACTTCAAGATCAACGATGACAACCCGCACTCGGACGAACTCGTCCGTGCGATTCAGAACATCCTTCCGCGGAACGCACAGAACCGCGATGAGGAGCACATGGCGAAGTACAACGCGGCCAGGGCGGTTGCGAAGAAGTACCTCGACTTGGAGTGGAAGCGATTCAAGACCGAAACCGGAACCAAGAGCTGATTTGGAAAGGACTGCACTATGGCTGCAAAGATCCGTTTATCGCGTGGTGGCGCGAAGAAGCGTCCCTATTACTACATCGTCGTTGCGCACACGACATCGCCGCGCGACGGCCGCTACATCGAGCAGATCGGAACCTTTGATCCGATGCTGAAGAAGGACAATCCCGAGCGCGTAAAGCTCGACGTGGAGCGTGCAAAGCATTGGCTCGGCGTCGGTGCGCAGCCGACGGATCGCGTGGCGCGCTTCCTTGACGCCGCCGGTCTCCTTAAGCGTACGCCAGTCAAGAGCGTGCAAAAGGCCCTGCCGAAGAAGAAGGCGCAGGAGCGCGCTGCGGCAGCCGCCGAAAAGGCGGCAAAGGCTGCAGAAGCAGCTGCCGGCTAAGCAGCGCCTTGTACCCTCGCGATGTGGAGAGAGGGAGCCTCGTGCTCCCTTTTTTCTTGCCCCGGTTTCGGCAACACTCAACCGTCGTCTTATTGGAGTGTGCAACGGTGATCTTGTGGCTCGACGTCCTTGCGATGCTGGCGGCCTTCGCCTCGTCCCTCTTATGGTTCAAGGCGAGCGGAAAATCGCTTCGGCGGGTACACAGGGGCGAAGCCCTCGATGAGCATGATCTCAATCGGATCGTCATAGCGTTCAACCGCAATCAGATCTTGAACGGCCGGGCGGCGCTGGCGACTGCGATTTCGGCTCTGGCGGTGGGCGCTCGATTTCTTGCACAACTCCTCGGCTACGCCTAATCCCCTAAAAATATTAGGGAAATTCCGATGATCAGTTGGCCCCGTTTTTGCTGAACACTGATCATGCAGGGTCTAAAGCGCGTCTTGGATCGCCTGGGGCTGAAGCAGTCGGAGTTCGCCAAACTCCTCGACGTCAGCCCGCGCACAGTAAGCTTATGGGCGACCGGCGAAGTCGCCTTGCCAGGGCCCGTAAGAGCCTACCTCAGACTATTGCAGCGGGCCGAGCTGTCCGCGAGGTCGGCCGAATTGGCTCGGCTGTCGTCACCGCGTCCGGTATTCGAGGATGGTCTTTACAGTTTGACGTACGGCACGAGCGGCGGTGACCACGGAAAAACCGACAGAACAGACGGTGTTGCGCTGCTCAGGAGTGGCCGCATCGTTGGTTCCGACGCAGGCGGCGGCAAATTCGAGGGGACGTATCAATTTGACAGCACGCGACAGACCAATCACTTCCATGTCTGGCTTCGCGTTCCTCCCGCGGGAGAACTGGTCACGGGGCTCGATGCAGATGAAACAGGCGCGATGGTCGAAGTCGTGGCTGACCTCGACCGTGCGGATCCCGTGGCATCCACCGTCGTCCACATCGGCGGTCGGCCGGTCGGGTTGACGCTCGCTTATCTGGGGCCGCTACCGGGCTGATGCGATGAATTCCAATCCTCGAGAACCTCGCGATGATTGATCCCGACCGACTTATTCTTCTTGGTGAGATCGGAGCCGCGCATGGAATTCGCGGCGAGGTCTCTATCCGCACCTTCACCGAGGACCCAGCAGACATCGCCGCTTATGGTCCACTGAGCGACAAGAGCGGTGCTCGCACTTTCACGATTGCCGGGCTCAGGGTGACATCCAAGGCGGTGATCGCGAGGATCAAAGGGGTCGACGACCGAACCGCGGCGGAGAAGCTGCGCAATACAAAACTATATGTGAAGCGCAGCCGGCTGCCGGAGTTGGAGCCGGGCTCATTCTACCATGAAGATCTCGCCGGCCTGACGGCGATCGATGAAGCAGGCGGCGTACTTGGAACTGTCGCAGGCGTCGTCAATTATGGAGCCGGCGACCTGATAGAGGTTGCGCGACCGGGCGAACGAGACACGCTACTCGTGCCGTTCACGAACAAGGCCGTACCGCATATCGACCTCGCAGCAGGTATCGTGACCATCATCGCACCAGACTTTGCTGAAGCCGACGGTGAACCCGAGGCCGATGACCTCGAATCCGGAGGGTGAAAAATGAACAGATATGGAGCCGTTTGGGCGGGTATTCTCGTCGCTGGCCTCGCCGTCATGTTTCTGCACCCGGCTGGTGCCGAGCAAGCCTCGCCGCTTGCCGCCGTTGAAGCGGACGTTAAAAAGGCTTTCCCCAATGTTGCTGTCATGCCAACGGCGGACCTGGAAGCCATCGAGAAAAGCGGACAGCCTGTCGTCCTTCTCGATGCGCGCAGCGATGCGGAATTCGCCGTCAGCCGCATCGAGGGTGCGCGGCGGGTCGATCCGAGCATGTCGGCAACGCAGTTCAAGGACGCCTTCGGTACGGATCTGAAGGGGCGCAAGGTCGTGGTGTACTGTGCGGTCGGCGGGCGCAGTTCCACGTTGGCGAGCCGCATCGATCGCGTGGCGAAGGAAGCGGGCGCCGACGGCGTGTACAGCCTGCAGGGCGGGATCTTTCGCTGGCATAACGAGAAGCGGCCGCTCGTCGGTCCTGCGGGTGCGACCAACGAGGTGCATCCGTTTAGTGCCAATGCCGCGCGCCTTATCGAGCGGCAGGAAGGCGTGGCCTACACGCCCGGTGCGTCGAAGTCTGCGAAGGCTGATTGACCGAAAGACATCAGATCGCCTCGCCGCGCAGGAGGCGGGGCAAATCTCCTGAAAGACCGGCTGCCTCGGTGACGAGAAGCTGTTTGATGGCCGGCATGCGATCGACCAACCCGAGACCGGCGTCGCGAACGGCGCGAACCACCGCATTGTCGGACGAGAAAAGCCGATTGAGCCCGTCGAATGTGGCGGTGGAGACCGCACTGTCAAACCTGCGCCAGCGTTCATAGCGCGTGAGTATCTCCGCGTTGCCGATGTCGAGCCCGAGGCGGGCCGCGTCGATCAGAACCTCCGCCAATGCAGCGGCATCACGGAGGGCGAGGTTGAGACCCTGGCCGGCAATGGGATGAACTCCATGCGCCGCATCGCCAATCAGCGCGAACCGGTCGGCGACGTAGGATCGCGCCAAATGCATGGATAGTGGCCAGGATTGGCGACCGGCGACCATCGTGATCTCGCCGAGGCGGCCACCGAAACGCTTTTCGACCTCAGCCATGAACGCGGTCTCGTCGAGGGCCAAAATCCGGCGCGCTTCCCCGGCGTCTTCGCTCCACGTGATGCATGAGCGGTTGCCGGTCAGCGGAAGAATTGCAAACGGTCCTGCGGGTAGGAAATGCTGAACAGCTGTTGATTCGTGCGGACGCTCATGGGCCACCCACGTGACGATCCCGGTCTGGTCGTAGGGCCAGCCTATGATTTTGATCCCGGCTTTTTCGCGCAAGGATGATTGACGGCCCTCGGCGGAAACGAGAAGGCGTGTGCGCACTTGGCGGCCATCGGCGAGCGTCAGTCTCAGGCCCGTCGTTTCGCTCGCGAAAGATGTGATCTCGCCGGGCGTGAGGCGTTCGATAGCCAGGAAGTCGGCGACCCGGGTGGCCAATGCGGAGACGATCTCGGAACTGGGAACGATGTGGGTCGCCGGCTCGCCATCCACCTCGTTGTCGTAGGTCAAGACGACCGGCCGGATCCCATCATCCAGGCGGCTGTCGGTGATTTCGATGCGGCGCACGGGCTGGGCATGCGGGGCGGCACTTTTCCAAGCACCCAAGACGTCCATCATGTGGCGGGATGCTGCCGAGAACGCGTAAGCGCGGACGTCGCTGCGAACGGCGGACGGCGGCCACGTGCGATCGACAAGGCCGATGCGAAGTTCGCCTTCGCTGGCTTTGGCCAGGGCCAGTGCCAGGGCCAGCCCCGCTGCGCTCGCGCCCGAGATGACCACGTCATAAGAGGAGACAGGTGAGGACATCCCGCCTGCGTTGCTTGACACGTCGCCGACCCCGTTTGCCAATGGGCTTATCAAATCCTCATTAGCACCGGCCAGTCTCAGCGTCATGCCCGATACCGATCCCACGTCACCCGCGCTTCAATCGCTGCTCTCGATCCTCGACCTGGAGACCTTGGAGCAGAACCTTTTCCGTGGCCGCAGTCCGACGGATGGCTGGCAGCGTGTGTTTGGGGGTCAGGTGCTCGGCCAGGCGCTGGTGGCGGCTTCTAGAACCGTGGAGGCAGGGCGGGCTGCCCATTCTCTCCATGGATACTTTCTTTTGGCTGGCGATCCCAAGCATCCGTTGATCTATGAAGTCGAGCGGACGAGGGATGGGGGCAGCTTTTCCACCCGTCGCGTAAAGGCGATCCAGCACGGCCGGGTCATTTTTACCATGAGCGTGTCGTTTCACCGGCCGGAGGAGGGCTTCGAGCACGCCATCCAGATGCCGGATGTGCCACCGCCCGAGGCGCTGCCGAACGCGAAAGAGCTGATCGCGCGGTTCGTGGACAAGCTGCCGGACAATATGCGCAGCTATTGGAGCCGGGAGCGGCCCATCGAGATGAAGCCGGTCGACGTGCGGCGGTATCTCAGTAACGAGCCGGCAGAGCCGCAACAGGCGATCTGGATCCGAGCGGCCGGGGTTTTGCCGGACGATCTGGCGCTGCACCAGTGCGTGCTCGCTTACGCCTCTGATTTTACGTTGCTCGATACGGCGCTCATTGCGCACGGCAAGGTTCTCTTCGATCCTGAGATTCAGCTTGCCAGTCTCGATCATGCGCTGTGGCTGCATCGGCCGTTTCGTGCCGACGATTGGCTCCTTTACGCGCAGGACAGTCCCAGCACCCACGCAGCGCGAGGCTTCTGCCGGGGCTCTTTTTTCGATCGGCAGGGCCAGCTTATTGCGTCCGTGGCCCAAGAGGGATTGATTCGTCGCCGAACCACATCGTTTGTGGTTAAATAACACGCTTATGACAAATCGTGCCTATAATTTAGGCATAAATACTTGAGCGGGTCGTCCTCTCTCACCCCTGCCCTTTAATAAGTCGCATACTTTTCATCTACTTACGGAGTTTCGACTGATCTGGCACAGGACTTGACTCCTTTGTAGGCGGCTTCAGGGCTTTTCGGCCCGGACGCATACAAGGCCATGCCCAAATCTACAGACGTCGGCGGGCCATCAAGACCTAAAGGGGGTGCTCAGATGAAACTCATCACTGCCATCATCAAACCGTTCAAGCTGGAGGAGGTCCGCGCCGCACTGACCGAGCTTGGCCTGCAAGGTATGACCGTGACCGAGGTGAAGGGTTACGGCCGTCAGAAGGGCCACACGGAAATCTATCGCGGCGCCGAATACGCCGTCAGCTTCCTGCCGAAGGTGAAGATCGAAACGGTCGTGCCGTCCGCTCTGGCTCCCAAGGCCATCGAGGCCATCACCAAGGCCGCCAAGACCGGCCAGATCGGCGACGGCAAGATCTTCGTCTCTCCGATCGAGAACACCGTCCGCATCCGCACCGGCGAAGCAGACGACGAAGCGCTCTGATCTGCGAAACCAGACCACACCATCCATAAACTGGGGAGTTACCACATGACGTTTGCCCTACCACGCTGCACCGGTCGCCTTGTGGGCGCCGCGGCAGCGCTTGCCATGCTGGCGGTTCCCGCCCTGGCTCAAGACGCGGCTCCGCCGACGCCGAACAAAGCCGACATCGGCTTTATGTACCTCGTGACCATCCTCGTTCTCCTGATGACGGTGCCCGGCCTCGCCCTCTTTTACGGCGGTCTCGTACGCACGAAGAACATGCTCTCGATGTGCATGCAGGTGTTCGCGACAATGTCGCTCATCATGCTGTTGTGGGTGACCTACGGCTACTCGATGGCATTCACCAACGGAGGCGCGCTCAACGACTACGTCGGCGGCTTCTCGAAGGCCTTCCTGTCGGGCGTGGATTACTCGTCGATTGCGGCCACCTTCTCCAATGGTGTCTACATTCCCGAATACCTCTACATCTGCTTCCAGATGACCTTCGCAGCCATCACGCCGGCACTTATTCTCGGCGCTGTCGCCGAGCGGATCAAGTTCTCGGCGGTGCTGCTGTTCATGGCGCTTTGGGTGACGTTCATCTACTTCCCCATGGCCCACATGGTTTGGTATTGGGGCGGTCCGGACATCTTTGGTAACGCTGCCAAGGCCGTTGCTGACGCTGCGGAAGGCGATGCCAAGATTGCAGCTCAGGCTGCGCTCGATGGCGTCCTCGCCGACGCGGGTCTCATCTTCAAGTGGGGCGCTCTCGACTTCGCAGGCGGTACGGTCGTTCACATCAACGCCGGTATCGCAGGCCTCGTGGCATGCCTCGTTCTCGGCAAGCGCGTCGGTTATGGCAAGGAAGCCATGCCTCCGCACTCGCTGGTTATGTGCATGATCGGTGCAGCCCTCCTCTGGGTCGGCTGGTTCGGCTTCAACGTCGGCTCGAACCTCGAAGCCAGCACCTGGATCGGCGTGGTCACCATCAACACGTTCGTCGCGACCGCTGCTGCGGGTCTATCGTGGCTGATCGTGGAATGGCTCGCCAAGGGTAAGCCCTCGCTGCTCGGCCTCGTGTCGGGCGTGATCGCGGGTCTCGTTGCCATCACGCCGGCTTGCGGTTTCGCAGGTGTGTTCGGCTCGATCATCCTTGGCCTCGTAGCCGGTATCGTCTGCTTTATCTTCTGCACGGCGATCAAGCATGCGTTCGGCTACGATGACAGCCTCGACGTGTTCGGCATCCACGGCGTCGGCGGCATCCTCGGCGCTCTCGCGACGGGCCTTCTCGTCAACCCTGACTTCGGTGGCTCGGGCATCCCCGACTACATCTCGAAGCCGGGCGAACTGACGACGGCTCCCTACGACATGATCTTCCAGCTCACGGCGCAGGCGAAGGCGGTCGGCTTTACGATCCTGTTCTCCGGTCTGGGGACACTCGTGATCCTGCTGCTCGTCAAGATGGTCGTCGGTCTGCGCCTCTCCGAAGACAAGGAGCGCGAGGGCCTCGACATCTCCGATCACGGCGAACGCGCTTACAACTACTAAGTTTGGCGGCGCCCGCAGGCCCTCATCCTCGCGGGCGCCACTCACGCTTCTCCCGAGCACGGACTTCCCCTAGACGTGCTCCTCCCTGGACCTGGACCGCGCAAGCGATCCGGGTCCTTTTTTATTCGCGGCATCGTTCAAGGGATGTGGACGCGCGCGCCGCGGCGAAGATGGGCGAGCACGCGCAGGAGGTCGGGGCGGCGCAGAGCGATGCAGCCTTCCGTTGGCGCAAAGCCCGGACGTGCGACGTGGATGAAGATGGCGCTGCCGCGTCCGCGCACGCGCGGCTTGCGATTGCAGTCGAGCACGACAATCAGGTCATAGAGACCGTCTTGCCGCCACATCTTTTCGGCGGAGGCTGCGTAGGGGTGGCGAACGCGTCGATTGTAGTTGCGATCCGTGGGCTCATCGCACCAGCCGTCCGTCGGCGTGAGGACCTGTAACGGCAGACCCGTCGGCGGACGCAAGCCTCGGTCGGGCCGGTAGAACACGCTTTCAAGGCCATAGGTGCCGGTCGGCGTAGCGCCATCACCTTCGCGTTTGATGACGCGGCGTCCGCTCCGGCCCAAGGCACACGGCAGGGGGTGGCCCCCAGCCAGGAGCACGCCGCGGGTCGCCGCCCTGGACAGCGCCCTCACAAACAGTTGACCTCGCGGCTGATTTCTCATCATTTTCCTGGTCGCAATAACTTGCCATTGCTCGCCCCACCAGGGCCAAGTGAAATTACCGCCAATTCCGATACGGCGCCGGATGGCGGGATTGAACTCGGCGGTCTGATGGACGCGCATTTCGACACGGAGAGGACCCCAGAATGACCGCACGCCGTATCCTGCTCGTCGACGACGACGAGGATCTGCGCGGCTCGCTTAAGGATCAACTGTCGCTTTACGACGAGTTCGATGTCTTCGACGCCAATACGGCGACGAAAGGGCTGGAGCGTGCCCGCGCCGACCAGCCCGACCTGCTCGTCTTTGACGTCAATCTGCCGGATATGGACGGGCGGGAAGCAGTCAAGCAATTGCGCAAGGGCGGCTTCAAGTCACCGATCATCATGCTGACTGCGAACGACTCGGATGCGGACCAGATCCTTGGGCTCGATTCAGGAGCCAACGACTATATCACCAAGCCATTCAAGTTCGCGGTGCTGCTGGCGCGGATCCGGGCGCAGTTGCGACAGCACGAACAGAGCGAAGACGCCGTTTTCACGATCGGACCCTATACGTTCAAGCCGGCGGCAAAAATTCTGCTCGACGAAAAGGGCAGCAAAGTGCGCCTGACGGAGAAAGAAACGTCAATTCTAAAGTTTCTTTATCGTGCCGGAGACAAGGTCGTGCCGCGCGATACGCTTCTTCTTGAAGTTTGGGGTTACAACGCCGGCGTGACGACGCATACGCTCGAGACGCACATATATCGGCTCCGCCAGAAGATCGAAAAAGACCCGTCAAATTCGGAGATTCTGATCACCGAAAGCGGCGGATACCGGCTCGCGCCTTAGGTTTTTTGGCGCGGGGCTCTCCGCTGATGCGGAGCCCTTGCGCGGTTATGTTCATCCACTCGCTATCCCCAGGGCCATCCACAGGGGCCTGGACCCCATCTCTCGAATCAGCCGACCGTTGCTCCGTTCAAGTCTGGCAGGACCGTCATTGACGGCCAGCCGAATGTTCGGGACCGCAGAGATGGCTATCGATTCGTTCGTGCAACCGATGTTGAAGCTGGAGATCTTCCAGGGTTTGCGCCCGTTGCAGATTACGGAGATCGCTCGTCGGGCCTACCGCGTTGTCTACAAGCCCGGTGACTTCATCATGCGCGAGGATGAAGAGGGCGATGCGGCAATCGTGATCGTATCCGGTGAGGCAGTGCGAATTGCCGGGCCCGGTCTTTCGGAAGCCGCAGAGAGTGTACCGACCGGGTCGCTGCTCGGTGAGATGGCGATGCTCGTCGAAACCCGGCACTCATCAACAATTGTTGCGCGGACAACCGTGCGCGCGCTGCGTATTTCTCGCGATGAGCTTCAAGCCCAGATGGCGGAAGACGCCACGGTGGCGGAGCATTTCGTGGATCGCATCAGCTCGCGGCTGTCTTCTGTCCTGGAATCTCTGAAGGCGATTGATTCGATCATGGCCGGAACGTCGATCGCTGTGCCCAAGCGCGGCACAAGCCCGGCATCACATCCGACCCACGTTCACTAACTAAAACCAGGTGCTGAAACGAGAAGCGCCCAACTCCGGGGGGCGAAGTTGGGCGCTGCGCTCTCGCGCTAGACACCGGGAGGGAAGCCGGCGTCTCAGGCGTGTCGTCGGGTAGACGGGGGGGAGCTACCGATGAAAGACGACGCCGCCTGTCTGTGATTTAGTTAAGCGCAGCTTGCCCATTTTCAATAGGCCCCCTCAGCCCTGATCACGAAAATGTGAACAGAATTGGCTTGGTTATCCCCAGGCAGGGCTTGCCCGGTACCTATCCGCCACACAGTTCGCGGGATCGGTCAATGCGGGATCTGGAGGGGATTGTTGCTCACGCCTTGTATTTTGAAGGCCTCGGAGTTGACTTTTCCATCGCGGGCGACGCCAGCGATCTCCACCCGGGTTTCAATGCCCTGGGCGTCGGTGGTGACCCACTCCTTCAACTCTATGGACGGCTTGGTAGTCAGAAAGACCTTAATCCGACCCGGGGTGTCAGGACTTTTGTCCTGCAAGGCGACGACCATCAAATCTTCGGCCTGCTGAACCTCCATGATCTTTGCGTCACGGGCGAGGTCCACATCTTTGCGCAGGAGCAGGCGGAACGGCGTCTGGTCAAGCGCGATTCGATCTTCGTTCCTGAGGTCGAGATCCTGGATGGCCAGGTATTCGCCATCGGAAATAATGATTTGCTTGGAGGGCAGCGCATAGTCGAAGCGGAATTTTCCGGGCCGGAGCAGCGAGAACTTGCCCTTCATCTTCTTCTGGTCGGACGTGGTCTGGACAAAGCTGCCTTTCAACGAGGTCAACCCATTGAAGTAATCGCTGACTGTTTTGACGACTTTCATCTGGGTTTCGTCGAGGTTGATGCCCTGGTTCCCCGCGGCCACTTCGGCGCTCCAAGAGGATCCGGCGGCAGGCTGGCCCGCCGGAGCGGGAGCAGGTGCGGCGCCGGGGGCTGGAGCGGGAGCAGCGGCTGCAGGAGCTTGGGCGGGAGCCGGAGCGGGTTTGGTGTCTTCAGCCCAAGACGGGGCGGCGAAGCTCATTGATGTCGCAACGAGCAAGCCCAGCCCGGAAGCCTTAGCAGTCCACATTCTTATCATCCCCCGAAACGTCCGTTCGCCAGCCTTTTGCGGTTCCTGAGCGAAATGTCGGAACAATGCGACGAACTGAGGGCCGAAACCCCCGCTGTCGGGCCTTTACTAGCGCGTTTGGGCAAAGCCGCAACGGGGCAGGTGGGCGCGGAGGCCGGCTTACGCCGCCGGCTTCAAAACTTCGCGGCGGCCGGTGCTGCTGGCGGGGGTGATGAGCCCCTCCTGCTCCATTCGATCAATGATGTCCGCAGCACGGTTATAGCCAATCGAGAGTCGGCGCTGGATGTAGCTCGTCGAGACTTTTCTCTCGCTCAGCACAATCGTGCGCGCACGCTCATAGAGATCGTCGCCTCCGGAGCGCTGGTCGGACCCGTCGGAACCGGCGTCGCCATCGGCGCCGGCGGTGACGTTATCAACATAGTCGGGCTGGCCGTGGCTTTTGAGGTGAGTGGCGACGGCTTCGACTTCCTCATCGGACACGAAGGGACCGTGCACGCGCGTCACCGTGCCGGCGCCGGTGGAGAAGAGCATATCGCCTTGGCCCAAGAGTTGCTCGGCGCCCTGCTCGTTGAGAATGGTGCGGCTGTCGATCTTTGAAGTGACCTTGAAGCTGATCCGGGTGGGGAAGTTGGCTTTGATCGTACCGGTGATGATGTCGACGGAGGGACGCTGCGTTGCCATGATCAAGTGGATGCCAGCCGCGCGCGCCATCTGCGCGAGACGCTGGACCGCCTGCTCGATGTCCTTGCCGGCGACGATCATCAGATCTGCGAATTCGTCTACGACGATGACAATGTAGGGCATCGGCTTGGCGTCGATGACCTGGGTCTCATAGCGTGGCTCGCCAGTGGTTCGATCGAAGCCGGTTTGAACGGTGCGCGCCAGGGTTTCGCCGCGTTCGGCGGCCATGCGGACACGCTGATTGAAGGCTTCGATGTTGCGAACCGAAAGCGCGGCCATACGCTTGTAGCGTTCTTCCATCTCGCTGACGGCCCAACCGAGTGCGGCGACCGCCTTGTGCGGATCGGTCACGACGGGCGTCAGCAGATGGGGAATTCCATTATAAACCGACAGCTCGAGCATCTTCGGATCAATCATGATCATGCGGCACTGATCCGGCGAAAGCCGATAGAGCAGCGACAAGATCATGGCGTTGACGCCGACGGATTTGCCGGAGCCCGTGGTTCCGGCAACGAGAAGATGCGGCATGCGCGCGAGGTCGGCGATGACGGGTTCGCCTCCGATCGATTTGCCGAGCGCCAGCGGAAGAATGGCCTTAGACGCGCGGAACGACTCGCTTTCCAGCATCTCGCGCAGAACGACCGCATCTCGCTTGACGTTCGGGAGCTCGAGTCCAATCGCATTGCGGCCGGGAACAACAGCGGCACGAACGCTGGTAACGCTCATCGAGCGGGCGATATCGTCGGCGAGTGCGATGACTCGAGCCGATTTGGTGCCGCGCGTCGGTTCGAATTCGTAGAGCGTGACGACGGGGCCTGGCTTGATGTCGCGCATCTCGCCTTTGACGCCGTAGTCGGCAAGCACATCGAGCAGCTGCTGACCTGTCGCGCGGGCGGCAGCTTGCGACACGGCGGGGGCAAGTCCCTGCTGGACCGGACGCTTGAGGAGGTCGAGCGGCGGCCGCATCAGGACAGCGCCAGACGGGCGGCGCGGCGCGCGCTGCGGGCGCGGTTGAGGAGCCTGAGGCGCGGACAATTCCGGTTCGACAGGTCCAGTCGGTAATGGCCTCAGATTGGCCGGAGCGAACCGCTCCGCCATGCGGCGGCTTTGGGTATCCTCGTCGTCCTCGAACTCATCCACTGCGTAATCCGCGCTTGCGGATTCGCGAGACCCAGGCACGAGATCACGCAGATTTCCAAAGTGGGAGGCGAAGCGTTCGGCAAAGCCTGTATCGCCGACGTCAGTGATGGGGCCTGTCGGTTCGATACGATTGGCGGGCAACGGGCCGGTTTCTGAGTAACTGGGCGAAAAACTGTCCATCAGGCGTTGCCACATCTGAGGCACGGACCCTGTTGCGGGCTCAGCCGGTGGTGCGGGCTGTGGGACGTCGGCACTTGGAGTGTTTGCAAACGGGGGCTCGATGTGGACAGCACCTGCCGGCGCACTGCTGCGGTCGGTGCGCATCACGTCATGCCACCGTTCGACGGAGTGGCCATTGCGTACATGTTTCCACGCAGCCTCGGCGGTTTCCTTCGCGTCTGCGCCGATGCTTTCGGCTGCTGCGGCAAGGCCTGCGGCCAGCAGCGCGAAGCCGGCCAGCACAGACGCAAAATCCGGTGATGTGAAGTTGCCAATGAAGGAGCGTGCAAAGCTCGCGACGAGATCACCGAGTATCCCGCCCATCGCATAGTGCAGCGGCCAGCCGGGTAGCACAGGAAGCGTTGCGAAGGCGCCGGCGAGGAACAGGATTGAAAGCGGGTAGAACGTCCCCTTGGCTCGGAAGTAAAAGACGCGCTCCTGGCGGATCAGTTCGATGGCCCACAGCATGGGGGCGAACAGGCAGACAACGGCGCCGAAGCCCAGCATCTGCAGAAGGATGTCGGATAGTATGGCGCCAACCGGACCGCCGGCGTTACCGGTCGCGGCACTCCCAGAAATCGTCAGGCTGGGATCGTTGGCCGACCAGGTGAGCAGACTGATCCATACGAACGACAGGAGTGCCAGCAGTAGGAGGCCGCCCGTGCGCGCGCTGAGGCCCAGCAAGCGCGCTTCCACGCTTTCAGGCAGTAGGGCGTCGTACTTTTCTTCACGCAAACCGGGCATCGACACGAACGCTTCTTTACGCAGACAATTGAACGATTCGTTCGAGCGCCTCCCTCACCATTGCGGCCGGCTGAACCAGCGCCACCCTGACATAATCGTCGCCCGGGTTGCGCCCGTCCCTGCCCGGCTGGGCTAGGAAAGCACCAGGTATCACCTTGACGCCGAAGGATTTCCATAAGGTTACCGCGGCGTTGGCACCGCCACCGAGATGGCTCACATCGAGCCAAAGGCAAAACCCTCCGGCAGGCCGACGGTAGCCGAAATGGCCCGTCAGCAGGTCGTCAGCGGCGGCGAACTTCATGCGGTAGGCCGCGCGGGCGGTTTCCACATGGGCTTCATCCGACCAGGCGGCGGCTGATGCATGCTGAATGGGTCCCGCCACCTGCGGGGCACACATGTTCCGGATCTCGCCATAGGTTTCTAGAAATGCGGCGTCGCCCGCGCAGAAGCCCGACCGCATTCCGGGAAGGTTGGAGCGCTTGGACAGGGAGTTGAAGACGACCAAGTTGCGGAAGCGCTCAGGCGTGGCGGCGGCGACGGTGAGAGCTCCGGTCGGGGCTTCGTGCGTGTAAATCTCCGAGTAACACTCATCGAAGAACAGCATGAAGTCGTGCCGACGGGCGAGATCGAGCGCCTTGGCGATGTAGGCACGATCGGCAACCGAGCCCTGCGGATTGGAAGGCGATCCGATGAAAAGGGCCGCCGTGCGCGCCAGCAATTCCGTGTCGGCCGACAAGGCTTCGAGGTCGGGCAGGAAGCCGGTCTCACGGGTTGCGTTGAGAAATACGGCTTCAGCACCGCACCCCAACGCTCCTGCGATGTAGGCCGAATAGTACGGATTGCACATCAATATCGCTGGGCGCTCAATCCGGGATTTGCGGGCTAAGGCCGGCATGCAGGCGAACGTCAGGCCTTCGCGAGACCCATTGAGTGCGAGGATCTCCTTTTCCGCATCGATATTGGAAACGCCGTATCGGCGGCAGATCCAGGCGGCAATCGACGCGCGCAGCTCCTGCGAGCCTTTGATCGGCGGATACTTGCCGAAGCTCGCCGTTGCTTCCGCAATTTTGGCGGCAATGAAGTCGGGCATGGCTTCACGCGGTTCGCCGATCGTCAATTCTATGGGCCGAGCGTGACCTGGCGGAATACCGTCGAGCAGGCCGCGAAGTTGCGTGAAGGGGGATCGGATCGTGCCGTCGGTGAGGGCCGCGACTCCGCGGATCATGCCCGCCATGTCGCGGTTTGCGATTTTCGTCATCGACACGTCACCTCTGGTCTCAAGTCGCGGAGCGAATCGCTTATCCTTTTGCAGATACAGCGTCCAGACGCGGAAGCGCCGGTCATTTGCTTCCGCCAATAACGAAGAGCCGGCGCGGCGCAAGCGGCGGCATACCGACATCAACGTGATAGGCGCGGCGGGACCGCGCCATAGGGGGTTTGCTTGAAACTGCTCCGTTCATTCCACGGCCTCGCCGGTGCCGCCGCGGCAGCCGCGCTTTGTGCTGCCGCAACGCTCGCGTCCAGTGCAGCATCCGCGAAGGACGTCAGCCCAGCCGTGAAGCGGGCCTGCGCCAATGACTACTTCGCACATTGCAGCATGCATCCAGTCGGCACGCCTGCCGTGCGCAAGTGCATGCGGGCGGTGGGGCCGCGGCTGTCCAAGCCCTGCATCGGCGCTCTCGCTGCCGCAGGTGAGATCAAGGATTCGGATCGGAAGCGCTACAAAACAGCATCGACGGCCAAGTCGCGTCGCAACTAGTGTTCGCCACACAGCTGCTGGGCAGACCATGAGAACGGAAAACCCGGCTGACCTTACGGTCAGCCGGGTTTTCGTTGGTTTTGATGGTGGCGGTATGAAGTTAGTGATCAGCGGGTTCGACGCGGGTTTTTGTAGAGGTCCGCTTCCTGCGCTTCGATCTTAGGCTTGATCTTGCCGCGGCGGACGTCGCGATAGAGCGATTTCATGTGTCGACGGCTGTCACCGTTGAAGATCATCATGCCGGCAAAGAGCTTCATGACGGTGAGAAGGCGCTTATCGGCATGGCCTTGCTTGATCTTGCCGTACCATTTGCCGCCCAGCGAGAAGACCTTGCCATCAAGCGCGCCGACTACGTTGCCGTGCTGATCATAAAGCGTGAAGTCGCCTCCGAGATCGATCAGGTCGCGCTTCAGACGATAGAATTCGGGCTGGTTGTCATTCATGAGGAAGAACGAGAAGTTCTCCGGCATGAACGGCCACTTGTTGGCAGAGCGCTCCAGATAGATGAGGAAGTTGTCGTCGTCGGTGTTGATGGAGAACGCGGTGACGGGAAGGCCACGCGAGCCGATCGTCATTTGAAGGCTGCGGCCGACCATAAGGTCCATAGTGGCGCGCCAGTTGACGGTTTCGTTGAACAACTTGAAGACGAGGCGCTTATCCATGCCCGTCTTCTGTTTCCAGAGATCTTCGCGGTAGCCGATGAGGCCCGTGCGCTCACCGTTTTCGATCACTTCGGCATAGATATCCATGTCGGACGTGAACTGGCGCGACTTGGCGCGATTGCGCGAGCGCTTGTAGATGCCGAACTCGATCGTGTTGAGATTGGTGATCCAGACATCGACGGTGAAGCGGTGCCAGCCATCCTTGCCTGGCTTGGGTGCCTTGCCCGAACCTTTGGCCGTCTTGCGTTCGGCGATTTCCTCGCGTGCGGCATCCTGCGCCGCGGCTTCGGCGGCCGCATTTCCGCTGCGGGCAACGATGGTGGTCATGGCGCTCTCCGAAAGAGAATCAATCAGGAGGACGGTACCACCGGCTGCACGCGCCCTCGGTCAGGGCGGGTGTAAAAGCTCTGGATAAGTGGTCGGCGCGGCATCAATGGCGGGCGCATATCAGGGGCCAACGGGCTTGCGGGCTCCAAAGATGGCGCTTCCGACGCGGATGTGGGTGGCGCCCAGAGCGATGGCTGTCTCGAAGTCATCGCTCATGCCCATGCTGAGACCAGTCAGGCCGTTTTCGCGGGCCAGCGTCGCCAAGAGGCCGAAGTGGAGGGCGGCCTCCTCGTCAACGGGGGGAATGCACATCAGGCCCGAGATCTCGAGTTTGAGTTCGTCGCGGCAGTGGTGAAGGAAGGCTGCGGTTTCACGCGGAGCTACGCCTGCTTTCTGCTCTTCCTCGCCTGTGTTCACCTGCACGAAAAGTTTAAGGCGCTTGCCTTGCTTGGCCATTTCGTCTGCGATCGCCTTGGCAATCTTTGGGCGATCCACGGTGTGGATCGCGTCAAACAGTTCCACCGCTTCCGCTGTCTTGTTTGACTGGAGCGGGCCGATGAGGTGGAGTTCGAGGCCTTGGAAAGCGGGCTTTCAGGTTCGGCCATTTGGCCTTGGCTTCCTGTACGCGGTTTTCGCCGAAGGCCCGCTGGCCGTTGTCGATCACGGGAACGATGGCCTCTTCGCCGTAGGTTTTGGACACCGCGACGAGCGTGACGGTCTGAGGATCTCGTCCTGCGCCTTTCGCTGCAAGTTCGATCCGGCTTCTGATATCGCGCAGGGCCTCAACGCTATCCGTCATGCTTTTCTCTCCGGCTTCGCGGTGGTCTTCGCCGCAATCTTCGGCTGGCCGTACGGCGCGAAGTCGTGTGTATCGCTGGAAAGTAGATCGAGATACTTCCGGTTGATGAAAACTTTGTCGCGCCATGCGCGCTCCTCAACCAGGACGCCCAGTTCGACGAGCTGTTTGAAGTAGCCCGCAACAGTGACCCGGTTGCCCAGTCCCGCCTGAATGGCATTTTCTATGCGGCAGTAGGGCTGCGAAAAGATGAGCTCGACGAGTTCGCGCGTGTACAGCCGCGGCTTGGTTTCGCGAATGTGCCGGGCTGTGTCTTCCATCAAAGCGCGAACGGCGCGGACCTTCTTGTTGGTCCATCGTGCGGTCTCTTCCACACCGGTGAGAAGATAGAGCACCCAGCCTTGCCACGTTGCGTTTCGTGTCACCTCGGCCAGATGGGCATAGTATTCGGTGCGCGTGCGCAGGATATAACGGCTGAGATAGAGGGTCGGTCGTTCGAGAAGTCCGGATTGCACGAGGAAGAGCAGGTTGAGGATGCGGCCGGTTCGTCCATTGCCGTCGCCGAAGGGATGAATGGCTTCGAACTGGTAGTGCTGGACGGCCATTCGGATGAGCGGATCGATGTCGCTCTCGTCGTTGATGTAGCGCTCCCAGTCGGCGAGGAGGTCGCGGATGACGTTGGCGCCTTCGGGCGGCGTGTAGATGATCTGGCCGGTGAGGACGTTCTTCAGCGCGGTGCCGGGCGTTGAGCGAACATCGAGATCGGTGCCGGTCACCATGCGGCAGATGTCGGTAGCCAAACGCGTCGTGATCGGCCTCTGAGCCAGGGTCTCAAAGCCGTTGTGCAGCGCGCTGCGGTAGCGCAGAGCCTCTTTCGCGGCGGGATCAATGGTGCCGCGATCGCCGCCGCCGAGGCTGGCTTCGCGGAAAAGCGAATCGTTCGTCGTGACAATGTTTTCGATTTCGGAGCTGGCGCGCGCTTCGAGGGTTGGAATGGCTGTGATGAGCACCGTTTCGTCCGGCAGCAGGTGTCCAGCCAAGCGGAGCTCAGCCAGTTCGCGGTGGGCGGCGACGCAGCGTTTCAAGATCTCGCGCGTCTCCAGGTCTGCCGGAGGGGGCAGGTGGGGCAAGGCATTGTAGGGCCGGGAGGGATCGTTTTTCGGCCGTAGGGTCTTGGCTCGGGCAGGGGCGCGCGGCATGGATCATGTTCGTTCTAGAATGTTTTTTGCGCATGACGGACGACTCATGTGCGGATCATGAACATGATAGGCCAGTGATGTTCGAACTCTAGTAAATTTTGCGCATGATGGGACGGTCATGTTCATTCAGCGAACATGAGGCACCGGTCATGTTCAAAATTACTTACATATCGAACATTATAGGTCGCGGAACACCGGCGCTCTGTGTCCTTGCTCACCTTGACCCCTCTGGGGCTTTCGGGCTCTGTACCGGCGACTTCCGTTCACCAATTCCGACGAGATACGACAGGCCCGATGGCAACCGAACGCTAC
The DNA here is from genome assembly GCA_963778225.1 of uncultured Alphaproteobacteria bacterium. Taxonomy (GTDB): domain Bacteria; phylum Pseudomonadota; class Alphaproteobacteria; order Rhizobiales; family Hyphomicrobiaceae; genus JAGVSR01. Next base: position 259,494 of record CAVZTR010000004.1, read on the forward strand.
AACGCCCCTGACCGCGAGCAGCATTGGCAAGCGGCTTGGGATGAGGCCGGCATTTACATTGCCGGCTCCGATCACACCAAGCCGAAATGCTACGTGCTGGAGATGTTCCCCTATCCATCGGGGCGCATCCACATGGGGCACGTTCGCAACTATGCCATGGGGGACGTGTTCGCGCGCTACAAGCGGGCAAAAGGCTTCAACGTGCTGCATCCGATGGGCTGGGACGCCTTCGGTATGCCCGCTGAAAATGCGGCTCTGGAACGCAAGACGCATCCGGCCGCGTGGACCTACGCCAACATCGACGCGATGAAGCGGCAGCTCAAATCGATGGGCTTGTCGCTCGACTGGTCGCGCGAGATCGCGACGTGCAATGTCGCGTACTACAAGCATCAGCAGGCCATCTTTCTGAAGCTCCTGGAAAAGGGGCTCGCTTACCGTGGTCCGGGCAAAGTCAACTGGGACCCTGTCGATCAGACGGTGCTGGCCAACGAACAGGTCATTGACGGGCGCGGCTGGCGCTCGGGTGCGCTCGTCGAACAACGCGAGATGCAGGTTTGGTACTTCAAGATTTCGGAATTCGCGGACGATCTTCTGAAGGCGCTCGGTACACTCGATAAGTGGCCCGAAAAGGTGCGCCTGATGCAAGCAAACTGGATCGGGCGGTCCGAAGGCATGTCGGTTCGCTGGGCACTAGACCCTAAGGGCGCGCCGCCCGGCGAAAGCGAAATCGAGGTTTTCACAACGCGGCCCGATACGCTGTTCGGTGCTTCGTTCGTGGCGATTGCCGCTGATCATCCACTGGCGCGAAAGCTGGCGGAGAAGAACGCTGCACTCGCTGAATTCGCGGACGAATGCCGCCGCCGCGGGACGTCCGTCATCGAAATCGAGAAAGGTGAGAAGCTCGGCTTCGATACGGGGCTGAAGGTGCGTCATCCGCTCGATCCCGATTGGCTCGTGCCGGTTTGGGTCGCGAATTTCGTTCTGATGGATTACGGCACGGGCGCCATCTTCGGGTGCCCCGCCGGCGATCAACGTGACCTTGATTTCGCCCGGAAATACGCCCTTCCTGTCATCCCGGTCATATTGCCTAAAGGGGCTGACGCCACGACGTTCGAGATTGAACAGACGGCCGCCGACGGCGAAGGCACTATGATCAACTCGCAGTTTCTCGACGGGTTGACGACGGCGGATGCCTTCAAGAAAGTTGCCGACACGCTGGAAGGTCTGATGCTCGACGGCAGGCCCGTCGGTCAGCGGCAAGTCCGCTTCCGGCTCAAGGATTGGGGCATTTCTCGGCAGCGCTACTGGGGCTGTCCGATCCCGGTCATCCATTGCGAAACGTGTGGCGCGGTTCCCGTTCCTGCAAAGGATCTTCCCGTCGAGTTGCCGGAGGATGCGACCTTCGACAAGCCGGGCAATCCCCTCGAGCGGCACCCAACGTGGAAAAACTGCGCGTGCCCGCAGTGCGGGAAGCCAGCGCGGCGCGAAACGGACACGATGGACACGTTCGTCGACAGCTCCTGGTATTATGGACGATTCACAGCGCCCGATAGCGCGTCTGCCATCGATCCCAAGGCTGCGAATTACTGGTTGCCTGTCGATCAGTATATCGGCGGCATCGAACATGCGATCTTGCACCTGCTCTACTCGCGCTTCTTCTGGCGCGCGATGGGCGAGGCGGGGGCCGCTCCGGCCAGCGTGAAGGAGCCGTTCGCGGCGCTTTTCACGCAAGGCATGGTGACCCACGAGACCTATAAGTCGGAGAGCGGCACCTGGCTGCTGCCGACGGACGTCGCCATTGAGGGCGAGGGTGACGTTCGGCGTGCGACCGAAATCGCCACGGGCAAACCGGCGAGTATCGGCTCGATCGAGAAGATGTCGAAGTCGAAGAAGAACCTCGTCGACCCCGATGACATCATCCAGCATTGGGGCGCGGATTGCGCGCGCTGGTTTATGCTGTCAGATAGTCCGCCGGAGCGTGACGTGATCTGGACTGAAGCGGGCGTGCAAGGCGCGGGACGCTTCATTCAGCGCATTTGGCGGCTCGTGACCGATATCGCCGAGCGACCGAAAACAACCGATGGGGGGACTCCCTCGGAGGACGCGATGGAGGTTCGCCGCGCAGCTCATAAGGCGCTGGATGCCGTCGGTCGCAACATCGAAGCTTTGAGGTTCAACGTCGCTGTTGCTCAGATCTACGAATTCACCAATGCACTCTCGGCAGCCTCGGGCAAGAAAGGGAGTGATCTGGACGCGGCGCTGCATGAGTGCGCGGTGATACTCGTGAAGATCATCGCGCCCATGATGCCGCATCTGGCAGAGGAAAGCTGGGCGCGGCTCGGATACAACACCCTCCTGGCCAAAGAACCTTGGCCTGAGGCCAATCCGGCGTTGCTCGTTGACGATCGCGTGACCCTTGCCGTACAGGTCAATGGTAAGCGGCGTGGGGAGATAACCCTCGCACGAGCCGCCACAAATGCCGAGGCTGAAGCCGCGGCGCTGGCACTCGAGCCCGTCGTGAAAGCCCTCGAAGGGCGGCCGGCCAAAAAGGTCATAGTCGTGCCTCAGAGGATTGTGAATATCGTTGCCTGAGGCGCGTATGGTCGAAACTCGTCGCAACGAAACGAACGGTAGCAAGGGCTTACGCAGATGGCGTTCGCTCGGCGCATTCGTTTTGCTCAGTGGCGCCCTTCTCGGGGGCTGCGGCGACGCGGGGTTCCGTCCGATGTACGGCGCCACAGGGGTTGGCGGGGCTGGGGCTTCCGAGAAGCTGGCTCAGGTTGATATCACGACCATTCCAGGCCGCGTCGGCCAGCAACTTCGTAACGAGTTCATCTATCAGTCGACCGGCGGTGGTGCTCGTCCAGAGCCAGTCTACCGCCTCGAAGTGGCCGTTCGTGAATCCGTCACTTCGACCCTTATCGAGCAAACGGGTGACGCGCGCGGCCAGGTTTACAACCTCGATGCAGCTTTCAAGCTCGTCCGCATCGCCGACAGCCAAGTGGTGATGGAAGGCAAGAGCCACTCGCGCGCAGCCTTTGACCGCTTCAGTTCGATCTACTCGAATGTTCGAGCACGCGAAGAGGCCGAGACCCGCGCTGCCAAGACCATTGCGGAAGAACTGCGCACGCGCATCAGCGCGTACGTCGCAACCGCTGCTTAACGCGCCATGGTGGCCGTCAAGGCTCAGCAGGTTCAAGCCTCTCTGAAATCGCCGGACGCTCGCTACTCCGCTTATCTTCTTTATGGCAGCGATGCGGGTCTCGTCAGCGAACGCGCTGCCAACTTAGCCAAGACCATTGCGTCATTGGACGATCCCCCTGGAGAAATCGTGCGGCTCGACGAAATCGACGTCGAGAATAATCCTGACCGTCTATCGCTCGAATTGCTGATGGTCCCCATGTTCGGCGGGCGCAAGATCGTTCGCGTTGAGACGAGCCGACGCGTCAACGCGCTCATGCTCAAACCCCTTCTGGAGGAGACGTCCCTTGCCGGGGTTCTGATCGTGGAGGCCGGCAATCTCAAGAAGGACGACAGCTTGCGGCTGGCGTTCGAGAAGGCCGGCCATGCCGCGGCGATCGCCTGCTACATGGATGACGGCCGCGACCTCGATAGCGTCATCACCGACATTCTGCGGCCGCTGAAGCTCACAATGACACCCGATGCGCGGCAGATGCTCATCAGCCGCTTGGGCGCCGATCGCGTGATGTCGCGCGGAGAGATTGAGAAGCTGGCACTTTATGCAGCCGGCCAGGGACAGATCACCGAAGATGATGTGGAGGCCGTGGTTGGCGATGCGGCGGAACTCACGATCGATCGTATCGTCAATGCAGCGGCATCAGGTGACGGGCCTCGATCGGTCACGGAACTGCAGCGCGCGCTGACAGCGGGAGAAAGCGCCCAGGGGATCATTTTTGCGGTCCAAAGGCATTTCACGCGCTTGCATCGCATCCGGGCCTCCGTCGATGGCGGCAAGTCTATCGAGCAGGTGATCGGCGAAATTCGTCCGCCGGTTCATTTCAAGCAAAAGGATGTGCTGGCCGCACAGTCGCGGGCATGGCGTCTGGAAACATTGGATGCCGCGCTCGCCGGAATTGGAGTTGCGGCGCGGACAGCACGCGTCTCGTCGGGTCTCGAGGATCTTCTTGCGGAGCGACTGATCCTCACGTTGTCGCGTCTTGCGCGGCCTGTCCGCTGAAGGAAATCGGCGCCGCACCTCCGCCACCATGCCCCAGTTGCATGCACTCGAGCGCTGCCTATAGTCCGCGGGAGTTTTTCCAAGGAGCCTTCATGACCACCGCTCGCTATTCCGTCGCCGCTATCGGCAACGCCATCGTCGATATCATTGGCCGCTGCGATGATGCGTTCCTTGCCAAGCATGGCGCGCCGAAGGGGTCGATGCGCCTCGTCGATGCGCAAACGGTGCAGACGCTCTATAGCGAAATGGGCCCTGGTATCGAGATCTCCGGCGGTTCGGCTGCAAATACGGTGGTCGGAGTAGCGTCATTCGGTGGAACGGCCGCCTTCATCGGCAAAGTGGCAGGCGACGAGTTCGGCCGCATATTCCGGCATGACATCGGCGCGGCCGGTGTCGCCTTCGAGACAGCTCCGGTCAATGGCAAGGCGCCGACATCTCGTTCGCTGATCCTCGTCACACCTGACGGCGAGCGGACGATGAACACATTCCTTGGGATCAGCACCGATCTGGATCACGGTGAGGTCGATGCGACGGTAATCGAAGGCGCGGATGTCGTTTACCTGGAAGGCTACCTTTTCGATCAGCCACAAGCCAAGGCTGCCTTCCGACAAGCGGTGGCCCTCGCAACCAAGGCCGGGCGGACCGTTGCCCTCACCCTCTCAGATGGGTTCTGTGTCGATCGCCACCGGGCCGAGTTTCTCGACTTGATTAAGTCCGGCGTTGGAATTCTATTTGCCAATGAGAGCGAGATCACCTCGCTCTATGAGACGACGAACTTCGATGAGGCTGCACGTCGGGCTGCCGGCGATACGCGTCTCGCGGTACTGACGCGGAGTGCGAAAGGCTCGCTCATTCTCGCAGATGGGAAAGCGCACGACATTCCCGTCGAACCGGTGGCGACAGTTGTCGACACCACCGGCGCAGGGGATCTATACGCTGCCGGCTTTCTTTATGGATTCACCTCTGGATGCGATCTGGCCACTGCCGGTCGTTTAGGGAGCTTGGCTGCGGCGGAAATCATTTCCCATGTCGGAGCGCGGCCGCAGGCCAATCTGGCCGAATTGGCGCGGACGCGCGGGCTCATTTCCTGATTCTCTTTTTGTGCTGAATTCAAGATTTGCAGCCTTGCTGCGACGCGCTAGAAACTGAATTGGCAATGGTTGTAGCTGAATCGACTTGTTTCGTTCTCGCGGCCATACAAGTCCACGGTGTAATTGCGCAACAGAAACAGCGCGTTCCATTTGTTTCTTTACATGCTCTTAATTAAACTCCCTGTAAACTATCGCGAATTGCGGCATGCTTTCATCGTTCGCTAATTCGTTTCCGAAGGTCAAATTGAATGGCACAGAAGACCGCGGCACGCGGCCGGCCGAAGGGCACGGGCCTCGATGATGCCGGTCCCCTTGCGGCCATCGCCGAATTGATCGCCGCCAATCCCGGCATGAAGCCGACAACGGCAATCAAGGCTCTTGGCTTTACCGACCCTTCGACGGTTCGCCGTTTGCGGGACAAGTACCAGCAGCGGCGTGCTCACTATCAAGCGACGCCGGCGGCTCTGCCACCGGCCTCGACGCAGCACCGTTCGAACAACGTCATTGCGCTCAGGGCACGAAGCCCCGCCGTCCGCCGTGATACGGCACCGGCGCCAGTGAATTCTGGTGCATCGCTCACATCGCACGCAGCAACAGGTGACGAAGCGTCACCGGTTTCCGACGAGCACCCGGCACAGCCTCAATCACGTGCCAAACCTGACCTTTTCGTAGCAGCATATGCAGCCAGCATCGCGACTGCGAAGACGGCGATCCACTTGCACTACAAGTCACTCTGGTACGCGTTCCACTGGTCACCCTTTGCGTGCGCACTTCGAAATACTGAGTACACGCGTCTCGTACTTTCGAGCTTGAAGGACAAGGACGACGACCCGCGGTGTTCGCGACCCTCGGACTGAAGCCCGCCTGCAAGCCCGTTCCATGCAAACTTTGAAGGCCGCTCCCCAAGCGGCCTTTTCTTTTTTCTCCGTGTTTCTGGCTGCGGAGAAAAATCAGAGTTTGCGAAGGGCGACCGACTCGACGCGATGGTCTGCGGTCTTGCGCAAGATGAGGCGGGCACGCTGCCGCGTCGGGAGAATGTTTTCTTCAAGATTCCGGGCGTTGATCGTCGACCAAAGCTCCAAGGCCCGCGCCTTTGCTTCATCGGGAGACATTCCGGCGTACTTGTGAAAATACGCGCCGGGATCGCGGAAAGCTGTAGAGCGCAGGCGCATGAAGCGTTCGAGGTACCACTCCTCGATGATCGCGGCATCGGCATCCAGGTAGATCGAGAAATCAAAGAAATCTGAGACGAACGGGATCTCCGCGCCGTCCTTGGGCAGGCGGGCAGGCTGCAGCACGTTCAATCCCTCGACGATCAAAATGTCTGGGCGGCGCAGGACAGCTTTTTGGTCCGGAAGGATGTCGTAGTGAAAGTGCGAATAGACGGGCGCTTCGACGACGTCCTTGCCTGACTTTACATCGGCAAGAAACGTCAACAGGGCGGCGGTATCGAAGCTTTCGGGAAAACCCTTCCGATTCATGATTCCGCGGGACTGGAGTTCGGCGTTGGGAAGAAGAAATCCGTCGGTGGTGATCAGATCTACGCGGGGGTGATCCGGCCAGCGGGCAAGCAACGCCTTCAACACACGCGCCGTTGTGCTCTTGCCGACGGCGACGGAGCCTGCGACGCCGATGATGAAGGGAACTTTGCCGTCGGTGCGGCCGAGAAATGTGGTGGTAACGGCGTGGAGCTTTTGGAGCGCGGCAACGTAGAGATTGAGCAGGCGGGAGAGGGGAAGATAAATCTGCTCGACTTCTTCGACGGAGAGTTCCTCGATGATACCCGAGAGCTGTTCGAGCTCATCGGGCAGCAGCGTCATCGGCGTGTCAGCGCGCAGCCGGGCCCAGTCCGCTCGTGTGAAGATGCGGTAGGGAGAAAAAACCAGATCGCCGTCTTGCGCATTGGTCGGGACAACGAGACGGCGCTTCCCCGATCCAGCAGGAACACGCACCTGGTTCTGCCGTTTGCGGCGCTTTGCCCGGCGCTCTTGAACTGGACTCACGGGAACCGAACACTCCACGTTCGAGGGTTACGACTTAGGGCGCGCGGCCTTTTCGGCATGACCAGACGTTCCTTGGCGTGACTGCAGAACGGCAAGGACATCTTCTATGGCTATGTTGCGCGACTCCAGCAGCACGAGAAGATGAAACAGCGCGTCGGCGGCTTCGCCCTTGAGGGCGTCATCGTCCTGCCCGACGGCGGCCATGACGGTCTCGACAGCCTCTTCGCCAAACTTCTTTGCGCATCGGGCAATGCCGGCGTCGAGGAGCGACCTCGTATAGGACGCCTCAGCCGACGCTGACCGGCGCGCCTTGATGGTTGCTGCCAGTTCGATCAGAACGGTGTCGGACATTGGATTACCTTGGGCCCACGGAGAGGACCCGATGGCGATGCCTCACCGCTCTGGGCGCGTCAAGGACTTAAGATGAGCGTGGCAAACCGACTGCGGTTTTCTACTCGGACATGCCGGTAAGGCGCATGCGGATGTAGTCAAGCTGGTCAAAGTTGCCGAACTTGATCGTCATGACGCCGCTTTCGCCGGAGCTGCGCTTAATCTCGACCTTAAGCCCGAGGGCGTCGGTCAGCTCCTTTTCGAAGGCGCGGGTGTCGGGGTCTTTGTCACGGACCTTGCGCGCCGTCGAGCCTGGCTGGCCGATGGGACCGGCCTGCACGAGGGCTTCAACCTCGCGGACATTCAAGCTCTGGTCGATGATCTTCTGGGCCAAGTTTTCGGCATCATCCCGGCCGACGAGAGCGCGGGCATGACCGGGGGTTAAAGAACCAGCCTGAACTAGGCTCTGCACGCTCGCCGGAAGCTTCAAAAGGCGCAACGTATTCGTGACGTGGCTGCGGCTCTTGCCGATGATTTCGGAGACCTGCTCCTGGCTGTAATCAAACCGCTCGATCAGGTCGCGATAGCCGGAAGCTTCTTCGATAGCGTTGAGGTCAGCACGCTGGACGTTCTCGATGATAGCGAGTTCGAGCACTTCTTTGTCGTCGAGGCTGCGAACGATAACTGGGACTGTGTGCAGGCCCGCACGCAGCGCCGCCCGCCAGCGGCGCTCGCCGGCGACGATCTCGTACATCTGCTCGTTGTCGGGATCGACGCGAACGATGATCGGCTGGACGAGACCCTTGGTGCGGATCGACTCGGCGAGTTCGGCCAACTCGTCTTCGCGGAAGTCCTTACGCGGGTTAAACCGACCACCTCGCAGCTGATCCGTGCCGACTAGACGCTGCTCCCCCTCTGCGGGGCCGCGCGGCGCGACGCTCGGCGTATCGCCGATCAGCGAAGCGAGACCACGGCCAAGACGGCTCTTCTGCAGGGGCACGTTCATCGTTCTCTTCACCTTTGCAAAGGTCAGCAACCCAATGGCTTTATGTCACTCACACACGTACAGCCGCGCGGGTATACCCCAAAACTCAAGCCGCTTTCGTCTGCCGCTCGCGCTCGATCATCTCGCTGGCGAGGCGGATGTAGGCTTGGCTACCCGCGCAATCGTAATCGTAGAGCAGGATAGGCTTGCCGTGCGATGGCGCTTCAGCCACGCGCGTATTGCGCGGGATGACGCTCTCGTAAACTTTCGGGCCGAAGAAGGCTCGGACGTTGTCGGCCACTTCGCGGGAGAGCGATGTGCGCGCGTCGTGCATCGTCAGCACCACACCCTGGATCTCGAGGCGCGGATTGAGCGTCGCGCGGATCTGATCGATCGACTCTTTGAGCTGCGAAATACCTTCAAGGGCGAAAAACTCACACTGCACCGGCACGATCACCGCATTGGCGGCGGCGAGCGCGTTGAGCGTCAGCAGGTTGAGTGAAGGCGGGCAATCGATGAGGATGTAGCTGATCGACGGCTGGCCAGGCGCTGCGCGCGCGCGGCCGATGAGCGCCGTGACGGCGTCGCGAAGTTTGAAGGGACGGCCGACGTCATTGATGAGATCGTGCTCGATGCCTACCAGATCGCTGTTCGCCGGGACGACGGACAATCCAGGAACGGCTGTCGCAACGGCGGCGTCAGTAAGGGAACAGCCGCCCACCATGACATCGTAGGCGGTTCTGGCGCGGGCTTCGGGCGCCACTCCAAGCCCAGTCGAAGCATTCCCCTGCGGATCAAGATCAATGACCAGCACCTGCTCACCGATCGCGGCGAGCGCCGTGCCGAGATTGATGGCCGTCGTCGTTTTGCCGACGCCGCCCTTCTGGTTGGCTACCGCCAAAACCCTAAGGCGGGTGCCAGTCTGATCAATGCCGGTCACGGGGCTTTCCCTCCGTTGGCGACGGGGCTCATCCCCGCGGACTGAGGTCGCGAACACAAACAATGCGCGCCATCGGATCTGTCAAGCTGGGTTTTAGCTCCAACTCGAAGTTCCAGGCTGCACGGGCCGCTTCGACCTCATTCTCTGCATCGCGGCCCTTCAGAAACAATCCCAACGTTGTGGACTGCCAAAAAGGGTGGGCAAGGCGGAAAAGTTCAGTCAGCGGCGCCAGAGCGCGTGCCGAAACCACTTCAACTGTGCCGACCTTATCGCGAGTCGAGGCTAATTCGATTCTCGTCCCCAAGATGTCCACAGGGCACCCGGTCTGCCGGGCCACCTCGCGGAGAAACGCAGCCTTGCGCGTGTCGCTCTCGATCAGCGTCATGCGCAGATCAGGCGCGGTCGAACCAGAATCGCGAGCTAAAAGTGCGATGACGAGGCCGGGGAAGCCGGCCCCGGAGCCGAGATCGGTCCACGTTTGCACGTTCGGGGGAGCCAAGGTCCAGAGCTGTGCAGAATCAGCGAAATGCCGAGACCATAATGATTCGAGCGTGCTGGGGGCAATGAGCTGGACGGCCTTCTGCCACTGCTTGAGCAAGACAGCGTAAGATTCGAATTTTGCAGCAGTTTCACGTGAAACTCCGAACGCGCGTGCAAAAGAGGCGGCGTCGGAAACGGTCGCTAAGTTGGTCATGCACGCGACCGTTCAGCGGATGCTGCTTTGGCGTGTTTTCTGACGGCAACGAGCAGAAGCGTGAGCCCAGCGGGCGTCATTCCGTCAATGCGACCGGCTTGGGCCAGGGTGCGGGGTTGCTGTGCCACAAGCTTCTGCCGGACTTCATTTGAAAGGCTCCGGATCGACGCGAAATCAAAGCCGGCCGGAATGGCCACGGCCTCGTCACGCTTCAGGGCGGCGACGTCTTCATCTTGGCGGCGGACGTAAGCGGCGTATCGTGCGTCGATTTCAATCTGAGAAGCGGTGGCGGCGGGAATCTCCCGCAATTCCGGCCATATAGCCGCCAAGCGATCGAGTGTGATTTCCGGGAATGCAAGCAGTTCGAAGGCCGAGCGGCGGCGGCCGTCGCGGTTGATGCTTAGACCCTCGGCTGCGGCCTCATTGGGCGTCAACGTCAGGCTATCGAGCATCGTGCGGCTTCGTTCAAGACCTGACATCCGCTCTGTGAAGACCGCTGCGCGCTCGGTACCGACACAGCCGATGGACAGGCCCAAGGGCGTCAGCCGCTGATCGGCGTTATCCGCCCGCAACTTCAGGCGAAATTCTGCGCGGGAGGTGAACATGCGATACGGCTCGCTGACCCCGCGCGTCACGAGGTCGTCAATCATCACACCGATGTAGGCGTCTGAGCGCGACAGCTTGAAGACGTGACCGCCGCCACCCGCGGCCAGCGCCGCATTGATGCCGGCAACGATGCCCTGGGCGGCGGCTTCTTCGTAGCCCGTGGTGCCGTTGATCTGACCGGCCAGGAACAGGCCAGCTAAGCGTTTGACTTCGAGGGTGGATTCGAGTTCGCGGGGATCGACGTAGTCGTACTCGATGGCGTAGCCGGGGCGCAGGATCGTGACCTGCTCAAGGCCCGGAATCGTGCGGATGAACGCCTCCTGGATCTCAGCAGGAAGCGAGGTCGAAATGCCGTTTGGATAGACCGTTGGGTCGTCGAGGCCTTCGGGCTCCAGGAAAATCTGGTGTGTTTCGCGATCGGCGAAACGGACGACCTTATCCTCGATCGAGGGGCAATAGCGGGGGCCAACGCTCTGAATCTGGCCGCAATACAAGGGCGAGCGACTGAGGTTCTCGCGAATGATGGCATGGGTCTGAGGCGTTGTTTGCGTGACGCCGCAGGCGATCTGGGGCGTCGTGATGGCCTTCGTCAAAAACGAAAAGGGGACCGGCGGGTCATCGCCCGGCTGACTGGCCAAGCGGTCCCAGGCAATCGTTCGGCCGTCGAGACGCGCCGGGGTGCCGGTCTTGAGGCGGCCCATGGCCAAGCCGAGGCCGTAAAGGCGTTCTGAAATACCCCGGGCGGGGGCTTCGCCGTGGCGGCCGGCCGGCGTTCGAGTTTCGCCGAGATGGATCAGGCCGTTCAAAAACGTGCCGGTGGTGAGAACGACCGCGCCAGCCCTGATGCTGCGACCATCCTCAAGCGTGAGGCCGGACACGCGCTCTGACTCGACCAGAAGGTCGTGGACGGCGCCTTCGATGACCGTGAGGTCGGGCGTGGCGCGGATCGCCGCCTGCATGGCCTCGCGGTAGAGCTTGCGGTCGGCCTGCGCGCGGGGGCCCTGGACGGCGGGGCCCTTGGAGCGGTTGAGCAGGCGGAACTGGATACCGGCGGCATCGGCTACGCGGCCCATCAGGCCATCGAGGGCGTCGACTTCGCGGACAAGGTGGCCTTTGCCCAGTCCGCCGATTGCCGGGTTGCACGACATCTCGCCGATGGTGGCGAAGCGGTGGGTGACGAGAGCCGTGCGCGCGCCCATGCGGGCCGCGGCGGCGGCGGCTTCGACACCCGCGTGGCCACCGCCCACGACGATGACGTCGTAGGTGTGTTGGGTGGGCGACATTGGGTTGTGAGGGGGTTGACAGGAGCCATGAGCGTTCTTCTAGCCGAAAATGCGGAGAGGAAAAGCGCTCTTCCCACGCTAACCGATTCCAAAACCGTGAAGAATCCGTTTCACGTGAAACAGGGCACCGAATCAACCCGACCAGGCTGCCAGTCCTTACCGAAGTGTTTCACGTGAATCATCGGTGAAATTCACGGGACTCGGCGGGGCCTGAGGCGGTCGCCGATCATTTTCCAATGCAAAATCGGCCGAAGATCTGACCGAGGACGTCCTCAACGTCGATGCGACCGGTGAGGCGGCCGAGCGCATGGGCCGCCCGACGCAGATCCTCAGCGCGCAGCTCGGTCTCATGCGGATTGCCTTCGAGAAAGACGCACAAGTGGTGATGGACATCGGTGACGAGGGCGCGCTGGCGGGCGTTGGTCAGAGCGGCAGGCTGGCCGCGATCGTCGAGGCGGTCTTTGGCAATCGCGGCCAGGCGGGCCGTCAGGTCTTCGAGGCCCTGGCCGGTCTTGGCGGAAAGCAGAACACTGTCGTCGGGAAGAGCCGGCGGCGTACCAGTCTTGATGAGATCCGCTTTGTTGCGGACGATCAGGACGCGGTCGGCGAGGGGGATGAGGTCAGCGGGGAGCTGAATCTCAGGGGCAGCCGGATCGACGAGCCAGAGAATGAGGTCGGCCGCGCGCGCGGTCTCGAAGGTCCGGCGGATCCCCTCCTGTTCAATGCGAAGTTCGGTTTGGCGGATGCCAGCAGTATCGGAGAGAATCACGGGGTAGCCGCCAAGGTCGAGGCGGACTTCAATGACGTCGCGGGTGGTGCCGGCCTCTTCGCTGACAATGGCGGCGGGGCGGCGGGCGAGCGCATTCAGAAGGCTTGATTTGCCGACGTTGGGAGGGCCGGCAAGGGCAACCCTAAAGCCGTCGCGCAGGATTTCACCGCGGTTGGAATCGTCGAGATGGTGGCCGATGACGGTTTCGAGGGTTTCCACCATCGCTCGCCCTTGAGCGAAGCTGCGCTCGCCGACGTCGGCTTCGTCGGAAAAGTCGATGGCCGCTTCCACAAGGGCAATGGCGTCGATCAGAGTTGCGCGCCAGTCTTCGATGACCGCAGACAGGCCGCCGGTGGCTTGATGCAGGGCCTGGCGTCGCTGGGCTTCCGTTTCAGCATCAATGAGATCGGCAAGGCCCTCGGCTTCCGTGAGGTCGAGTTTGCCGTTGTCGAAGGCACGACGTGCGAACTCACCCGCTTCCGCGAGGCGGAAGCCGTGGATCTCTCCCAGCGCTTCCAGAACTGCGGAAACAACTGCGCGGCCGCCGTGCAGCATCAGTTCGACCACATCCTCGCCGGTGAAGCTTTTGGGGCCCGGAAACCAGATCACGAGACCCTTGTCGAGCGGGCGGCTATCGATGGGATGGATGAACGTCCGAGCTGAGGCGATGCGGGGTTTCGGCCGGGGGCGCGTCATCAGGTTCAGCACCTGGCCGGCGCGCGGACCGGATACGCGAATGAGCGCGACGCCGGCACGTCCGGGTGCGGTCGACAATGCGAAGATGGTGGTCGACTCGGAGAGCGGAGACATCCGGACCTGGAGAGCGTTCGGGAAGGTTCTGGTCGTAGCACGGGAACAGATCCGTCGCGACGGATCTGGCGTTTCGGATGGAACGCGCCGGGCAGGTCATGCGTCGTAGAATCGAGAGCGCGGCCGTCCCTCCGGCGCCTTAACCACGCTATCGCGAATCGTTGACAAATTTCGCTTAGGCCTCTGAATCCGTTCACGAAGAGTGATCACGGCCTGCTGAAAGACGGCCGTTCAGACGACATTGCTCGGGAGTATCTAGTTCATGCGAGCAGCATCCAGTAATGCGCCCCTAAACGAAGCTAAGACTTGGGCGCTGGATAAATCGATCGCTTCGGAGCTTCAGCGGCTCAAGGAGCGGGACAATCACACGAACCACAAATTCCTCGCAGCCAACTACGCTATCTTCATTGCGACGATGGTGGCGACGCTCTGGTCGTACCATTACGCGGAAACGTCGGGACTGGGTGCGTGGCTGACCGTCCCCATGACTGTGCTCGCCGTTATCATCATCGGCGGCTTCCAGCATCAGCTTGGCGGATGCATTCACGAGGGCACGCACTACATCCTCTTTGCCGACCGGAAGAAGAACGAGATCATTTCGGATTGGTTCGCGGCCTTCCCGATCTACACATCGACGTACGCGTTCCGGCTGCATCATCTGGCGCATCATCAGTTCGTCAACGATCCGGTGCGCGATCCCAACTTTGCTCAAGCCGAGATGTCGGGCCACTGGCTCGATTTTCCTCTGACGCAGTACGAATTGCTGCTCGGCGTGATCCGGCAGCTCAATCCCATCCGGCTCGTGAAGTACATCATGGCGCGGGCGCGCTACAGCGCGATCGGAACGGATCAGAATCCCTATGCTGATAAGAAGCGGATGGGTTCGCCATGGGTGGTGCGCGTTGGTGCGCTGTTCGCGGTTCTGATGCCGGTGGTGGCGGTGACGCTGATCATGCTCGAGGACTGGCTGCTGGCGCTGATCGCGCATCTGACGATCTCGGCAGCGGTGCTCGGGTTCTATGCGCTGATCCCAGATGAGGACTATGCACAGAGCCGCATCAACCCGATCATCTCGCATCGCGCGACAGCGATCTCGCGCATGGGGTTCATGGCGCTGCTCTACGGTGCGCTAACACTGACGTGTTATCTCACCGGCGCGCCGGCGTGGGGCTACTTCGGTCTGCTGTGGCTCTTGCCGCTGTTTACGACGTTCCCGCTGTTCATGATCGCGCGCGAGTGGGTGCAGCATGGCAATGCGGATCGCGGGCGGCTGACCAATTCGCGCGTGTTCTTTGTGAACCCGATTGTGAACTGGCTCGTGTTCCCTTGGGGCATGGAATACCACCTGCCGCATCACATCTATTGCTCGGTGCCGCACTACAAACTCAAGGATCTGCACGAAGTGCTGCTCAACGATCCCGATTATCGAGAGAACGGCATTGTCGTTCATGGGGTGCTGGGACAGGGCGGTCCTGGTGCGCCATCGATCGTGGAGGTTCTCGGTCCGCGTTATGCGATGACGGGCCAGGAGATCAGCGTGCAGGACGAGACGCTCGAGCTTGCCGATGTCAACGACAAGGAAGGCATCGCGAAGCACAGCGAGGCCTCGCGGCAGGGACAGCCGATGTAAGTCTGATCTTCCAAGCGCGGAAATAAGAAAGGGCCGCTGCTGGAGCGGCCCTTTTCATTTGTGGCGAGCAGACGCTGGCGATCAGGTGTTCATCTGCTGGAAAAACTCGCTGTTGGTCTTCGTCGACTTGAGCTTGTCGATGAGGAATTCGATCGAATCCATCGTGCCCATCGGGTTGAGGATGCGGCGGAGGACATAGACCTTCTTGAGCTGATCCTTCGGGATGAGCAGGTCTTCTTTGCGGGTGCCGGAGCGGGCGACGTCGATCGCGGGGAAGACGCGCTTGTCGGAGACCTTGCGGTCGAGAATGATTTCCGAGTTACCCGTGCCCTTGAATTCTTCGAAGATGACTTCGTCCATGCGCGAGCCCGTGTCGATCAGCGCCGTCGCAATGATGGTAAGCGAGCCGCCTTCTTCGATGTTGCGGGCGGCGCCGAAGAAGCGCTTCGGACGCTGCAGTGCGTTCGAGTCAACACCGCCGGTCAGCACCTTGCCAGAAGACGGAACGACCGTGTTGTAAGCGCGGCCGAGGCGGGTGATCGAATCCAGCAGGATCACGACGTCGCGCTTATGTTCGACCAGGCGCTTGGCCTTCTCGATCACCATTTCGGAAACTTGGACGTGACGCGAGGGCGGTTCGTCGAACGTCGAGGCGATAACCTCGCCCTTCACCGTACGCTGCATGTCGGTGACTTCTTCCGGGCGCTCGTCGATGAGCAGCACCATCAGATAGCACTCGGGATGGTTGGTGGAGATCGCGTGCGCGATGTTCTGCAGGAGAACAGTCTTGCCCGTGCGTGGCGGAGCGACGATCAGACCGCGCTGGCCTTTGCCAAGCGGCGAGACGATATCGATGACGCGTGCCGAGAAATCCTTGATCGTCGGATCTTCGATTTCCATCTTCAGCCACTTCGTCGGGTAGAGCGGCGTCAGGTTGTCAAAGTGGATTTTGTGCTTGGTTGCTTCGGGATCTTCGAAGTTGATCTTGTTGACCTTGATGAGGGCGAAATAGCGCTCGCCTTCTTTCGGGCTGCGGATCTGACCTTCGACGGTGTCACCGGTGCGCAGGGCAAAACGGCGGATCTGACTGGGCGAGATGTAGATGTCGTCGGGACCGGGAAGGTAGTTCGCATCAGGCGAGCGCAGGAAGCCGAAGCCATCCTGCAGCACTTCCACCACGCCGATCCCGGTGATCTCGATGTCTTTGGCCGCGAGCTGCTTCAGCGTCGCGAACATCAATTCCTGCTTGCGCAAGGTGCTCGCGTTTTCCACGCCGACCTCTTCCGCGAAGCTCAACAGCTCCGTCGGTGATTTTCTCTTGAGGTCTTCGAGTTTTACTTCGTTCATAAATATGCTCCGCAACGGCTGCGGCAGAGGTGGGGCATGGAGGGCCGCGCGCCAAGGTAGGGTGGGGGAGGAAAAAGCGCAGTCGTGTGCTGAGCTTGATGGCCGGTGCGAGCCGCTGACTGGGGCCGACCTGGACCTATTCGCAGCCGGAGAGGCCGCGAAGTCTTTTACGAGACAGGCGAGTGATAGCAGAATCGATTGGAAAGCAAAAGTGTTTCCTGTGCGGCTCGGTTCCGTCTTGCAGAAAAACGGGATGACACGGGAAGTTCTAGAACGGCTTCACGATCACCAGGATGACGATCGCGACCATGAGAAGCGTCGGAACCTCATTCACGATTCGCCAGTGACGCGGCGGCTTTTCATTGGCGTCCTGGCGGAAACGGCGGGCGGAAGCGGAGAAATATCCGTGCACGCCCGTTAGCGCAATTGCTGCTGCAAGTTTGGCGTGCAACCAGCCGGCCGAAAAGAACCCAGCCTGATAGGCGAGCCAGAGACCGAGTACCCAGGAGATCACCATGGCCGGCGTCATGATGATGTTGAGCAGACGGCTTTCCATGACCTTGAAGGTCTCGGATTGCACCGATCCCTTAGGCGCATCGCAGTGATAGATGAAAAGCCGCGGCAGATACAACAGTCCCGCCATCCATGAGATGATCGCGACGACGTGGATCGACTTGACCCAGAGGTAAGCGGCGTCACCGAACAGCCAGATCACCAGTGCGGTGACGGCGACGGTGACGACGAGGGCGCTGCCGGCACGCGCGGCGGCCGACTTTTCCTCCACCGCGGTGGTCATGCGGTGACTTTGCTGGAGGCGCGGACCCGCTCGACGAGCCGTGCGACGTTCTCTGGCGGCGTATCCGGAACGATGCCGTGGCCGAGGTTGAAGATGTGCGGAAGGCCGCGCAGCGCTTCCAGCGTCTCATCGATGCGGCGATCGAGAGCGTCACCACCGGCGACGAGCAGCAACGGGTCGATGTTGCCCTGAACGGCGACGCCGGCCTCCTTGGCGAGGGTGCGCATCTCTCTCAACGGCATGGCGGTGTCGCAGCCGACGCCGCGGACGCCCGTTTCCTTGACGAAGCCGAGCGCGTTGGAGCCCGCGCCGCGCGGGAAGCCGATCACCGGCACGGTCGGATGGCGCGCCTTGAGATCGCGCACAAGGCGTGCGGTAGGCGCGGTGACCCAGGCAGCGAACTCGCGATCGGGCAAGGTTCCGGCCCAGCTGTCGAAGACCATGACGGTGTCGGCGCCGGCTTCGATCTGCTGGGCGAGATAATCGACGGAGGTGTCGACCAGGATGTCCATCAGCTGCTGGAAGCCCTTCGGGTCGCGGTAGGCGAAGCGGCGGGCGGCGGCCTGGTCGGAGGAGCCTTCGCCGCCGACGACGTACGTGGCAACAGTCCACGGTGCGCCGCAGAAGCCGATCAACGTGGTTTCTTTCGGAAGGTCCTGGCGGAGGCGTGCAACGGTTTCGCAGATGAGGCCGAATTTCTCGCCGGTCTTAGACGGGTTCAAGCGCGCGAGTTCCGCGGTGGAGGTGATGGGCTCGAGCTTGGGGCCTTCGCCTTCGAGGAAGGCGACCGATTGGCCAAGCGCGTCGGGAACCACGAGGATGTCGGAGAACAGGATGGCCGCGTCGAAGCCATAACGGCGGATCGGCTGCAACGTCACTTCCGCGGCGAGTGCCGGCGTGTAGCACAACTTCAGAAAGCCGCCGGCCTGAGTGCGGGTGGCGCGGTACTCGGCGAGATAACGGCCAGCCTGCCGCATGAGCCAAATCGGCGGTGTAGGCAGCACTTCGCCGCCGAGAACCTTCATCAGCTTGCGATTGGTCTGGGCATTTGCCCCCGCACTCGACATTCCGTCCCCTTAAATACTGATAGAGAGTCTTCTAGGTTTTTTCTTTGACTCTTAGACCGAGGGATTGCGGGAATTCATGTGGCATCCCCAGGTTTTCCAACGGATCTTCGATGTGCATGGCCAGACTGACACGATCTAGTGGCAGCCGACAGTGACACTCTACCAGGGTCGGATGCAGCTTTGGAAGTCAGTGTGTTGCGGCGAAAGGTGCTGTGGCAACTGGTGGGGAGAGGTTGGGGATAGGCCGCGGGTAGGGTCAGGGAAGATTGGCAATCCCCATGGAGGGAGGGAAATCAGTGGGGGCTATCCCGGCGGGTCTGATTGTGGGTATCTGACAGGGAAACCCCACAGGTGAGGCGGGAGAGGTTTGGCCGCCTTCCCGACTGCGTTGATAACCGGGTCATTTGTCCACAGATGCCGAACAGCCCGCCGAGCTACTACCATATGCATCTCGTCTCCGATTCCACCGGGGACACGCTAACGGCGATCGCCAAGGCGGCGGCGGCGCAATATTCGACGCTGAAGCCCATTGAGCATATGCATCCGCTGGTGCGGACGCCGCGGCAGCTGAGACGCGTGCTGCAGGAGATCGAGCAGGCTCCGGGGATCGTGTTGTACACGGTCGTGAACCGCGAACTCGTGGAGGCGCTCGAGGACCGGTGCCGGGAACTCAATGTACCGGCGCATGCAGTGTTGCAGCCGATCATGCAGGTGTTTGAATCGTACCTGGGCGCACCGCGGACGCCGACGGTCGCCGGTCAGCATGTGCTCGATGCGAGCTACTTCAAGCGAATCGATGCGCTGAATTTCACGATGCAGCACGACGACGGCCGGCTGCCGGAAGATTTGAGCAAAGCGGACATCATTCTGCTTGGCATCTCGCGGACGTCGAAAACGCCGACAAGCATTTATCTGGCGCAACGCGGGTACAAGACAACGAACTTGCCGCTGGTGCCGCAAATTCCGCTGCCGCCAGCCTTGACCGAACCGCACACGGCATTCGTTGCGTGTCTGATCGCGAGCGTGGATCGCATCACTGAGGTGCGCCGCAATCGGGCGCTCCTAATGTCTGACCGCGATATCAATGCTTATGCCGATCGGACGCAGATCGCGGAAGAGATCGCGTACTCGCGCCGCATTTGCCAAGAGCATGGGTGGCCCATCATCGATGTGACGCGGAAGTCGGTGGAGGAAACGGCTGCGACCGTCATCCAGCTGATGAACGACCGCCGGTCGGAGACGCGGGTCGTCGAGAGTTCGATATGACTGCGACACGGCTCGTTCTGGCCTCGGGGTCGGCAGCACGGCGTCAGATGCTGTTGAACGCGGGACTGCTTTTCGATGTCGTGCCCGCGAGATCGACGAGGACCGATTGCGCGATGAATTCATTGGAACGGCATCGCACTCCGAGATCGCGGCGGAACTGGCGGCGGCGAAGGCCCTCGCTGTTGCGGCGTCGCATCCCGGCGCGGTTGTGATCGGGTCGGATCAGATATTGAGCACAGGTGAGGCCATTCTATCGAAGCCCGGATCGCGGTCGGGGGCGCGCGACACGCTGCGGCTATTGCGCGGGAGGACGCATTGGCTGCATTCGGCCGCTGCAGTTGCAGTTGATGATCGTGTGGTGTGGCGGGCGGTCGAAAGCGCGATGCTGACGATGCGCACGATCTCGGATGCAGAACTTGAAGATTATCTCGATGTGGCGGGGGAGAGTATCTTCGGGTGTGTTGGGGCCTATCAGATCGAGGGCGCGGGAATCCGGTTGTTTGAGCGCGTCGAGGGCGACCACTTCACGATCATGGGCATGCCGCTGTTGCCGCTGCTGGCTGAACTGCGCTGTCAGGGGATAGCACTATGAAGCGAGCATGCGTCATTGGCTGGCCAATTGAACATTCACGGTCGCCGATCATTCATGGATACTGGCTGCGCACACTTGGGATTGATGGATCGTACACGCGTGAGCCGGTGAAGCCGGAAGAACTGGCCGGTTTTCTTGGCTCTATGAAGGACCGTGGGTTCAGTGGATGCAACGTGACCGTTCCGCATAAAGAGGCGGCGCTGGCGTTGGCGCAAGAGCGGGATGGGGCGGCCATCGCAATAGGAGCGGCGAATACACTGTGGCTCGATGGTGGGCGGCTGTGTGCATCGAATTCAGATGCCTACGGCTACATGACGTATCTCGGTCTCAAGGTACCGACATGGGTGAAGCGCGATGCACCAGTTTTGATTTTAGGTGCGGGCGGTGCGGCTCGGGCCATCGTGCATGGGTTTATTGAGGCGGGCGTGTCGCGCGTTCGCGTGTGCAACCGGTCGGCTGCCCGGAGTGAGGATCTCGTGCGGCACTTTGGATCGCGGGTCGAAGCCTGCGGTTGGGAAAAACGCAACGAGGCGGCTCAAGGTGCGGGCGTGATCGTCAATACGACCACGCTCGGCATGAAGGGACAGGGCGATCCCGACATCGATTTTGACGGTGTGCATCCTGATACCGTTGTCAGCGATATCGTCTATGTGCCGCTCGAAACGTTGTTTCTCGCTGCTGCTCGGCGGCATGGTCTCGTCACCGTGGATGGTCTCGGCATGTTGCTTCATCAGGCGGTGCCTGGGTTTGAGAAATGGTTCGGCGTTCGGCCGGCTGTGACCGACGAGCTCTATGATCTGGTGCGCGCGGACATCGAGAGGCCCTCATAATGCTGGTCGTCGGGCTCACCGGATCGATCGCAATGGGGAAGTCGACGGCGGCAGCGCATCTGCGATCACGGGGTGTGCCCGTCTTCGATGCGGATGCGATCGTGCATGAAATCTATCGAGAGGAAGCGGCTACGCTGATCGAAGCTGCATTTCCAGGGACGACGGACACCGAGGGTGTGAACCGCAGTAAGCTTTCGGATGTGCTGCAGCGAGATCCGGCCGGGTTTAAGAAGCTGGAGGCCATCGTGCATCCGCTGGTTCGGGCGCGGGAGCGAAGGATTTCTCGAAGAAGCGAAAGCTGCCGCTCAGCCGCTCGCAATACTGGACGTGCCGTTGCTCTATGAAACAGGCCTCGATAAGGCGCTCGATGCGGTCATCGTTGTGAGTGCGTCGGCGGAGGCGCAGCGGGAACGCGCATTGATGCGGCCGGGGATGACACCTGAAAAGCTCGACCAAATTCTAGCGCGACAGATGCCGGATGAAGAAAAGCGGCGGCGGGCGCATTTCGTTGTGGATACGAACGGTCCCCCGGGACCCTCATTGCATCAGCTCGATGCTATTCTAGGTGTGTTGTCGAGCCGGCGCGCACATGCGTTTGCACAATTCTGGTCGCGACACTGACATACTGACCGCTTGTTGTTTTGGCCGGGGGGCCTTCCGAACCATGATGCGCGAAATCGTGCTCGACACCGAGACGACGGGGCTCGATCCGACGAAGGGCGACCGGCTGATCGAAATCGGTTGTGTGGAACTTTACAATCGCATTCCCACGGGCCGCGAGTTCCATCGCTTCGTCAATCCGGATCGCGACGTTCCGGCTGAGGCGCAGGCGGTGCACGGGATCTCGACCGAGTTTCTGAAGGACAAGCCGCGATTTCACGAGGTGGCTGACGAGTTTCTGGAGTTCATTGGCGGCGATGTTCTCGTCATCCATAACGCGGCGTTCGATGTCGGCTTCTTGAGTGCGGAATTGGTGCGGCTGAAGAAGCCGCCGATCGCGATGAGCCGGGTCGTCGATACATTGGCGCTCGCGCGGCGAAAGCATCCGGCGGGACCGAACAGTCTCGATGCTCTGTGCAAGCGGTATTCGGTCGATAATTCGAAGCGCACGAAGCACGGCGCGCTGATGGATTCACTTCTGCTCGCGGAGGTGTATGTCGAGCTTCTGGGCGAACGTCAGGCGACGCTCGTGCTCGCGCAATCTGCGGCGGCAAACGAAGCCGCGGTGCGCCGGGCCAGTGCCGTTCAACGAACGGCCGCACAGCGGCCGCGACCGTTGCCGTCGCGGTTGACTGAGCAAATGGAAGCGGCGCATCGCGCTTTCGTGGAGACGCTCGGGGTGAACGCGATCTGGCGCCGGTTCTATCCGGAGGAGCCGGCGGAGACCGATAAAGCGTCTTGATTTTAAGCCATCCGACTCCCCTGTCGGGGAGCCGGCCGGATGGCTTGTTTCTCGTGCGCCATCCGACACCGCTTCGCGGCGCCGGCCGGATGCCGTCGGGTGATTACTGCTTCTCTGCGGTTTTCGCGAGTTCCTGCTGACGGCGCATGTAGAGAGCGCCGAAGTCCACCGGGTCGAGCCACAGCGGCGGGTAGCCACCTTCGCGTGTCACGTCGGCGACGATGCGACGGAGGAACGGGAACAGAAGCGTCGGACAATTGACGAGCAGGAACGGCTCGAGAGACTGCGGGGGCACGTTCTGCAGGCGGAAGGCACCGCCGTACACGATCTCGAGCACGTAAATGGTGCCGCCCGAGTGCGAGGCAGTGGCGGTGAAGCTGATGGAGCTTTCGTAAACGTCGGGGCCGAGGCGCTGCGCATCGACGTTGACTTCGAGTTGGACGGCGGGGTTCTCACCCTCCTTGATCTGCAGCTTTCCGACATTGGGATTCTCGAACGAAAGATCCTTGATGTGCTGGCCAAGGACCTGCACTTGCATCTGGCCGGGTTCGGGCGCGGTTGCGGCTGCGCCGCCGTTCTTTTCGTCTGCCATGGATTTTTCGCTCGTTCGGGTTCGAAGGTGGCGGAGCGCTATCATGCTCGCAGGCGCGCTGCAATCACGGCCGATCGCGCGGGTCCTCGTCGAGCCGTTCCCAGTCGCCTTCGATGATCTTGCCGGGGCCTGAAGGTGGGCGCGGCTCGCCCGTCGTCGTCGAGGTTCGGGAGCGGCGAACGACGAGGGTGGAAGAGCCGAGGATCCGGGCCGAGATGCTGTGCCGGATCAGTTGGCGAAGTTGTGGAATGAGCAACAAGAGACCCAGCGCATCGCCGATGAGACCAGGCGAGACCAGCAATGAGCCTGCCGCGAATATGAGGGCGCTGTCTGCCAGGGGCGCCACGGGCTCTCGACCCTCATCCAGCGCCGCGGAGACTTTTTCGATCACTTTGAAACCCTGACGGCGGAGGATCGCCACGCCCAATAGGCCGGTGCCGATGATGAGGGCGAGGACGGGCCAGAACCCGATTGCCTGCCCGGCCCGGATCAGCAGGGCCAGTTCGAGCAGCGGGTATGCGACGAAAGCAAGCAGAAGGGCGAGGCGCATACGTTTCATCCGGTCGGGGCGGGTCGTGGTCCAAGTCGGCTTGAGCCATCATCCGAGCCGCTCGTACCCAAACACTGTGCTTTAGCGGCCTCCATGACGCACCCGGCGAACCGAGCGGCGACACAGTTGGCATCTATGCCATTGTGCCCTAAGGTCAAACGCAACACCAATCCTTGTGCCGAACGGGACCTCAGAACAGGTCCAGATGCCCGGGCCAGCCATAATGAGCTGTGATTTCCCGGGTCCTCGACCTACATGAAGCGGACCGCTTGCTCGAACTCTCATCCGGAAAGCAGCCGATGGAAGGCCAGATCGACCTTTTTACCTTGTTGGCGATGATCGTTGCCGTTGTCGCGGTGTTGAAGCTCAGAAGCGTTCTGGGCCGCAAAACCGACGACGACGACGCGCGGATTGAACGTCGAGCGCGCGAAGAAGTTCGCACGGGAACGGCGGGCGCGGGCTCCGACAAGGTGGTGTCGCTGCCGCGGCGTGACCGGGGCGAGGAACCCATCGCCGAGACGCGCGTCGATACGGCGGAAGCGGAGAACAAGCTTCGTGAATTCGCAAAGGGCGACGAGGGGATTGCGGAAGGCCTGCTGGCGATCCGTAAGCTCGATCCGGAGTTCGAACCTGAGCAGTTCGTGGCCGGCGCGCGCCAAGCCTACGAGATCATCGTGACGTCTTTCGCGGAAGGCAATCGCAAGGCGCTGCGCGATCTCCTGAGCAAGGACGTGTTGGAAGGCTTCACGGGTGCCATCAGCGAACGCGAGGCACGCGGCGAAAAGATCGAACAGAACTTCGTCGGCATCAACAAAGCCGACATTCTCGAAGCGGAAGTGAAGAGCGGCATCGCCAACATCACGGTGCGGTTCGTGAGCCAGCTCATCACGGCCACCCGGGATAAGGGCGGCACCGTCGTCTCGGGCGATCCGACGCGCATTTCGGACGTCACCGATATCTGGACCTTCAGCCGCGATATCTCCACGGCGCGCGCACGCTCCAATCCGAACTGGCGCTTGGTCGCCACGCAGGACGCGCACTGAGCTGCGGACGAGGACGCATGGTGACCCATGTCGAGCACGGATGTCACCTTCGCACCGGCTCCCTTCGCCGATCTGCCGCATTGGGCGGATGACGATCACGCGGCGGCGTTCGCCGCGTTTTTCGTGTCGTCGCGCCGGTTGCTGGAGCGGGCTCGCGATGGGTTGACGCCCGCCTCTCCGGAGGCGCTGTTGCGCGTGGCGCGGATTGCGGTCGATAGCTCCGGCAACATTCATTCGGCCCATGACGCGCGGGCGTTCTTCGAAGAGCATTTCACGCCGCATCGGGTCGTGCATGCGGACGCGCAGGGACTGCTCACCGGGTATTATGAGCCGGTGATTGCGGGGTCGCGTACGCGGACAGACCGGTTCACAGTCCCCGTGCTTCGGCGGCCGGCAGATCTCGTCAATATTGTTTCCGAAAGCGAGCGCGGCGCGAAGGCCGAGGCGCTGACGCATGCGCGCCAGACGGCGACGGGGACGGAGCCTTACGCCACGCGCGAGGAGATCGAGGAGGGCGCGCTTGCGGGGCAGGGGCTCGAACTCGTGTGGCTCGAAGATGCGGTGGATGCCTTTTTCCTGCATGTGCAGGGTTCGGGACTGATCGCGTTCGCGGACGGCACGACGGCGCGCATCACGTATGACGGCAAGAACGGGCATCCTTACACGTCGGTGGGGCGATATCTGATCGACGCGGGCTTGTTTCCGGCAGATCAGATGTCGTTGCAGGCGCTGAAGGACTGGCTGCGCGCGAACGGTGCGCGCGGTATCGCGGCGATGCGGCAGAACAAGTCCTATGTGTTCTTTCGCGAATTGACGGGGGAAGCAGCCGCGTCGGCGCTCGGCGCGATGGAGATCCCATTGTCGGATCATCGCAGTCTCGCGGTCGATACGCGGTTTCATGCACTTGGAACGCCGGTTTATGTGGTGGCGCCGACGCTGACGCATGCGGGTCGCGCGGATGGTTTTTACCGGCTGATGGTGGCGCAGGATGTGGGCTCGGCCATTCGCGGGCCGGAGCGCGGCGACATTTATTTCGGCACGGGCGACGAGGCCGGGCGCAACGCCGGCATCACCAAGCATCCGGGCAACTTTTTCGTGCTGCTGCCCGAGGCCGTGCCGTGACGAAGAAGCCCGGCCGCGGGGGCGGCAAGAAAACGGTTCTGACGGACGAGGATCACGAACTCTGGGAGCATACCGCGGCTTCGCTTTCGCCATTGAAAGTGGCGAAGGGGCGGGTGCACGCGGCGCTGGAGGACGAGCCGGATTTCGCGCAGCTATTTGCGCCGAAGACCAAGCCGCACGGACACAGCAAAAAGCATCATGCTCCGGTTGATGCGCCGCCGGTGGCCGCAAGGAAGAAGACGCCGGAACTCAATTCGTTCGATCCGCGCAACGCTGAAGAAACTGAGGCGCGGCAAGATCGAGATCGAGGGGCGGATCGATCTGCACGGCATGCGCCAGGCGGAGGCGCACGCGGCGCTGATCCGGTTCATTCACGGGTCGGCGTCGATGGGCAAGCGGTGGGTGCTCGTGATTACGGGGAAGGGATCGCCGTCACGGTCGCGCGAGGATGATGTGGAGCGGCCGTTCGGCGAGCCGCCGCGCGGGGTGTTGAAGCGGAATGTTCCGATGTGGCTGGCGGAGCCGGACGTGCGCGGGCTGATCGTGAGTTTCACGGAAGCCGCCGCGGAGCACGGCGGCTCCGGCGCGCTTTATGTGCATTTGAGACGGGGGTAGAGTTCGTACGTTTCGAAGCTTGGATTCAGAATGCCGATCTCTGATAAACTTCGATGCATTTGCTTTCCAGCTCTGCATAAATCTCGATGGCTGCTGACTCTGAGTTCCGATACTCGGCGTCGTGCTTCTGAGTGATGCGCAGTTTTCCGATTCGCGCTAGTCATCACGTGACATTCGTATCGGCAAGCTTCTGGATCAGCGACTCGGATGCGATGCCACTTGGCATAGGCACAAAGCTGTATTCGCATGCCAGCTTGCTGAGCCTGGACGCGTCGAATTACAGCGGTCGATCGATTCTTCGTGTCAGTCAGAGCTCGGAACTTGCGCGTTCGTAATATTCTGGATCTGACATCGCAACATCGAGTCTTTGCTGCTGAGGTCTTCCGTTCAGTAGACGCACGCGACGTCGACTTCTAGCGACATCTCGTCTGCGACTGCCTTTGCAAGCGATCGACATCTCGACGTATTCCGCAATGAGCTACGATCTATCGCCGAGCCGAGTCGTCGACTATGCTCGTCAGGACAGATCAACACGGGCTAGTGTATCTTCCAGTCTACGAATGGACTCTGCTTCAGCTCACTTACACGTCTTGCTGAGTTCGGTGAGGGCTTGGGTTAGGCCGCTGAGGGTGTAGGTGTCGGTGGTTTCGGTGCCGCGGGCGGACGTGGCGGTGACGTCGGCTTTCGAGCCTTTTTTCAGCGCTTCGACGAGTTTCAGTTCCTGGGTCGCGTCGGCGACGTAGGCGCGCTCTTCTTTCGGAAACAGGCTGAACGTGTCGGTGCCGATGGTGACCGTCACCGTCGAGTCGGGCTTCACGGGATAGCCGAGCTTGACGCTGACTTCGGAGCGGATGCCGTCCTTCGGCCAGGCGGAGACATAGAGCAGCGTCGGGCCGCGATTGGCGGTGGCGGGTTTTTTCTCCGTCGGCGCGGCGGCGGCGAAGCAGAGTTTCGAGCCGGCGCTTTCGTTCGCATAGACGCTCCATGCGCCGTAGGTGCCTTCGACGGTGGTCGCCTGGGCGTTGGCGACAAGCGGCGCAAGGATCGCTGCCAGGATCGCGGCGAGTGGGGCGGTTTTGATGATCTTGCGCATGGTGTGATGCTCAATTCTGCGATGTGCCGTGCGGGGCGGGGTCGAGGGGTTTACGAGACCGCCGTCGCTATCTTCGAAGACATTACGCGAGAACTGGGGCGATGCCTTCAGCCTTTGCGGGTTTTTCCCAAGGGAGCATGGCCCGTGGGCGGAAGGGGTGCTGCGGGTCCGCCTTCGTGCAGCGGTCGGTCGGCGAAGCGGGCGAGCGATTTCACGCGGTCGTACATGACGATCGCGCCCGCCATGGCGACGTTCACGCAGAACGATGTCGGGATCTTGACGACG
This sequence comes from uncultured Alphaproteobacteria bacterium, assembly GCA_963778225.1. Lineage (GTDB taxonomy): Bacteria > Pseudomonadota > Alphaproteobacteria > Rhizobiales > Hyphomicrobiaceae > JAGVSR01. The sequence goes on from CAVZTR010000004.1 coordinate 287,433, forward strand.
TAGTCGCAGCGGGCGAGCAGCGGTTCGGAGAGTGAGCCGCGCTCGGGGCCAAGGATGTAGGCGGCGCGGAGCGGGTGGTGGAAGCTCGGCAAGTCGATGGCGCCTTCGACCAGTTCGATGCCGACGAGCTTGACGCCTTTCGGCAGGGCCATGTCGTCGAGGCCGCGCCAGTTGTAGTGCGGCAGGTGAAGCTGGCTGCGCGAGGTATCGGCGTAGGCTTCGAGCGCGTTGTAGGTTGCGCCGATGGTGAAGGTGAAACTGGCGCCGAACGCGTGGGCCGAGCGCATCAGATTGCCAAGGTTCAGCTGCTTCGACATGCGTTCCGCGCCAATAGCGAAGTAGCCGCGCGCCCGGGGCGGCCAGGACGGCGGCGGGGGCGGATAGGTGGGTGTCGGCGGGGCGTCTTGGGACATCAGGGTCTATCGGCGTTGTGAGGGGCTGCTGCTTCTGGCGTAGCGGGTGCGGGGGCCTTGCGCGCGGCGGCGAAACGTTCCACCTGAGGCGCGGCTGAACAGGACTGGCCAAGATTTGAGGCGGAGATTTCATATGCGGGCGGTGCTGTGCAAGCGTCTCGATGGGCCGGAGGCGCTCGTGATCGAGGACGTGCCGGCGGCGGAGCCGGGACCGGGGGAGATCGCGGTGACGGTGCGCGTCGCGGCGCTGAACTTCTTCGATACGCTGATTACGCGCGGCAAATACCAGCACAAGCCAGAGCTGCCGTTTTCGCCGGCGGGCGAGATCGCGGGCGTCGTGGCGCGCGTGGGCGAGGGCGTCAGCGGATTTCTGCCGGGGGACCGGGTGGCGGCGTATCTCGGCTGGGGCGGGGCGCGCGACGAGGTGATCGTGACGACGGAGGCAGCGATCCCGATTCCGTCGGGGGTGGCGGATGAGGTCGCGGCGGGGGTGCCGATTACGTACGGGACAGCGATCCACGGGTTGAAAGACCGGGCGAATGTGCAGCCGAACGAGTGGGTCGCGGTGACCGGGGCGGCGGGCGGCGCGGGACTGGCTGCGATCGAGATCGCGAAGGTGATGGGCGCGCGGGTGATTGCGGTTGCGTCATCGGAGGAGAAGCTCGCGATCTGCCGGGCGCATGGCGCGGATGCGGTGATCGACTATGGCAAAGAGGATCTGAAGCAGGCGCTGCGCGAGCGGACCGGCGGGGCGGGCGTCGATGTCGTGTACGACTGCGTCGGTGGGGATGCGGCGGAGCCGGCACTGCGGGCGCTGCGGTGGAACGGGCGGTTTCTGGTGGTGGGGTTTGCGTCGGGGGATATCCCGAAGTTCCCGCTCAATCTGCTGCTGGTGAAGGGCGTCTCGGTATTGGGCGTGTTCTGGGGCGAGGCGGTGAAGCGCGATCCGGCCGGGCACCGGGCGAACATGGAGTTCGTGCTGCGGGCGGTGGCGGACGGGCGGCTTAGGCCTCGTGTGCACGGGACATATGCGCTGGAGCGGATCGCGGAGGCGATCGGCGTGCTCGAGCGACGGGAGGCGACGGGCAAGGTGGTGGTGCGGGTTTCGGGAGATTGAGCGTTCCGGATTGGGACGGCCGTTGATCCGGTGTTCACCGTAATAGCCTGAATTACATCGCTTTTTTCTGATTCTGTTCAGTCAAAATTACCCATCGCCGACGATGATCAGCCTTGCGCATGACAACTCCGTTGCTTGGAGCGGGCATGCGTGGGCCGCGCGTGCGCGGTTCGAGCATGTCTGGGAATGGGGTCGCGACGTGGGGATCGTCTGGCAAATCATGAATTCGCTGTGGTGGCGGGTGGCGATGAGCTTTCTCGCGGGCAGCTTCACGTGTCCGCAGGCCAAGGCGGAATCCTTTTTCGAAAGCCTGTTCGGGTTGGGTTCGTCGAAGCCGAAGGTCGAGCGGGCGGCGCCAAAATCTGGCGCGCGAATGGGGACAAAGGCGCAGTCGTATTCCGAGTGGAAAGCGGGACGGTTCCAGACCACGCCGGAGGAGGGCGACCGCGATCCGGCCTACGGCGGCAGTTTCAAGACGGTCTGCGTGCGCACGTGCGACGGCTACTATTGGCCGGTCAGCCGGTCAGTGAAGCGCGAGCGTTTCGAGACGGATGCGAAGCGGTGCGATGCCGGGTGTCTGGGCGAAGCCAAGCTTTTCTACCAGCATAAGGACAGCGACGATCCCAAGACCATGGTGGATCTCGAAGGCACGCCCTATACGGCGCTGAAGACGGCGTTCCTCTATCGCAAGACGCTGATCAACGGATGCGGCTGCCGGGCGGCGCCGTGGTCCATGGCGGAACATGCGCGGCATCAGGACTACAAAGTCGCGGATGACGCGAAGAAGCTGCAGCTCGCCTTAGCGCGCGAGCGCGACAAGGCCGAGGCGCTGCGCAAGGACAAGATCGCACAAATCATCGCGGCGACGCGCGAAGCCGTGATGCTCGATGAAGCCGAGGAAGCAACCTTTGGGGATGCTGTAGCGGCGGTGGCGATCGATGGTGTGGAAGCGATCGCGGCGACCGAAACGATTGCAGCGGTGGATGTGGATACCGATCCTGCTGTCAGCGTTACAGGATATGTTCATTTGCACATTCTTCCGAACGCAGTGGTCGAAGCGGAAGTGGCGGAAACGGAGCCGAACGTTTCGCAAGTCATGCTGGCGGAACTCGAGGAGGCGCTGCAGGAGATCTCAGGTGCGCCGATGACTGCTGCCAAGTCCGGCGTGCCGCCACGCAAATCACGCGTGAAAGCGGCAAAAGCCAGACCGCCGAAGCCCGTGCAGACGGTTTCACTCTTCGACGGGTTTGGGCTTTTCAACTGGCCGGGTGATGCGCCGCCCCGCGGACGCTAGTTGATAGGCGGAGCGGGTCGGTGCGTCACTCGTCGAGATCGGCGAAGACGTGACGGGCACCGCGCAGGGAAAAGGCTTCCTCGATGGCGTAGGGGCCGCCGCCGGTCTTGGGCCGTGAAGAAAACAGCACGAATTCTTCGATCATAAACGGGCGGGAGCGCAGTAACGCGTGGGCCTGCAAGAACCGCGTGAGATCGGGGATGACCACATTGCGCAGGCGGGCGAGCGTGATGTGCGGCTTGAATGGACGCGTTTCGGGTGAGAGACCGACAGAGCGGGCAGCGCGTTCGTGTGCGCGCGCGAGTGCCTCGAGTTGCGGCGATGCTCTGAGACCGGCATAGAGAATCTTGGGGTCGTTGCCGCCGAGGACGTGCACGCCCTCAAGGGCGAGTTCGAAAACGTCGACGTCGATGCGGGATAGTTCCTCGGCGAATTCGTTGGCGAGACGGTTGTCGATGTCTCCTGCAAAGCGCAGCGTGATGTGGAGATTGTCCTCCTCGATCCAAAATGCACCAGGGAGCGGCACTTCAAGATCGGACAGCTGATCCTTGATGTCTTCGGGCAATTCAATTCCGCTGAAGAGCCGCGGCATGGGACGCCTCCTTCGACGGGCGGGCTAAGACGAGCGGGTCAGCGCGTTACGATTTTGACTGCACGCTCGCGCGCTGGGTCTCGACCTTCTGCAGCAATTCTTCGACCTTGGGCATAATGTTCTCGACGATTTTCGCGACACCTTTGCCGTTCGGATGCATTCCGTCGTCGAGGTTCAGTGTTTTGTCGAGTGCGATGCCTTCGAGGAAAAAGGGATAAAGGAGGACATCATGTTTCTCCGCGAGATCCCGATACATGGCATCGAAATCGCGTGCATAATCTGCGCCCCAGTTCTTCGGTGCGATCATGCCCGCCAGCAGCACAGCAATGTTGCGCTCCTTCAGCTTTGTGATGAGCGTATCCAGATTAGCTTTGGCTTCGGCCGGAGATTGTCCGCGGAGCGCATCGTTGGCGCCCAGTTCGAGGATGACGGCTTCGGTGCCGGGGGGGATGGCCCATTCGAAGCGCTCAAGTCCGGCGGCGGTGGTATCGCCCGACACGCCTGCATTCGTGACGTCAACGGCACGCCCTTTGGCGGCGAGCGCTTTGGAAAGCTGGGCGGGAAACGATTCGTCAGGTCTCAACAGATAGCCAGCGGTGAGGCTGTCACCGAATGCGACGAGTTTCACAGGTGATTTGGCCTCCGCCGGGAGTAGGGTGAGGGTCAAGACGGCATTGAACATGATGGCGAGAAGCCCCACCTGAAAGGGACGGCAGACCAGCCGGAAAGTGTGCGCGCCAATCATTTTTCTGCCTCACGTCTCGTCCATTGGGTTTCTGTCACGTATAGCCCTCGCGGGGGCAAAACAAGGCACCCCCTCCTTACAACGCCTTCATCAAGGACCGCGCGTGACCGCACCCATCATTTCACTAAAATCCGTTCAACTGACGCTCGACAGCCGCGCCGGGCCGGTGTCGATCCTCAACGGGGTCGGATTGGAGATCGAGGCGGGGCAGTCGGTTGCGATTGTCGGGCCTTCGGGGTCAGGCAAAACTTCGCTCCTCATGGTGCTGGCGGGGCTCGAACGCGCAACATCGGGCGAAGTTCGCATTGCAGGACATGATTTCCAGGTGCTCGGAGAGGACGCGTTGGCGCGCGTGCGCGGGGAAACGATCGGTATTGTGTTCCAGTCGTTCCATCTTGTGCCGACGATGACAGCGCTTGAGAACGTGGCCCTGCCGCTGGAATTCTCAGGGCGCACCAATGCCGAGGCGACTGCGCGCGCGCGACTGGAGGAGGTTGGGTTGTCGCATCGTCTCGATCATTATCCCGCGCAGCTTTCAGGCGGCGAGCAGCAGCGTGTGGCACTGGCGCGTGCGCTGTCCATCGAGCCGAAGCTGCTTCTGGCCGATGAGCCGACGGGTAACCTGGATGGACGCACGGGGCGTGGGGTGGTGGATCTTCTGTTTGGCCTCAAGAAGGACCACGAGGCGACTCTCGTTCTTGTAACGCACGACGAACGGCTAGCGGCAGAGTGTGATCGCGTGATCCGCATGGCTGATGGGCGGATCATCGACGACAAGCGGGCGAAGGCGGCATGACAGTCGCCACACCGGTTGAGGTCAGAAGTGCGCGTACTGCGCCGCTGCCGCTGGTTTTTCGATTGGCGGCGCGTGAACTGCGCTCCGGCCTTTCAGGATTTTACGTGTTCATCGCGTGCGTCGCGCTCGGCGTCATGGTTATCACTGGCGTGGGTGCGCTGTCGGATGCCTTGAAATCGGGCTTTGAGAAGCAGGGTGCGCTACTGCTAGGCGGCGACGTGACAGTGTCGCGGCCGCACACACGGGCGACCGTGGACGAGCGGCGTTGGATCGACGGCTTTGGCCGCTCCAGCGAAACGGCGACGATGCGGACCATGGGCCGCACGATCAATGGCGAAGATCAGACGCTGATCGAATTGAAGGCCGTGGATGCGGCTTATCCGCTCGTCGGAGCCGTGACGCTGGAGACCGGTGAAGCGCTCGACGCGGCGCTCGCCCGTGGGGTGGTGGCCGACCCCATGTTGCTGGAACGGTTGAGTCTGAAAGCCGGCGATCGGCTGCGCATTGGCGAGGCGGAGTTTGATATCGCCGCGGTTCTGAAGACGGAACCCGATGGACTGGCCGATCGTGTGGCGTATGGACCGCGGGTTATCCTGACGCATGCGCAGATGGAGAAGACCGGACTGGTTCAACCCGGTGCGCTGATCCGCTGGAAATATGCGGTCATCTTCAACGAGAGTTCTGAGGCGATCGAGCCGCGACTGTTGTCGTTCCGTGAGCGCGTGAAGAAGGAGCTGCCGGAATCCGGCTTCACCGTCACCGACCGGCGGGACCCGTCGCCGCAGGTGACGAAGACACTCGAGCGATTGCGGCAGTTTCTGACGCTGCTCGGATTGACAGCGCTTGTGACGGGCGGTGTCGGTGTTGCGAACGCGGTGGCGACGTTCATCGACCGGCGGCGCAAGGTGATCGCAACGATGAAGAGCGTTGGCGCGACCGGTGGCACGGTGTTCGCCGTGTTTCTCGTGCAGGTGATGGCGATGGCGCTGGCCGGTGTCGCAATCGGCTTGGGGCTGGGGCTGTTTATTCCGCCCATTCTCACTCACCTCCTTGGATCCTATCTGCCGGTGGTGCCGGAGTTCGCGCTGTCGGCGCACAGCGTTGCGCTTGCGGTGGCCTACGGTCTGCTGGTGGCGCTGCTGTTTGCGCTGTGGCCACTAGGGCGGGCAGAGCAAGTGCGTGCAAGCGTGCTGTTTCGCGACGAAGTTGATCCAAGTGATGCTTGGCCGGCGCCGCGTATTTTGGCGCTGATCGTGGCATCGGCTGTAGCGCTCGTGACGATCGCAGTATTGTCGTCGGACTCTCGGCTGATCGCGTTCTATTTCGTCGGTGGGCTGGCGCTGGTGATCCTGCTGTTCTGGGGACTTGGTGGGCTTGTGACGCGGTTCGCGCGGCGCATGAAGCGGCCGCGTCGGCCTGAGCTGGCTCTGGCAATCGCGAATATCGGCGCGCCGGGCGGGTTGACGCGATCCGTTGTTCTGTCGCTCGGTGCTGGTTTGTCGTTGCTGGTCGCGGTGGCGCTGGCGGATTCATCGCTTGTGAATGAATTGGAGAGCCGGCTGCCGGCGACGTCGCCAGCGTATTTCGTCATCGATATCACGAAGAAGGATCAGCAAGCGTTTCGCGAGACCGTGCTGCGCGAAGTGCCGGGGGCCGAGATCGAAGATGCGCCGATGCTGCGCGGGCGCATGGTTGCCATCAAAGGCGTGCCCGTGGAGGAGATTAAGGCGCCACCGGAGGCTCAATGGGTTTTGAGCGGCGATCGCGGGTTGACGTATTCGGATCGCGTGCCCGCGGGATCGACTGTTGTCGAGGGCGAGTGGTGGAAGCCTGCGTATGCTGGCGAACCGCTTGTTTCCTTCGAGGCGGAGCTGGCGCGCAACCTTAATCTGAAGATCGGTGACAGCATTACCGTGAACGTGCTCGGGCGGAACCTGACGGCGAAGGTGGCGAACCTGCGCGAGGTAAAGTGGGAGAGCCTGGCGCTCAACTTCGTGATGGTGTTTTCGCCGAACACTTTGGCAGGGGCGCCTCACAATCTGCTGGCAACGATCTCGCTGCCGGAGAGTGCCGGGACGGTTGAGGAGGTGCGGCTGGCGCGCGCGCTCGGCAAGGCTTTTCCGGCAGTCACCGCGATTCGCGTCAAGGAGGCCATCGAAGCCTTCAATAAGGTGTTCGAGAAGGTGATGGCGGCGGTGCGGGTGGCGGGGAGCGTCACACTACTGGCGGGTGCGCTTGTGCTGGCGGGCGCCATGGCGACGGCGCAGCGGCGGCGAATCCTGGAGGCGGTTATCCTGAGGGCGCTCGGGGCGACGCGGGCGCGGATCCTCGGGGCTCACGTGGCAGAGTATCTGCTGTTGGCCGTCGTTACGGCGCTGGCGGCGACGGTGCTGGGATCGATTGCGGCCTACGCTGTGGTCACGGGGCTGATGGACCTCCCCTTCGCCTTTTCGTGGGGTGCTGTCGGTGGGGCCCTGCTGACGGCAGCGGCTTTGGTGCTTACGTTTGGAGCTTTGGGGACGTGGCGGGTGCTGAGCGCGCGGCCGGTGCCGTACCTCCGAAGCCAGTAAGCGGCAGCAAATCGCTGAATTATAAGTATTTGTCCTGAGTGCGATTTGTGCGTATTTGTGCGGTCTGGGGCGGGGGCGGGCTTGAAATAGCCTCGTGTTTCGCCAATATCTGCCGAGCGGCCCACAGGTGGGTCGCGTTACCGGTTTCAAAGGGTCTGCCAGATGGCACAGCTTGAAGATAGATACGCGCGGCCGGGTACGGTTGCCCGCAGGGGCGCCGAGGTCGATGCGGGACTGCGCGCTTACATGCTGCGCGTCTATAACTATATGTCTGCCGGCGTCGCACTGACGGGCGTCGTCGCTTACTTCACGGCGCAAACAGCCATGTCCAACCCCGCGGTTGCGCAGGCGCTGTATCAGTCGCCGTTGAAGTGGGTTGTTATGCTCGCTCCGCTGGCGTTCGTGATGTTCCTGTCGTTCCGGGTTTATAAGATGAGCCCGGCCGCTGCGCAGATCGCCTTCTGGGCGTTCGCGGCTGTGATGGGCGTATCGCTGTCGTCGATCTTCCTCGTGTTCACAGGCGCTTCCATCGCGCAGGTGTTCTTCGTGACGGCCGCGGCGTTCGCATCGTTGAGCGTCTATGGCTACACCACGCAGAAAGACCTCTCAGGTTGGGGTTCGTTCCTGATCATGGGCGTGGTCGGCATCATCCTCGCCGCGCTGGTCAACATCTTCCTGCAGTCGAGCGGGCTGATGTTTGCGATCAACGTGTTGGGCGTGCTGATCTTCGCAGGCCTCACGGCTTACGACACGCAGCAGATCAAGGACGGCTACTACCAGGTGCGCGGTGACTCGGCGATGATGGCCAAGAGCGCGATCATGGGTGCGTTGAGCCTTTACCTCGACTTCATCAACATGTTCACGTCGCTCCTGCAGCTCATGGGTAGCCGCGAGTAACGGATCGAAAGACTGAAACGAGAAAGGCCCCGCCGGAAGGTGGGGCCTTTTTTGTTTGCGCCCGGCGACTCCGCTGCCGCAGAGCCGGCCGCCGGGCGCAAGATGGAGCTGTTCGGTAGGCGCGGGTTAGGGGACCACGCGCATGCCTTTGTCGAGGACGGTGAGGACGCGGGCGAGGTCGTGGCCGCGCTTGAGGATCAAGCCGGTCGTGGTGACGACGCTATAGGCGCCCTGCTTGCGCGCGAGCTTCAGATTCTTCTCGATGCGATAGAGGGGGAATTCGGTGGCACGGCGGAAGACACTGAAAATGGCTTTGTCGCGCGTCATGTCGAGAGCGTAGTCGCGCCATTCGCCGGCGGCGACCTTGCGGCCGTACACAGCCATGATCGCGGAGAGTTCCTGACGGTTGAATGCAGTGATGTTGCCGGTCTCATGGGCGCCCCCGGCATCGGGACGCTGCCGGGAGCTTGTCGCTCGCGGCGTGAACTGTATGGGCTCGATATCGCTCAAGGGCGCCTCCCGGTTCACAAGAGTGACATGATCGGCAAGGTCGTCGCCGTTGGCAAGGGGTGAAGATTTGGTGCGGGTGCGGAAAGCGCGGCCAAGCTTACGGAAATTTCAGGCCCGCGTTCGCAAAGAGGCCCAATTCGGGACTAAACCGACGCCGCATTGGGTGGGCATAGTCGTAGTCGTTGCCTTCGGGGCTGGTCACATACACCCGCCGCCTCAGCGCCCTAGCCCCCAGCTCGTGGGCGGAGGGGTGGCCGGTCCCACGGTAGCTCTCCCAAGTGTCCTATCCCTGCAGAGGGCCGGCTCCCCCCAGCCGGCCCTCGACGCTTTCGGGCGCGCCTCTATATGGTAGGCGCACGCCAACACCAGGACACCCCCACTCCATGAGCAAGACCGCAACCAAGGCGAAAGCCGCCTCTTCCAATCCGTTCCAGACGACGTGGCGGACGCCGCATGGGCTGCCGCCGTTCGCGAAGATATCCCCGGAGCATTATTGGCCCGCGTTCAAGCAGGCGCTGGCCGAGCACAAGGCTGAGATCGCGGCGATCGGGGCCAACGAGAAGAAGCCGTCGTTCCAGAACACGATCGTCGCGCTGGAGAAGAGCGGCGACGCGCTGAACAAGGTGGCGGACGTGTTCTTCAACCTGTCGAGTTCGGACACGAGCCCGGCCTTGCAGGAGATCGAGCGCAAGCTGGCGCCGGTGCTGGCGCAGCATTCGAACACGATCCAGCTCGACCAGAAGCTGTTCCGGCGGATCGAGGATCTCTACGAGCGGCGGGAGAAGCTGAAGCTCGACGACGAGCAGGCGCGGTTGCTGGAGCGGACCTACACGACGTTCGTGCGCGCGGGTGCACGGTTGTCAGCAAAGGCGCGCAAGCGGGTGGCGGAGATCAACACGCGGCTTGCAGAACTCGTCACGCAGTTTCGGGCAGAACGTGCTGGCGGACGAGCAGTCGTGGCGGCTGGCGCTGGAGGGCGAGGCCGATCTGGCGGGACTGCCGCAGGGCGTGCGCGATGCGGCGGCGCGGACGGCGGCGGATCTGAAACTGCCGGCGAGCCATGTGATCACGCTGTCGCGGTCGAGCGTGGAGCCGTTCCTGCAATTCTCAGCCCGGCGGGATCTGCGCGAGGAAGCGTTCAAGGCGTGGATCCGGCGCGGGGAGAACGGCGGCAAGACGGACAACCGCAAGATCGTGGCCGAGATCGTGAAGCTGCGCGCGGAACTGGCGAAGCTGATGGGCTATCGCACGTTCGCCGAATACAGCCTCGACGACACGATGGCGAAGACGCCGGATGCGGTGCGCGGGCTTCTCAATCAGGTGTGGTCGGCGGCGGTGGAGCGCGTCGGCGAGGAGCGCGAGGCGCTGACGGCGCTGGCGCGCAAGGAGGGCGGCAACTACGACCTCGAGGCGTGGGACTGGCGGTATCTCGGCGGAGAAAGAGCGCAAGGCGCGCTACGATCTCGATGAGAGCGAGGTGCGGCCGTATCTTCAGCTGGAGAACATGATCGACGCGGCGTTCGATACGGCGTCGCGGCTGTTCGGGCTGAAGTTCAAGGAGCTGAAGGACGCGCCGCGCTACCATCCGGATGTGCGCGTGTGGGAGGTGACGACGAAGGCGGGCGAGCCGGTCGGCGTGTTCCTCGGGGATTATTATGCGCGGCCGTCGAAGCGGTCGGGCGCGTGGATGTCGAGCTTCCGGGCGCAGCACAAGCTGGGCAAGGGCTCGAAGCCGGTGATCGTGAACGTGCTCAACTTCGCGCGCGGGGCGGAGGGGCAGCCGACGCTGCTCTCCATCGACGATGCGCGGACGCTGTTTCACGAGTTCGGGCACGGGCTGCACGGACTGCTGTCGGACGTGACCTATCCGACGCTGTCGGGCACGAACGTGACGCGCGATTTCGTGGAGCTGCCGTCGCAGCTTTACGAGCACTGGCTGACGCGGCCGGAGGTGCTCAAGAAATTCGCGACGCATCACAAGACCGGCAAGCCGATGCCGGACAACCTGATCAAGCGCATTCAGGCGTCGCGGACGTTCAATCAGGGGTTCGCGACGGCGGAGTATGTGGCGTCGGCGCTGGTGGACATGGACCTGCACGCGCTGGAGGCGGCGGACGGGCTGGACGTTGGCGATTTCGAGAAGACGACGCTGTCACGGCTTGGGCATGCCGCGCGAAGTGGTGATGCGGCATCGCATTCCGCACTTCCAGCACATCATGGGCGGGTATGCGGCGGGGTATTACAGCTACCTGTGGTCGGAGGTGATGGACGCGGATGCGTTCGCGGCCTTCGAGGAGGCGGGCGACATCTACGACCGCAAGACGGCGGCGCGGCTCAAGCAGCACGTGTACTCGGCCGGCAACCGGCGCGATCCGCTGGAGGCGTATGTCGCCTTCCGCGGCCGGCCGCCGAAGGTGGAGAGCTTGCTCAGGAAGCGGGGGTTTGGGGGGTGAGTGAAAACTGAAATAGATGCAGGGCGACTGAAGAAGGACTTTGTAGCAGCTCGCGATCATAGGCCTTAGTCTGACTCCTGACAATTTGTCTGAGCATCGTGATGCGACAATCGGGTTCAACTTTCGGGCAGCAGGATCAGAAGGCAACGATCTGCAGACTGTCGACCGTGGCGGTTGCTCGCCGCAGAGGGCCAGATGCAAGCTGCTTCGAGCGGCCGTAGTGGTAGCGGGATTCGTCGGCCGTGGCTGCTAGTCGAGCTTATGGTTCACGCCGTGCCGCGACTCATTGGAGGCGCAGGCAATCATCTGACGCAGTCGCGTTCAGCTCGCGGTCTGCCATGATGGCGAGTCGAAGGTCCAGTCGACAGATCTAAGTGGGCAAGCGCAGATCGACTCGAGTTCTAATGAGCCCATCGCATGACAGTGAGCCGAGTTTGGCGTTGGAAACTGATTTCAGCCCAGAGCCACGATACTGGCTTTTGACGATTTGCGTATTCGGCAATCAGGGCGAACGCTAGTGCAATTCGATCATGCTGCGAGCAAAGCATAGATGAGTTGCTGCCTACGGGCTGCACGTCTGCCGTCGACGTGACGCATACCGCACAAGTCGCCTTCGGATGATCGATCATTGAATCAGCCATGCTAGCGAGAGCGATGGCTTCTGCACTGATGTGCGCACGCTATCAATGCTATGTAGTACCAGGTTGACAAGCCGTCAACGCAGTACGATTGCTGAGCTCTGCATTGTGGCTTCAGAACGACATCGCGCATAGAGTCTGCTGCGCCCACGACGAACGCGCTTCTGGCTAGACTGCACGGCTAGCGGGCATCTCTGCAGTCTACAACTGCTCGCGCTCAGACATGCAAGCTGACATGAACCTCAGCCTCAGGTCGAGTTGCGCGTTCACGCTGCAAGTCACAGATAACGTGGCGTGAGGATATGATCCTCACGCCCGTTTGTTTGTGCCGATGATGCGTGCCGCTCGCACGCCCTACGCCGCCAAGTTCCGCAGGACGTACTGGAGGATGCCGCCGTTGCGGTAGTATTCGATCTCGTCGAGGGTATCGATGCGGCAGACGATGGGGATGGCGACCTTGTTGCCCTTGGCGTCGGTGATTTCGGCGATCATGCGCTGACGCGGTTTGACGTCGGCGAGGCCGCGGATGGTGACGGTCTCGTCGCCCTTGAGGCCGAGCGTCGCCCAGGATGTTCCTTCCTCGAACACGAACGGCACGATGCCCATGCCGACGAGGTTGGAGCGGTGGATGCGCTCGTAGCTCTGCGCGATGACGGCTTTGACGCCGAGCAGGTTGGTGCCCTTGGCGGCCCAGTCACGCGATGATCCGTTGCCGTATTCGACGCCCGCGAAGACGACGAGCGGCACGCCTTCTTCCTTGTAGCGCATGGCGGCGTCGTAGATCGGCATCTGCTCGCCGGTCGGATAGTGGACCGTGTAGCCGCCTTCCTTGACGTTGCCGTTGGCGTCCTTGGCCATGTGGTTCTTGATGCGGATGTTGGCGAAGGTGCCGCGCATCATGACTTCGTGGTTGCCGCGGCGCGTGCCGTATTGGTTGAAGTCGGCTTGTGAGACGCCGTGGTCGAGCAGGTATTTGCCGGCGGGGCTCGCGGCCTTGATGGAGCCGGCGGGCGAGATGTGGTCGGTGGTGATCTTGTCGCCGAAGAGGCCGAGGATGCGCGCGCCGACGAGGTCGCCGTTGCCGGTCGCTTCCTGCTTGATGCCGGTGAAGTAGGGCGGGTTCTGGACGTAGGTGGACTTGCCGTCCCAGGCGAAGGTGAGGCCTTGCGTGGTGGCGATGCCCTGCCAGTTGGTGTCGCCCTGGAAGACGGCGGCGTAGCGGCTTTCGAACATTTCGCGCGTGATGTTCTCGGCGATGAAGTCCTGGATTTCTTTGTTCGTGGGCCAGATGTCCTTGAGGAAGACCGGCTTGCCGTCTGAGCCCGTTCCGATGGGCTCGGTGGAGAGGTCTTTCTGCATGGTGCCGGCGAGCGCGTAGGCGACGACGAGCGGCGGCGAGGCGAGGTAGTTCGCCTGCACGTCGGGCGAGACGCGGCCTTCGAAGTTGCGGTTGCCGGAGAGGACGGCGGCGGCGACGAGGCCGTTCTCGTTGATGGTTTTCGAGATGGGGGCGCGCAGCGGGCCGGAGTTTCCGATGCAGGTGGTGCAGCCGAAGCCGACGATGTTGAAGCCGATGGCGTCGAGCGATTTTTGCAGGCCGGATTTTTCGAGGTAGGCGGCGACGACCTGCGATCCGGGCGCGAGCGAGGTTTTCACCCACGGCGCGGGCTTCAGGCCTTTGGCGATGGCGTTGCGGGCGAGGAGTCCGGCGCCGATGAGGACGCTCGGGTTGGACGTGTTGGTGCAGGACGTGATGGCGGCGATGACGACGTCGCCGTGGCCGAGGTCGAAGTTTTCGCCGGCGACGGGATAGCGCTTCGCGGCTTCGCCGGGCTTTTTGTATTCGGTCTCGAGGGCGGCGAGGAAGCCGGGCTTGGCGGCGCTGAGCGCGACGCGGCCTTCGGGGCGCTTGGGACCGGCGAGCGAGGGTTCGACGTCGCCGAGATCGAGGGCGAGCGTGGCGGTGAAGACGGGATCGGGGGAGCCGGCTTCGCGGTAGAGGCCTTGCGCCTTGGTGAAGGCTTCGACGAGCGCGATGCGGTCCTTCGAGCGGCCGGAGAGTTCGAGGTAGGCGAGGGTTTCCTTATCGACGGGGAAGAAGCCGCAGGTGGCGCCGTATTCGGGGGCCATGTTGGCGATGGTGGCGCGGTCGGCGAGCGTCATGTTGTCGAGGCCGGGGCCGTAGAATTCGACGAACTTGCCCACGACGCCGAGCTTGCGCAGCATCTGCGTGACGGTGAGGACGAGGTCGGTGGCGGTGACGCCTTCCTTGAGGCGGCCGGTGAGCTTGAAGCCGACGACTTCGGGGAGGAGCATCGACTGCGGCTGGCCGAGCATGGCGGCTTCGGCTTCGATGCCGCCGACGCCCCAGCCGAGGACGGCGAGGCCGTTGACCATCGTCGTGTGGCTGTCGGTGCCGACGAGGGTGTCGGGATAGGCGACGGTGGTGCCGTCGGCGGAGGGCGCGGTCCAGACGACCTGGGAGAGATATTCGAGGTTCACCTGGTGGCAGATGCCGGTGCCGGGCGGGACGACGCGGAAGTTCTGGAAGGCGCCCTGGCCCCACTTGAGGAAGGTGTAGCGTTCGCCGTTGCGCTCGTATTCCAGCGCGACGTTGTCGGCCAGCGCTTTGGGCGTGCCGAACTCATCGACGATGACGGAATGGTCGATGACGAGATCGACGGGGACGAGCGGGTTGATCTTCTTGGGGTCGCCGCCGAGCTGGAGCATGCCGTCGCGCATGGCGGCGAGATCGACCACGGCGGGGACGCCGGTGAAGTCCTGCATCAGCACGCGGGCGGGGCGGAAGCCGATTTCCTTGCCGGCCTTGCCTTTGTCATCGATCCATTTCACGGCGTCGATGATGTCCTGCTTGGAGACGGTGCGGCCATCCTCGGAGCGGAGCAGGTTCTCGATCAGCACCTTCATGGAGAAGGGCAGCTTGGAGAGGCCGGGGAGGCCATTTTTCTCCGCGTCGGGGAGAGAATAATAGCTGTAGGTCTGGCCGCCGGCGGTCAGCGTCTTGCGGCACTTGAAGCTGTCGAGGGAAAGGGGGGCGGTGACGACGCTCAATGCAGGTCTCCTCGGGAGCTTGGACGGTGAAAAGGTCTCGCGGCGCGGCGGGTGCCGATACGGCTCATGGTGCGCTGCGCACAGGGGGCGCGATGGTCCGCACGGCCGTTCTGTTTTTGCGCTGGCGAAATCATGGGCAAGCCTTTTATATAGGCGCAAATCGGAGAGAACTAGCCACCGCGCGAGTGTGATTTTGCGGCAATCCGCCTCTCTTTTGTGCGCGTGGCGACACCCCTGCGGGGCGCCGGCCGCCGCGCGGGAAGTAATTTGGATGCGCGCGGGCCGACCGTCGCGCGTGAGATGGAATAATCCCTCGTGCGCTTGGCAGTTGAAAATCTCGTCGTGGATCGCGGCGCGCGGCGCATCGTGGACGGCTTGTCGTTCGCGGTGGAGGCGGGCGAGGCGCTGGTGCTCGTCGGGCCGAACGGTGCTGGCAAGACGACGGTGATCCGTACCGTTGCCGGATTGATTGGAGCCGCGGGTGGGACGATTGCGTTGGAAGGCGGGGATGCGGAGAAGGAGCTTCCCGCGCAGGCGCATTACATCGGACATCTCAATGCGCTGAAGCCGTCGCTGACGGTGGAAGAGAATTTGCGCTTCTGGGCGGAGTATCTGGGCGCGGGGACGCAGGCGTCGATCGATGATGCGCTCGTGGCGTTCGATCTGGAGCCGCTGGCGGCGATTCCGGCGGGATATTTGTCGGCGGGGCAGAAGCGGCGGGCGTGTCTGGCGCGGTTGATCGCGACGCCGCGGCCGCTGTGGCTGCTCGATGAGCCGACGGTGTCGCTCGATGCGGCGTCGGTGAAGCTGCTGGCGACGTGCGTGGGGCAGCATCTCGCGGGTGGCGGATTGGTGCTGGCGGCGACGCATATTCCGCTGGGGCTGGCGTCGGAACGGCGTTTGGAGATCGGCGTGCGGAGTGCCGCCGCATGAGCGCATTCTGGACGCTGTTGAAGCGGGATTTGCTGCTGCAGGTGCGCGAGGGCGGGGCCGTGGGGACGGCGCTCGGATTTTATCTCGTCGTCGTGACGATGATGCCGCTGGGGCTTGGGCCGGATTTGAATTTGCTGTCGCGGATTGCGCCGGGGGTTTTGTGGATCGCGCTGCTGCTGTCGGCGCTGCTGTCGCTGCCGCGTATCTTCGAGGCGGATGACGAGGACGGGTCGCTGGAGGTGATCGCGACGGGCGATCTGCCGCTCGAACTCGCCACGGCCGCAAAGGCGCTGGCGCACTGGATCTCGACGGGAATTCCGCTGGCGTTGCTGGCGCCGGTTCTGGGGTTGCTGCTCAACCTTGAGCTGAGCGCCTATCCGGTGCTGGTGGCCACCATGCTGGCTGGGACGCCGGCGATCAGCTTTCTGGGTGCGGTGGGGGCTGCGTTGACGCTCCGAGTGCGGCGTGGTGGGCTGCTGCTCGCGTTGCTTGTTCTCCCGCTCTACATTCCAACGCTCATCTTCGGGATTGCTGCGATTTCGGCGGCCACGGGTGGTCCGTCGGGGTTTCAGGCGTCGTTTCTCATTCTGTCGGCGATTTCGCTGTTTTCGCTCGTTCTCGGCCCGGTGGCCGCGGCGGCGGCGATCCGCTTCCAGACACAATGACCCGTTAGCCACCACGTTAGCCATCTGGTCCGGCGCCGCCGTTGCGCGCGGGGCTTGAAACCCTTAGATCAGCGCCAATGACCCCAACAGACGTGACATCGCAGCAATCACTGACGCAGAGGCTCGCGAACCCAACACGGTTCATGCAGCTGTCGGGCACGCTGATGCCGTGGGTCGCTGGAGCGGCAGCGGCGCTGATCCTCTATGCGCTCTACCTCGCGTTTTTCGTCGCGCCGGAAGATTATCAGCAGGGTCAGACGGTCAAGATCATGTTCATCCATGTGCCGGCCGCCTGGCTGGCCATGATGGGTTATGCGCTGATTGCGATTTCGAGCTTCGGGTACCTCGTGTTCCGGCATCCGCTGGCGGACGTGTCGGCGAAGGCTGCGGCGCCGATCGGAGCGGCGTTCACGTTTTTGGCGCTGGCGACGGGGTCGCTTTGGGGCAAGCCGATGTGGGGCACCTACTGGGTGTGGGATGCGCGGCTGACGTCGATGCTGATCCTGCTGTTTTTATATTTCGGACTGATGGCGCTGCGCTCGGCCGTCGAGGATGAGGCGCTGGCGGGCAAGCTCTGCGCCGTGCTGGGGCTCGTCGGCGTCACGATCTTGCCGATCATCAAGTTCTCGGTCGATTGGTGGAACACGCTGCATCAGCCGGCGAGCGTGATCCGCATGGATGGACCGACGATCCATCCGGATCTGCTGTGGCCGCTGCTGGTGAGCGCGATCGGGTTTTCCCTGCTGTTCTTTGCGCTGCATGCGAAGGGCATGCGAAATGAGATCCTGCGCCGGCGGTTGCGTTCGCTGACAATGGCGGAAGTGGATCGTGCGCGCGGTGCGTCCGCAGCTGCGGCGGCGGAGTGAAGCAATGATCGACTTGGGTCCGCACGCGGCATTCATCTGGGCGTCTTATGTGATCTACGCCGTGGTGCTGGCAGGGCTGGTCGGTTGGCTCGTCTGGGACGGTGCTCGGATCAAGGCGCGGCTTGGGGATCTGGAAGCGCGCGGTGTTTCACGACGCTCGCGCGCAGCGTCCAAGGAGACACCACGTCCATGACCGAGCAGATCGATGGTGTCGCGGAGGGCCGCAGCGGACGGGCTTGGGTGTTCGTGCCGCTAGCAATCTTCCTTGCGGTGGCGATCATGTTTCAGTTCGCGCTGAAGTCAGGCGATCCCTCGAAGCTGCCGTCCGCACTGATCGGAAAGCCTGTTCCAGCTGTCGATTTCCCGGCGCTTGACGGGCTGGCTGGACCGTCCGGAGCGGTGCCGGGGTTCACGTCGGCTGACCTCGGCAAAGGCGGCGTTACAGTCATAAATTTCTGGGCATCGTGGTGCGCGCCGTGTGTGGAGGAGCACCCGCTGCTCGTCGAGTTGGCGAAGGAGCCGGGGCTGAAACTCCTTGGCGTCAATTATAAGGACGAGGCGGAGAACGCGCGCCGTTTCCTTGGGCGCTATGGCAATCCGTTTGCGGCGCTGGGTGTCGATCCGAAGGGCCGCGGTGCGATCGAGTGGGGCGTCTATGGGATGCCGGAAACGTTCGTCGTCGATGGCCAGGGGCGCATCGCCTACAAGCACGTCGGCCCACTCAGCGCACAAAGCATCGTTGAAAAGATCTTGCCGGCCGTGCGCGCGGCAGCGACTGCCACGACGCCAGCCGGCTGATCCGAAACCACACTAGAGTGGGAAGAACTCGCCGCGGGAGTGGTTGAGAACCGCAAGCGTGCCCGACTTGATGTCGAAGTGCGCGCCGTGGATGTTGAGTTTGCCCTTGTTCTCGCGGTCGGTGACGAAGGGGAACGTGCGCAGGTTTCTGATCGACGTCTTGATGCATTCTTTCTCAAGCGCGTCGAGCTTTTCTGCCTGCGTCTTGAGCTTATCGGACGCGACGATGGCGAGCCGAGCCTCATCCAGCATCGACATCCACTTGGAGATGAACATTGCTTCGGTCTGGATGGTGGCGGACTGGTCGAGAGCGGCTTTGACGCCGCCGCAGTTGGCGTGGCCGAGAATGACGATGTGCTTTACGCGCAAGTTCAAAACCGCGAACTCGATGCCGGCGCTGACGCCGTGGAACTTGCCGCCGATTTCATAAGGCGGAATGAGATTGGCGACGTTACGAGCGACGAAGAGTTCGCCGGGCATGGCGTTGAAAATCGTCTCCGGGTCGACACGGCTGTCGCAGCAGGAGATCATCATGATTTCGGGGCTTTGCCCGTAGGTGGCGAGTTCTTCGTACTGATCGGCGTTCGGCACGAAGATGCGGTGCTTGAAGCGGCGGTAACGGTCCGTGAGCGTCTCGGGGAAGGAGGACATTTTGCGGATATCTCGCTGGATGGACGACACGGGGACGGTGGCGCAACGACCTGTGGCCAACAGGATCGCGTTTTCTATTGTGTCTGACAAATGTCAAGTATTGACGTCCATGATTGTCGCGCCATTCCTCATGTTGCCGTTTCGACCGTCAGCGGACTGAGTTCCGGCTCGGGTTCAAACAGGGTTTTGAGGTTGAGGTCGTCCGCTAATCCGGTGCGCCTTAGGACCGTTTCCAACCGCGCACCGGAGTAGGCAAGTGCCGTTCGAGCATCACTTCCGCTGGCGAGCGCGCCGGTGAATAGGCCGGCCAGGAGGTCGCCAGTGCCGGAAGGGACCTTCGGTCGACGGGCAACGGATGTGAATACCGTCCCCGTCGCGTCATGAAGCAGAGTGGCAAGGCGGTCTCCCGCAGCGGGGACAGATGTGGCGAGCACCATTGGCGGCCCGAGGCCCTGCGCGGCAGCCTTTGCTTCGCGCAAGGCGGAGACGGGACGGTTGGAGAGCCAAGAGAGTTCGAATGCATTCGGCGTCGCCAAATCTGCGATTGGCAACAAGCACTGCTTGATCTGGCGGGCCGTCTCTTCCGGAACGTAAAGACCTTTTGGTTCGTCACCCAGCACGGGGTCACAGACGTAGAGTGCGGCAGGGTTAGCGGCGCGGACGCGGCGGACGAGCGCTTCAGCGAAAGAAACATGGGCCGCGGAGGGTAAGTAACCCGTGATGATTCCATCGACTCCCCCAAGCCAGCCGTTGGCTTCGATAGCCTGGGCCATGGCGTCCAGCACATCGGGGGAGATTAATGTCCGCGCGACGTGCGGGTGAGCGGCGTGGTTCGATAGAACCACCGTCGGCAAGGCAATGACGTCGTGTCCGAAGGATTCCAGCGCAGGGATCAAAGCCCGCAGCCCGACGTGACCGCGCGCGACGAGCGACGATAGTGCGACTATTCGTGCCACAAAGCCGGTCCTCCCCAGGGGAGAACGGTATGCGCCGAATGGCGATTTGTGAACACGCCCGTGTTGGCGTATTGTTGCGGTGCACAATCAACGCTCGGGCCGTGCTTTCATGAAAACCAACATCCGACCACGTCGCAGCGTGCTGTACATGCCCGGCGCCAACGATCGCGCACTGGAGAAGGCGAAGGCGCTCCCGGCGGATGCCGTCATCCTGGATTTGGAAGACTCGGTCGCGCCCGAGGCAAAGGTGCAGGCGCGGGAGCGGGTCTGCGCTGCCGTCCGGGAGGGCGGATATGGCCGCCGCGAACTCGTGATCCGCACGAATGCCCTGGAGACCGTATGGGGGACGACCGATCTCCTGGCGGCGGCCGAAGCGGCGCCGGATGCCATTCTGATCCCGAAGGTTGCCCACCCTGGCGACATCATCAGTGCGGCCAAGATATTGAAGTCGGTCAACGCGCCGGAGCGGACCCGCATCTGGGCGATGATGGAGACGCCGCAGGCCATTCTCTACGCGCGCGAAATCGCTGCGGTGGCAATGGACCCGGAAAACAGGCTCGAGTGTTTCGTGCTCGGCACGAACGACCTGTTGAAGGAATCGCGTGCACGGGCGCTCGATAATCGATTTGCAATCGTGCCGTGGCTGGCGCTGACGATCGTCGCAGCGCGGGCGTTCGGGCTCGATATCATCGATGGCGTTTACAACGATTTCAAAGACGAAGACGGCTTCCGCAAGGAGTGCGAGCATGGGCGCACGCTTGGGATGGACGGCAAGACGCTGATCCATCCCTCACAGGTGGGGCCGTGCAACGAAGTCTTCACGCCCACGGACGACGAAGTGGAGTGGTCGCGCAAAGTCATTGATGCTTTCTCGCAGCCGGTGAACGCGCAAAAGGGCGTGATTACGGTCGAAGGCAAGATGGTGGAGCGCCTGCATCTTGTCATGGCGCGGCGAACGGCGGCGATTGCGCACGCCGTGCGCGAGATCGATGACTGGTTTTGAGGACGAGCGTCGGCACGGCGCACCGCTGCGACGCTTGCGCGCGGACCGCGATGGCGCCCGGAATGGAATTGCACATGGACAGTATTCGCCGGACCCACTAATCGCTGCGGAAATCCTGATTTTGCCGAATGTTTTAGACCTGCCGAACGGGGGCGCGCGCCATGACCACCACCAAGACCAATGCCGGTAACTTCTTCGAGGACTACAAGTTCGGGCAGATCCTGACCCACTCGACTCCGCGCACGGTCACCGAGGGCGATGCGGCTGTTTACATGAGCCTCTACGGCCCGCGTTTCGCAGTGACCTCGTCAGATCAGTTTGCAAAGGCGATCGGATATCCCAAAGCCCCGCTCGACGATCTGCTGACGTTCCACGTCGTGTTCGGCAAGACGGTGCCCGACATCTCGCTCAACGCGATCGCGAACCTGGGTTATGCGAGCGGCCGTTTTCTGAAGCCGGCCTATCCCGGCGACACGCTATCGACGGTGTCGGAAGTGATCGGGCTGAAAGAGAACTCGAACAAGGAAACGGGCACGGTTTACGTGCGCTCGACGGGGCGCAATCAGAACGGCGAGGTCGTGCTGGAGTACGTCCGCTGGGTGATGGTGCGCAAGCGGGACAAGAACGCGCCGGTGGGTGAGGCGGTGGTGCCGAAGTTGCCGGACCGGATCGATCCGTCGGAACTTGGTGGTGCGGTGCCGGCGATCAACACGGCAGCATACGATCTGGCTCTTGCCGGCAGCCCCTATCGCTGGGGCGATTACGAAGTGGGCGAAAAAATTGATCATGTCGACGGCATGACGATCGAAGAAGCCGAGCACCAGATGGCGACGCGGCTTTACCAGAACACAGCCAAGGTGCACTTCAACCAGCACACGGAGTTGAAAGGCCGTTTCGGCAAGCGGATCATCTATGGTGGTGTCGTGATTTCGCTGGCGCGCGCGCTGTCGTTCAACGGGCTCAACAACGCGTTCCATCTGGCGGCGATCAATGGCGGGCGGCATGTCGCGCCGCTGTTTGCTGGCGACACCGTTTATGCTTGGTCGGAAATCTTGGAGAAGGCGGAGATCCCGGGCCGCACGGACGTGGGTGCGCTGCGGATCCGCCTTGTGGCGGTGAAGAACCAGGACTGCGCGACGTTCCCGCTCAAGAAAGAGACGGGAGAGTACGCCGACGGGGTGATCCTCGATTTCGACGCGTGGGTCGTGTTGCCACGTTAAGTGGTCTTATTGGGATGGCGTTCCGCTGGGGGCGCGTTTGCAATTCGGCGTGCGCCGCGGGCGATTAATTCGAGCGTGCGCGGCGACGTCGTTCCTCCGAAGGGCCGCCACCACGAGACGGTTAGACCTTCGTCATGCGCCCGTCTGGCAAATTGCGGCGGCTTTCCGGCCGGGCTAGAAGACAAGATTATCCCGTTTCCCGAGGTCCTTCATGTCGGAAGCCACGACTGGGCGCGAGGCGAAGATCGATCGCCCCTTGTCTCCGCACCTGCAGATTTACCGGCCGCTCATCAACATGGTGATGTCGATCCTGCATCGCATTACGGGGGCGGCGCTTTACTTCGGCACGATCATCTTGGCGGCGTGGCTCGTCGCGGCTGCGTCGGGTCCAGAGGCGTTTCAAACCGTCAGTGGCTGGCTCAACACGTGGGCAGGCTGGATCGTGCTGTTCGGCTACACCTGGGTGCTCATTCACCATGCGCTCGGCGGCATCCGGCATTTCATCTGGGATTTCGGCCTGGGCTACGAGCACGAGACGATCGATCTCCTATCGTGGGGAACGGGCGTCGCCTCCGTGGTCTTGACCGTTCTCGTCTGGTTTTTTGTACTGCGCGGGCTGGGGGGCTGAGGAGAATGTCGCTTAGAACTCCACTCAAGAGGGTGCGGTACCTGGGGTCGGCCAAAGAAGGCGCCGATCACTTCTGGAAGCAACGTGTCACCGCTGTTTCGAACCTGGTGCTGTCAGTCGTCGTCGTTGCGCTTCTGGTGTCCTTGGCAGGCGCCGATCACGGCACTGTGGTTGCGGCGCTCAAGCGGCCGGAATTCGCGCTGCCACTGATCCTCCTGGTGGTTTCGGGGGTAATCCATATGCGGCTCGGCATGCAGACGATCATCGAGGACTACGTGCATGGCGAAGCGGCGAAGATCACGCTTTTGATGCTGAATACGTTCTTCGCCATCACCGTGGGCGCCGCCAGCATATTGGCCGTCATGAAAATCTACTTCGGAGCTTGAACGCAGTATGGCTGGCAAGGTGAACGGGGCGGCAGGCACGGCAGCGGTTAACGGGCGCGCCTATCCGATCGTCGATCATACCTATGATGTCGTCGTTGTCGGTGCGGGTGGCGCGGGATTGCGCGCGACGCTGGGGTGCGCCGAGGCGGGGCTCAAGACAGCCTGCGTGACGAAGGTTTTTCCGACGCGCTCGCATACTGTGGCGGCGCAGGGCGGCATCGCCGCGTCGCTCGCCAACATGGGGCCGGACAACTGGCGCTGGCACATGTACGACACGGTGAAAGGCGCCGACTGGCTCGGTGACCAGGACGCGATCGAATACCTTTGCCGCAATGCACCGGAAGCGGTTTACGAACTCGATCACTACGGCGTTCCGTTCAGCCGCACGGAAGACGGCAAGATCTATCAGCGTCCGTTCGGCGGGCACTACACGGAGTATGGCGATGGTCCGCCCGTGCAGCGGACTTGCGCTGCCGCGGACCGCACCGGCCACGCGATGCTGCACACGCTCTATGGCCAATCCCTGCGCCATTCGGCGGAATTCTTCGTCGAGTACTTTGCGCTCGATCTGATCATGGACGACGAAGGCGCGTGCCGCGGCGTCATCGCGATGAACATGGAAGATGGCAGCATTCATCGCTTCCGCTCGAAACGCACGATTTTGGCGACGGGTGGTTATGGCCGCGCGTACTTCTCGGCGACATCGGCCCACACGTGCACGGGCGACGGCAACGCCATGGTCCTGCGTGCAGGCTTGCCACTCCAGGATATGGAATTCGTGCAGTTCCATCCGACCGGAATCTATGGCGCGGGCGTCCTGATCACCGAGGGTGCACGCGGCGAAGGCGGGTATCTCACGAACTCGAAGGGCGAGCGCTTCATGGAGCGTTACGCGCCGCATGCGAAGGATCTCGCGTCGCGCGATGTCGTTTCGCGGTCGATGACGATCGAGATCCGCGAAGGTCGTGGCGTCGGTCCCGAGGGTGATCACATCTATCTTCACCTCGACCATCTCGACCCGAAAATCCTTGCGGAGCGTCTGCCAGGCATCACGGAAAGTGCCAAGATTTTCGCGGGCGTCGACCTGAGGCGGCAGGCCATTCCCGTCATTCCGACCGTGCACTACAACATGGGTGGCATTCCGACGAACTATCACGGTGAGGTTCTGACGCTGAAGGGCGGCAATCCCGATACGATCGTTCCGGGCTTGATGGCCATCGGCGAGGCCGCGTGTGTGTCGGTGCATGGCGCCAACCGGCTTGGGTCCAACTCGCTGATCGATCTTGTGGTGTTCGGGCGGGCGGCTGGCTTGCGCTGTGTGGACACTGTCGAACGGCGTGCGGCTCAGCCGGAATTGCCGAAGGAGGCGACGGACAAGGCGCTTCATCGGCTTGACTGGTATCGGAATGCGAGCGGTGCGACGCCGACCTCGGCCCTGCGGCTCAGAATGCAGAAGACGATGCAGGCCAACTGCGCCGTCTTCCGCGATGGGCCGGTGCTGGAAGAGGGCGTGAAGAAGATCGCCGATATTTGGAAGGGCATCGAGGACATCAGCGTCACCGATCGCTCGCTGGTGTGGAACTCAGACCTCATCGAGACACTCGAATTCGACAATCTCATCGCCCAGGCTGCGGTGACGGTGGCGGGAGCGGCGAACCGCAAGGAAAGTCGTGGTGCGCATGCGCGCGAGGATTATCCCAAGCGGGATGACGCCGCGTGGATGAAGCACACATTGGCATTTGCTGATTATGCGACGCGCCAGGTGCGGCTCGACAGCCGCCCGGTTCATACACGGACGCTCACCAACGAGATCAAGTACATCGAGCCCAAAGCTCGCGTGTACTGAGGCCGGAGACGGTTATCTCGTACGCGTAATGCTCGATGTGACGGGCTTAGAAGTCGGTTGTGCGCGCGTTGACGGGTGGCGGCGGGGCGCTGGCTGCGGTAAGGGATGCTTCATAAGCTGAGGCAACCTGGAGTTCGCGTGGCCCTACCGTCCCGCAAAGGCAGCGATAAGAACAAGGAGCCACTCAAGCCGGTGGAGCCGCGCGAGCCGGATAGCCGGATTGCGCCGGACCCGTTTACGGCCGTGCTGCCCGCCCTGGCGGCGCTGGGCGCCATTGCCTCCATTGCGGCAATCAATTGGACGGCGGAGGAGCGCACGCCCGACCGCTCGAAGGCGAAGCGGAAGGCGGGGACCGCGATCCGGGAATTGGAAACTTGCTGTCTTGGCCTGTCGGAGATTTTCCGCCGATTTCAGCGTCATCCGAAATTGTTCGCCGGAGAAGGTGCCGGTGGGACGTCGCCGCTGAAGTTCGGCGTACATGGGACGCGTGTTGGACCGGACGGCAGCCGTTTGTTCCATCAGATCATGAATGACGTCGCTTCGATGCTGGTGCTGGCCTCGCAAAATGCATTCGACGTCATGTGCGCTGTGGAAGACGGTGAGATCGATGCGCCCGAGACGCTCTATTTCGCCTTTGGGGAATGCCAGGAGCGGCTCAACAAGCTGATCCAGAATAGGGCGACGCTCAAGGTCGCCGTAGATGGCGGGGCGGAAATTGCCGAGCGGCTCACGCAATTGGTTCGAGAGCTAAAGAAGCACCGTTCGGACTGATCATCGACGAAAGAACAAGCCGCCGGCCCGAAGGGAAGAATGTGGGCAAAGAACCGCATCCGGTGACCGCCCGGCTGCGTTGACAGGGGGTGCATAGAACCCCAATTCTTGGGGTTCATTGGATTTTTTCGCTCAACGCGAGGATCGAACCGGACCCATGGTGCAGTTGACGCTCCCTAAGAATTCGAAATTGACCACGGGCAAGACCTGGAACGCGCCGGAGGGCGATGGGGCTTGGCGCGAATTCCGCATTTATCGCTGGACGCCGGATGACGGGCAGAACCCGCATGTGGATACATATTGGGTCAATCAGGACCAGTGTGGTCCGATGGTTCTCGATGCGCTCATCAAGATCAAGAACGAGATCGATCCGACGCTGACGTTTCGCCGCTCGTGCCGTGAGGGCATCTGCGGGTCGTGCTCGATGAACATCGACGGGACCAACTACCTCGCGTGCCTGAAGGGCATCGATGAGGTGAAGGGGCCAGTCACCATTTATCCGCTGCCGCACATGAAGGTCATCAAGGACCTGGTGCCGGACATGACCAACTTCTATGCGCAGCTGCGTTCGATCGAACCATGGCTGAAAACGGATACCCCAACGCCGCCAAAAGAATGGAAGCAGTCGCGCGAGGATCGGGAGAAGCTCGACGGGTTGTACGAGTGCATCCTGTGCGCATGCTGTTCGACGTCGTGCCCGAGTTACTGGTGGAACTCGGATCGGTATCTCGGTCCGGCGATCCTGCTGCAGGCCTACCGGTGGGTCATCGAGAGTCGCGATGAGGCGACGGGCGACCGGCTCGACAATCTAGAGGATCCGTTCCGCCTCTATCGCTGCCACACGATCATGAATTGCACCAAGGCTTGTCCCAAGGGGCTTTCCCCGGCCAAAGCCATTGCCGAACTGAAGAAGCTGATGGTGCAGCGGCGGGTCTAACGCTTCGCTATCGACTGGCCTGGGATTCAATTGCCGGCAAGAGCGCCTGGCTGGCCGAGAGGCGTTGTGCGCCAGGATCGACTTGCTGAGGCAACACCAAATCGATTGCCCGCACTACACATGAAGAAGGCCGGTGGCGCATCTCGCAGCCACCGGCCTCAAAAATTTATACGGTCTTGTGGACCGGCTCCGCGCCCGGTGCCCAACCGGGAACAGAACAGAAACGTCAGCCTTAGGCTGCGCGCTTCTTCTTTGCAGCCTTCTTGGCCGGCTTCTTCGCTGCCTTGGTGGCCTTCTTGGCCGGAGCGCGCTTCGCCGTTGCCTTCTTCACTGCCTTCTTTGCTGCCTTAGCCATAGTTCTCTCTCCCTCTGGAATCAGATCGAATCATTTCGATCACGAAAAAAATATGCGCAAGTTCGATCATTTTGTTGACATCGAATTTCGATTTCGCGTCGATATTTTTGTCCAATTGCGGAAAGTGTGGCGCAAACGCCGCATTTTTTGAGCGATTCCGGGCCTCTACATTTTGAATTCGCGTTTGCGCGTGAAGCGAAGCGGTTCAGTGGAGTTGCTCGCGACATGAAATCGTTGCCACCCACATCTCTCGTGCCAACTCATCCACAGTGCCTCGTGTACTTCACTCACGCGCATCGTGCAGCCGGCGACTGTATCAAAATGAACTTCGTCGACGCGCGTCGATAGAATGTTGCGGCACCATGCACGCGGCTGGAACACAGCGCAGCGGTTTTGATCGTCGCCTCAACACGGTTCGTACGAAAAAGTTCCCTGCACGTGTTCACGCGCGATGCGCGTCACGCTGCTGGCGAGAGTTGCCGTCACGGCGGCGCACCAGCGGTCGGCACTCAAGCGGATCGCATCCGGGCCCGGCGTGGCAAGTGATGTTCATTCGTGACATACCGTCACGAGGTGCTTGCGGGGCCGGGGCGGGAGGGGGCTAGCTCATGGACCACAGGTGTAGGGGACAAGATGCCGGGCCGCGTTTGGCAATACTATCAGCAAAGGGTGGCGACCGGTCAGATCGAGAGCGATCCGGCGCAGGCGCTGATCGTGGAGCGGCTCGATCATCTGGCGACAACGCTTGAAGGCCACCGGCCGGAACGGAGCTCGCGGCTTTCCATCTTCCGTGTGCCGAAGCGGGTCGTGCCGGTGACGCCGCGCGGTCTTTATCTATGGGGCGGTGTTGGGCGCGGCAAGACGATGATGATGGATCTGTTCCATCTGGCGGTCGGCTTCAGTCCGCGGCGGCGCGTTCACTTTCATCAGTTCATGGCGGAGGTGCACGAGCGCATCGCGCGCGGACGGGCGACGACGGATGGCGACCCGATCCCGTACGTGGCCGCCGAGATCGCGGGTGAGGCGCAGCTTCTTTGCTTCGATGAGTTCCACGTCACCGACATTGCGGATGCGATGATCCTCGGGCGATTGTTCAAAGCGCTCTTCGAACGCGGCGTGATCGTGGTGGCGACATCCAATGTGCCGCCGGACCGGCTTTATTGGAATGGCCTTAATCGCCAGCTTTTCCTACCGTTTGTAGCCATGCTCCAGGACAAGTTGGATGTGCTTGAAATTGCAGCTGCGAAGGATTACCGGCTCGACAAGCTGCAGGGCCGAACACTTTATTTTCAACCTGCGGACAAAGCGGCGAAGGCAGAGATCGATGCGATCTGGTCGCGGCTCGTGGGATCGGAAGATGGTAAGCCCGCAGAGGTCGCATGCAACGGCCGGATGATCGCTGTGCCCCAAGCGGCGTCGGGTGTGGCGCGGTTTACGTTTTGGGATCTGTGTGCGCAGCCGCTGGCCGGCCCCGACTATCTCGCCATCGCGAAAGCGTATTCGACGCTGATCGTGGAGGATATCCCACTGTTGACGCCGGACCGGCGCAATGAAGCGCGGCGGTTCATTACCCTCATCGATACCCTTTATGATCGGGGGACCTGCCTTGTCGCATCGGCGGCGGCCGAGCCGGACAAGCTCTATCCGGCGGGCGACGGAGCGGACCTGTTCGTCCGGACAGCATCGCGACTGATGGAAATGCGCAGCGAGGCCTGGCTGGCCGAGCGCGTGGCGTCGCGGGCGGCGCCTTCATGCTGAGCGGCTTTTTCTCCGCGACAGCTTGAGAGCGACGGGGTTTCGGCCTACGAACGGACAGATTGTCTTCGCATCTGCGGAATGGCAGGGCAAAGAGGCAGCAGAGGATCTGAGACCGCGGCTCATCCGCGGGTTTGGCTTGGAGATTGAATTGCGATGGCGCGTACGAAGATTGCCTTGATCGGCGGCGGTATGATCGGTGGAACCCTGGCTCACCTGATCGGGCTCAAGGAACTCGGTGACGTGGTTTTGTTCGACATCGCGGAAGGTCTGCCGCAGGGCAAGTCGCTCGACATCGCGCAGTCCGGCGCCGTCGAAGGCTTCGACTGCAATCTCAAGGGTACGAACGCTTACTCTGACATCGAAGGCGCGAGCGTCTGCATCGTGACGGCGGGCGTGCCGCGCAAACCGGGCATGAGCCGCGATGATCTGATCGGTATCAATTTGAAGGTAATGGAGCAGGTGGGCGCGGGTATTAAAAAGTACGCGCCCAATTCGTTTGTCATTTGCATCACCAATCCGCTCGACGCGATGGTTTGGGCATTGCAGAAGTTTTCGGGTTTGCCCCGCAACATGGTCTGCGGCATGGCTGGAGTTTTAGATACAGCGCGGTTCCGGCACTTCCTGGCGGATGAGTTCAAGGTCTCGGTCGAGGACGTGGCGGCGTTCGTGCTCGGCGGACATGGGGACGACATGGTGCCGCTGGTCCGGTATTCGACGGTGGGTGGGGTGCCGCTGCCCGACCTCGTGAAGATGGGCTGGATCCGCCAGGACCGGGTCGAGGAAATCGTGGACCGGACCCGCAAGGGTGGCGGGGAAATCGTCGGGCTCTTGAAGACGGGTTCTGCCTATTATGCTCCCGCTGCGTCCGCGATTGCGATGGCCGAGAGCTTCCTGAAGGACAAAAAGCGGGTGTTACCCTGCGCGGCCTATCTCAATGGGGAATATGGAGTAAAGGGCCTTTACGTCGGCGTTCCTGTGATCATCGGATCGGGCGGTATCGAGCGGATCATCGAGATTGACCTCAACTCGGCAGAACGGCAGATGCTCATGCGGTCGGTTGAGTCCGTGAAGAGCCTCGTCGACACCTGCGTGCAGGTGAACCCGCCGCTCGGGGCTTGAGCTTCAACCTCCTCAATCCGGCCTCAGGGTCCGCCCGAGGCCGCTTCGTCGCAGCCCCAACAGGGTAGGCCGGGGTGGCCCGTTCGGGGGTGGCTTGACCGTTGCCTTCCCGATTAAACACCCACGTCGCCCATTCAATGAGAAACGCCCAGGAGCGCCATGAACATCCACGAGCATCAGGCGAAGGAGCTTTATCGCCAGTACGGCATCCCCACGGGAAAGGGTGCTGCCGCATTCACCGTCGACGAAGCCGTCGAAGCCGCCAAGCAGCTGCCAGGCCCGGTCTGGGTCGTGAAAGCGCAGATCCATGCCGGCGGACGCGGCAAGGGGACGTTCAAAGAAAAGGAAGCTGGCGAAAAGGGCGGCGTCCGTCTCGCCAAGTCGGTCGATGAGGTCAAGCAGTTCGCGGGCGAAATGCTCGGCCGGACGCTGGTGACGGTGCAGACCGGTGACGCCGGCCGCGTCGTCCGCCGCCTCTATGTCGAGGACGGCACGGCGATCGACAAGGAACTCTATCTCTCGATGCTGGTGGATCGCGCAACGTCGCGGGTCGCGTTTATCGTCTCGACCGAAGGCGGCATGGACATCGAGAAGGTCGCCCATGACACGCCGGAAAAGATCGTCACGCTGTCGATTGATCCGGCTTCGGGCTTCCAGCCCTTCCACGGTCGCAAGATCGCTTTCGCGCTCGGCCTCAAGGGCGATGCCTTCAAACAGATGCAGGCAACGGCCGCGAACCTCTATCGCATGTTCATCGAGAAGGACATGAGCCTTCTTGAGATCAACCCGTTGGTCGTGACGAAAGAGGGCAACCTCATCGCCCTCGACGGCAAGATGGATTTCGACTCCAACTCGCTGTTCCGCCATCCCGAGATCGTCGCCTATCGTGACATCACGGAAGAAGAGCCGAGCGAAATCGAAGCGTCGAAGCACGATCTCGCGTTCATCAAGCTCGACGGCAACATCGGCTGCCTTGTGAACGGTGCCGGGCTTGCCATGGCGACGATGGACATCATCAAGCTCTACGGCGCTGAGCCTGCGAACTTCCTCGATGTCGGCGGCGGCGCTTCGAAGGAGAAGGTGCGGGAAGCGTTCAAGCTGATCCTCGCCGATCCGGCTGTGAAGGGCATCTTGGTCAACATCTTCGGCGGCATCATGCGTTGCGACATCATCGCGGACGGCGTGATCGCAGCGGCACGTGAGATGGCGATCACCGTTCCGCTCGTCGTGCGCCTCGAAGGCACGAACGTCGAACTCGGCAAGAAAATGCTGGCCGAATCCGGCCTCAAGATCGTCCCTGCGGACGATCTCGCCGATGCCGCCCGCAAGATCACCGACGAAGTGAAGAAGGTCGCCTAACGATGTCCATTATGATCGACAAGAATACGGTCACCATCTGCCAGGGCATCACCGGCAGCCAGGGGACGTTCCACACCAAGCAGGCGAAGGCCTACGGTACGAAGGTCGCCGGTGGCGTGACGCCGGGCAAGGGTGGCACCAATCACCCGGACGCGGACCTCGCCGACGTGCCGATGTTCAATACGGTACTCGAAGCGAAAGAGAAGACCGGGGCCACGGCGAGCGCGATCTACGTGCCGCCTCCCTTTGCGGCTGATGCGATCCTGGAAGCGATCGATGCGGAGATCCCGCTGATCGTTTGCATCACGGAAGGCATTCCGGTCATCGACATGGTTCGCGTGAAGCGGGCTCTCTCGGGTTCCAAGTCGCGGCTCGTTGGACCCAACTGCCCGGGCGTCCTGACGCCTGGCCAGTGCAAGATCGGCATCATGCCGGGCAACATCTTCTCCAAGGGTTCAGTCGGCGTGGTCTCGCGCTCGGGAACGCTGACCTATGAGGCGGTGAAGCAGACGACGGATGCCAAGCTCGGCCAGACGACGGCTGTGGGCATCGGCGGCGATCCCGTGAAAGGGACCGAGTTCATCGACGTGCTCGATCTCTTCCTTGATGATCCTGAGACGACGTCGATCATCATGATCGGTGAAATCGGTGGCTCGGCGGAAGAAGAAGCCGCCGAGTGGCTGATCGCTCAGGCGAAGAAGGGCCGCAAAAAGCCGATGGCCGGCTTCATCGCCGGTGCTTCGGCGCCTCCCGGCCGTCGCATGGGTCATGCAGGCGCCATCATTTCGGGCGGCAAGGGCAAGGCCGAAGACAAGATTGAAGCCATGCAGAAAGCCGGCATTGCGATGGCTGATAGCCCGGCAGCCCTCGGCACCACGCTCCTGAAGGTGCTCGGTAAGTAAGAGGCCTGCACAAGGCAATTCAGCTTCCTGATAGTGAAAGCGGCGTCGCGGGTCTTCCAGCGACGCCGCTTTTTTTGTTGTGGACCCCACCGTGCCTGAAAATCAGGCCGAACCTGCACTTTCGAGGGTCTTAAATCGCAGCGGTAAACGGAGTAGGGTCCAAACCGCTGCGGTGCAGCAATTAGCTTTGGCGGATCACCTTGAACTGCCGCCAGCAGCCCATCAGGTAAATCGCGTACAGCCTCGCTATCGCCGACCGGCCCGAGGGCCTTCCAGGACACACCCGATGACCCGCCACGCGCGCAACGAAAATTTTCTGAGAACTTCTTTTCTGCAGGGTACCAACGCCGGTTACATCGAAGAGCTGCAAGAGCAGTATGAGCGTAACCCCGGCTCGGTATCGGACGAGTGGCGGCATTTTTTCGAGAGTTTAAAAGAAGAGCATCAGCGGTCGCGGGTCGATGATCAGTCGGTGCCGGTCGTGAACGGCAATGGCGGGCCATCCTGGGGCATTCCGCTATCGGAGTTAACGCAGCACGACGAGATGATCGCGGCGCTGACGGGCGATGAGGGGCCCGGTGCGCCGCAACTGCACTTGCGCCTGAAGCAGCGCGCGCATCAGGCCGGTGTGGAACTGTCGCCGGAAGCGTCGGTGCGAGCGACACAGGATTCCATTCGCGCGCTGATGCTGATCCGGGCTTATCGCGTGATGGGGCATCTGGCAGCTGATCTCGATCCGCTGGGGATCGCCGATCGCAACGTGCACAAGGAACTTCGCGCGGATACGTATGGCTTCCTGGAGGCTGACCTCGACCGCCCCGTTTTTCTCGACCGCTATCTGGGGCTCGAGTTCGCGACCATCCGGCAGGTTCTGTCGATCCTAAGGCGCACGTATTGCCGCAAGATCGGCTACCAGTTCATGCATATCACCAACCCGGCGCAGAAATCGTGGCTGCAGCAGCGCGTGGAGGGCGAGGAAAAGGGCATTACCTTTACGGTGCCGGGCAAGCGCGCGATTTTGAACAAGCTCATTGAAGCTGAGTTGTTCGAAAAATTCTGCGACATTAAATACACCGGCACGAAGCGCTTCGGTCTCGACGGCGGCGAGGCGATGATTCCCGCGCTGGAGCAGATCATCAAGCGTGGTGGCCAGCTCGGCGTGCAGGAGATCGTCTTCGGCATGGCGCATCGCGGTCGGCTCAACGTGCTCGGCAACGTGCTGGGCAAGCCGTTGCGTGCGATCTTCAACGAGTTCAAAGGCGGGTCGTTCAAACCGGATGACGTCGAAGGCTCGGGCGATGTGAAATACCACCTCGGTGCATCATCGGACCGGACGTTCGACGGCAACAACGTGCATCTGTCGCTGACAGCTAATCCCTCACATCTGGAGATCGTGGATCCCGTCGTGCTCGGCAAGGTGCGCGCGAAGCAGGATCAGCACGGCTGTGATCCCGGAGACCGGACACCGATCCTGCCGCTGCTCATTCACGGTGATGCCGCGTTCGCCGGCCAAGGCGTGGTGGCGGAATGCTTCGGGTTGTCGGGTCTGAAGGGGCATCGCACGGGTGGTTCGATCCATTTCGTCATCAACAACCAGATCGGGTTCACGACGAGCCCGCGCTATTCCCGGTCGTCGCCTTACTGCTCGGATGTGGCGCGGATGATCGAAGCGCCGATCCTGCATGTGAATGGCGATGATCCAGAAGCGGTGGTGCATTGCGCGAAGATCGCCATCGAGTACCGGCAGCGGTTCCAGAAGCCCGTTGTCATCGACATGTTCTGCTATCGCCGCTTCGGTCATAACGAAAGCGACGAGCCGATGTTCACGCAGCCGTTGATGTACAAAAAGATCAAGGCGCATCCGACGGTCGTCGAGGTTTATGGCCGGCGCCTCGTCGAAGAAGGCGTGATTGCGGACGGTGAAGTTGACAGCATGCGGGCGACGTTCCGCGCGCGCCTCGACGAGGAGATGTCGGCGGCGGAGACGTATAAGCCGAACAAGGCGGACTGGCTCGATGGCCGGTGGGCTGGATTCCAGCGAGCTGGAGAAGACGACCTTGCCACGGCGACGGGCGTCGAAGCGGAGGTGTTGCGTCATGTCGGACGGCAGATCACTGCCATTCCGAACGAATTCAACGCTCACAAGACCATTGCGAAGCTGATGGAGCGACGCCGCGAGATGGTCGAAAGCGGCCAGGGTCTCGATTGGTCGATGGCGGAGGCGCTGGCATTCGGATCGTTGCTCAAGGAAGGCTATGCGGTTCGTTTGTCCGGGCAGGATAGCGAGCGTGGAACGTTCTCGCAGAGGCACTGCGTGCTGGTCGACCAGGAGTCCGAGCGGCGGTACACGCCCTTGAAGTTCGTGGCGCCTGATCAGGCGAAGTTCGAAGTCATCAATACGATGCTGTCGGAGGAGGCTGTACTCGGCTTCGAGTACGGGTACTCGCTGGCGGAGCCCAACGCGCTGGTGTTGTGGGAAGCCCAATTCGGCGACTTTGCGAACGGTGCGCAGGTTGTTTTCGACCAGTTTTTGTCTTCGGCGGAGCGCAAGTGGCTGCGTATGTCAGGTCTTGTATGCCTGCTGCCGCACGGTTTCGAGGGGCAGGGTCCGGAACATTCATCCGCACGGTTGGAGCGCTGGCTGCAGCTATGCGCGGAGGACAATTGGCAGGTTGCGAATTGCACGACGCCGGCGAATTACTTCCATATTCTGAGACGTCAGCTGCTGCGCAAATTCCGCAAGCCGCTGATCTTGATGACTCCGAAATCGCTTCTGCGACACAAGAGGGTTGTGTCGCGTATCGATGAGATGGGGCCGGGAACGTCGTTCCAGCGCATTCTCCTCGATGACGCACAGACGCGCTCAGAGGAGAAGATCAAGCTGGTTCCCGACGACGAGATCGTGCGGGTCGTGCTGTGTTCCGGCAAGGTCTATTACGATCTCTACGAAGCGCGCGAACAGCAAGGTATCGACAATGTCTATCTGCTGCGCGTCGAGCAGCTGTATCCATTCCCCGCGAGAGCGCTGATCAATGAGCTTGGCCGGTTCAAGTTCGCGGAAATCGTGTGGTGTCAGGAAGAGCCTAAGAACATGGGCGCTTGGCACTTCATGGATGCGAACATCGAGTGGGTGCTGACGCATCTGGGCTACATCCATCGCCGTCCGCGGTATGCGGGGCGTGCTGCGGCGGCGTCGCCGGCCACGGGACAGCTCAGCAAGCATCTCGCGGAACAGGCGGCACTGGTCAACGACGCGCTCAAGGGCAGCAAATAATTCACCACGGGGAGCTGCCCATTGTGGTGGCTCGCAGGACGGCGAGGATACGAATGACGATTGAAATCAAGGTTCCGGTGCTCGGTGAGTCGATCACGGAGGCGACGGTTGGACGCTGGTTCAAAAAGCCGGGTGAAGCGGTGAAGGCAGACGAGCCGCTGGTGGAACTCGAGACGGATAAAGTGACGGTAGAGGTCCCGGCGCCGGCAGCGGGCGTGCTTGGCGATATTCTCGCAATGCAGGGTGCAACGGTTGCGATCGGTTCGCTTCTTGCGGCCCTGAATGAGGGCGGTGGGGTGTCAGTCGCGGCTCCAGCTCCAGCCGCTGCACCGCCTCCCAAGGCTGAAGCACCTGCAAAGCCGGCCTCTGCAGCAAAGCCGGCCCCAGCGAAATCCACATCCACGGCGTCCGCGCCCCCGCCCGCTCCCGCCGCGCGCAAGGTGCTCGCTGAAGCGCAGATCGATCCAGATGCGGTTGTCGGGTCTGGTCGCCGCGGTCAAGTTTTGAAGGAAGATGCCCTGGCGGCAGTCGCAGCGAAGAAACCTGCTCTTGCACAGTCTCCGGCGCAATCTCCGGCGCCTCACGCCGAGCGACGGGAGAGCCCGTCGACGCCGGTGCCGGTTCCGATCCAGGAACTGCGGGTGCCTACGACGATGGGTGAGCCCGGCCGTGAAGAACGTGTGAAGATGAGCAGGCTGCGCCAAACCATCGCGCGGCGGCTGAAGGATGCGCAGAATACCGCGGCAATGCTGACGACGTTCAACGACGTCGACATGAGCGCCGTGATGGCGCTGCGTTCGCAGTACAAGGACCTGTTCGAGAAGCGGCACGGTGTGAAACTCGGCTTCATGGGCTTCTTCGTAAAGGCCTGCGTGCAGGCGTTACGTGAAATTCCCGCAGTCAATGCCGAGATCGACGGCGAAGACATCATCTACAAGAATTACTATCACATTGGGGTAGCGGTCGGGACGGATCGTGGACTGGTCGTGCCAGTGCTGCGCGAGGCGGATCGCCTGTCGTTGGCAGAAACGGAAATCACAATCGCCGAGTACGGACGCAGGGCGCGCGACGGCAAGCTCTCGATCGAAGACATGCAGGGCGGCACGTTCACGATTTCCAACGGCGGCGTCTATGGGTCGATGTTGTCGACGCCCATCCTGAATGCGCCGCAGTCGGGCATTTTGGGTATGCACCGGATTGAAGAGCGTCCGGTCGTGAAGAACGGGCAGATCGTGGCGCGGCCGATGATGTACCTTGCGCTCAGCTACGATCACCGCGTTGTCGACGGCAAAGAGGCTGTGACGTTCCTGGTGCGCGTCAAGGAATGTCTCGAAGACCCGCAGCGGTTCATGCTCGAGCTTTGATTTCTATGCCTCGCGGAGATGCAGGGGTGCCGGTCGAGTGTTCGGCTGTCACTGCACGTGCGCCCCGCTCAGACGTTTTAGCGAGACCCAGATATGTATGACCTGATCGTTATCGGCACTGGCCCTGGCGGATATGTGTGCGCTATTCGAGCGGCGCAACTCGGGCTCAGGGTGGCGGTGGTCGAGAAGCGGTCGACGCATGGCGGAACGTGCCTCAACATCGGATGCATTCCTTCCAAGGCATTGCTGCATGCTTCAGAGCTTTTCGATGAAGCCTCGCGGCATTTCCATACGATGGGGATCAACGTCACGCCGGAACTCGATCTTGAGCGGATGATGGCGTTCAAGGACGAGGGCGTGAAGGGCAACGTGGACGGCGTTGCCTACCTTTTGAAGAAGAACAAGATCGACAGCTTCCACGGGACCGGCCGGATACTCGCAGCGGGACAGGTGGGGATCACCTTCATCAACGGTGAGACGTCGACGCTTGCAACAAAATCGATCGTTATTGCAACCGGATCAGATGTGATCTCGCTGCCGGGCATCACGATCGATGAGAAAAGAGTGGTGTCGTCGACGGGTGCATTGACGTTTGAGACCGTGCCGAAGCGGCTCGTGGTCGTCGGAGCCGGTGTGATCGGCTTGGAATTGGGGTCGGTGTGGCGGCGGCTCGGGTCTGAGGTCATTGTCGTCGAATATCTCGACCGCATTCTGCCCGGCATGGATTCCGACGTGGCGCGGACGTTCCAGCGCATTCTTGAAAAGCAGGGGTTTGTTTTCCGGCTTGGCCAGAAGGTGACCGGGGTTTCGGATGCGGGAGACGCAGGGCTTGCCGTGAGCGTGGTGCCGGCAACCGGCGATGCAACGAGCGAGACGCTCGAGGTGGACGCGGTGCTTGTGGCGGTGGGCCGGAAGCCATTCACGGATGGGCTTGGTCTCGACGAAGCAGGAATTGAGCGGGATTCGAAAGGGCGCATTTCAGTTGATGAACACTTCGAAACGAACATCGCCGGTGTGTACGCGATTGGCGATGTCATCGCCGGGCCGATGCTGGCCCACAAGGCGGAGGATGAAGGCGTTGCGGTGGCCGAGATCCTCGCCGGACAGGCGGGGCATGTGAACTATAACGTTATTCCTGGTGTCGTTTACACCGCGCCGGAAGTGGCGAGCGTGGGCAAGACCGAAGATGAGCTGAAGGCGGCCAATATCGCTTATAAGGCCGGCAAATTCCCGTTCACGGCGAATGGGCGGGCAAAGGTGAACAAGACCACCGATGGGTTTGTGAAAGTGCTGGCCGACGCAGAGACAGACCGCGTGCTCGGCGTGCATATTATTGGACCGCACGCAGGCGAGATGATTGCAGAAGCTGCTGTCCTCATGGAGTTCGGCGGATCGGCTGAGGATCTGGCGCGGACATGCCATGCGCATCCGACTCTGACGGAAGCGGTGAAGGAAGCGGCACTCGCGGCGGGCAAGCGGGCCATACATATTTAATTGCGCGTGGCGACTCCGCTTGCGCGGAGCCGGCCGCCACGCGCGAGGGTGGTTCTAATTGCACGGGGCGACTCCGCTTGCGCGGGTTTGGCCACCATGTGTGGGGGTCAGGCGCGCGGATGGGCGGCGTCGTAAACGCGCAGCAGTTGGGCGCGATCGACTTCCGTATAGACTTGGGTCGTCGAGAGCGACGCGTGGCCGAGCAGCTCCTGGATCTGGCGAAGATCAGCGCCGGCTGAAAGCAGGTGCGTTGCGAATGAATGACGAAGGGCGTGTGGTGTTGCGGTTGCGGGCAACTGCAAGGCATCCCGCAGGCGCGCGATCGCGAGCTGAATGATGCGGGGTGAGAGAGGTCCGCCCTTGGCGCCGCGGAATATCGGTGCGTCGGGGTCGAGCGTAAACGGCACGAGGCCCGCGTAGCGTTCGATTGCCGCTCGCGTGACGGGGAGAATTGGGACCAGGCGCTCCTTTTCGCCCTTGCCGGTGATGCGGATAACATCGCGCTCCGCTGTCGGGGCGTTGCGCGGTGTCAGCGCGAGCGCTTCCGATATGCGCAAGCCTGAGCCGTAGAGAAGCAGCAATACGGCAGTATCACGCGCTCCAATCCAAGTTTCCTCTTGCTCGCCGATGGCTTCGACCACGGCCGCAGCTTTTTCGACGGTGAGAGGTTTTGGGACTGCATGCGGAAGTTTCGGCATGCCGACGCGGAGAATGGCGCGGTTTGCCGATACGCCAGTGGTGTCGAGCCAACGGATGTAGGTGCGCAGGGCAGACATAGTGCGCGAAAGGGAACGGCTGGTGAGGCCTTCACGCCGGCGGGCGGCCATGAAGCCGCGAAAGGCTTTCAGGTCGAGGCAATCGAGGTCGGCCAGGCAGGGAGCATGTCCGAGATGGCCACGAAGATAGGCAAGGAAAGAGCGCAGATCGCGGTCGTAGGCTTCGATGGTTTCGGGAGAGCGGCCTTCGGTGAGTTCAAGGTGGGCGAGCCAGCGGGCGACGGAACCGGTGAGG
This sequence comes from uncultured Alphaproteobacteria bacterium, assembly GCA_963778225.1. Lineage (GTDB taxonomy): Bacteria > Pseudomonadota > Alphaproteobacteria > Rhizobiales > Hyphomicrobiaceae > JAGVSR01. The sequence continues at coordinate 326,826 of CAVZTR010000004.1, forward strand.
TCTCCGCCGAGTTCCAATTCCGGCGCGGTCTCTCGCCTATTCCAATGGTCTGCCATGCGCGTCCGATGCGGCAATTGTTTCTCAGATGAGCCTCATCCGCGCCGGTTAATGAATGGTAAACACGACGACCTTGTGGTCACGCAGAGTGGCCCTATCTATTTCTCATCTATGTGTTCCAAGGATTTCTCCCCACATGCCGAAGCTACTCGATCCGATCACCATCGGTGACCTTTCGCTGCGCAATCGCGTCATCATGGCGCCGTTGACCCGCTGCCGTTCGAGCGAGGGCCGCGTCCCGAACGAGCTGATGGCCGAATATTATGTGCAGCGTGCATCGGCTGGGATGATCCTGTCGGAGGCGACATCGGTCGATCCGATGGGCGTGGGATATCCGGATACGCCTGGCATTTGGTCAGAGGAGCAGGTGGCGGGCTGGGCTGCCATCACAGATGCGGTGCATCGTGCTGGCGGCACCATTCTCCTGCAGCTCTGGCACGTCGGACGGATCTCTGATCCGATCTACCTCGATGGTGCGCTGCCGGTGGCGCCGAGTGCAATCCGCCCCAAAGGAACCGTGTCGCTCGTCCGGCCGAAGAAAGAGTTCGTCACGCCGCGGGCGCTCGAGCGGGATGAGATACCCGGCGTCATCGCCGCATACAAACGCGGCGCGGAGAACGCGAAACGCGCTGGTTTCGATGGTGTCGAGGTGCATGGTGCCAACGGGTACTTGCTCGACCAGTTCCTGCAGGACACGACGAATACGCGGACGGACGACTATGGTGGATCGCTTGCGAACCGTGCGCGGCTGATGATCGAGGTGGTGGATGCGTGCATCGAAGTGTGGGGCGCGGGGCGTGTTGGCCTGCATCTGGCGCCGCGCGGAGATGCGCACGACATGGGCGACAGCAATCCGATCGCGACCTTCGGGTATGTCGCTCAGCAGATGAAAGCGCGCGGTCTGGCCTTCCTGTGCGCACGCGAGTCTCTCGGCGACAATCGGATTGGGCCGCAGCTCAAGAAGATCTTCGCCGGCGTGTACATTGCCAATGAGGGGTTCACGGCAGAAACGGCGCAAGAGGTGCTCGACGCGGGTGAGGCGGACGCGGTGGCGTTTGGGAAAACCTTCATCGCAAACCCCGATTTACCTCAGCGATTCGCAATTTCTGCTGCCCTCAATGAGCCCAAGCCGGACTTGTTCTACGCCCAGGGACCTGCAGGTTATATCGACTATCCGGCCCTTTCTTGAGCCTCGACCGTGGCAGACGTGCAAAAAACCCCCTAAAATAGGGTCTTTTTGCACGATTGATATCGATTGGCCGTTGCAAAACGCTGCGACGCACGTACTTTGGCGCCACCGGAGAACCCGACGGCCGCTGCTCTGCAGCCGTTGCTTGTGCAAGCGTTTCTGCGATTTGGAGTGCAGCTGGCGCGCGATCAATGTCGCGCCTCTAGCGATTGGCTTCAGCGGTCGCGGACGGTTCTGCCGACATTCGAATTCTAATCTCAGGGACGACATTCATGGCAAAAGCTGCTGCAAAGGCCACCGCAAAGACGGTCGCAAAGCCCAACACCGTAACGCTTCGCCAGCTCGGCGCAGCGCTGGCTGAAAGCCACGAAATTCCGAAGAAGCAGGCTGCGGCCGTGCTCGAGGATCTCGTGACGATGATCACCAAGCACCTTAAGAAGGGTGACCGTATCCGGATCGGCGGTCTGGGCGTGTTGCAGGTTCGCAAGCGTCCGGCTCGCATGGGCCGTAACCCGGCGACGGGCGAAGCAATCAAGATCAAGGCTTCCAAGAAGGTCGCGTTCCGCGCGGCCAAGGAACTCAAGGAAGCTGTCTGAGCCTTCTGGTTCGATATGAAAAAGGCCCGCGAGAGCGGGCCTTTTTTATTGGCGTCAGATGTTTCCAGAATCAAATCGTTTGGCCGGTCTTTTTCCAGTCGGCAACGAACGTGGCGATGCCGGCGTCGGTGAGGGGATGCTTCACCAGTGTCTTGAGAATGGCCGGCGGAATGGTCGCTACGTCGGCGCCGATCATGGCGGCTTCCTTGACGTGGTTCACTGTGCGTATCGAGGCGGCGAGGATGTCGGTGCGGAGATCCTGATAGTTATCGTAAATCGTGCGGATTTCGCGGATCAGGTCCATGCCGTTAAGGCCGATATCGTCGAGGCGGCCAATGAAAGGCGAGACGAAGGTGGCGCCCGCCTTTGCCGCCAGGAGCGCCTGGTTGGCAGAAAAGCAAAGGGTGACGTTGACCATCGTTCCTTCAGACGTGATCGCTTTGCAAGCTTTGAGGCCGTCGAGTGTGAGCGGGACCTTTATGGTCACATTCTGGGCGATGTTGGAGAGGATTTTAGCTTCTCGCATCATGCCGTCGTAGTCTGTTGCAGCAACTTCGGCCGATACGGGCCCGGGAACGATTGCACAGATTTCGGCGATCGTTTCCTTGAAGTCGCGACCGCTCTTGGCAATGAGCGAGGGGTTGGTCGTGACGCCGTCGAGTAGACCCGTGGCGGCCAGTTCCTTGATCTCGCCCACATCGGCGGTATCGACGAAAAACTTCATCGTGTTCGGCTCCTCGAACGCTGCGGCTTTGCTTGAGATGGATTTCGCCCCGCAGAAGGCTTTATGTCTGTCGGCCCCAGTCGGTCCGGTCCGGCGTAGCTTCTAACCCTTGAGGACTGGCTTTGGATAGTCTGCTCGATGGCATGGCAAACGGGGGCGCGGCGGTGACGAGCCGCGTGCCGGTGCTGATGCCAGTGGCATTGGAGCAGACCTATGACTACGTCGTGCCTCCCGGATTGTCATTGGAGCCAGGAGCTTTCGTTCTGGTGCCGTTTGGGTCCCAGACACGGATCGGGGTGATTTGGGACCGGCGGCTGGACGACAGCGAAAAAGCGGTCGATCCAAAAAAGCTAAAGGCCGTGGCGGATAGGCTGGATGTCCCGTGCCTCCCGGTGGTCTCGATGCGCTTTGCGGAGTGGGTGGCCAAGTACACGCTGGCGCCGCTCGGCATGGTGCTGCGGATGATGATGAGCGCGCAATCCGCGTTTGAGCCGCCCAAGCTCAGGACGGGTGTGCGCGCCGTGGAAGGCGCCGCGCTGCCGCCGCGGATGACGCCGGCACGGGCACGAGCGCTCGAGTTGGCGGGAGACGGGCTGATCCGGTCGAAATCGGCGTTGGCGGATTTGGCGGGGTGCTCCACAGGGGTGATCGACGGGCTCGTGACGTCGGGAAATCTCGTGGAAGTGGCGATCCCGCAGAAGGTGTGTCCTCAGCCGAATGCAGCCCATCGCGTCACGGAGTTCGGCGAGGATCAGGAGCGTGCGGTGCATGCGTTGCGCTCGGCGGTGGATGCGGAGAATTTTTCCGTGACGCTGCTCGATGGCGTGACAGGTTCGGGTAAGACGGAGGTTTATTTCGAGGCGGTGGCGCGCACGCTCGAAAAGGGGCGGCAGGCGCTGATCATGCTGCCCGAAATCGCGCTGACGTCACAGTTCATGGAGCGGTTCGAGCGGCGGTTCGGCGCGGCACCGGTGGAGTGGCATTCGGCGCTGTCTGGGCCGGAACGCGGGCGCATCTGGTGTGCGACGGCGACTGGTGAAGCGCGAATCGTGATTGGCGCTCGGTCGGCGCTGTTTCTGCCGTTTGCCGACCTTGGGCTGATCGTTGTCGATGAAGAGCATGACGCCGGGTACAAGCAAGACGATCGCGTGCACTATCAAGCGCGCGACATGAGCGTGGTGCGCGGAAGTCTGGGCAAGTTTCCCGTGGTGCTGGCGTCAGCGACACCGGCGATTGAGAGCCACGTGAATGCGCGCACGGGCCGCTATCGGCACGTCATCTTGCCCGGGCGATACTCGGGTGCAGAACTTCCTGCCATCACAGCGATCGATCTGCGCGCCGAGCAGCCGGACAAAGGACGATGGCTGTCGCCCCGACTGGTTTCTGCCATCGCGGAGACGATGGAAAAAGGCCAGCAATCGTTGCTGTTTCTCAATCGTCGGGGGTACGCGCCCCTCACGCTCTGCCGGAAGTGCGGGCACCGGTTCGAGTGTCCGCAATGTACGGCTTGGCTTGTCGAGCACCGCTTCAAAGGGAAACTCAACTGTCACCATTGCGGTTACTCGATGCCGCCACCGTCGAAGTGCCCGAAGTGCGGCGAGCCTGAGGCGCTGGTCGCGTGCGGGCCCGGTGTGGAGCGCGTGGCGGAGGAAGTGAGCGAGCGCTTCCCGGAGGCGCGGGTCGCACTGCTGTCATCCGATCTCATTCCCGGCCTGACGGAGATGCGCGATGCCATCCACCGGATTGAAGCCGGGGAGACGGACATCATCATCGGCACCCAAATCGTGGCGAAGGGTCACCACTTTCCGAATCTCACTCTCGTCGGTGTGGTGGACGGCGATCTTGGGCTCGCGATGGGAGCGGATCCAAGAGCGGGCGAACGGACGTTTCAATTGCTGCATCAGGTGACAGGGCGCGCCGGTCGTGCCTTCGCTGAAGGGCGCGGCTTCATCCAGACGCATCTGCCGGATCATCCCGTGATGCAGGCGATTTTGTCGGGGGATCGCGAGGAGTTTCTGGCGCGCGAAATCGAGATGCGGCAGCGCGGGATGCTGCCGCCGTACGGCCGACTAGCGGCGATCATCGTTTCGGCGCGCGATAAGGAATTGGCGGAGCGGTATGCGCGCGAAGTTGCGCGGCGTGCACCCGGGTCGGATCGAATCAGCGTGCTCGGGCCGGCGGAGGCGCCCATTTTCGTGGTGCGGGGACGGCATCGCTGGCGTCTGCTCGTCAAGGCCCCGCGGGAAGCGGACATTCAAGGATATCTGCGCGAGTGGCTGTCCATCGCGCCGGAGCCCAAGGGCGATCTCCGGTTGTCCGTCGACGTCGATCCGTACAGCTTTCTGTAGCGGTTGGCTCACGGATGGGCAGAGTAGGCGCTCCACCAGATGCCGGTGTCATTGCCTGTCATCAAGGCCAAACCCTCCAACAGGAGCATCGTTGACAGCCAGCCGGTCATCACCGTCGCGAACAATACCGATGCGATGATCAGGTTCGGAGCCAGTCCGAGCTGGCCTTCGGTTCGGAGGCGGTCGGGGCTCCGCCGTTCGCGACCGACCATGAGCGCGACGTAGATGCCAAACCCAGGGATGGGGACGCTTGCTTTGAAATCGATCCAATGGGGCGAACGGTGTGGAGTTAAAGCCTTCGCATAGGCTCGCAATTCTTCGGGCGTGAGCCGCCGGGACATCGACGTCGGCAAACGGTGCAGAAACCGCTGCAACTCGGGCGTCGGCTGCATTGGAGCATTCAACGGCGGGGTGCTTGCCGGCGGGATTGTATCTAACACAGGGGAAATCCTCTGATATGTACATCCTTAGGTTGTGCTATTGAGGTAAAGATAGCCTTTATGAATGGGCGATGACGCGACTAGGATTGGGAGACCTTTGCCCGACGTACCAACTCACTTCGAAGGGCAAAGCTTCCGTTTCGCGGCTCGCTCCAGAGTTCAAAACGCCGACCTCAGACGGCGATCCATGCGGCATTCGTGCGCCCATGCCACGGTTGATGCCTTTAGGGGCGCATGATACACGGAGCGCGCATTGCATGAGGGGGCTGCGCGGGGAAGACATTTCGCGCCCGCCTTTTGTAAGAAAAAACCCACTGCAAATCAGGACGTTTTCGGTCATTCCAGGCCGGGGCGGCCCCTTCAGCACACGAGAGCGATCGACGTGGCAACAGACGAACCCTTAATGGCGAGCGTGGCGGGGCGATACGCTTCTGCATTGTTCGAGCTGGCGACGGACGAGGGTAAGGTTGCTGAGGTAGAGGGGGATTTGGCGAAATTCCAGGCGCTTTCGGATGAGAGCCCAGATTTCGTGCGCGTGCTTCGCAGCCCTGTCATTGCGTCGGATGAGCAGGAGAAAGCGATTAGCGCTGTCCTGTCGAAGGCCGACGTAGGCGCGCTGACCATCAATTTCTTCAAGCTTCTTGCCAAGAACCGTCGTCTTTTTGCCGCCGCTGACATTGCGCGCGACTTCCAGTCGTTCGCCGCCCGGGCTCGCGGTGAAGTGCGCGCGGAAGTAACGGCTGCGGCGCCTCTTGCCGACGCTCAAGTTGCGGATCTGAAGGCTGCTCTCAAGGCGTCGGTTGGAAAAGACGTGACGCTCGTCCAGAAGGTCGATCCGTCGCTGCTCGGCGGGCTGGTCGTGAAGATGGGTAGCCGCATGGTGGACAGCTCACTAAAGACGAAGCTCGAAAGCATGAAGTTTGCTCTCAAGGGCGGCGCATAAACGACGATTTATCGAAACCCGGCGCGCGACTAGCGATGCCGGGTTTTCGCTGAAAACAGACAGAAAACGACGCGGGCCGCGCGCTTTATGCTGCGGATCGCGACAGGGACAACCGAGAAGGCAAGAGGTCGAGGCACATGGAAATCCGGGCCGCAGAGATCACGTCGATCCTGAAGGATCAGATCAAGAATTTCGGCAAGGAGGCCCAGGTCTCCGAGATTGGACAGGTGCTGTCGGTGGGCGACGGTATCGCCCGCGTTTACGGCCTCGACAACGTCCAGGCCGGCGAAATGGTGGAGTTTCCGGGCGGTCTGCGCGGCATGGCGCTGAACCTGGAATCCGATAACGTCGGCGTCGTGATCTTCGGTGACGACCGCGGGATCAAGGAAGGCGACACCGTCAAGCGGACCGGCGCCATCGTGGACGTCCCCGTGGGCAAGGGGCTGCTTGGCCGCGTTGTCGATGGTCTGGGCAATCCGATCGATGGCAAGGGCCCGATCCAGTCGGACGTGCGTATGCGCGTCGACGTGAAGGCCCCGGGCATCCTGCCGCGCAAGTCGGTGCATGAGCCGATGGCGACGGGTCTCAAGGCCGTCGACGCGCTGATCCCGATCGGCCGCGGCCAGCGCGAGCTCATCATTGGAGACCGTCAGACCGGCAAGACCGCCATTATTCTTGACACCTTCCTCAATCAGAGGCCGGCGAACGAAGGCACCGACGAAAGCGCGAAGCTCTATTGCGTCTACGTCGCCATCGGCCAGAAGCGCTCGACGGTTGCCCAGTTCGTGAAGGTTCTGGAAGAGCGCGGTGCACTGCCATACTCGATCATCGTGGCGGCCACCGCTTCCGACCCGGCACCGATGCAGTATCTGGCTCCGTTCACCGGCTGCACGATGGGCGAATACTTCCGCGACAATGGCATGCACGCCGTGATCGCGTATGACGACTTGTCCAAGCAGGCCGTCGCCTACCGTCAGATGTCACTGCTGTTGCGCCGTCCGCCGGGACGCGAAGCTTATCCTGGCGACGTGTTCTATCTTCACTCTCGTCTCCTCGAGCGTGCGGCCAAGATGGGCGATGCGGCAGGCAAGGGTTCGCTGACGGCGCTGCCCGTCATCGAAACGCAGGCAAACGACGTGTCGGCCTACATTCCGACGAACGTGATCTCCATTACCGACGGTCAGATCTTTCTTGAAACGGACCTGTTCTATCAGGGCATTCGTCCGGCCGTGAACGTCGGTTTGTCGGTGTCGCGCGTGGGTTCGTCGGCACAGACGAAGGCGATGAAGCAGGTCGCCGGCAAGATCAAGGGCGAGCTGGCGCAGTACCGCGAAATGGCGGCGTTCGCGCAGTTCGGTTCGGACCTCGACGCGGCCACGCAGAAGATGCTGGCTCGCGGCGCGCGTCTTACGGAACTCCTGAAGCAGCCGCAGTTCTCTCCGCTCAAGATGGAAGAACAGGTTGCGGTGATCTTCGCAGGTACGCGTGGGTATCTCGACACGCTGCCGGTCAACTCGGTCGGCAAGTTCGAGCAGGCGCTGCTGACGGCTTTGCGCGATGAAAAGTCGATCCTGGCATCGGTCGGCGCGGAGAAGGCCTTGTCGGGCGAGACGGAGAAGAAGCTCGTCGGGTTCCTCGACAAGTTCTCGAAGAACTTCGTCGCTTAAGATCCAGCTCGCGCTCAAGGAGACGGCTCCATGCCGAGCTTAAAAGACCTACGCAATCGCATCGCCTCGGTGAAGGCGACGCGAAAGATCACGAAGGCCATGCAGATGGTGGCCGCCGCGAAGCTGCGTCGTGCGCAGGAAGCGGCCACCGCGGCGCGGCCCTATGCGGAACGCATGGATAAGATCCTCGCCAACTTGGGCGGACGCGCGATCCGGGAAACCGCTTCGCCCCTGCTCGTGGGCAACGGCAAGGATCAAATCCAACTCCTGGTCGTCATGACCGCGGAACGCGGGCTGTGCGGCGGATTCAACTCGAATATCGCCAAGCTCGCGCGGGCCGACGCGAACCGTCTGCTCGTCATGGGCAAAACAGTGAAGATCCTTACGGTGGGCCGAAAGGGCGCGGACAACCTGCGCCGTGACCTTGGCCGCAACATCGTGGAGCGGCGTGACCTCGCCGGCGTACGTCAGCTCAGCTACAAGAATGCGGAAGAGATTTCCGATCGGCTTCTGGCGATGTTCGAGGCGGGCGAGTTCGACGTGGCGACGCTCTATTTCTCCGAATTCAAATCGGTGATCGCCCAAAAGCCGACCGCGCTGCAACTCATCCCTGCCAAGCTGCCCGACGTCACCGAAGCGAAAGAGACTGGCGCGCAGGCGATCTACGAATATGAGCCCGACGAAGAACTGATCCTTTCGTCGCTCCTCAAGCGCAATATCGCGACACAGGTCTTCCGCGGGTTGTTGGAGAACGCGGCGTCCGAACAGGGTGCCCGCATGAGCGCCATGGATAATGCCACTCGCAACGCCGGCGACATGATCAACAAGCTGACGATCAAGTACAACCGTCAGCGCCAGGCGAATATCACCAAGGAACTGATCGAAATCATTTCGGGCGCCGAAGCGCTCTGACCGACTTAGGAACGAGGAAACGTCAATGGCTACGAACAAAGTTGGTAAGATCCGTCAGGTCATGGGCGCTGTCGTCGACGTTCAGTTCGACGGTCACCTGCCTTCCATCCTGAACGCGTTGGAAACGAAGAACGGCGGGCAGCGCCTCGTGCTCGAGGTTGCGCAGCATCTGGGCGAAAACACCGTTCGCACGATCGCGATGGACTCGACGGAAGGTCTCGTCCGCGGCCAGGACGTGGCGGACACCGGATCGCCGATCCTCGTGCCTGTCGGCGATGAAACGCTGGGCCGCATCATCAACGTGATCGGCGAACCGGTCGACGAAGCGGGCCCGATCGGCGCGCAGACCACGCGCGCCATTCACCAGCCGGCTCCTACGTTTGCTGAACAAGCGACGGAAGCGCAGATCCTCGTCACGGGCATCAAGGTCGTGGACCTGCTGGCGCCCTATGCGAAGGGCGGCAAGATCGGCCTGTTCGGCGGCGCCGGCGTGGGCAAGACCGTTCTCATCATGGAACTCATCAACAACGTCGCGAAGGCACACGGCGGTTACTCCGTGTTTGCAGGCGTCGGCGAGCGTACGCGTGAGGGCAACGATCTCTATCACGAGATGATCGAGTCGAACGTCAACAAGGACCCGAAGAAGAACGGTGGCTCGGCCAAGGGTTCGAAGTGCGCGCTCGTTTACGGCCAGATGAACGAGCCGCCGGGCGCACGCTCTCGCGTTGCGCTTTCGGGTCTGACGGTTGCCGAGCACTTCCGCGACCAGGGTCAGGACGTGCTGTTCTTCGTCGACAACATCTTCCGCTTCACGCAGGCTGGCTCGGAAGTGTCAGCACTTCTTGGCCGTATTCCCTCGGCTGTGGGCTATCAGCCGACGCTGGCCACGGACATGGGCGCTCTTCAGGAGCGCATCACAACCACTCAGAAGGGATCGATTACGTCGGTGCAGGCGATCTACGTGCCGGCCGACGACTTGACCGACCCGGCGCCGGCCGCCTCGTTCGCTCACTTGGACGCCACGACGGTGCTTTCGCGTGCGATTGCTGAAAAAGGCATTTATCCGGCCGTCGACCCGCTCGACTCCACCTCGCGCATGCTCGATCCGCGCGTCGTCGGCGAAGAGCATTACGGCGTCGCCCGCCGCGTTCAGGCGATCCTGCAGAAGTACAAGTCGCTGCAGGACATCATCGCCATTCTCGGCATGGACGAACTGTCGGAAGACGACAAGGTGACCGTAGCCCGCGCGCGCAAGATCGAGCGCTTCATGTCGCAGCCGTTCCACGTCGCTGAAGTGTTCACGGGTTCGCCCGGCAAGCTCGTGTCGCTCGCCGATACGATCAAGGGCTTCAAGGGACTTTGCGAAGGCGATTACGACCACCTGCCGGAGCCTGCGTTCTACATGGTCGGTTCGATCGACGAAGCGATCGCCAAGGCCGAGAAGCTCGCCGAGGCCGCCTAACGCACTGCCGCGTGGATTTGCAAATCCAGGCGTCGAATGAAGGAAGACGAGATGTCTGGTGACGGGAAGGCGTTCGGCAGTTGCTGCGTCGAACTCAAGGAAGCGATGAGCGGAGACGACTTTGAGCCGCTCATTACGGTCGGGGAGGGTGATATCCTCTACATGTCGGTCGGATTGATCGAGATGGAAGACGAAGAGCCCGGAATGATCGATCATCCGGTTTTCTTTTGCCCGTTTTGCGGGACCAAGTTGCAGACGGCGGACGAGGTTCGGGCCAAGTCCGGAGCGATCGAAGACGAGCCGACGAACTGACGGCGAGTGGCTGACGCTATCCTCGCGCTTCATGTATTCAGGGACGACACGACATGGCCGGTACCTTCAAATTCGAACTGGTTTCGCCTGAGCGGATCCTTCTTTCGCTCGACGCCGAGCAGGCGATGGTGCCGGGCGTGGAAGGTGACTTCACTGTGTTCGCCGGGCATGCGCCTCTGATTTCGGCGCTGCGGCCGGGTCTGTTGGAGGTTACTTCGTCGGCCGGCAAGAAGCAGATCTTCGTCAAGTCGGGGTTTGCGGATGTGAACGCGGGCACGGTCACGGTGTTGGCTGAAACCGCTTTCGATGTGGCGGAAGTTTCATTTTCGCAGATCGCCGAAGAGATCGCTGGTGCTGAAGCCGATCTCGCTGCGGCAAAGGATGACGATGAGCGGACTTTGGCGCAGACGGCCATCGATCGGCTGCGCGCACTCGGCCCGAAGGCCGCGTAAGCACTCACTCGGTAACGACAGACACGCAAAAGGCCGGGGCATTTCCCGGCCTTTTCATTTTGAGAGTTTGGGCGCTGCCTCAGTCGACCGGACGGGCATACGGCGCGAAGACCTCCGTCAATCGTTCATAAACGGGTCGCTTGAACCCGATGACGATCTCAGGCAGTTCCGCGATGGGGCGCCATTTCCAACGGTCAAATTCAGCCTTGTGCCCATTGCGGGGGCTGATGTCGATTTCGCTGTCGTCGCCGAAGAAACGCATGGCGAACCAGCGCTGACGCTGACCGCGATAACGGCCCTTCAGCGCAATGCCGATCAGTTCGGGCGGCAGATCGTAAGTTGTCCAGGAATTGAGTTCGGCAATGAGTTCAGCGTTGCGAACGCCGGTTTCCTCTTCCAACTCGCGATGAGCGGCGTCGAGCGGATCTTCACCCGCCATGAGCCCACCCTGCGGCATCTGCCAGATGTAGCCTTGCCGGTCGCCGGCCCATTTCGGTAAGCGGCGTCCGGTCCAAACCAATCCGCGATTATTGAACAGCATGACGCCCACACCTACCCGATATGGGAGGTCGAGACGTTTGCTTTCACCAATGGGACGGTCGAGGTTCATGGGACCTATAGTAGAGGGAAATGCGTCATTAGAGTGACAGGCGAATCAATGGCTTACAAGGCCTCCATTGGCTTCCGGGCCGCCGCGGTGCGAATTTTCAGACCGGAGTTGCTCCCGGGTCGGGGTACCTCTCAGTGTCAACATTCGGGCCGAGCGCACGGACCAAGCTGGGCAACCACGGCTTCGTACACCTCCCGTTTAAAAGGCACGATGAGGCGCACAAGTTCCGTGACTGGCACCCATTGCCAGGTGATGAATTCGGGGTCGTGGCCAGGTGGCGCGGTAATGTCGATTTCCGCGTCGTCGCCGTGGAAGCGGAGAGCGAACCACTTCTGCTTCTGGCCACGGAAGCGTCCGCCCCACGCCACGCCGATCAGGTGAGGTGGGAGATCGTAGGTCAACCAGCCTGAAGTTTGGCCGAGAAGAGTGGCCGAGCGAACACTTGTCTCTTCGTAGAGTTCGCGGAATGCGGCTGCGAGGGGGTCTTCGCCTTCGTCGAGGCCACCCTGCGGCATCTGCCACCAGTTGCCTTCGCCCTCTGCTTCGCCCGGTGTATCGGCGCGCTGGCCGACCCAGACGAGACCGGCACGATTGATGAGCATCACACCGACGCATGGACGGTAATCGAGCTTGTCGGGGTCGACGGGGGGCTGTTGCTGGGTCATCGGTGCGGTCCCGGGCGGCTGTTCTTGGTTGCGTGGATCTGGATAACGCGAGAGGGGCGCTTTTGGCGCCCCTCTCTTATTCTCAGCGATAGTGGACCGATCAATTCGGGATGGGTGCGGACTTTGCTGCGTCGCCAGCCGGGGGTGCCGGAGAGGCCGCGGGCTTGGCCACATTCGCTTCCGTCGCCGTGCCGCGCAGGAACCGCAGCGCGTACTGGAGCTGGGTGTCCTTTTCCGGCTCCTTGGGGACATAGGCAAGCGAGCCGCTCTCCTCCTTCGGCACTTCCTTGGGAGCCTCGGCTCCCTCGGTGCCTTCCTTGCCGGCTTCAGGGGTTTTCATCGTCCCATCGGGATTCTTCAAGTGGCCGCGCAGGCTCGCTTCGCCGCGTGGTTTTTCATTTGCGATCTTTTCCTTCAGGTCGTCAGGCAATTCCTGCTCGACGACGATATCAGGATCGATCCCCTTGGCCTGGATCGAACGGTTCGAGGGCGTGTAGTAGCGAGCCGTTGTGAGACGGATGGCGCCGTTTGTGGTGCCCAGCGGAATGATCGTCTGGACCGAGCCCTTGCCGAACGAACGCGTGCCGATGATGGTTGCGCGCTTGTGGTCCTGCAGCGCGCCGGCCACGATTTCGGATGCCGAGGCTGAACCGCCGTTGATCAGAACCACGACGGGCTTGCCGTCGGAGGTATCGCCAGGGCGTGCCTGCGAACGCTGCGTTTCCTCGTTGTTGCGACCCTTGGTCAGAACAATGGCGCCCTGCTCGAGGAAATCGTCGCTGACCGAGATCGCCTGATCAAGAAGGCCGCCCGGGTTGTTGCGCAGATCGATGATGTAGCCACGCAGCTTCGGCCCGATTTCCTTCTTCATATCGTCCATGGACTTCACGAGCATGGCGTGTGTCTGCTCGTTGAAGGTCGATACCTTAATGTAGGCAACATCGTCTTCCGCGCGCGCCTTGACGGGATTGATGCGAATGACGTCGCGCGTGACCTTGATATCGAAGGGTTCTTCACGGCCCTTTCGGATCACCGTCAGGTTGATCGGCGTGTTGACCGGACCGCGCATTTTCTCAACCGCTTGCTCAAGCGTCAGGCCGTTGATCTGCTCGTTGTCGAGATGGGTGATGAGGTCGTTGGCCAGAATGCCTGCCTTCGAGGCCGGTGTGTCGTCGATCGGCGAAACGACTTTGATGACGCCATTTTCCATCGTGACCTCGATACCGAGGCCGCCGAACTCGCCGCGCGTCTGAACCTGCATGTCCTTGAAGTTCTTGGGGCTCAGATAGGACGAGTGCGGGTCCAGAGAACTCAGCATGCCATTGATGGCATTCTCGATGAGCATCGTGTCTTCCGGCTTTTCAACGTAGTCGGAGCGAACACGCTCGAACACGTCACCGAACAGATCTAGCTGCCGGTAGACTTCGGCGTTCGGCGAGGTGGCCGAATTCCCATTGGTAACATTCAGAACCGTGGTGACGCCGGCCAGGCCCGCCATCATCAGAAATGTCCAGAACGCGAATTCAGTCTTGCGCATTAGCCTTGTGCCTTCTGAGGGACTGCGACCCACCACGGGTCGGGATCGATCGGCTGCTTTTCCTTACGGAATTCTATGTAGAGTACCGGTGCACCGAATGCAGCGCCAGCCGGTTCTTTTTTCACGGTCATCATTGTGCCGACAGGTTCGGCGGCGAGAATAAATTCGCCCGGCTGAACGTCGATTTGCGACAAGCCCGCCAATACAACATTGTATCCACCGCCCGCGTCGATAATCAAGAGTTTGCCGTAACTGCGGAACTCACCTGCGTAGAGGACCCAACCGTCGCAGGGTGATGTTACCTGAGCTGCGGACCTTGTTTCCATTACAAGTCCTTTAGATTGCGACCCGTATTGCGTACGCTCGCCATAATTCAAGACGCGTTTTCCGGTGACCGGCAGCGGTAGCTTGCCCTTTGCCTGCTGGAACGGAATAGCCGGCTTGATGCGGCCCGGGTTTGACATGACCGCGGCTGTTTCGACCGGCGCCATGACGACAACGTCTGTTGCTTCAGGTGCTGGCGAAGTGGGTGCGCCGTTTGGATCGGCGGGGCTCGTCAACACGGCGGGCGCGGCCGAGGGCGCTGCTTCGGCGGTGCGGACCTCGGCATCGTAGGCGCCGAGACCGGTGTTGTCCTGCACCGTCTTGCCAAGTTTGGTGATCAGGTCATTCAGGTCGGAGACGCTCTTGGAAATGTCGTTGGCCGCGTCGCGAACCTGGCGCAGTTCGTCCTGCCGCTCGAGAATCGAGCGGCGCTTCGCCTCCATGAAGCCTGCAAGCTGCGTTCTGAGATCGTTGAGACGCGCGTTTTCGGCTTTTTCCGTCTCGGCTTTTGTGCGGCTCTCGTCGACGACACGCATCAGCTGACTGAGCTGATCGGCAAGTTCAAGTGCCTGGGTGCGCATGCCAGGAAATGCTGATGCGAGCAGCATGGCGCTGCGCACCATCTCCAGCGCATCTTTGCGCTTCGTGACGATGACGGGCGGGGGATTGCGGCCCATGCGCTGGAGGGCTGCAAGCAAGGTTGAAATCTGACCCTGACGCTGTGCGAGAGAGCCACGGATCATCTTCTCCTGGATTTCGAGTTCACCGAGACGGTTCTCGACCACGGTGAGCCGCGATTCGCTTTCTTGGATCTGGAGAGCGGTCTCCTGCAGACGCTGGTTTATTTTGCCGCGTTCATCGGCCAGCTTCGCGACGTCTTGCTCGATGGCGCCCGCTTTATCGAGCGTGGACTTGAGTTCGTCGCGGCGCGCATCGAGAGCCTTCTTGACTTCGTCGGCCGTCGGCGGCGGCGCCTTCGCGTCCCCGGGCGGCGCGGGCTGTGCAGGTGTCTGGGCGTAGCTTGATGCGGGATAGACAGCGGTGGCAGCTAAAAGAAGAGCAAGTGCGGGCAGAGATCCGCGAACGGCCCGTCCCGCCCGGCTGCCTATTCCGGATCGATTTATTGACCTCTGCCGTCACTTTAGCTGTCATCTCCGTTGGGCGACCTGTGTGCCAGCCAGATGGGTCTCGCCAAAAGGCGACCTTTTGTGGACACACCGTCTTCGCCGACGCAGCGATTCGCCTCAGCATAACCGGACTGGCGGCAACTGCGGCGCCGGGTTTTTTCTGGTTGCGCGCTTTGGCATTTGCCGCCCTGGCCTGAGCATCCTATCCTGATCGCCAACATCCAACGAACCGTTACTGCGCCTCTCCGTCGGGTACAGTGCTCATGGTTCTCCCCAATCCAGCTCAAAAGGTCGCTCTCACCTAATGCAAGGTTTTCTCTATCATCTGACCACGGTGGCCGTGGTCGCAGTCTTCTTGGTGCTGTGCCTTGGACTGTGGACGATGTCGCGCGGTACGACGCCCAATCTCAGCCAAAAACTGATGCGCTGGCGGGTGGGGCTGCAGTTTGCCGCCATCGTCATCATCATGCTGTTCACGTATATCGCCAGACAGCAGGGCGGCTGATCGCCCGCAGCAGGACATTCCCGTGGTCAAACTGAACAAGATTTACACGAAAACCGGCGACGCCGGGACAACCGGGCTGGGTACGGGCGAACGCGTCGCCAAGGACGCGTCGCGCATCGCCGCTTACGGCACTGTCGATGAGACCAATTCGACGATTGGCATGGCGCGAATCCACCTGGGAGGCGGTCACCAGGGCCTCGACGCCAAGCTCGAGCGAATTCAGAATGACTTGTTCGATCTCGGCGCGGACCTTTGCGTTCCCGATCGGGGTGAGCCGCTGCCGTACGAGCCTTTGCGCATGGCCGAGGCGCAGGTCGATCGTATCGAAGCGGAGATCGACGAGCTCAATTCCGAGTTGCAGCCGTTGAAGTCGTTCGTGCTCCCGGGTGGATCGGCGGCCGCAGCGGCGCTCCATGTGGCGCGCACGGTATGCCGGCGGGCAGAGCGCGAAATGGTGACCCTTTCAATGTTGCCAGGCGAGGCCGTTAGTCCGGCCGCACTCAAATATATCAACCGCTTATCGGATTTTTTGTTCGTTGCGAGCCGGTACGTGAACGATCGCGGGCGAAGTGACGTCTTATGGGTGCCGGGCCAGAATCGCTAAGCGGCGGCCGATTGCTGGGCAGGAAAATAGCGAGAGGACGCGCGATGTTCGTGCCGCTGCATGATGAGAATGTTCTGAAATCGATCCGCTTTCAGTACGTTACCATCGGGTTGATCGTCGCCAACGTGGTCGTGTTTCTGTTCGAGGCGTTGGGGTTGCAGGAAGCTGTGATCGCGAGCTTTGCGATCATTCCCACCGAACTCGTCTCATCCGCCGGCATGCTGATGCCTGGCGATGTGCCCGATCAGACCGTGGCTGTTCCGGAACGGCTCACGCTGATTTCGTACATGTTCTTCCATGGCGATATCCTGCACCTCGCCGGAAACATGCTCTTTCTCTGGGTTTTTGGCGATAACGTCGAAGATGCCATGGGACATCTGAAATTCCTGATTTTCTATCTCGCGTGCGGGATCTTCGCGGGTCTTGCGCATGCGTACATGATGCCGGACTCGCCCAATCCGCTGATTGGAGCCAGCGGTGCTGTGGCGGGTGTGATTGCGGCATACCTGATGCTGCATCCGCGCGTGCGGGTCTGGGTGCTGGCCTTTCAGTTCATTCCGCTCCGGCTCTCGGCGGCGGTCGTGCTGGGCGTGTGGGTGGTCACCCAGTTCGTGATGATCCTTCTGCCGGAAATCGGCCCTGTCGCGTGGTGGGCGCACATCGGAGGCTTGCTGGCGGGGGCGGTGCTCATCATCGTCATGAAGCGACCCGACGTTCCGCTTTTCGATAGGGGCTTAACGACCGTCTGAGGCCGGGGGGTCGCCCAAGGTGGTGATTGCGTTGGGGTTAACGGCGCGGCGGGGTGACAATTGACTCGTGTTTCGGCCACACATAGTGTGTGATTTCGCACTTGCGAAGACCTCAGCAGGTCGGCATCGAAATGCCGCGCCGGGGGCTTCGCGTGGACGGCCCACTGCATGATGGACAAGCCCCGGGGCGTGTCGTCTCAACGAAACAACAAAAAGCGCAGGACTGTTGGGGAGCACCTCAGGAATGAAGATACTCGTCGCGGTGAAACGCGTCGTCGACTACGCCGTCAAGATTCGCGTCAAAGCTGATGGCTCGGGGATTGAACTGGCGAACGTCAAGATGTCCATGAACCCCTTCGACGAAATTGCCGTCGAGGAAGCCGTGCGTTTGAAGGAAAAAGGCACCGCAACAGAAGTCGTGGTGGTGTCGATTGGTTCCCCGAAGGCGCAGGAAACTTTGCGCACGGCGCTCGCCATAGGCGCGGACCGGGCGATCCTGGTCGAGACGGCCGAAGGTGTGATCGTGGAGCCGCTGGCCGTGGCCAAACTGCTCAAGGCCGTCGTGCAAGCCGAGCAGCCGCACATGGTCATCATGGGCAAGCAGGCGATCGATGATGACTGCAACCAGACGGGCCAGATGCTGGCCGCACTGCTCGGTTGGCCGCAAGGCACCTTTGCATCAAAGATTGAACCGGCTGCCGACAGTGTGAGCGTTACGCGGGAAGTCGATGGCGGTCTGGAGACTGTGAAGCTGAAACTGCCGGCGATTGTGACTACCGATCTGCGCCTCAACGAGCCGCGCTATCCGTCACTTCCCAACATCATGAAAGCGAAGAAGAAGCCGCTCGACGTCAAGAAGCCGGATGAGTTTGGCGTCGATATCGCGCCGCGGCTGCAGGTGTTGAAGACGACAGAGCCCGCGCAGCGCAAAGGCGGCGTCAAAGTCGCTGATGTGGCTGAACTCGTTAAAAAGCTCAAAACCGAGGCGGGGGTTCTGTGATGGCTGTTCTGGTTTTGGCGGAGCATACCAATTCGGCGCTGGGTTCGGCGACGGCAAAGGCTGTGACTGCTGCGAAGCAATTGGGCGGCGACGTTCATGTGCTCGTGGCAGGCAGCGGTGCTGCTCCTGCGGCTGCCGAGGCGGGCAAGCTCGAGGGCGTGGCAAAGGTGCTGGTCGCAGATGCGCCGCATCTCGCCAATGGATTGGCAGAAGAAGTGGCCGCTCTCGTCGTGCCGCTGATGGCCGGCTACGATGCGTTCATCGCGCCTTCGACGGCGTCCGGCAAGAACGTCGCGCCGCGCGTCGCTGCCCTGCTCGACGTGATGCAGGTGTCGGACATCACCAAAGTTCTGGCGCCCGACACGTTTGAACGACCCATCTATGCTGGAAACGCTATCCAGACTGTGAAGTCGGCCGAGGCGAAGAAGGTCATCACCGTGCGCACTGCGAGCTTTGCGGCGGCGGGTGCTGGCGGTTCGGCGCCCGTTGAGACGATTTCGGCGCCGGCGGCTGTCGGGATCTCTTCGTTCGAGAAAGCAGAGTTGTCGAAATCGGATCGTCCGGAGTTGACCTCGGCGCGCATCATCATCTCGGGTGGCCGGGGAATTGGCAACGCCGAAAACTTCAAGACGTATATCGAGCCGCTCGCCGACAAGCTCGGTGCGGCCATGGGTGCCTCGCGCGCGGCTGTGGATGCCGGCTTTGCCCCCAACGATCTCCAGGTTGGCCAGACGGGTAAGGTCGTGGCGCCGGAACTCTACATCGCGGTCGGCATCTCGGGGGCCATTCAGCACCTTGCCGGCATGAAGGATTCGAAGATCATCGTCGCCATCAACAAGGATGGCGAAGCCCCGATCTTCCAAGTCGCAGACTATGGCCTTGTCGCCGATCTGTTCCAGGCTCTGCCGGAACTGGCGGATGAACTTGGCAAAGCCGGCGGCTGAGACACATTGATGGGCCGGCATGCCGGTCAAGGAAGGACGCCGCCATGGATGTCGCCGTAAAACCGGGCGAGAAGGCGAAAGCCGCTGTCGTGCCTGTGACCGAGATCAAAAAGGTCGGCGTGATCGGCGCCGGGCAGATGGGCTCGGGCATCGCCCATGTCGTGGCGCTTGGCGGGTTCGATGTTCTCATCAACGACATCAGGGCGGATGCGATTGATCGGGCCGTGAGCCTGATCGAGAAGAACATGCAGCGCCAGGTTTCCAAGGGCATCATCGAAAACGATGCCATGACCGCGGCGCTGAAACGGATCAAGCCTGCGACCAGCGTCGATGAACTCGCTGACTGTGATCTCGTGATTGAAGCAGCGACGGAAGACGAAACAATCAAGCGCAGGATCTTCGCGGATTTGTGTCCTCGACTGAAATCCGGTGCGCTCGTGGCGACCAACACGTCTTCGATTTCGATCACGCGCCTCGCAGCAACGACCGACCGGCCCGAACTGTTCATCGGCATGCACTTCATGAACCCGGTGCCGCTGATGGAGCTTGTCGAGCTCATCCGGGGCATTGCGACCGAGGATACCGTGTTTGCGACTGCCCGGCGGTTTGTGGACAGCCTGGGCAAGAAGACAACGGTATCGGAAGATTTCCCCGCCTTCATCGTCAATCGCATTTTGCTGCCGATGATCAACGAGGCGATCTACACGCTGTATGAAGGCGTCGGAACGGTCGAAGGCATCGACAAGGCGATGAAGCTGGGTGCGCACCATCCCATGGGGCCGCTGGAACTTGCCGACTTCATCGGGCTTGATACGTGTTTGTCGGTGATGCAGGTGCTCTACGAGGGTCTGGCCGACTCCAAGTACCGCCCATGCCCGCTGCTGGTGAAGTATGTCGAGGCGGGCTGGCTGGGCCGAAAGACCAATCGCGGTTTTTACGATTATCGCGGCGAGAAGCCGGTCCCCACCCGCTGAGCCAAAGCAGAAGCGGATAGCCCGAGGCACCCATGGCGGTTATTCCGCGCGTTGCGGTCATCACAGGTGCAAGCAGCGGCATCGGGCGGGCAGTTGCGATCAAGCTCGCGCACAACGGCTATCACGTCGCGCTGGCCGGCCGGCGGAAGGCGGAACTGCAAAAGACTGCCGCGGAGTGTCCCGACGGGTCAACACTGGTCGTGGCAACGGACGTCACCGAGCCTATTTCTGTCAAAGGGCTGTTCGCGCGGACGAAAGATGCCTATGGGCGCCTTGATGTGCTGTTCAACAATGCCGGCATGTTCGCGCCTCCCGCTGCATTCGAGGATTTGACCTACGAACAGTGGAAGGCCGTGGTGGACGTGAACCTGAATGGTGCGTTTTTGTGCGCGCAGGCGGCCGTCCGGATCATGAAGGCGCAGGACCCTAAAGGCGGCCGGATCATCAACAACGGGTCAATCTCTGCGAACGTGCCGCGGCCGAACGCAGCGCCCTATACGGCCACGAAGCACGCGATTTCGGGATTGACCAAATCTCTTGCGCTTGATGGGCGGGCGCACAACATCGCGTGTTCGCAAATCGACATTGGTAATGCCGCAACGGAATTGTCGGCGCCAATGGCGGCTGGAATCCAGCAGGCAGACGGGTCGATTCGCCGGGAACCGGTGATGGATGTGGCACATGTTGCCGACGCGGTGCTGTACATGGCAAACCTTCCGCTCGATGCCAACGTACTGTTCATGACACTCAAGGCGACGGCCATGCCTTACGAAGGTCGCGGCTGAGCCCCGGCGGCTACTGTCAGGATTATTGAAGGCTGCTATATGAGTTCACGGCTGATCGGACCGAGCATGGGTGGTCCTAGAGGTAAAGCAATGGCGCGTATGGCTTACAGCATTGATGAGACGAGACATTTCATGAGATCCGTGGCCGTGGGCCTGCTCCGGTCGGTGTGTCTCATGGCAGTTGTTGCGCTCGGGGCTTCGGCTTCCGCCGTGCCGGCTGCGGCCGATATGATGGCGCTTGACGGGGCGTGGAGTGGCGGCGGTTCAGTGAAGTTTCCTTCTGGCGCGAAGGAAGCCGCCCGGTGCCGCGCTAACTTCAAGAAGCGCGGAGCGGAGAGCTATCAGGTCAGCGCGCGGTGCGCGAGCGCCTCTGGCAAAGTCGAGCAGTCGGCCCTGCTGACGTACGTGGGCGGAAACCAGTTCACCGGCAGCTTCTTCAACGAAGAGTACAAGGTCGACGGCACGATCACGGTGACGGTCAGCGGCAATGCGCAGAGCGTGTCGATCTCCACGCCGGCGGGCAGCTCGGCGACGTTCAAACTTACCCGCTAACCGCGATTGTTGGGTTTGCCGTTTCGTCACCGGTGGCGATTGCTTCGAGAAAGCCTGTCAGATCGTCTGTGAAGTGGTGGACATGCTCGGGTAGCGCGGTCCAGTTGCGCATGCCGCGTTGAATGGGGTGGTCCATGTAGGTGGAATGGACCAGCACCGTGCTCATGCCCAGCTTGTGCGGGACCTCTAAGTTCTGCGGCATGTCCTCGAACATCGCAGCTTCGGTTGCGGCGACACCGTGGTGGCGGATCATCGCGTCGAAAGCGGCGGCGGCGGGTTTCGGCTCATAGCCGCACGAGGCGATATCAGAAATTCCCTCGAAGAGGTCGAGCACACCGAGCTTGGCAGCGACGCGTTCGGCATGCGCGCGCGAGCCGTTCGTGAAGATGAGCTTGCGACCGGGGAGACGGTTGATGGCGCTCCGCAGCGCTGGGGCTTCAGGTACCACCGAGAGATCGATGTCGTGGACGTAGTCGAGGAATGGCTCGGGCAGCATTTTGTGGACACGCATGAGCCCGGCGAGCGTCGTGCCGAACTGTCGGTAGTAGCTCTTTTGAAGATGGCGCGCATACTCGAATGGGACGCCGAGATGATTGGCGATGAACTCTCCCATGCGCTGGTCTACCTGAGCGAATAGGTTGCACTCGGCAGGGTATAGCGTGTTGTCGAGGTCGAAAATCCAGACGCGGTTGCGGCTGAGAGCTGGCGTCGGCCCGGAGCGGGCGAGCACCAGATCCGAGCGAGCTTTCTGCGCGGTGCCGGTCGTGCCGGGAGCGTTCATTCCGCCGCCTTTTTCGTCTTCGGCTTACGGCGCCCAACGAGCGTACCGGCACCGTGATCGGTGAGGAGTTCGAGCAGCACGCAGTGCGGAACCTTGCCGTTGATGATGACCACGGCTTCGACGCCTGCTTCGACAACTTCGATGCAGCCTTCGATCTTCGGTATCATGCCGCCGCTGATGGTGCCGTCGCGGATCAGTTCCTGGGCCTGCTCGATGCTCAGTTCCTCAATGAGCTTGCCGTTCTTATCGAGCACGCCTTCGACGTCGGTGAGCAGAAGGAGACGCTTCGCCTTCAGCCGGGCGGCGAGCGCGGATGCGAAGCTATCTGCGTTGACGTTCAAAGTCTCGCCGTCGCGGGATAGGGCGACCGGTGCAATGACCGGGATCAGGTCGGATTTCGAGATCACTTCCACGATGTGCGGGTTGACCTGCAACGGGTCGCCAACGAAACCAAGGTCGACCTTGCCGACGATACCGGTCTTCGGATCGGGCATTTCGGTGATCTTGCGAGCGATCATCAGATTGGCATCCTTCCCGCAGATGCCTACGGCCTTTCCACCCTCGCGGTTGATGGCGGTGACGATCTCTTTGTTGATGGCACCCGCGAGCACCATCTCCACGATCTCGACGGTCGGCTGATCGGTGACGCGCAGGCCGTTCACAAATTCAGATTTTATGTCGTGCTTCTTGAGCATCTGGGCAATTTGCGGACCGCCGCCATGCACGACGATCGGGTTTACGCCCGACTGCTTCAGGTAAACGATGTCTTGCGCAAAAGCGGCTGCGAGGGCTGCGTCCCCCATCGCGTGGCCACCAAACTTCACGACGACCGTCTGCTCGTCATAGCGCAACATATTGGGCAGGGCTTCCGCGAGGATGCGGGCCTGGACGTGCGCGGTAATCGGAGCGGCTTCGCCGGTGACGCCATTCGAGGGCATATCGGGGGACTTCGTCATCTGATCGGGATAACCCTGGCAAAGGTTTGGCAGGCGTCGCGTTGAATACCTCGAGGTGAGATGGGCGGCGCCGGGAGGGTTATATCCGTTGTGGTCCCTGCCTCAACGGAATTCCCTCACAATCGGCTGGTATCAGGTCTGTTGAAAGGCTGAAAATCGGGGCGATTGTGCTGATTGGCGGCTTGCTCGCCAGGGGCGGATCACGTTCTATCCCAACGTGTTGGCCACAGGGGGCACGGCTCGCGGAGAGCTGTGACGCGGTGTTTTGTGGCCGGGAGGCATGGTTCGGGCGGATGATTGTTGATGATCTCGGGCGCATTCCCATGTCGCAGCACTTGGCTGCGACGCTTGCGCGCGCCGCGAGCTATGCAGATGCCCAGCAGCATCCGGAAGTGACGCTGGAGCACTTGCTGCTGGCGCTCGCCGAGGATTCCGATGCGGCCGGTGTGTTGCGCTCGTCAAACGTCGATTTGGCCCGGCTTGCGGGAGAAGTGTCGACCCATATCGGTCAGATCGACGCTCGTCGTGATCCCAACGGGCCGGCCCAGGTCCTTATTTCACATGACTTGAAAAGAATTCTCGAGGCGGCCGCTGCGGCGGCGCGCCAGGGGCGGCGTGCAGAAATCAACGGCGCCATCGTGCTGGCTGCGATCGTCGGCGATGGAAAGAGCACGGCGGCACATTTGCTCCGCGTGCAGGGGCTGACTTTCGAGCAGGCGATCCGCGCGTTGCAGCGCGCTGCGGCGGCACCGCCTCGGCCGGATCCGTCGCCTCAGCCGCCGCCAAACGTGCCACCGGGTGCTCAGCAGGGGTCGACGGAAGATATTCTCGCGAACGCCCGAGAGCGCGTGCAGTCTCGGTCGGTCCAAGGACAGCCCAATCAGGGACCAGCGGTGCAACAGGGGGCGCCCACTGTTGCGCAGCCGGCGCCGATGCCACCAGCACCTTTTCAGCAGCCCGCGTCGCCCTACGCAGAGCCGGCCTCTCCACCTCGGCCTGAATTCAGGCCTGAATTTGGGCCTGAGTATCGGCCCGAATTTCGGCCTGATCCGCAACAACGCGATCCTACACAGTCGCCGATTGCGCCCCAGTGGGAGCCGGCAAATCAAATGCCGCCGACGCCGCCTCGCGACGTGCCGGTGACGCAGCCAACGGTGCGGACTGGACCGCCGCCCGGTGGGCCGGTGCAGCAGCCGCCGCCATATCAGATGCCGCCGCAGCAGCGCACACAGCCACC
The DNA here is from genome assembly GCA_963778225.1 of uncultured Alphaproteobacteria bacterium. Lineage (GTDB taxonomy): Bacteria > Pseudomonadota > Alphaproteobacteria > Rhizobiales > Hyphomicrobiaceae > JAGVSR01. Next base: position 351,278 of record CAVZTR010000004.1, read on the forward strand.
GGGGCTGCCACCTGTGCCGCGGCAAGGCGGGCCGGCTCAGGGCGGGGGGATGATGCCTCCGCAGCCAATGCCGCAGGGCGGGCCGCCGCCATCGCTCGGTCAGCCGCAGGGGCGTGGACAGCCGCCTATGCCGACACAGCAGCGGCCGCCACAGGGCGGGCCGCCAGGGCCCGGCGGACCTCCTCCGCAACAGCGTCAGCGTGCAGGAGCGCCGGGCAACGTGCGCGTCGCATCAGGACAGCTCGTCGAGAACATTCCGCGCAAAATGCGCATTGGCGTTTCGATGGTCGTCGAAGCTCGCGTGGCCCGATCGGAAGTGAAGGCTATTGCGGAGGGATTGCAGGGTGGAGGAGCGGTCTATCGGCACGAGGTGACCGTGACGAAGGCCATGTCGGTGCGGCTGCGGTCGCCGGATGGTGGGTTTTTTATTGAAACATCGTCGCCGGAGACGCAGTGGATCGAGAACGTGCTGGGCTTGATGGCCGATGATTTCGCAAGCTGGCGCTGGACGATTACGCCGCGTGAGCGCGGAAAGCAGCGGCTTCAGTTGTTGATCTCGGCGCGCACAATTGGCGCGGACGGGCTGACGGCCGAAACTGCACTACCTGACCAGATGATCGAGGTGAAGGTCAGTGTCAATTATGCGAAGACGGCCGCGCGCTGGGCGGGCTGGATGACGGCCGCTGTGGCGGGCGGTGTTTTGGCGCGCTTCGGCGAAGGGCTCTTCGAGCCGCTCGTTTCGCTGCTGCGCGGAAGCGGCGGCGGTTGAAGCTGCGCGATCTCAGAGCCGCCGCGACTAGGAGTGCTGGCGCGTGACGAGGGCCGCCTGCGCGCGCAGATCATTGATCCCATCGCCGGTTTCGGACGACGTGGCAATGATGAGCGGGTAGGCCGCGGTATGCTTGTTGAGCGTCGCCTGCGTGCGCTTGAAGAGATCGTCGAGTGCGGTCGGTTTGATCTTGTCCGACTTGGTCAGGACGACCTGATACGAGACTGCGGCCTCATCGAGCAGCTTCATGATGTCGGCGTCGACCTTCTTGATGCCGTGGCGCGCATCGATGAGTAGAAAAACGCGGGCGAGGCGCTGGCGACCGGCGAGATAGTTTTTGACCAAGGTCGTCCAGGCTTCGACCTTGTCTTTCGGCGCTTCGGCGAAGCCGTAGCCTGGCATGTCGACGAGAAAGGGCGCTCCCGATTCCGGAACGAAGTAGTTCAGCTCCTGGGTGCGGCCCGGCGTGTTGGACGTGCGCGCGAGGCCGTTCTGGCGAACGAGCGCGTTAATCAGGCTGGATTTGCCGACATTGGATCGTCCGGCGAACGCGATTTCGACGGGTCCACCGGGCGGCAAATGCTCGAGGCCGACGACGCCTTTAACGAACGTCCAGCGCTGCTCGAACAGCGCGTTACCAGCTGCGTAATCGTCGGTGGTGAACGCGAACGGATCGGCCGCGTCGATCATCCCTTCGAACTCGCTGCCCATCCCGAATAGCCTCAGGACAGGACCGAAAGTGCGCCGGAAGTTTGCGCCGAGGTGGATCTCGGCTCCCTGCTGTTTGGTGATGTACCACTGCTGGATGATCGAAAGCGTGTTGTTCCAGGCCCAGTAGATCACGAGACCCGCCGGGAACGTGGCGAGCAGGAAGGTGAACATCAGCGGCATCCAACTGAAGATCTGCTGCTGGACGGGATCAGGCTGCGGCGGGTTCAGCTGCATCTGAATCCACATCGTGACGCCCATGATGATCGGCCACACGCCCACGAGCAGGAAATCCGGAACGCCAAAGGGAAGCAGACCGAACAGGTTGAAGATCGACGTTGGATCGGGCGCGGAAAGATCTTGGATCCAGCCGATGAACGGCGCATGGCGCATGTCGATCGACGTGTAGAGAACCTTATACAGCGCAAAGAACACGGGGATCTGGACCAGGATCGGCAAGCAGCCGGCGGCCGGATTGATCTTTTCCTTCTGGTAGAGCTGCATGAGCTCTTGCTGCATCCGCGACTTATCATCCTTGTAGCGCTCGCGCAGAGCTTCCATCTGCGGCTGCAGCTTCTTCATCTTCGCCATCGAAACGTAGGATTTATTGGCGAGCGGGTAGAAGAGAAGCTTGACGACCACAGTCAGCGCCAGAATGGCGAAGCCGAAGTTTCCGAGAATGCCGTAGAGCCACGTCAACGCGTGGTTCATGGGCTTGGTCAGAAAGTAGAACCAACCCCAATCGATCATCAGATCGAACTTCTCAATCCCCAAATCCTCGCCGTACTTCTCGATGAGCGAGGCCTTCTTTGCGCCGGCGTAGAGGTTGGTCTTTACCGATGCGACGCTGCCTGCCGCCACGACCGTGGGCACGGATTCGAACTCAGCGAGGAACATCGGGAGTTGTCGGGCATCCTTTGGCGCTTCGCCTTCAAGGTTGGCATTGTAGGCCACCTTCTGATCGGGAATGATGGCTGAAGCCCAGTACTTGTCGGTGATGCCGAGCCATCCGCCGGTCTTGCCGTCGAAGCGCGCGGGAGGTTCGGCGGTCGCGTTGTGGAAAGTTATTTCCTGAAGGCCCGCGTCTCCGGGAACTCCTAAAAGGCCTTCGTGCTGAATCCAAACCGAGGGCGTCTTGGGTGCGCCGAACCGGAATAGCCGTGCGAACGGTTTCAGTGCCACGTCGCTCGCGCTCGTGTTCTCGACCTCGTCGTTAATCGAGAACATGTAGTTCTCATCGACCGAAACGATGCGGCGGAAGATGAGCCCCTCACCGTTGGCCCACTCGAGTGTGACCGGCGAGTCCGGCTTTAGGGGCCCTGGCGTTTTTGACGTCCAAAGCGTTTCGCTGTCTGGGACCTTTACGGGTTTACCGGACGAGGCCCATCCCATGCGAGCAAAGTAGCCGCCGACCTCGGATAGCGGAGAGAACAGCACAATGTTGGGGCTCTTGGGGTCGACCGTCTCATGGTAATTCACAAGCGAGAGGTCGTCGAAGGCAGCGCCTTTAAGGGCGATTGAGCCCCTGAGCGATGGCGTTTCAATCGCGATGCGCGGTGAAGCTGCAATGCCCTGCTCACGTGTGGCAGGCTTGGTGGCGGCGATCGCAGCGGCGGCCGGCGCTTGTGCTCCCGACGTTGCCGACGGTGCAGCTGCGGTGGGGTTTGTCGACTGGCGCGGATTTGGTTGCAGCATCCCGGGCTTGGCGGGCCTTCTCCGCCTCCATCTGAGGTGTGGCAAAGAAATAGCTCCAGCCCAACAGAACCGCCATGGAGAGGACGATCGCGATCAGGACGTTGACCTGGTTGTCGGGCTGCTGGCTCTTCATCGTGGCCTCAGTTCGGCGGTGGAACGGCAACCGTGCCGCGCTCTCGTCTGTTCGTATGTGTGGTGCTCATGCGTGTCACAACTGCTGTGCCGGGGCAAAGGGGACATGCCGTCACTGCGCAGGTGATGTCGTGCTTTTGTCGTTGTCGGCGTTCCCGGATCGATCATTTCCGGCCAATCATCTGTTTTTCGGCCGTGGCTTCGTTGCGGGGGCGTGATGCACGCGATGAAAGGCGCGTTCAAGGTCTTTCTTGAGTGCGTCGAAGGGGATGTCGAGCGCGTCTTTGCGGGCGATGAGAACATAGTCTTGTCCAGGCCGTGCTGATGAGGCGGCGACCGCGGTGACAGCAGCTTTCAAGCGGCGCCGAATGCGATTGCGTTCGACGGCGCCGCCGATGGCCTTGGTGACGGTGAAGCCGAAGCGCGGGGGTGACGTCGCGGCCGATGGTTCGATGCGAGGCTTCATTTCCAAAACGAAAGGGGGCGTCGGGCATCTTGCCCCGCCCCGGATTCGAAGGAATTCCGATCGCTTTTTCAGGGTGGCGAGCTTCATGATCCCACCCACGCTCGTTAGGTCCGCAATGGCGGACGAGGCGCGACTAGGCTGACAGGCGCTTGCGGCCCTTGGCGCGGCGGCGGGCGAGAACCCTCACGCCGCCCGGGGTTTCCATGCGCTTGCGGAACCCATGCCGGCGCTTGCGCACAAGCTTGCTCGGTTGATACGTGCGCTTCACGGTACTCTCCGTCTCGTCAATGCGGCCGGCTGCTGAGGTCGTCGTAGGACCGCGCCGGGCGATTTGGTTGCAGTTTCAAAGGGCTGCCAGATACGTCCCGTAGAGCCGACGCAATCGCGATCAGCTCTGGTCCTTTCCGGCAGGAATGGAAGAGGCAACTCTATAGGGGGGCCGCTTGACCAAGTCAATCGGTGCTGGTGACCACATCGGACGCGAAACTCGGCGTGCAAAGCAGCGTAAGCTGTAGACGTGAACATGAAGCGCCTTGGCCGATTTGTAGATGCATTAATGCCGGACGTCTTGGGCTTTGGCTTCCGCATCAGCCACGAACAGAGACAGGATTATGGGAAACGGCCATGGCTGCTGATGCGAAGGGTTCGTCGGCTCTGAAGCGATGGGCTCCACTGGCCGTACTTCTCATAACGATGGCGCTCGTGTTCGGGATGGGCTGGCACCGCCTCCTGTCATTTGAGGTCATCGGGCGGAATTATGCTGGCCTCAGAAGCTTCATCGACAGCAATTTGGAAGCCGCGCTGGGGCTTTACATGTTGGTGTACGTCGCCGTGGTGGCGTTGTCGCTGCCGGGCGGCCTCGTGATGACACTGGCCGGCGGGTTGCTGTTTGGCTGGAAGATTGGTGCGCCGGCAACCATCATTGCGGCGACGGCAGGAGCGACACTGCTGTTTCTCATCGCGAAGACATCGCTTGGGGAAGCGCTTTCGGCGCGGGCCGGTCCCTGGCTGGTTCGGCTCCGGGACGGCTTCCGAGAAAATGCTTTGAGCTACATGCTGTTTCTCCGGCTCGTCCCGGTGTTCCCTTTCTTCATCGTCAACCTGGCGCCGGCTCTGCTTGGCGTGCCGCTCTCCACTTTTGTGCTCGGAACGTTTCTTGGCATCATTCCAGGGACAATCGCATTCTCCGTTGCAGGGGCGGGGCTCGGCAGTGTCGTCGAGGCGCAGAATGCTGTGCATGCCACGTGTCTTCAACGACAGGCGGGCGAGCCAAATGTTTCGTGTCCCTATACGATCGACACGGGAAATCTCATCACCAGCGAACTGGTGGCAGCGTTCGTCCTGATTGGACTGGTCGCGCTCCTTCCGGTTGCGGCGAAAAAATGGAGTGCGCGCAATGCAGCCCGCTGAGGCGACGTCATCGCCCGCCACCGCTTCTCCGACGACGCGGCTCGATGTGGATCTGTGCGTGATCGGCGCGGGCTCAGGCGGATTGTCGGTCGCAGCGGGTGCCGCAGCATTCGGGCGCCGCGTCGTCCTGATCGAAAAGCATAAGATGGGCGGCGATTGCCTCAACTACGGTTGCGTCCCCTCGAAAGCCTTGATTGCTTCTGCGCGGCGGGCTCATTCCATGCGGACTGCTGCGCCTTTCGGCATCCAGCCCGTGGAACCCGTGATTGATCATGCGGCGGTCAACAAACATGTCCAGTCGGTGATTGCCGCGATTGCACCGAACGACAGCGTCGAGCGATTCCAGGGTCTGGGTGTGCAGGTGATCCAGGCCGCAGGCCGCTTCATCGACGAGAAAACCGTAGCGGCGGGTGATTATGTCATCGCGGCGCGGCGATTTGTGATTGCAACAGGATCTTCGCCCGTCGTGCCGCCAATACCCGGCCTCGACAGTATCGACTACTTCACCAACGAGTCGTTGTTTCAGAACTCTGTGCGGCCGGAGCATCTCATCATCATCGGCGGTGGACCGATCGGGATCGAGATGGCGCAGGCGCATCGACGTCTGGGCAGCCGGGTGACTGTGATCGAAGGTGCGAAGGCACTCGGCAAGGACGATCCCGAGTTGGCATCGCAGTTGCTCGATTTGATCCGTGCGGAAGGCGTGGACGTGCGCGAGGGCACGTCCGCAAAAGCCGTGTTGCGGACGGCGGCGGGCGTGCGGGTCGAGCTCAAAGGGGCCGGCGGGGCGGATTTCGTTGACGGTTCGCACCTTTTGCTCGCGGTCGGACGGCGACCGAACATCGCCGATCTCAATCTGACGGCGGCAGGGGTCCGGTTCGAGAAGAGCGGGATCATCGTCGATCGCGGTCTGCGCACCAGCAACCGGAAGATCTTTGCAATCGGTGATGTCGCGGGCGGCCCGCAATTCACGCACGTCGCCAATTACCACGCAGGCATTGTGCTGCGGCGGGCGCTGTTTCGCATTCCGGCGAAAGTTCAGGCGGGTCATATTCCTTGGGTGACGTTTACCGAGCCGGAGCTGGCGCACGTCGGCCTCAGCGAGGCTGATGCACTGTCCAAGAGGCTAAAGGTACGTGTGCTGCGCTGGCCGTTCCACGAGAACGACCGGGCTCAGGCCGAGGGCGAAACGCATGGCCACGTCAAGGTCGTGACGGATGCGAGGGGCCGCATTCTTGGCGCGACGATCCTTGGAGCGCAGGCCGGCGAGCTGATCCAGATGTGGTCGCTTGCAATCTCTCAGGGCCTGGGTATCCGGGCCATGACAGGCTGGATTAGCCCCTACCCGACGTTGGGCGAGGCCAATAAGCGTGCCGCTTACAGGTTCTTTGTGGATTCCGCAGGCAGCCCATTGTTGCGGCGCATCATTGGTTGGTTGGCCAAGCTTGGCTAAGCATCCGGTTAAGAAATCTTGGCGATGCCCGTATCAGTGCCTATGTATCGGTTGTGAAAACCGCTTAGGGCACCACCGGGCGAGCGGCTGACAAGTTGCTCTCGAAGTGTCACATTCCCGGCCGTGACGGGAAGAGGCCCTGACGACGTGCTGCAAGATTTGGAACGCCAGAAAACTGCTGATGGTCAGGGTCAAACCGGGCCGGAGGAGACGGTTGTCCAGCGCATGGTCGGAACAGTCCGCGGCGCGTGGCGCAGACTTCGATCGCGCGTGCGGTTTGGGCTGCCAGCCAAACTGCTCGTCATTACTGGCGTGTTCGTCATGATCGCGCAGGTTTTGATTTTCCTGCCCGCGCTCGCAAGTTTCCGCGTCAACTGGTTGAACGATCGAATCAACACCGCGCTCGTCTCGGCGCTGGCCGCTGACGCCGTACCTGGGCGCGAAGTTCCACCTGCACTGCGTAACGAGTTGCTGCGCACCGCGCTGGTGCGCGCCATTGCCGTGCGGCGTGGCGGCGCGCGCCGTGTGATCCTCCCGCCGGTGCAGGAAATCAGCATCGACGTGACGTACGATATGCGCCAGCTGGCGCGAACCACATTCTCAGATCAGGTCGGGCAGCGGCTCGTTCATATCGGCGATGCCCTCGATGTCATGCGCTCCGATGGCGATCGCACGATGCGTGTGATCGGCCTGGTAGGGCCGCGCTTCGACGATGTGATCGAAGTTGTCATGCCGGAAGAGCCGTTGCAGCGCGCGATGTATCGCTACGGCACGGAAATCTTCTGGCTGTCGTTGTTCGTCGCGCTGGCGACGGCAGCCCTCGTTTACATCGTCATCAGCCAATTGCTGGTGAAGCCCATCCGCAAGCTTTCGCGCAACATTGTCGACTACAGCGAGAATCCAGAGGATCCGTCGCGCGTCGTCGTTCCGTCGGGACGAGCGGATGAGATCGGTCGCGCGGAAGAAGAGTTGGCGCAGATGCAGCGGCAGCTGTCGCAACTCTTAAAGCAGAAGACACGGTTGGCGCAGCTGGGCCTTGCAGTATCGAAGATCAATCATGACCTGCGCAACATGCTCGCGAATGCACAGCTGATCTCCGATCGTTTGACGGATAGTGCTGATCCAACGGTGCAGCGCGTGGCGCCCAAACTGATCGCGTCGCTCGACCGGGCGATCAATTTCTGCAACGAGACACTGCGCTTCGGGCGTACGGAAGAGACGGTCCAGCGTCGCGAAGTGTTTGCGCTTAGACCCATTGTTGAGGACGTCGTCGAGACGTTAAACCTGGGTCGCGACGATGCCATCGCGCTCGTTCTTGATGTGGATCCCGCGCTGCAGGTAGATGCAGACCGGGGGCATCTATTCCGAATCTTTTCCAACCTCTGCCGTAATGCGGTGCAGGCGATCGAGGGGCGGGACGAGGGACCCGCAGGCGGGCGGATCGAGATCCGCAGCTGGCGGGAAGATCACACGGTCTGCGTTGTCGTCAGCGATAATGGACCCGGCGTTCCCGCGAAATCTCGTGACAAGCTGTTCCAGCCATTTCAAGGCTCGACGCGGCGCGGCGGAACGGGGCTTGGATTGCCAATCTCCGCAGAACTCGCCCAGGCGCACGGTGGCAGCCTCCGACTGATCGAGACGCTTTCCGGGGCAGCATTTGAGCTGAGGATCCCCGATCGGCAGGCGTAATGCGTTGGGTGCGGGGGCGCACCGATCAGGGGTTTGCGCGCGTGGAGGATATTGGTTGCCGGCGCGACCAACAGCCTCGCTGCCCCCCTTGCGCCCGCGGAACTCTACCAGTAGAAGGGGCGCTCTTGCCGCTGAGGTCTTGGCTGGGTCTTTGACCCGTCGCTGGCTCGGTATCCATTAGCAAGACATGCGCCCGTAGCTCAGCTGGATAGAGCACCAGACTACGAATTTGGGGGTCAGAGGTTCGAATCCTTTCGGGCGCGCCAATTTTCAATAAAATCAGTCGTTTGGGGGCTTTCATCGGGGACTTGTATGAAGCAGTAATGTTTCATACGCTGATCTATGACTTCTAGAACCACCCCCACCGATTTCGTCGCCGTGTCAGGCTTGCCTGAGACGGCCCAAATCTATCGTATTGATGCCTCGCCGTTCTGGCAGTTCCGATTGTTTATTGAGGGCAAGTATGTCCGCAAGAGCACCGGCGAGACAGATAAGGCGACGAGCGTGCGCGCGGGCCAAGGAACTCTACAAAGATGCCCTGCTGAAGGAGAGGCTCAACATCGTCCGTCCATACCACGACGTTTGCTGCTATGACCAAGCGATTTTTGGAGTGGCAGGATAGAAAGGTGAAAGCTGGGCAAGATGACTCAACGAACACACGATGAGGATGTTTACATTCTGGACCGCGACGTTTTGCCGTTTTTTCAAGCGAAGGATGTATCTTCAATCACGACAGCGACGATAGAAGAGTACTTGGGGTCCCTGACCGATGTGGAGTTCTTGAAGGAGCGCAAGACACCTCTTCGGGCAAGTTTTCCGGAAGCACCCTTGAACAAGCATCTCAACGTTATTCGGAAAGTGTTAAAGTGTGCGGCTCAGAAAGGATAATCAAGGTCTTCCCAGTTTTCCGAAGGTTGGCTCGGACTAAGGCTAGGCCATACTTTGAGTTGCAATCCTATAAGAAAAGCTGTTGACGGTGTCGCGCGATTACGCCAAACGCAAGCACGTTTCAGTATCGGGTCAAGGGTAAGTCGTTCGTAAGCTGACTTACACGGATGATTTTTCCGATCTGATTGAGTTCGCCGTTCAAGTGTTCATCCGAATTTCTGACATCAAAGAGCTTCGCCACAAGCACGTCAAAGTATTCAAGAAAGGCCCGGTTAGCGACCGCAACTTTTCTTGAAATTTGGGTGCCTGATCCAAACCAAAAGAACCAGACTCGCCTTCCTGTTCGCTGGCAAGGCCGTGCAAATTTACGAACGCATGCGGAAGCGGCACGAAAGACGGGTTGGCGTCCGGAAGATTTCGTGTTCTACCCGAACTGAAAAATAGGCGATTACGCCTAGATGTCATGGGAAGGTTGTTTCGGAACATTCTAGACGAGAATGAACTAGGAGGGATGCCAAGGGTCGGGACGGACCCTTTACAGCCTAAGACATACAGCGCTGATGTTCAGGGTGCTCTACGGCGAACAGAATTGATCTTCACTTACTCGCGAAAGAACGCCCTAACGTCGGTTCAGATGCTTGAGCAGTTCTATTTGTCCCATGCGGAAGGTGCCACGAGGATTGAAGGAGCTCCAGTCGTGGAGTATGTGGGAGCGTTTATCAGATGAATTCCGCGGATGGCACGGACCTGTCAGACGGGCGGCGGCGAGAGCGGGAAAAAGCTGAGCGTCAAATAGCATCAAGAGTCGGACTGAACGTCCGAGCCAACCTGCCAAACCTCGGCAAGGTGGAACCGCAAATGCGGGATGCGGCCAGCAAAAGCTGGCAACAAAGGAGGACGAACAAATGAGTGAAACTCAGCAACCCATCCTGCCCATCACGGCTCTCATCATCAGCCGTTCCAAGGAACTTGGCTTGAGCCGAAACGAACTCGTCCGCCGCTGCGGCTACACGCAACATCTCAAAGGGCCTTCGTCGTCTTGGACGAACTCTGTGTCGGAGATTTCCGAAGCGACACGAGGGCTTCTCCAAGCCCTACCGACTGCCCTTGAAGTGTCGCCCGACGACGTGAGGCAAGCCGTTGAGGATACCCAGCGACACTTCCGCGAGACGGAGGAAGCCGCTTACCGGGCGTCCTTCGTGCCCCACGCCATCATCCTGACTGATCGGAAGATACCCCAGCCCGATCTTCGTCGCTGCCATCGCTCGGCGTGTATCAGTTGATAGGAGTGGATTTTGACCTGACGAAAGAACCAACGACCTTCGTGGAACAGGCCCTTCGTGGTGTTCGGAAGAAGATCGCCGAAGGAAGCTGTGGTCGGATTCTGGCGTTTGGAACACCGACATCGGTAGTCGTGAACTACTCGCCCGGATCACGCCGTTGAGTTTGACCTCAACGGAAATCCCGCTGCGGGTTCTTGATCGCGCACATCGGCCCGGAACGGCGAGCTTCTCACTCAAGGGGCGTGCCTCACCGTTGACAAAGGGTGAGATGGCTGCGGTCTTCGGCACTCGTTGAGATTAGTTTGGCTTACAAAGCCCCTGCGCATTCGTAAGAAGTTCTGATCCCGGGATCGTTCATCAAATCGGCTGGACCATCTGGACACATTTTCGTTGTTGCCTTTTCATATCAACGGTTGTCCGACCAGCAGCTAACCCCGTTGGTCGGGCGACTTATGACGGCACCTAAAAGCCCTCTTGAGGTTGCTGTCCTTGCTGACGGCAGGTGTGAAAGTCGGGGGGATGGCTACGCTTGTCGCGATTTGTTCTCGGAGATGATACGAAAGCCCCTTCGCCTGAACGACGAGGGGGCTTCTGCTTGCCGAGCACCCTCTGAAAAAGCCACCGCTTCCAGATCGCTAAGGCAAGCTTTCAGCTATTCTCGTTCCGCTATTTCCGCCCACCGTCAAGGACGCTTACAGCTCAGTCTCAGTCGTCATTACGAGCGCAGATCGCTGTCCTTTCCCTAAAGGCACTCCCCCGTGCCGAATAGGGCAGCGAGAGCCCTGAGCTCTCCCCGTCCATCAGCTTCAGGGCTCCCTTTATTGTGCTCCTTCGTGCTTGATCTGACGCAAGTTGCCGTCGTCAGCAAAGGCGCATTCCTAAAATCATGAAAGACTGATCGCCCGACGGAGTTCGCGCTGTCGCGCCGACGGTTAGTGTGTTGCGGGAATCACGCTCAGGCAATGCTGCCGGCGCCTTGACCGCGAGAAGTGATTGATGGAGCAGATCAAATGAAGTGGAATCGCGTTCTAACGGTTGGCGTCGCCGTCGTTTTCGGCGCGGCGGCTGCCTTATCACAGGCTGAGGCACGCAGCGGAGGCGGTGGTCATGGCGGTGGCGGCCACGGTGGTGGTGGATTCTCAGGTGGTGGCCATGGCGGGGGTGGTGGCCACGGTGGCGGTGGTGGATTTAGCGGTGGCCGTAGTGGTGGCGGAGGCCATTATGGTGGTGGCGGTGGAAGCTATGGCGGCGGTGCCAAGCACTACGGTGGCGGTGGAGGCTATGGCGGCGGTGCCAAGCACTACGGTGGTGGTGGAGGCTATGGTGGCGTGGCAGGCACTACGGTGGCGGGAAACTATGGTGGTGGCAAGCATCACAGACATTACGGCGGGAACCATCGCTACTATGGCGGCTATGGGGGCATTACTACGGTGGCTACGGAGCCTATTATTACTCGCCCTACTCCTACTCGTATTACGAGGATGGCGAATGTGCGTGGCTCTACCGGAAGGCCGTGAGAACGGGGAGCGGCTACTGGTGGCGTCGCTACAATCTCTGCGTCAACTATTGAGGTGGCACTTCGGGCCTTTGAGAAAATCATAGCTCCGGCCAGATGATCTCCTGCTTGATCTGGCCGGTTCTATCCAAGTCAAAACTTCCAAAAGCAAAAAAGCCCCTCCGTCCTGAACGACGAAGGGGCTTCTTGCTTGCCCAAGCACCCTCTGAAAAAGCCCCCGCGTGCCAGATCGCTCAAACAATTCGCTCAGACTTCCTCATCTGACCCTATTAGGTCCAGCGGCATAGGCATGAATACTGCTGGTAAAAGCTGATCCGCGACAAATTCGTGGGGATACACACAGACAGCTACCTTTCAGAGACACCAAATCCCGAAACAGAAAAGCCCCCGGAGGACACCGAGGGCTTCTTTTGCGGACAGTCCCTATGAGGGGGGATGTGGGAAGAGACCGTCCAAACGAAGCACCTGTCGGGGGGAGACAGATGTTCGCCTCGTGGAGAATGCATAGGGCCTCAAGAGCCAAGCTGCCGTTGATTCTAATCAATCAGATCAGAATGTCGCAGTTGGCCCCTTTACCAAGCGGATTTGGTCGTCGGTTTAACCGATCTGTCATGCCGACTATGAGACTTATTGCTTATGTCGCTCTTTCTGCCCCCGGCAGCCCCCCTGCCAATAAGAGCGGCATGAGCCCTGAGGTTTCCGCTCCCGTCTCGTCGCAACCTCAGGGCTCACCCTATCTCGCCCACATCAGACGGTCTATTTGCTCGGTCCCTCGGCTAAGCCAACCGTCGTTGAGCAAGAGCCGGTTCTCCAACGGCTACCAGCCAAGCCCACAACCATCCAGACGATCTCATTTGGTGTCGTTTGATTCTGGTCATTCCGAAATCGTCACCGATGTCATCACTTGTCCGATCTGTGTTGGAAGCACGGAGAACGAGCCATGGGCGACGAACACATAGTTTCGGTTTCCCGAGACTGTCTCTGCTACACGCTCTACCAACTGCGGGATGACCTCGCCGAACTTCTCTTCGGACTGGAGTTCGGCCAAATGACCCGTGAGCAGGTGGTGGCCGGTGCGAAGGCCGAGTTAGAGCAAGTGCTCAAGGCACTATCTGATGGCTCAGAGGGCAGCGTCTGCCTGATGTGAGTGCTCTTGAAAGACAAGGACACAGAGCCGGAGTGAAGAAACGAAAACTCCCGGCGAGGGCACCGGGAGTTTCAGTTGAATGACCCTAACACGGGACGCGAGGGCCGCT